>NZ_JAFCUW010000005.1:44673-366297 GCF_049896725.1 Massilia sp. PWRC2
GCGAGCAGCTTCGACGTCGCCGCCACCATCAGCGCGCGCGCGCTGACGGCCACCCTCAGCAACGCCGGCGTCAGCAAGGTCTACGACGGTTCCACCAGCAGCAGCCTGCTGCCCACCTATCACCTCACTGGCCTGATCGGCGGCGACCTCGACGCCAGCATTGCTGCCAGCGGCGCCCTCTACGATACCGCCCACGTGGCCAGCGCCAGCAAGGTGACCGTCTCTGGCCTGGCGGTCGGCGCCATCGCCGGCAGCCAGGGCTCGCAGGCCAGCGACTACGCCTTGACTTCGAGCAGCGCCGAGGTGGCGGCGGCAATCACGGCGCGCACCGTTACCCTCGGCGCTGGCAAGACCTACGACGGCAATACCAGCCTGACCGGCGCCGTCAGCATCGGCACCGGCGTGGCGGGCGAGACGCTGGCCTACAGCGGCGCGCTCGCCAGCAACGCCAATGTGGCGACCGCTGGCAAATCAATCAGCGCGATCACGCTGGCCGACGCCACCGGCCTGGCCAGCGATTACCGCTTGCCGCTGCTCGACGCGGCCCACGCAGCGCTGACCATCACGGCGAAAACCGTGGCGCTGGCAGCGAGCAAGACCTACGATGGCAGCAGCAGCCTGACGGCTGCGGTGAACATCACCACCGGCGTGGCCGGCGAACTGCTGGCATACAGCGGCGCCGTCGCCAGCGACGCCAATGTGGCCGTCGCCGGCAAGACCATCAGCGCCATCACCCTGCTCGATTCGGCCACCGCCCGCGCCAGCAATTACGCCTTGCCGGCGCTGGCCGCCGCGCCGGTGACGATCACGCCTTTCATCGTCAACTTGACAGCTGCGCGCGCCTACAACGGCAGCACCGTGGTCGATGCGTCGGTGTTCAACTTTGGCATGCTGCCGCACAGCGAGACGCTCGGCCTGACGGGCAGTGCCAGCATCGTCGACCAGCACGTCGGCAGCGCCAAGGCCGTCAACCGCGGCAGCCTGGCGTTGGCCGATGGCACTGGCCTGGCCAGCAATTACACGCTGGCCGGCGGCGTTGCCAGCGCCACCATCGAGCAGGCGCTGCTGACGGTGTCGGCCAGCGTCGCCAGCCGCCGCTACGACGGCAGCACCAGCGCCACCCTGACGGCTCTGGCGCTGGGCGGCGTGGTCGATGGCGAAACATTGCGCGTGGTGGCTGCCGGCGGCGTCGCCTTCGACGACAAGAATGCCGGCGCCGCCAAACGCGCCACCATCAGCGGCATCACGCTGCTCGATGGCGCAGCCGGTGCCGGCCGCGCCAGCGACTACACGGTCGTCGGCAGCGCCGCCACCAATGCCGCCATCGGCCGCGCCGACCTGACGGTCGCTGGCGTGGTGGCGCTCGACAAGGTGTATGACGGCAGCACTGCCGCCACCATCAATGTCAGCGGCGCGGTGCTCAGCGGCGCGTTGCTGGGCGACGACCTGCACGTGGGCGCCATCAGTGGTGTATTCGCTGACAAAAACGCTGGCCTTGCCAAGGCCGTCACCGGCAGCGCCTTTGTCCTGACCGGCGCCGACAGCATCAACTACAGCCTGGTCCAGCCGGCTGGCCTGAGCGCCAGCATCGTGCCACGCAGCCTGGCGGTGACGGCGGCGGCGCTGGACAAGGTCTACGATGGCAGCGTGGCCGCCGCCGTCAACCTGCTCGACAACCGCATCGCCGGCGACCGCCTGAGCGTGGCGGCCAGCGCCGCTTTCCTCGACAAGAACGCCGGCATCAACAAGTTCGTCAGCGTCAGTGGCATCAGCCTGTCGGGTGTTGACGCCGCCAACTACAGCGCCAACAGCAGCACGGCGTCGTTTGCCAGCGTGGCGCGGGCCAATCTGGCGGTGACGGCGGCGGCGCAGTCGAAGCTCTACGACGGCAGCAGCGCCGCCAGCGTGGCCCTGCTCGACAACCGGGTGTTGGGCGATGTGCTCGGCCTGTCCTACGGCAGTGCCGCCTTCGCCGACAAGAACGCCGGCGTCGGCAAGACGGTGACCGTCAACGGTATCAGTCTGAGCGGCGCCGATGCCGGCAACTACAACGTTGGCAGCAGCGCCCTTGGCCTGGCCGATATCGGCAAGAAGGTCTTGACCGTCAATACCGTTGGCCAGTCCAAGGTCTACGATGGTGGCACCAGCGCCAGCGTGACGCTGGGCGACGACCGCATCGGCGGCGACGCCCTCAGCCTCAGTTATGTCAGCGTGGCCTTTACCGACAAGAACGTCGGCGCTGCCAAAGCGGTGACGGTCAGCGGCATCGTCGCCAGCGGTGCTGACGCCGGCAACTACAGTGTCGCCAGCAACGCCAGCACCAGCGCCGCCATCACGCCGAAAAGCCTGACGGTGCGCGCCACCGGCGGCAGCAAGGTCTACGACGGCAACACCACGGCGCCCGTCACGCTGGCCGACAACCGACTCGCCGGCGACAGCCTGGTGCTGGCGGCGAACGCCAGCTTCAGCGACGCCAGCGCCGGCAGCGGCAAGGCGATCGGGGTGAGCGCGATTCGCGTGAGCGGCAGCGACAGTGGCAACTATGCGCTCTCCAGTAGCGTGGCCAGCGCCGTCGGCGCCATCACGCCGCTCGCTGACGTCTGGATCCTGCCGTCGCCGATGCCAGCGCCGGCAGCGCTGCCCGGTTCTACCACGGTGAGCACGGTGAGCACGGCGGCGCTGCCGGCGCTGCCGCTACCACTGGCACCGGCAGCGCCGCTGCCAGCCATGCCGGATGCCGCGGGCGAGACGCCATTGTCGCTGCCGGCCGGGCTTGACGACGCCGACGACCGTCAGCGCGAGGGCGTGGCGATGGCGGCAGCACCGATGGCTCGTCCGTAATCTGGCAACGCAATTTCCGCCAGCGGCCTCGCAAGGGCCGCTGGCCAACTGATTGAAGTAGCTGAAGTAGCACGATGCAAAGGAATTTTATGAAAACGAAGATCATTCAAGGGGCAAACCTGCTCGCCGTTGGGGTCGCCCTGGCCCTGGCCGCTTGTGGTGGTGGTGGTGGTGGTGGCGGCAGCGGCGGCGGCACGGCCAGCGTGCCTGTCACGCCGGCACCGGTGACGCCGGTGACCGACGCCAACGCCCAGGTGCCGCTGGCGCCGGCACCGACCTATCTGGCCGCCAGTGGCAATGCCGCCGTCTACACGGAAGTCAATACCGTGCGCAGCAGCATAGGTTCGGGACAGCTGACCCAGAATGCACCGCTCGATGCGGCCGCGCTGGCACACTGGAACTACATCAACACCGACGACGGCTCGCTGCTCAAGTCACACACGGAGACGGCCGGCGTGGCCGGCTTTACCGGCGTCGATCCGACCGCGCGTGCGCTCGCTGCCGGCTACCGCGGGGTGGTGGCCGAATCGATGTTCGGGCAAAATCTGGCTGCCGACGCCTGGGGTAGCTGCGCGGATGCCTGGGCCAACAGCGTCTATCACGTCGCCGTGCTGTTTTCGAATGCGCGCGACATCGGCATGGCCGCCGGCACCACCAAGGCCTATCCGGCCTACGGCAAGTACACCGTCTGCGTGCTCGAGGTGGGGGTCGCCACGGGCGCAGCCGAACAGCTGCCGCCTGAAGGCACGGTGCGGGTCTATCCGTACGCCGGCCAGACTGGCGTGCCGCTGGTGTTTTTCAACCATACCGAGTCACCCACGCCGCTGCCGGCGTTCGCCGAACTGGGCGCGCCCATTTCGCTCAACTTCAAGGCCAAGCCGGCCACCACGGCGCCGGCCATCATCATCAGTGTGCTCAATGTCGCCCCCACTGCCGGCGGCGGCGCGCTCGATGTGCGCATCCTGGTCAACAATATGGCCAGCAACGGGCCGGCGGTGACGCCCGACAGCAACCAGGATATCTATACGGCCACGCTGGTGCCGACCGCGCGCCTGACGGCGTCGACCAGCTATACCGTCACGTTCGCCGGCACCGTCAATGGCAAGGCCGCCGCCAAATCGTGGTCGTTTACGACGGCGGCGAACTAGTGTGGTGAATCAGCAAGTGTTTGCTGTGTAGGAGAGGGGGCAAGCAGCCTCACTAAACGGCGTGAAGGCCGGGCTTGCTGTTAGTTGCGGTTCGGATTGTTCGGGCGCGCATCGTCGCGGTTGCGCACGCCGTCGCCGTCGTTATCGCCGCGTGCCCAGTTACCGCGCGACATCTGCCATTTGCCATCGCGTTCGGCCCAGGTCGGCTGGTTGTAACGGTAGCCGCGGCGTTCGCGCACCCAGCTGCCCTTGGCCCAGACGTAATGGTTGTTGCGCCATTCCCAGTGACCGTTTTGCCATGCGTAGCCGCGGCGCGCTGGCGGTGCCACTTCATTGCGCGGCGGCGGCGGCGCCTGGCGCACGATGACGACGGCCGCTGCGGCCGGTGCGGTGACGGCGACGCCGGCGCCAAATGATCCGGCGATTATGGTGGCGAGCAAGATTTTCTTGATCATGATGTCTCTCCTTGAGTGGGTGTACCAACGTTATAAAACGTTCTCAGGCACAGGTATGTGCGCTGCCGCGCTTTCGCCTGTAACAGTTGCTACGGTAACATTCTTGTAACAATTGGACAGCTTCTTACTGTGTCACCAGGCTGGCAAAGCGCGCCAGGTCGACATTGCCGCCGCTGACGATGATGCCCACCCGCAGGCCGGCCACTGGCACCGCGCCGCACATGGCGGCAGCGGCGCCCAGGCAGCCGGTCGGTTCGACCACCATCTTCATGCGCTCGGCGCAGAACTTCATGGTCTCGACCAGCTGGGCGTCGCTGACGGTGACGATGGTATCGACGTCGCGCCGGATCACGTCAAAATTGTGGGCGCCCAAGTGGGTCACCATGGCGCCGTCGGCGATGGTGGTGGGCACGGCGATGGTCACCACGGCGCCGCTGCGCAGCGACTGCTGGCCATCGTTGCCGGCTTCCGGCTCGACCCCGATGACGCGGCAGGCGGGGCTCATGGCGCGTGCGGCCAGCGCCGAACCGGCCAGCAGGCCGCCGCCGCCAAGGCACACCAGCAGCACATCGAGCGGGCCGGTTTCTTCGAACAGTTCCATGGCGGCGGTGCCCTGGCCGCAAATGACGTCGCGGTGGTCGTACGGTGGCACCAGGGTCATGCCACGCTCGTGCGCCAGGCGGCGGCCGATTTCTTCGCGGTTTTCCGTGTAGCGGTCATACACGATCACTTCGGCGCCGTAGCCGCGGGTGGCGTCCACCTTCAGGGCGGGGGCGTCGTGCGGCATGATGATGGCGGCCTTGATGCCGGCCAGCCGGGCCGCCAGTGCGATCGCCTGCGCATGGTTGCCCGACGAGTAGGTCAGCACGCCTGCGGCGCGCTGGGCGTCGCTAAAGCGCGCCAGCGCATTGCAGGCGCCGCGAAATTTAAAGGCGCCGGTGCGCTGGTAGTTTTCGCACTTGAAAAACAGCTGCGCCCCGGTGCGCTCGTTGGCGGTGCGCGAAGTCAGTACAGGGGTGCGGTGGGCGATGCCGGCGATGCGGGCGGCGGCGTCCTCGACGTCGCTAAACTGCAGTGGGGTCATGGGACAATCCGGTAGTCGAAAGAAGCTGCAGTATAAACCGCGGCCCTGGCCCCGGCCCTGACCTTACACCACCGCCATCGCCAGCCCGATATGCAGGCCGCCGCCGTCGCGGTTACGCACGCTTAACGTGGCCTGGTGGCGCAGCACCACGCGCTCGACGATGGCCAGACCCAGGCCGGCGCCATTCGCCTGGCCGCGCGCGGTGTCCAATCGGGTAAACGGTTTTAATAGTTGTTCGATCTGCGCTGCCGGCACCCCTTCGCCGTGGTCTTCCAGCGCGATCACGGCGCGCCTGCTGCCGCCGATGACCCGCACATGGCAGCCGATGTCGATCTCGGTGTAGCTGGTGCCGGGCGTGACGCCGTAGCGGCGGGCGTTTTCGATGATGTTATTAAAGACCCGGCGCAGGTCGGTGGCGTTGGCCATCACCACCACCTCGGCCTCGATATCGGTACGCACGCGCATGCTGGGGATGCGCTCGGCGGCGCGGGCGACGTCGGCCAGCAGCTCGCTCATATTGACCGGCACGAAGCTCGACGTCTCGGTCGGCTTGGCGTAGTCGAGGAACTGGCCGATGATGGCGTCCATCTGGGCGATATCCGATTGCATGCCTTCGCGGGCGTCTTGCGACAGCTGCGCCATTTCCACTTCCAGCTGCATGCGCGTGAGCGGGGTGCGCAGGTCGTGCGAGATGCCGGCCAGGATCAGCGCGCGGTCGGTTTCGACCCGCTGCAGGTCGTCGACCATCTGGTTGAAACTGCGGTTCGCTTCGATGATCTCCTGCGCCCCCTTTTCGGGCAGGGCCGCCGGCCGTTTGCCCTGGGCGATGGCGCGGGCGGCGGCGGTCAGGCGCGCCAGCGGCAGGTTGATCAGGCTGGAAATGAGCGCCGCGCCCAGCAGCGAGAGCACACCGACCACGCCGGCCCAGCCCAGCCACTGCACGCCCGACAGCCCTGACAGGCGCTCCCGTTCGAGCATCAGCCAGTATTCATCGCCGTCGATTTTAAAGCTGATCCAAAAGCCGGTGGTGCCGTTGACGTTGCTGGAAAAGCGCGTGTCCTTGCCCAGCTTTTGCTTGATCAGTGCTTCGATCTCCGGCATCAGCGGGCTGTCCGGCGGCGGCTCGACGCTGTCGGTGGGCAGCAGCGGCAGCACGCGGATGCCCTCGTTGCTGACCAGCTCAAAGAGCAGCTCGGTGCGCAGGTCGGGCGCCGAGTGGGTCAGGGCGGCGTGGGTGATGGTGACGACGGAGATGACCAGTTCGGCCGTCTGCTCGACCTGCGGGCCGCGCTGGACCGCGCTGATCATGGCGATCCACGAACCCATCGACAGGGTCGTGAGCAGGCCGAGCAGAAGGAAGGTGCGCCAGAACAGGCCGCTCTTGAACCAGCTCAAACGGGGTGCACGCACGGGCAGGGCGTCGGCGGACAACACTAGCGCGGCTGACCTTCCGGGATGAACACGTAACCGAGACCCCAGACGGTCTGGATGTACAGGGGCGAGGAGGGATCGGGTTCGATCAGTTTGCGCAGGCGCGAGATCTGCACATCGAGGCTGCGGTCAAACACTTCGTATTCGCGCCCGCGCGCCAGCTCCATCAGTTTTTCGCGCGACAGCGGCTGGCGCGCGTGGCGGGCGAACACTTTGAGGACGGAAAATTCACCGGTGGTCAGCGGCACGGTCTCGCCGCTTTTTTTCAGGGTGCGGGTGCCCAGGTCGAGCACGAACTGGCCGAACTCGAAGGTTTGCGGGGTTTCCGATGGCGCGCCGGGAATTTCGTCGGGACCCTTGCGGCGCAGCACGGCGCCAATCCGCGCCACCAGTTCGCGCGGGTTGAACGGCTTGGGCAGGTAATCGTCGGCGCCCATTTCGAGGCCGACGATGCGGTCGACGTCTTCGCCCTTGGCGGTGAGCATGATGATGGGCGTCTGGTCGCCGGCGCCGCGCAGACGGCGGCAAATCGACAGACCATCTTCGCCGGGCAGCATCAGGTCGAGCACCAGCAGGTCATAGCGCTCGCGCAGCCACAGCTTGTTCATGGCGGTGGCGTTTTCGGCGGTGACGACGGCAAAGCCCTGTTCTGTTAAATAACGGCGCAGCAGGTCGCGCAGGCGGACGTCGTCGTCGACCACCATAATCTTGGCAAGGTGACCATTGCCTGTAGTCACCGTTGTATTGTTGCTCGAATTTGAAGGTTGAATCATGGTCATGAGCCTGCTGGAATTGTCATAGTGGTAGCGCTATGGTAACGTCTTATCGCCGTGCAAACAGCGTTGCTTTTAGGTCATTACATACTGTTACAAACTTTACCCAATCTGCCTTATGCCTGCCATCGAATCGACCTACACTGGGGCTATAGCGCAAGTAATGGATACAAGTAATGGCTACCAAGCTTATATGGTAATGCGGCATCGCGGAAGAGGGACACTATGAAAATCGCGCCATCGGAGATTTGGGCACCAGCAGGAACCGGGTTCACCGGCAAGCTTGGCTTGCTGCGCGCGTTGTTCATTGGTGTAGTGCTGGCCGGCGCCGGCGGCGTCAGCCATGCTGGCGGCGCTGATCAGCGCGACTCGAGGGACCAAGCGCGCGATCAACCGCGCGACCAGCGTGATCGCCCGCAGTCGCCGCAGCCATCACGCGAGGCGCCGCAGCAACGGGGCGACGGCCGCGCGTACGAGTTGCGTGCTGACGACGCCCGCCGCTTGCAACAGGCGCAACAAATGCAACAAGCGCAGCAAATGCAACAATCACAGCAAATGCAACAAATGCAGGGCGCGCAGCCGCAGGAGAGCCGCCGCGGCGGCCGCCTGACCCCGGACGAGCGCCGCGAGTTGCGGCGCCAGATCAACGAAGCAGGTATGGACCTGTATCCGAACGCACCGCGCCGTTAATTGCGATCCCTGCCTCGACCAGTGCCCGCGCTGGTTGCCTCCTCAGTGCTACAAAAGCAACATACTGCTGTCTATCCCTGCGCTTGATGGTGCCCTTGCCGCACGCCTCGTGTTACGCTACGAAAACTTGTAGTAAGAAAAACTAACTAACCGATTGAGCAATGTCATCGGATTCGGAGCGTCACTGTGTCGATGGTTTCTCTGGCAGCAGCAAGGCACTATCCGCCGGTGGGCGGACTCGATGCGATTGGTCTTGAACACTGCATTTACAGGCAGGAGGACGGCATCTACGCCGATTGGGCGGCGCTCGGCCAGAGTTGCATGGCCGCCTACGAATACCTGATGCGCGGCAATTTTTACTTGACCGGGATCGACTACGGCGCGCTGCTCGAAGCGCTCTATGAGCTCGGCACTGATGGGGCCGCCGGCCCGCTGCGGCTGGCCAGCGGCATCGACAGCTTCGAGGCCGCGCGCCGCGCGCTGTACGGGCAGGTCAGGCTGACCGATGGCGCGGCCGAATACCTGTTTGAAGCGGCCAGCGCCGCCACCCCCGCCAGCGCACTGACGGTCGACGAATTCGTCGCTCACCTGTGGAGCCAGGGGGTGCGCTTCGGCCTCGACGTCGAGGCCATCGGCGCGGCGATCAGCGCCATGGCCGCTGGCGACAGCGCGTTTGTCACGGTGGCACGGCGCCGCCTGCCGCAGCCAGGCCAGGATGGCCGCATTGTCGAGGTGGCAGCCGAGCTGCACCGCAGCGATGCGCCCCGCCAGCTGGCCAGCGGCAAGCTCGATCTGATGGCCTTCCAGAACCGCTTCCCGCAAATCAAGGCTGGTTCCCGCCTGCTGCAAAAGCTGCCGGCGCGCGCTGGCGTGGCCGGGGTCGAACTGTCGGGCGCGCGCGTGGCCGCCGCCGTCCCGGCCGAAGTGGAGTTGGCGCCGATGGTGGGCGAGGGCACGGCCATCGCGCTTGGCGCTGACGGCCAGTTCCTGGTCGCCCAGCGGACCGGCTATCTCGACCTCGATCCGGCCACCGGCAAGATCGCCATCAGCGACAAGATCATCAGCCGCGATGGCGTCTCGTCGCGCACCACCGGCAACCTGCAGTTAAGCGGCGACTACGAAGAATTCGGCGAGGTGCAGGAAAAGCGCGTGATCGAAGGCGAGGGCATTACCATCCACGGCGACGTGTATGGGCACCTGATCTCGCGCGGCGGCGCCATCGTATTGCGCCGCAACCTGGTCGGCGGCGCCGCCACCAGTGCGCATGGCGCCATCCGCATTCTCGGCCTGGCGTCGAACGCGACGATCGAGTCGCGCCGCGGCGACGTCCTCATTGATCGCGCCGACCACTGCATCATCGTCGGCGCCCGTGTGCGCGTCGAGCACGCGGTCAATTGCGAGATCCTCGGCGACGAGGTGCGCGTCGCTCGCGCCGAAGGCTGCGCCATTGCCGGCCGCCGGGTGATCGCCGACCAGGTCGGCCCGCGCAAGCAAAGCGACATGCTGGTGTTCGCGCTGCGCCCCGACAGCAGCGAAATCGACAAGCTGCTGGCGCTGATGCGTGCGCGGCTCGACAATTTTGCCGCCAGCGCCGCCGCCCTGCAAGAACAGATGGATGCCATGACCGGCCAGCCGGAGGTGCGCAAGTACATGCTGCTGGCCTCGAAAATTCGCAAGAAAGAATTGACCCTGACGACCGAGCAGCTGCCGCAGTTTCAGAAAATGGCGCAAGCGCTGGGGCCGGCCCTGAAAGCCATCGCCAGGGTGTCGCTCGACTTGAAGGCCGCCACCACCGAGCGCGATGCCGGCCAGGCGCTGGTCGACCAACTGTTCGAGCAGCGCCGCAGTTGCGATACCGCGGCGCAGGTGGAAATTACCAGCGTCAGAGGCGAGACCGTGGTGCGCACCATGAAGTACGATCCGAATGCTGGCCTGCCGCACGATATGGCGCTCAAGGATGTCAAGCTGCGCCTGCGCGGCAGCAGCGCCGGCGCGCTCATTTTCGCCGGCAGCGCTGGCACGGTGGCGTGGAGCAGCTGAACCGAATGACGGCCCTTGGACTGCTGAACTGCTGAACTTGCTTAATCCTGCACCTTGCCGCGCAGCGCCTTGGTGGCGCCACTGCGCGTCTTCGATTCCAGCCGCCGCTGTTGCGAGCCGCGCGTGGGCCGGGTGGCGCGCCGGATCAGCGGTGCCACCGCCACGCTGTCGACCAGTTCCTGCAAGCGGCGCAAGCCGTCGGCCTTGTTTTGCTCGAGGCTGCGCGATTGCTGCGCCTTGAGCACCACCACGCCGTCGCGGGTGATACGGCTGTCATGCAGCGCCAGCAGCCGCTCTTTGACCGCCGCTGGCAGCGACGACGGCGCCACCGCAAAACGCAGGTGCACGGCGCACGAGACCTTGTTGACGTTTTGCCCGCCCGGCCCCTGGGCGCGGATGGCGGTGAACGCCACTTCGGCGGCGTCGATGGCGGGGCCGGCCATCTCAGGCAGCGGGGCTGGCGCCGTCGACGGCTGGCGTCTCGAGGCTGGCCAGCAGGCGGTAGGCGTTGCCCGCATACGGCGGCAGGCTGCCAAACAGGGCCGGATCGTTCAACAGCGCGCGCTCGTGCTCGACCAGGGTGCGCAACTGGCCGAGGTAATCGGTGACGGTCAGCAGGCGACCCAGCGGCGACACTTGCGCGCCTTTTTTCACACCGCCCTGTTCGCCAATCGCACGGGTGACGCTGTCGGGAAATTTCCATTCGATGCCGATGGCGCAGGACAGGCTCCTGGACTGGCGCAGCAGTTCGGCGCAAAACAGTTCCGAGCCCAGGCTGCGGTCGTCCTTGGCGATCTGGTCCATCAGGCGCAGGGCGACGATCAGGCCGACGTGCTGCACCAGTCCGGCCAGGAAGGCCTCGAAGGGATCGATGCCGAGCGCCTCGGCCAGCTGGCGGTTGGCCACCGCCACCCGCTCGGACAAATCCCAGATGCGCGGCGCCAGGCGGCGCGTGTAGTGGCCCGAGTGCATATCGATGATGGGGCGGAAGGCGACGCTGGTGATCAGGTGGCGCAAGCCTTGCTGGCCGATTACCATCACCGCGTGCTCGACGCTGGCGATCTGGGTACCGGTACCGGTCAGCGAACTGTTGGCCATGCGGATGACGGCGGCGACCAGCACGACGTCGCCGGATATCGTGCGCGCCAGCTGGGCCCCCGAAAAATTATCGCTGCGCAGGCTTTGCAGCAGCTGCGGCAGCATGCCCGGCATGCGCCGCACCAGCGCTTCGCCTGATTGCTGGGCATTGACGATGGCGCTGAGGGCGTCGAGCACCTGCACTTCGAGCTCGCTGGTGTCGAAGGCAGCGTCGCCGACGGTGTCGAACAGCCATTGGTGGTACAGATGATTGACGCGGTCGAGCTGGTCGAAGGAAACCACGGCGCGCGGCGCCGGCCGCGCGGGCGGCAGCGATACCTGCGCTGGCGCGGCTGGCGGCACCGCTGGCGCGCTGTGATCGCCCGCACTGCTGCGGCCCTTGCCGGAAAATAAACGCTGCAGCCAATCGAGCATCGGTGTCCTTTTTGTTAAGCAATGTTATCGACCAAATATGGCAGGCGCATTGTATCGCCTCGCCGCTGGTAGATGGTGTACGGAAATGTTGAGTACTGTCAATTTCGTACGACGCGATGGGATTAGCATGGGAATTTGCTATCGCAGTGTTTTCAGAACGAAAGGTTTGCCATGACAGTTGCCAGCGCCTGCAGCGGCCGCACCCAGTATCTGCGTTTCCAGCTTGGCGGTCTCGAATATGGTCTTGATTTTAGCAAGGTCAAAGAATTGCGCGTGCTCAAATCGCTGGAACGCTTCGCTTCGGAAGGCGAGATCATCAGCGGCGTGGCGGTCTCGCGCGGGGTCATCATGCCGATTGTCGACATGCGCGTGGCCGTCGACGGCGCGCGCCGGGCGGCCGATCCGCTGACCGATGTCATCATCCTGCAACTGTGCAATAGCGTGATGGGCATGGTGGTCGATGGCGTCACCGATGTGGTGTGGCTCGATGCCGCCGAGATCGAGTCTATCCCCGGCGCGGCGGCGGTCGACTATCTGCTGGGGCTGGGGGTGTGCGAGGGCCGCCGCCTGATCCTGGTCGACATCGATAAGCTGATGTCGATCCGCAAGGCGGCGCCCGCCGGCGCCGTGCAGGCGGCCTGACGGGCTCCTGCAGCGTGCCCGGCGTCAGGCGGCAATGCTCTCGAGCTGCTCCTGCAACACCAACCATTCCGCTTCAAGCTGCGCCAGGTCCTTGGCGAAAAAACTCTGGTCGGCCAGCAGCTGCTTCAACTTGGCCTTGTTGGCGGCGTCATAGATGGTCGATTCGCCCAGCTTGGCGTCGACTTCACCCTTCTGGCCGTTGCGCTTGGCGATCTGTTCTTCCAGGCGCTTGAGCTTGCCTTCGATGGGTTTTTTGAGGGCGGCGACCTTTTGGCGCTGCTCCGCTTCCACCCGCTTTTGTTCCTTGGTATTGACCGCTGGCACGGCACTGGCCGCGCTGGCGGCCGGCACGCTCGACTGTACGGGGAAATCGGTCTTGTTGTCCTTGCCGGCCGCTGGCAGCACGCTGGTGCCCTTGCCCAGCTTGGTCTGGAACAGCCAGTCCTTGTAGTCGTCGAGGTCGCCATCGAACGGTTGCAGGCGACCGTCGGCGACGATGATGAATTCGTCGGTGGTGGCACGCAGCAGGTGGCGATCGTGCGACACCACCACCAGCGTGCCTTCGAACTGCGCCAGCGCCATGGTCAGCGCTTCGCGCGTTTCCAGGTCGAGGTGGTTGGTTGGTTCATCGAGCAGCAGCAAATTTGGCCGCTGCCAGACGATCAGGGCCAGTGCCAGGCGGGCTTTTTCGCCGCCGGAGAAGGGCGCAATCGAGCTGGTGACCATGGTGCCGGGGAAGTTGAAACCACCGAGGAAGTTGCGCAATTCCTGCTCGCGCACGGTGGGGGCGATTTTCGCCAGGTGCCACAGGGGCGATTCGTCGTGGCGCAGCATTTCCACCTGGTGCTGGGCAAAATAGCCAATCGACAGGCCCTTGCCAATGGTGGCGTCGCCGCACAAGGGGGCGATTTCGCCAGCGATGGTTTTGATCAGGGTCGATTTGCCGGCGCCGTTCACGCCCAGCAGGCCAATGCGCTGGCCGATTTGCAGCGAAAACTTGATGTTCGAAACGATGGTCTTGGCGCCCACCTTGTCGCCATGCTCGTCGAGCAGAAGATAGCCGGCGTCGACCTTGTCCATCACCAGGAGCGGATTGGGCGCGGCCAGCGGCTCGCGAAATTCGAAGGAAAATTCGGCCGCGGCGCGCAGTGGCGCCAGCTCTTCCATTTTGGCCAGCGCCTTCATGCGGCTTTGCGCCTGGCGCGCTTTCGACGCCTGCGCCTTGAAGCGGTTGACGAAGGACTCCAGGTGGGCCCGCTGGCGCACCTGCTTTTCGAGGGTGCCGGCGGCGAGGATCATCTGGGCGGCGCGCTGGCGCTCGAAGCCCGAGTAATTGCCCGAATAGCGTTTGAGTTTGCGTTCGTCGATGTGAACGATGACGTTGCAGATCTCGTCCAAAAAATCGCGATCGTGGGAGATGATGATGAGCGTACCGGCATAGCGCTTCAACCAGTCTTCCAGCCAGATGATGGCATCGAGGTCGAGGTGGTTGGTCGGTTCATCGAGCAGCAGCAGGTCGGACGGGCACATCAGTGCCTGCGCGAGATTCAAGCGCATGCGCCAGCCACCGGAAAAGCTGGCGATTGGCTGCTGCATCTGGTCGAGCGAAAAGCCCAGGCCCAGCAGCAGCTGCTCGCCGCGCGAGATCACCGTATAGGCGTCGGCGTCGGCCAGCGCGCTGTAGATCTCGCCAATTGCAATGCCGTTTTCCGTGGTCGCTTCTTCGCCTTCCAGGCGCGTCAGTTCCGCTTCGAGTTTGCGCAGGTTGACGTCGCCATCGATGGCGTAGTCGAGCGCAGCGCGTTCGAGTGGCGGGGTTTCCTGCGCCACGTAGGCCATGCGCCACTTGGCGGGAAAGTCGATCTCGCCCTGATCCGCGTGAATTTCGCCGCGCAGCATGCCGAACAGGCTCGATTTGCCGGCGCCGTTGGCGCCGATCAGGCCGATCTTGTCGCCCGGGTTGAGGGTCAGATCGACACTATCGAGCAGCGGCTTGGTGCCGCGCATCAGGCTGACGTTAATAAAGCGGATCATGCGGTTCTTTTCTTAAAGTGGCTGGGGCAGCCGGTTTACTGAATCACTGCGCTGAATCACTGCGCTGAATCACTGCGCTGAATCACTGCGCTGAATCAATGATTGCTCAATGAATGATTGCGTTGCTGTTGCAACTGCTCGGCCGTCAGCATGAACACCATGTCGTCACCGGCGCTGGTGGTGATCCAGGTCAGGCCCAGGTGGCCGAAGGCCGCTTCAGCGTAGTCGCGCTCGTTGCCGATTTCGACCAGCAGGATGCCCTCTGGCGTCAGGTAATCAGGGGCGCCGGCGACGATCTTGCGCACCAGGTCCATGCCATCGTCGCCGCCGGCCAGGCCGATTTGCGGTTCGTGCAGGTATTCGGGCGGCAGCGCCGCCATCGACGCTGCATTGACGTAGGGGGGATTGCTGACGATCAGATCGTATTTTTTGAATGGCACATTGGCGTACAGGTCGGAGGCGATCGGGTTGACCCGACCTTCCAGGTGGTAGTCGCCGATATTGCGCGCGGCCACTGCGAGAGCGTCGCTGGAAATATCGATGGCGTCGACCACGCTGTTGGGGAAGGCGTCGGCCATCATGATCGCCAGGCAACCGGAACCGGTACACAGTTCCAGGATATTGCTGACGTCAAAGGCATCGGCCACCCACGGCGAGAACGATTCGGGGATCAGCTCGGCGATGAAAGAGCGCGGCACCAGCACCCGTTCATCGACATAGAAGGCGTAGGTGCCCAGCCAGGCCTGGTGTGTGATGTAGGCCGCCGGCACCCGCTCGCTCGCACGGCGCTCGATCACCGCCAGCACCTGGTGCACTTCGGTGGGCAACAGGGTGGCATCGAGAAAGGGGTCGAGCTTGTCGAGCGGCAGGTGGAGGGTGTGCAGGATCAGGTAAGCCGCTTCGTCGAGGGCATCGCTGCTGCCATGGCCGAAGAACAGGCGGGCGGCGTTGAAGCGGGTGACGGCGTAGCGCAGCAGGTCGCGCGGCGTGGTGAAAGGCGTGCTGAAGGGCGTGATGGTCATGACGGGGTCCAGGGTCTCGGTCGGGGCGCTCAGGCCAGCAGGTTTTCCAGCGTGCGCCGGTAAATGTTCTTCAGCGGATCGATGAAGCGCACTTCGATGTGTTCATCGATCTTGTGGATGCTGGCATTCGGAGGGCCGCATTCTATCACCTGCGGACAGATGCGGGCGATGAAGCGGCCGTCGGAAGTGCCGCCCGAGGTCGACAATTCGGTGCGCAGACCCAGCTCGGCTTCGATGGCGGCGGCGACGGCGTCGACCAGGCCGCCGCGCGCGGTCAGGAAGGGCAGGCCGGACAGGGTCCAGTCGAGCGTGTAGTCGAGACCATGGCGATCGAGGATGGCGTGGACGCGCTGGCGCAGCTCGTCGGGCGCGCTGGCGGTGGAAAAACGGAAGTTGAAGTCGAGCACGACGGCGCCGGGAATGACGTTGTTGGCGCCGGTGCCGCCGTTGATGTTGGAGATTTGCCACGAGGTGGGCAGATAGTAAGCGTTGCCCTGGTCCCAGCGTTCGGCCACCAGTTCGGCCAGCGCCGGCGCGGCCTGGTGAATGGGGTTGCGCGCCAGTTGCGGGTAGGCGACGTGGCCCTGCACGCCGTTGATGGTCAGGTGCCCCCCCAGCGAGCCGCGGCGGCCGTTCTTGATGGTGTCGCCCAGGGTGGCGTGGGCGGTCGGTTCGCCCACCAGGCAGTAATCGGGGTGTTCACCGCGCTGTTCGAGGTGCTGGCAAACGAGGGCGGTGCCGTCCTGCGCCGCGCCTTCTTCATCGCTGGTGATCAAAAAGCCGATCGAACCGCGGTGGTCGGCATGGTTGGCGACGAATTCCTGGCACGCCACCACCATGGCGGCCAGCGAGGTCTTCATGTCGGCGGCGCCGCGCCCATACAGCTTGCCGTCACGCAGGGTGGGCACGAACGGCGCCGAGCCCCACTGGGCGGCGGGACCGCTGGGGACGACGTCGGTGTGGCCGGCAAACACGAACAGGGGCGACTGCGTGCCGCGCCGCGCCCACAGATTGGTGACGCCGTTGGCGACGATGGTGTCGCAGATGAAACCGAGTGGCGCCAGCAACGCGATCAGGCGCTGCTGGCAGCCGTGGTCGTCGGGAGTGACCGAGGGCAGGGCGATCAGGTCCATCGCCAGCGCAAGGGTGGGTGACTGCTGGAGCACGGCCGTCATGCGGGGGCGGCAGCCGCGGCCTCAAACAGCGCGGCGTAGCGCCCGGCCGTGAAGCCCACCTGCAGGACGCCGGCGCCAGCGAGCACGGGACGCTTGATCACCGAGGGCTGGGCCAGCATCAGGGCCAGCGCGCTATCCTGGTCCAGTACGGCGGCCCTGGTCGCGTCGTCGAGCTTGCGCCAGGTGGTGCCCTTGCGGTTGACCAGCACGTCCCAGTCGGTGTGCGCCAGCCACCCGCGTACCACGACGGCGTCAAGGCCGTGTTTTTTGAAGTCGTGAAAGGCAAATTCGTGGCCGTGATCGGTCAGCCAGGTGCGGGCTTTTTTGACTGTGTCGCAGTTGGGGATGCCGTACAGGGTCAGAGTCATGGAATGGGCTATCGGGTTCGCTGAAGGGGTATCACACCAGCGTGCAGGATACCATAGCGCCACCCCATGCCGGGGGCATGGGGTGGCTTGCTCGGGTGCTACGCCAACCTCAGCGCCAACGTCAGCGCAGCTGGCAGTTACGGCGCCAGCCGGCCTTCGATCGAATCGTCGAGCGTCTTGCCGAGCGCGGCGCCGATCAGCATCTTGACGCCGGCGACGGCGCTGCCATGCTTGTTGTCCCAGTAATAGCCAGCGCTGGGCGTGACGCGGATGGCGGTGATGCGGGGATCATGGTCGCCTTCGGTGAACCAGGTTTTCAGGTGGGCGTCCCACAGCCGGTCGATGACGGCGCGCTCGCGGGTGATGCTGGCGTTGCCGTCAAGGCTGAGAAATTCCGCGTGCGCGGCGCCCTTGAAGAATAATTTGACGGCGGGATTGGCTGCAATGGCGGCGTTCTTGTGGCTGTCAGATGCGCTCAAAAACCAGATGTCGCCGTTGTCGTCGACCGCGCGCACGCTCATGGGGCGGGTGCCGCCCGTGTCACTGACTGCTTCAGCGGTGGAAAAAAAGCAGGTCTCGTCTGCCGTCAGCGCCTTGAGCTTGGCGATGGCGCTCTGGCCGCTGAGGTCCTGGTGGTTCTGTTCCTGCTGTTGCTGGTTGATTGAATCCATGCTGCTCTCCTGGTGATTTGTCCAAGACAAATGCTAAGGGGAGGCGACAGAAAACAATGTGGTTTACTTAACCAATCAGGCGAAATTCCAGCAATGGCCCTCACGGATTGAGGGTGAATTCGGTGAACGACGGGCCGTCTTCGGACACCGGCGCGACCGGTTCGACTTCGCGGCGCGGGCCTTTTTCGGTGCCATTGTTGAGTAACCAGAGAAGATTGGTGGCCGAATCGGCATTCGCCATCGCTTCTTCCTGCGTCACCAGGCCGTCATGGACCAGCGTGAGCAGGGCTTCTTCGAAGGTTTGCGAGCCGGGCGACAGGCTCTTTTCCATCGCCTCCTTGATCTGGCCGATCTCGCCTTTTTCGATCAGGTCGGACACATAACGGGTGTTGACCATCACTTCGACGGCGGCGTGGCGCATGCCACCCGAGGCCGCCCGTACCAGCCGTTGCGAGACCACCGCCTTGACCGCCGACGACAAGTCTTGCAGCAGCGCGGCGCGGTGCTCGAGCGGATAAAAACTGATGATGCGGTTGAGCGCGTTGTAGCTGTTGTTGGCGTGCAGGGTGGCCAGCACCAGGTGACCCGACTGCGCGTAGGCCAGGGCGGCGGCCATGGTTTCCTTGTCGCGGATTTCGCCGATCAGGATGCAATCGGGCGCCTGGCGCATCGAGTTGCGCAGGGCGACGTCGAAACTGTCGGCATCGCTGCCGATTTCGCGCTGGTTGACGATCGACTTCTTGTGCTTGAACAGGTACTCGATGGGGTCTTCGAGCGTGAGGATATGGCCGGCGCGCAGCTCGTTGCGATGGTCGAGCATGGCAGCGATGGTGGTTGATTTGCCCGATCCGGTGGCGCCCACCAGCAGCAGCAGGCCGCGTTTTTCCATGATCAGTTCGGCCAGAATCGGTGGCAGGCCCAGATCGGCCAGCGGCGGGATCAGCGCCGGCACGAAACGGAACACGGCCGAGATCGAGCCGCGCTGGCGGAACGCCGACAGGCGGAAGCGGCCCAGCTTGGGCACCGAGATACCCATGTTGAGCTCGTTGGTGCGCATCAGTTCGGCGAGCTGCTCGGCGGTGGCGACTTCCTTGAGCAAGCCGATGATCTGCTCCGGCTCGAGCTTTTGCTGATTAATGGGAATCAGATTGCCGTTAATCTTGATGTGAACAGGAGAGTTCACGGCGAAGAACATGTCCGATGCGTTCTTCTCTTTCATCAGGTGGAACAAGCGGTCCATCGCCATGATTGTCTCCTTAGATACCGCGCAATAGTTCGTTGATACCGGTCTTGGCGCGCGTTTTGGCGTCGACCCGTTTGACGATGACGGCGCAGTACAGGCTGTACCTGCCGTCTTCCGAGGGCAGATTGCCCGACACCACCACCGAGCCGGCTGGCACGCGGCCGTAGCTCACTTCGCCAGTGGCGCGGTCGTAAATCTTGGTTGACTGGCCGATGTACACGCCCATCGAAATGACCGAGTTTTCTTCGACGATGACGCCTTCGACGATTTCCGAGCGGGCGCCAATAAAACAGTTGTCTTCGATGATGGTAGGGTTGGCCTGCATCGGTTCGAGCACGCCGCCAATGCCGACGCCGCCGGACAGGTGGACGTTCTTGCCGATCTGCGCGCACGAACCGACCGTGGCCCAGGTGTCGACCATGGCGCCTTCATCGACGTAGGCGCCGATGTTGACGTACGACGGCATCAGGACGACGTTCTTGGCGATGAAGCTGCCGCGGCGGGCGACTGCCGGCGGCACCACGCGAAAACCGCCGCGGGCGAAATCGTCGGCGCTGTAGCTGGCGAACTTGGTGGGCACCTTGTCGTAGAACTGCATGGTGCCGTCGCCGGCCATCACTGCATTGTTTTCGAGGCGGAACGAGAGCAGCACGGCTTTCTTGATCCACTGGTTGACCACCCACTGGCCACTGTCTTTTTGCGCCACCCGCATGCTGCCGTCATCGAGTCCGGCGATGACGTGGCCGACGGCGTCGCGCAATTCGGCGCTGCCATTGGCGGGGTTGATGTCGGCGCGCTGTTCCCAGGCGGCGTCGATGAGGGTTTGCAGTTGTTCGGTCATGGTGATTTGCTTGGTCTACTTTAGGGTTGTTTGGCTTGCTCGGCCCTGAGGGCGTGGCAAAACTGGACGATGCGCTGGGCCGCTTCGAGGCCTTCGTCAACCGGGGCCACCAGCGCCATGCGCACGCGGTCCTGGCCAGGATTGATGCCGTGCGCGCTGCGCGCCAGGTAGCTGCCGGGCAGCACCGTCACATTGTAGTCGGCGAACAGGCGGCGGGCAAATTCGGTGTCCGACAGGCCGCTGCGGCGCACGTCGGCCCACAAATAAAAGCCGGCATCGGGCAATTCGACGTCGAGCACCTGGCGCAGCAGCGGCGTGACGAGGTGGAATTTTTCGCGGTATTTGTTGCGGTTTTCCTGCACGTGTTCTTCATCGCCCCAGGCCGCCACCGAGGCTGCCTGCACGGGCGGCGACATGGCGCCGCCGCTGTAGGTGCGATACAGCAGGAATTTTTTCAGCACGGCAGCGTCGCCGGCGACAAAGCCCGAGCGCATGCCCGGCACATTCGAGCGCTTCGACAGGCTGGAAAACACCACCAGCCGGTGGTAGGGATGGGCGCCTTCGCTGCGGCCGAGTTTATGGGCCGCTTCCAGCGCGCCCAGCGGCGCGGCGCTGGTGTGATAAATCTCCGAGTAACACTCGTCGGCGGCGATCAGGAAATCGTGGCGGTCGGCCAGCGCGAACAGCAGCTTCCAGTCGTCGAGCGAGACGGTGGCGCCGGTCGGGTTGCCGGGGCTGCACAGGTACAGCAGTTGGGTACGCTCCCAGACGGCGGCCGGCACGCTGGCGTAATCGCAGGCGAAATTGCGCGACGGTTCGGAATTGATGAAATACGGTTCGGCGCCCGCCAGGTAGGCGGCCCCTTCATAGATCTGGTAGAACGGGTTGGGGCAGACCACCAGCGGCTTGGCGCCGGCGGTTTTGCCGTTGCTGTCGGTGCTATCGCTGCCGCTGCTATCGATGACGCAGTGGGCGATGCCAAACAGCGCCTCGCGCGAGCCGTTCACCGGCAGGACGGCCGTGGCCGGGTCCAGTGCGGGCACGCCATAGCGCCGTTCCAGCCAGCGGGCGATGGCCACGCGCAGCGGCTCACCACCGAGCGTGCTGGGGTAGACCGCCAGGCCGCTCATGGCGTGCGTCAGCGCGCGCTCGATGAAGGGGGGCGTCGGATGCTTCGGCTCACCGATGCCCAGGCTGATGGGGGCAAAGTCGGCGTTCGGGGTGACACCGGCGAACAGCTGGCGCAGCTTTTCAAACGGGTAGGGGTGGAGCAGGTCGAGATGGGGGTTCACGGCGTTACCAGGCTGAAAGTGACCAAGTGATTATAAACGCCGCGCGCGTGCCGGGGGAACTGGCATGCAAGGGTGGTGGCGGGCAAGTTCGTGCACGGCTGTGCGGCGCTCCCGCGTTTGTCCTACATCATCATGTGGCTGCTGGCCGATTCCCACAGCTGGCCCTCGGCGGTGGTGGCCATCACGCGGTTGCGGCCAGCCTCCTTGGCCGCATACATCATGCGGTCGGCCGCCACGAAAAACTGGTCGATACGATCGTACTGGGTCGGCGTGATGCAGGCAACGCCGACGCTGACCGTCAGCCACGGGCTGGTCGACGAGCGCGGGTGCGGCAGCGCCAGGCTCTCGATCAGGGCGCGGATCGACTCGGCCAGCGTCAGCGCCGCCGCCAGCGGCGTGTCGGCAAACAGCAGCACGAATTCTTCGCCGCCGTAGCGCGCGGCCAGGTCGGTTGCCCGCAGGGCACGCGATTGCAGCGCCGCCGCCACCTGCTGCAGGCAGGCGTCGCCAGCGGCGTGGCCCAGCGTATCGTTGTACAACTTAAAATGGTCAACATCGAGCACCACCAGCGACAGTGGCTGGCCACTACGCATGGCGCGGTGCCATTCCTGGTCGAGGAAGGTGTCGAAGCGGCGCCGATTGGCGATCTGCGTGAGCTGGTCGATCATGGCGGCTTGCTGCAGCGCCGTTTCCGACTGCTTGTGGCGGGTGATGTCGTGCAGCAAACCGACGTAGAGGCGCTCGATGGCATTCATCGGCGTCACCGAAAAATCCATCGCGCGCTGGGCGCCGTCGCGGTGGCGCACCATCACTTCGCAGGCGCTGGCCGCGCTGGCATGACCGGGGTCTTCTTCGCAGGCGGTAAAATAGCGCAGGTAATCGGCCGCCACGGCAGTGCCGAGCAGTTCATGCAGCATCACCCCGGCCAGCTCGTTCGGGCCGTAACCGAGATGCCGTTCGGCGGCCGGATTGGCATACTGCAGACGGCCATCGCCTTCGATCACCATCAAGCCCTCATCCATCGAGTTGACGATGGTGCGCAGGCGGTCAGTTTGCTCCTTTTGCGCCTGGCTGTTGCCGCGCACATGCAGCTGGGCCCGCACGCGCGCGACCACTTCACCCATGCGCAGGGGCTTGCCGATGAAATCAGCGGCGCCGCTGTCGAAGCCGGCGACGATGTCATCGGTGTCGGCGCGCGCGCTCATGAAAATCACCGGGATGTGCTGGGTGTTCGGATGTTCCTTGAGACGCCGGCACGTTTCGAAGCCGTCCATGCCTGGCATTACCACGTCGAGCAGAATCAGATCGGGATAGACGCGGCGGGCGATGGTGATGGCCCGTTCGCCGGTGGTGGCGATAAACGTCTGGTAGCCCTGCTGCGCCATCATCGCGCGCAATGCGCCCAAATGATCCGGGGCGTCGTCGACGATCAGGATGGCGGGCGTGCGCGGCGTTGCGCTCGCGCTAGGAGGGATCAAGTGCATGGCCTGCAAATCATACCCCCATGTCATCTCGTGAGGGAATATTTGTTGCCGTTAAGTTAGGCTTGCATGTTGTTACAATGCAACCGTAAAAGGGAGGAGGCGGCCCCATCAAAAGCCGCCTCTGCTTGCCGTGGCCCGGGCAGCCGGCCTTACACCAGGGCGCTGATCAACTTGCCGAGGATGGCAATGCCCTCATTGATGCGATCGGGCGTTACCGTAACAAACGACAGCCGCAAGGTGTTGGTGGCTGGCGCATTGGCATAGAACGGCGCGCCTGGCACGAAAGCGACGCCGGCGGCGATGGCCTGGTCGAGCAGCTTCATCGCATCGATATGCGGTGGCAGGGTGACCCAGATGAACATGCCGCCTTCCGGTTTGGTCCACTGTACGGCGGCCGGGAAATGGCGCGTCATGGCAGCCAGCATGGTCTGGCACTGGTTGGCGTAGAGGGCGCGGATGGTGGGAATGTGGCGCTCGAGGAAGCCGTCCTTGATGACATCATGGACCACCATCTGGGTCAGCTGGGCGGTGTGCAGGTCGGCCGCCTGCTTGGCCAGTTCGAGCCGGCGCAGCAGCGGCAATGGTGCCACCACGTAACCGAGGCGAATGCCGGGCGTGAGCACCTTGGAGAACGAGCCCATGTAAATGACGCCATCCGGGTTCATGTTGAGCATCTTCGGGAACGGCGCGCCTTTATAGCTGAGGGCGCCGTACGGGTCGTCTTCGATCAGCGGCAGGTTGTGGCGCGCGCAGGTCTCCACCAGTTCCTGGCGGCGGGCCACGGACAGGCTGCGGCCGGTGGGGTTCTGAAAATTCGGCAGGGCGTACAGCATGCGGGCGCCGTCGGCCACGGCATCGATGGAGCTGGGCACCAGGCCATCGTCGTCGGTGTCGACCGAGGCGAATTCGGGACGGTAGACGGAAAACGCTTGCAGCGCGCCCAGATAGCTGGGGGTTTCGACCAGCACGCGGCTGCCTTCATCGATGAGCACCTTGCCCAGCAAATCGAGGGCTTGCTGCGAGCCGGAGGTCATCAACACCTGCTCGGGGGCAATGCGGCAATCGGCCGTCGACAGCGAATCGGCGATCCATTCGCGCAGCGGCGGGAAGCCGTCGGTGGGGCCGTACTGCAGCGCCGTTTTGCCACTGGTGCTGAGCACGCGGTCGAACGAGGCTTTCATTTCTTCGACGGGGAAGGTGGCCGAGGAGGGCAGGCCGCCGGCGAACGAGATGATCTCGGGGCGCTGGGTGATTTTCAGGATTTCGCGGATGAACGAGCTTTGCATGTGCGCGGCCCGTTCGGCAAAGCGCCATTCGATCGGGTTGGGGTTGTTCATTTTCATACTGTTCTCACTGAGGTCACTGAAGGGGCGCCGGGGTACGGGGCCAGGGTCCAGGCTGCCGGGTAGGCCGCCCGTCGGAAGGCGGCGCCGGATCAGCCCCGCCGGAATCTTTCAACCAAGGTGACAATGAACGGCGACGCCGCAAGGTGCTTAGGCGATTTCGACGATCATTTCGATCTCGACGCAGGCGCCACGGGGAATCTGTGCCACGCCGAAGGCGGAGCGGGCATGCTTGCCGGCGTCGCCAAACACTTCACCGATCAGTTCGGAGGCGCCATTGGTGACCAGGTGGTGCTCGGTAAAATCGG
Organism: Massilia sp. PWRC2; assembly: GCF_049896725.1. Lineage (NCBI taxonomy): Bacteria > Pseudomonadati > Pseudomonadota > Betaproteobacteria > Burkholderiales > Oxalobacteraceae > Massilia > Massilia sp. PWRC2. The sequence goes on from NZ_JAFCUW010000005.1 coordinate 69,071, forward strand.
CGGTGGAATTTACCAGGCTCATCAGTTTGACGATGCGCTTGACGCGGGTCAGGTCGCCGCCGCAGGCTTCTTGCAGCGTGCCCATCAGGTCGATGGCGATGGCGCGGGCGGCGGCCTGGCCTTCGGCCGTGGTCTTGTTCTTGCCCAGCTGGCCCACATTCGGGGTGCCGTCCGGGTTCTTGGCGATGTGGCCTGACAGAAATACCAGGTTACCGCTCTGGACGTACATGACGTAGGCGGCGACCGGCGCGGCGGGTGGCGCCAGCGTGATGTGCAAGGCTTCGAGTTGTTGATAGACGGTCATGATGATCCTGGCGGGTGGAGAAAGCCGGTATTGTACCCCCGCTGCTGCCACGAAATGTTCCACTTGCCACCCCTTTGATCACGTTTTGCCCTTGAAACCTGCTGCTTGGACCCCACATCGCGTCTACCCGTTCAACTATCCCACGAGGAAATAATATGGCAGTCGCCGAAAAAGAAACCCTTGGATTCCAGGCCGAAGTCAAACAATTGCTGCAGCTGATGATCCACTCCTTGTACTCTAACAAGGAAATTTTCCTGCGCGAATTGATCTCCAATGCGTCCGACGCCGCCGACAAGCTGCGCTTCGAAGCGATCAATAACGACGCCCTGTACGGCAATGACCACGAGCTGAAAATCACCGTCAGCTTCGACAAGGATGCCAAGACCATCACCGTGTCCGACAATGGCATCGGCATGAGCCGCGAGGAAGTCATTTCGCACCTGGGCACCATCGCCAAGTCTGGCACCAAGGAATTTTTTGGCAAGCTCTCCGGTGACCAGCAGGCCGATGCGGCCCTGATCGGCCAGTTCGGTGTCGGCTTTTACTCGGGTTTCATCGTTGCCGACCGCATCATCGTCAATACCCGTCGCGCCGGCGCATTCGCCTCCGAAGGGGTGCGCTGGGAATCGCGCGGCGAGGGCGACTACTCGGTCGAAGCGATCGACAAGCCCGGCCGCGGCACCGACATCATCCTGCACCTGCGCGACGGCGAGGAAGAGTTGCTGTCGGCGTGGAAGCTGAAACAAATCATCCGCAAGTACTCCGACCACATCTCGCTGCCGATCCAGATGCTCAAGGACGAGTGGAACGAAGAGAAAGGCGAAAGCGTCGCCACCACGGAATTTGAGACGGTCAACCAGGCCAGCGCCTTGTGGGCGCGCAGCAAGAGTGACGTCACGCCCGAAATGTACGAAGAGTTTTACAAGCACGTCTCGCACGACTTCCAGCCGCCGCTGACCTTCACCCACAACCGCGTCGAAGGGCGCAGCGAATACACCCAGCTGCTGTACGTGCCGGCGCACGCGCCGTTCGACCTGTGGGACCGCAGCAAGCGCGGCGGCATCAAGCTGTACGTCAAGCGCGTGTTCATCATGGACGACGCCGAGCAGTTGATGCCTGCTTACCTGCGCTTCATCAAGGGTGTGATCGATTCGAACGACCTGCCGCTGAACGTCTCGCGCGAAATCCTGCAAGAGTCGCGCGACGTCAAGGTGATCCGCGAAGGCTCGACCAAGCGGGTGCTGGGCATGCTGGAAGAATTGGCGAATGCCGACGAAGTGGAAAAGAAAGACAAGTACATCACCTTCTGGAAAGAATTTGGCCAGGTACTCAAAGAGGGTATCGGCGAAGACGCCACCAACAAGGACCGGATCGCCAAGCTGCTGCGCTTCGCCTCGTCGAGCGCCGACAGCGCCGAGCAGGCAAGCTCGTTTGCCGATTACATCGGCCGCATGAAGGAAGGCCAGGACAAGATCTACTATGTCACTGGCGAAAGTTACCTGGCGGCGAAGAACAGTCCGCACCTGGAAATCTTCCGCAAGAAGGGCGTCGAAGTGCTGTTGATGACCGACCGCGTCGATGAATGGATGCTGTCCTTCCTGACCGAGTTCGAGGGCAAGGAACTGGTGTCGGTGGCCAAGGGCGGGCTCGACCTGGGTGGCCTGGAAGACGAAGCGGAGAAAAAGCAGCACGAAGAAACCGAGTCGTCGTACAAGGAGCTGGTCGAGCACATGAAGGCAGCGCTGGGCGACAAGGCCAAGGATGTGCGCGTGACGTTCCGCCTGACCGATTCGCCAGCCTGCCTGGTGGCCGATGAGAATGAATTGTCGGGCAACCTGCTGCGCATGCTCAAGGCGGCCGGACAAAGTGCGCCGGAATCGAAGCCTATCCTGGAAATCAACCCGGATCACCCGCTGGTACAACGCCTGAAGTATGAAGATGCGACAGGTGCGCGCTTTGGTGACTGGTCGCACATCTTGTTCGATCAAGCGATGCTGGCGGAGGGCGGCAACCTGGCCGATCCGGCGGCGTTTGTGAAACGCTTGAATGACATGCTGCTGTCGACGACCAAGTAAGTGAAAAAAGGGGGCTGGCGCCGCCGGCGCCAGCCCCCCCCTCCCCGAATTGCCCCTCCGCTTATAGTGCCGTCCGCAAGCTGAACAGCTCGGGAAACAGCACCACATCGAGCATCTTTTTCAAATAACTGACCCCCTCGGTACCACCGGTGCCCGTCTTGAAGCCAATGATGCGCTCGACCGTGGTGACGTGGCGGAAGCGCCAGAAGCGAAACGCGGTCTCCAGATCGACCAGCTTTTCCGCCATTTCATACAACGCCCAATATTTGTCCGGTTGCTGATAGACCGCCAGCCAGGCCTGCTTGACCGATTCGTCGGCCACCGTCGGCAAGGTGGCATCGATCTGCAGGCGCGCCGCATCGATGGCCAACCCGCTGCGCGCGAGCAGCTGCACCGCTTCGTCATACACGGACGGCGTGTGCAGCTCGGCGCTGAGCAGGGCGTGCGCTTCCGGCACCGGCAGGTGCACGCCAAGTACCCTGGCGTTCTTGTTGCCGAGTATAAATTCGAGCTCGCGGTACTGGTGCGACTGAAAGCCCGATGAGGCGCCCAGGAACGGGCGGATGGCGGTGTATTCGGGCGGCGTCATGGTCGCCAGCACATCCCAGGCATGCACCAGCTGGTCCATGATGCGCGCCACCCGCGCCAGCATCTTGAAGGCGGGCGGCAACTCGCCGGCCTTCAGGTGGCGGCGCACGGCATGCAGTTCGTGCAACATCAGCTTGAGCCACAACTCGCTGGTCTGGTGCTGGATGATGAACAGCATCTCGTTGTGGTTGGGAGAGCGGGGATGCTGGGCGTGCAAGATCTGGTCGAGGCCCAGATAGTCGCCATAACTCATGGCGTTGCTGAAATCGAGTTTGGCGCCATGCCAGTCGGTGTTGTCGGGGTCGCTCATCAAGGCTCCTGCAGGAATTAGGTGACGGCACCGCGCGCAGCGGCGCGGTCATAGGCGTGATCATCGAGGATCTCGCGCAGGATTTCTACGGCATTCCAGACGTCGGTGTAACTGGTATACAACGGGGTGAAGCCAAAGCGCATCAGCGATGGCTCGCGGTAGTCGCCAATCACGCCGTGTGCAATGAGCGCCTGCATGACAGCGTAGCCATGCGGATGGCCGAAGCTGACATGGCTGCCGCGCTCGGCGTGCTTGCGCGGCGTCGCCAGCGTCAAGCCGTGCGCCGCGCAGCGCTGTTCCACCAGCGCGATGAACAGATCGGTCAATGCCAGCGATTTGGCGCGCAGCGCCGCCATGCTGGTTTGTTCAAAAATTTCCAGACCACATTCGACCAGTGCCAGCGAGACGATCGGCTGGGTGCCGCACAGGGCGCGGCCGATGCCGTCGACGGGGGCGAAGTCGGCGGCCATGGCGAAGGGCGCCGCATGCCCCCACCAGCCCGTCAACGGATGGGTGAAGCGGGCCTGGTGGCGCTGCGGCACCCAGATAAAGGCGGGCGCACCGGGGCCGCCATTGAGGTATTTATAGGTGCAGCCGACGGCGAAGTCGGCGTTGGCGCCCTGCAGGTCGATCGGCAGCGCACCGGCCGAGTGCGCCAGATCCCAGATGATGAGGGCGCCGTGGGCATGCGCATGGGCGCTCAGGGCGGCCATATCGTGCAGGCGGCCGCTGCGGTAGTTGACGTGGGTGAGCATCACCACGGCGGTGTCGCCATCAATCGCCGCGGCAATCTGCTCGGGCGAATCGACCAGCTTGATGGTGTAGCCGTCATCGAGCCAGCGGCACAGTCCCTGCGCCATATAGAGATCGGTCGGAAAATTCTCGCGCTCGGTGACGATCACCCGCCGGCCGCTGTCCTGTTGCAGATGGACGGCAGCGGCGAGCGCCTTGAACAGATTGAGCGAGGTGGTATCGGTGACCACCACTTCATCGGCGCCGGCGCCAATCAGGGGCGCCAGCTGCTGTCCGAGGCGCTTGGGCAGGTCGAACCAGCCCGCCGTGTTCCAGCTGCGGATCAACTGCGTGCCCCATTCGGCTGCGATGACCTCGCTGGCGCGCGCCAGCGCAGTGCGGGGGCGGGCGCCCAGCGAGTTGCCGTCCAAATAGATCAGATCGGCCGGGATATCAAACAGTGCGCGCAGGGGGGCCAGGGCGTCGCTGGCATCGAGGGCAAGGCAGTCGGAGCGAGTGGTCATGGTGGCGGCGGGAATGGTGGTGGCGACAGGCTGGCAGTGTAGCAAAGATGTCCAGACAAGCAAGGGATGGCCAGGGAGCGAAAAAAACAAAATAAATCCGAAAAGACCCTCAAGTTCTGCCGCGCGCGGACGTTACCGGATCAGACAAAGGGAAATAGACCTGAAGCCGGTCTTGAAAAAATTTCAAAAAAACAAGACAGGCGGGACGTGAAAAATAATTCGATCTTTTTCAAATATTTTCTCGTTTCACCCTAAAGTTTCCAAAAAGTTTGACGTAACAGGTACAAGACGCAAGATTAGAGCCGTCAGGCGGACCGCAGCATGGCAGTCAGCAGCATCCCATCTTCCGCCCCGTCTCATAGGGGCGCGACCCAGAGCGAGCAGTGTTTGTAAGACAAACACTGACGGCGCTCGCTCGGCATTGGCTGACGCAAAATACAGTCCCCCACCTATTCCGCAAAAGTTGCCGCACGGTCAGAATGTATCTCACTGGCAATGCGAAACAAAGCCAGCTTTCAACGGACCTGGAGATGGAAAATGACTGCAAATGACATGATGGCGGAAATTCGTGACGCGAACCTCAGCTACCTGATGCTGGCCCAGCAGATGATCCGCGCCGACAAGGTCACGGCAATTTTCCGTCTCGGCATCTCGGTCGACATCGCCGAGCTGATCGAAGGCATGAGCAATGCGCAAATCCTCAAGCTTGCCGGCGGCAACATGATGCTGGCCCGCTTTCGATTTGACGACAGCGCCATCCTCTCCATGCTGACCAACTACAACAAAGACCGCAGCCTGGCCCAGTCCCACGCCGCCATCCTGATGGCCGGCCAGGCGGTCGAAGAAATCGCCTGACGTTGTTGCTGTTGCTGTTGCTGTAGTGTAGTTGCCCGTCCCAAGCATCCGATCCGCACCAAAGGTATCTATCATGAGCAAGAAAAGCGTCGTCACGGAAGCCCAGGAAATCCAGCTGGCCATCGAACTGATCAAACTCGGTGCCCGTCTGCAATTGCTGGAAACTGAAGTGTCGCTGTCGCGCGAACGCCTGCTCAAGCTGTACAAAGAACTCAAGGGCATGTCGCCCCCCAAAGGCATGTTGCCATTTTCGACAGACTGGTTTCTCACCTGGCAGCCGAACATCCATGCTTCGCTGTTCATCAATATACACAAATTTCTCGTCGATAACGCCGGCGCCACTGGCATCGAAGCGGTGATGAAAGCCTACAAGTTGTACCTCGAACAAATGCCACCGGCTCCCGGTGAAGAGCCCCTGCTGTCGCTGACGCGGGCCTGGACCCTGGTGCGCTTTTTCCAGAGCAATATGTTGACCGTCGCCCCTTGCTCATGCTGCCAGGGCAAGTTCGTGGTCAACGGCCTCGACCTCAACCACGGTTATCAGTGCGGCCTGTGCCATATGCCTTCGCGCGCCGGCAAGACCCGCAAGGTCAAGGACGCCGCCGTGGCTGCCGCTGCCGCCTTGCTGGCAGCCTGAGGCTGGCAGTAAAATGCGGGTGTGATTACCCTACATAATGTCTGCAAGGGCAGGGCGTGAGTCCTGCCCTTTTGCGTATCTGCAAGGCGCCGGCGGTGACGGCGTTGCTGATCCAGCTCGCTTGCCTGCCGGCCAGTTACGTCGCCCTGCGCCTGCTGCTGGGGGCCGGGGTCGACATCGATTACGCTGGCGCCGCCCTGCTGCAGGGCGTGCTGGCGGCCGCCTGCGCCCGGTGGCGCCGGCTGGCGCGCTGGTGGCTGGCGATCGAGTTGCTGTTTCCACTGGCGCTGCTGGGCACACTGGGCCTGCAACTGCCGCCGTCGCTGTTTTTCGTCCTGTTCATGCTGTTCGTACTGGTGTTCTGGTCCACCTTTCGCACCCAGGTGCCGTACTACCCGTCCGGCCTGCGCGCCTGGAATGCGGTGGCGGCGCTGCTGCCAGTGCAGCCGCTGCGCTTTATCGACATTGGCAGCGGCCTCGGCGGCCTGGTGCTGGCGCTGGCCGCGCGCCGGCCCGACAGCACGTTTTGCGGCATCGAACTGGCGCCACTGCCATGGCTGGCCAGCCGTTTGCGCACGCTTCGGCAATCCAATGCCTGCTTCCTGCGCGGTGACTACGAGAGCCTCGATTTTGCCCAGTTCGATGTGGTGTTCGCCTATCTGTCGCCGGCAGTGATGACGGCGCTCTATCACAAGGCCAGCGCAGAAATGCGGCCGGGCAGCTTGTTGCTCAGTTATGAATTTTGTATTGATATAAAGCCACCAAGCTTGACCATTCAGCCACAAGGCGGCGGGCCGCTCCTTTATGGGTGGCACTTTTAGGCCACACCATAGGAGAAATGGGTGGTTTTTGCTTGCCCCATAAGGAAACACCAGTTATTGTAGTTCCGTAAGACAATATTTAGATGGGCGCGAAGGCGAAGCCGACGCGCCCTTGCCATTCTTGGTGCCATTGTTGCCATATAAATACGCCGATATCGTCCTGTCGCGCGCGCATTTTGGGAGTACCCGCTCTTGTTAGTGATCATCGGATATATCGTCGTTTGTGGTAGCGTCTTTGGCGGGTTTGCCATGGCCGGCGGCCACCTGGCCGCCTTGTGGCAGCCGCTCGAAGTGCTGATGATTTTCGGCGGCGCCATTGGCGCCTTCTTCGTTGGCAACAACGCGAAGTCGATCAAGGCCACCCTGGCTGCACTGCCCAGCCTGTTCAAGGGCTCGCGCCATACCAAAGAGCTGTACATGGAAATGATGTCGCTGCTGTTCGACGTTCTCTCCAAGGTGCGCAAGGAAGGCTTGATGTCGATCGAGGGCGACATCGAAAAACCGGAAGAAAGCCCGGTGTTTTCCAAGTACCCAGGGGTGCTGTCGGACCACCATATCGTCGAATTCATGACCGATTATTTGCGCCTGATGGTGTCCGGCAACATGGATGCTTTCCAGATTGAAAATCTGATGGACAACGAGATCGAAACCCACCACCACGAAGGCGCCGTGCCGGCCCACTGCATCGCCAAGCTCGGCGATGGCTTGCCAGCGTTCGGTATTGTTGCCGCCGTGATGGGCGTGGTGCACACCATGGAATCGGTCGGCATGCCGCCTTCCGAGCTGGGGATGTTGATCGCCCACGCGCTGGTCGGTACCTTCCTCGGTATCTTGCTGGCCTATGGTTTCGTCGGTCCATTGTCCGGTCTGCTTGAACAGAAACTGGAAGAGTCGACCAAGATGTTTCAGTGTGTCAAAGTCACGCTGCTGGCCAGCCTGAACGGCTACGCCCCTGCGCTGGCCGTCGAGTTCGGCCGCAAGGTGCTGTACTCGACCGAGCGGCCGACCTTTGCCGAGCTGGAAGAACACATCAAGAAAGCAAAGTCCAAATAACCATGGCTGCACCGAACTTACACGCGCTGCAGCAGGAGCCGGCCCATGGCTGATGAGGGCTTGCGGCCGATTATCGTCAAGCGCATCAAGAAAACGGCGGCCGGCCACCACGGCGGCGCCTGGAAGATCGCGTATGCCGACTTCGTGACGGCAATGATGGCGTTTTTCTTGTTGATGTGGCTGCTGGGTTCGACCGCCAAGGGCGACCTCAACGGCATCTCCGAATTTTTCAAGACGCCCCTGAAAGTGGCGATGGCCGGCGGCTCCGGCTCGGGTGACAGTTCTTCCATCGTGCAGGGCGGCGGCAAGGATCTGACCGCGCGCAGCGGCCAGGCCAAGCGCGGCGACACGCCGTCACCGAAAAAATCGTATGACCTGAAAGCTGCGCGCGAAGCGCTGGCCAAGGAAGAGGCGGCGCGCCTGGGGGCCTTGAAGGCCAAGCTTGAAGCGATCATCGATGCCAGCCCGGTGCTGAAGAAATACAAGAACCAGCTGCTGCTCGACATCACCAGCGAAGGCTTGCGCATCCAGATGGTTGACGAGCTCAATCGTCCCATGTTCAACCTGGCCAAGGCCGACCTGCAGCCTTACACGCGCGAGATCTTGCATGTGATCGGCATGGTGCTCAACGACGTCCCAAACAAAATCGGCCTGTCCGGCCACACCGACTCGACGCCGTATATGAGCGACACCGGTTATAGCAACTGGGAACTGTCGTCGGAGCGGGCCAACGCTTCGCGGCGCGAGCTGATCATCGGCGGCATGGATGAGAAGAAAATCTTGCGGGTCGTGGGACTCGCATCGGCTGCAAATCTGGACCGCAAGGACCCGTTCAATCCGATCAACCGTCGCATCAGCATTATTGTGATGAATAAAAAAACCGAAGACATGATCATGCGCGACAATGCTTCGCAAACGATCGCCGATCCGGCCGCGGCCGATGATGCGCCAGCGCCTGCTGCGGCGGCGACCCGTTCCACCCCGGGAGGAGTCAAATGAGCCGCAAAAAAATTCTCGGATCGCATATGAAGCGCCTGCTGTCCGGGGTGTCTGACCATGGCGGCAAGCATTTGTCGGAAGTGGAAATGGACCTGGTGCAAACCGGCCGCCTGCTTGAAGAAGCGGTCGACCGGCTGACCCAGAGTTTTATGGCGATTCACCAGGCCGTCGATGCGCAGCAACACAGTGTCGACCGCTTGCTGGCTGGCTTGCCGCTGTCGCCCGAAGAAACCACGCGGCTGGGCGACATGGCCGGCGAGATTGGCGAACACGTCAATGCCGCCATCACCAGCATGCAATTCCAGGACATGACCAGTCAGCTGATCGACCGCACCCTCAAGCGGGTGACTGGCTTGCAAGCCTTTCTTGGCACCATCGGCGCGCACGGCGATGGTATTGCCGCCGAGTCGGGCAGCGAGGAGGTGGTCGATTTGCTGGGCAAGGTCAGCATGGCGCTGGCGATCCAGTCGCTCGAACTGAAAAGTGCCTTGCGCAAATCAGTCAACCAGCAGCATCTCGACAGCGGTGACGTCGAGCTTTTTTGACAGCCGATTTTTGAATGACCTCGCTACCCTGTTTCACTAATTTTCACGCATTTTTTACTCACTAACCAAGCATTCCCAGGAGCACACATGGCCAAAACAATTCTCGCAGTCGACGACTCCAGCTCCTTGCGCCAAATGGTCGCATTCAGCCTGAAGGCGGCCGGCTACCAGGTGGTCGAGGCAGTTGATGGCCAGGACGGTTTCGACAAGGCCAAACTGCAGGCAGTCGACCTGGTGCTGACCGACCAGAACATGCCGCGCATGGACGGTCTGGCGCTGATCAAGCTGCTGCGTGGCTTGCCCGCATACCAGAAGACGCCGATCCTGATGCTCACCACCGAGTCGTCCGATGAAATGAAGGCCAAGGGCCGGGCGGCGGGCGCCAACGGCTGGCTGGTCAAACCGTTCGATCCGCAGCGCCTGATCGAAGTGGTCAAAAAAGTCATCGGTTAAACACGGTGGAAAACGGAGTCTTACCCGGAGTTTTACCATGAGCATCGACATCAGCCAGTTCTTCAAGGTCTTCTTCGACGAAGCCGAGGAACTGCTGGCCGAAATGGAAAAATTATTGCTGGCCGTCGACGTCGCCGATCCGGACGCCGAAGACCTCAATGCAATCTTTCGAACTGCCCACTCGATCAAGGGCGGCGCGTCCACGTTCGGCCTGAACGATATGTCCGAGGTGACCCACATCCTCGAATCCCTGCTTGACCGCATTCGGCGCGGCGAGATGCATGTGACCAGTGTGCACGTCGATGCCTTCCTGGCGGCCAAGGACATCCTCAAGATGCAGCTTGACGGCCACCGCAATGGCGCCGCCGTCGACCAGGATGCCGTTGCCAACGTCCGCATGATGTTGCAGGAGCTGTCGGTCGACGCCGTGCCGATGGTCAGCGCGCCCGCTCCGGCCTTTGTGCAGACCGAGGTCAAGGCGCCGATCGCGGTTGGTGGACGGCGCTTCAAGATCGAGTTGCCGAAGGTGGAGCAGCAAGACGTCAATGCCCTCGCAGCCGAACTGGGCCTGCTGGGACGCATCACCGTCACCCCGCTCGACGCCGAGCGCCACGCGCTGATCTTAACGACCCACGAGAGTCTGGAAGACATCGTCGCCATCTGCTCGTTCGTGCTCAACCCGGACGACCTGCGCATTTTCGAAGCACCGGCCTTGACGGCTGAACAGCGTGCCATCGAAGACGCGGCGCGCGCCGCCATCGAAGCCGAACTCGGTTATGGCTTTTTCGATCCCATCGAGCCCGACGACGAGGTGGTGCAAGAGATCGAACAGTCCGACGACGAACGCGGTTACGGTTTTTTCCAGCCGATCGAACAGATCCGTGCTGCCGCCGCCAGCGTCGCCACCGGCCAGGTGTCGCACGTGGCGACGGTCGCCGAGCCTGCCGAAGGGGCGGGCGACAAGAAAGCTGCCAAGAAAGATGAGAAGCCGGCCGCCGGCCACGACGCCGGTTCGATCCGCGTGTCGATTGAAAAGGTCGATCAATTGATCAACCTGATCGGCGAACTGGTGATCACCCAGGCCATGATCGAGCAGCGCAGCGATGGCCTCGATCCGATGGCGCACCAGCGCCTGCTCGATTCGATCAGTCACCTGACGCGCAATACCCGCGATTTGCAGGAAGCGGTGATGTCGATCCGCATGATGCCGATGGACTTCGTGTTCTCGCGCTTTCCACGCATGGTGCGCGACCTCGCTGCCAAGCTGGGCAAGAAAGTCGATTTCATCACGAACGGCGCTGCGACCGAACTGGACAAGGGTCTGATCGAGCGCATCGTCGATCCGCTCACCCACCTGGTGCGCAACAGCATCGATCACGGCATCGAAATGCCAGCCACCCGGATTGCCGCCGGCAAGACCGAGACGGGCCGCCTGTTCCTGTCGGCCGCCCACCAGGGTGGCAACATCATCATCGAAGTGGCCGACGATGGCGGCGGCTTGAACCGCGAGCGCATCCTCGAAAAAGCCCGTCAGAACGGCTTGCAGGTGGCCGACAGCATGACCGACCCGGAAGTATGGCAACTGATTTTCGCACCCGGTTTTTCGACCGCGGAAACGGTCACCGATGTGTCCGGCCGCGGGGTGGGCATGGATGTCGTCAAGCGCAATATCACGGCGATGGGCGGCACCGTCGAGATCCGCTCGGCGCGCGGTTTCGGCACCACCATCTCGATTTCCCTGCCGCTGACCCTGGCCATTCTCGATGGCATGTCGATCCGCTGCGGTGACGAGGTGTATATCCTGCCGCTGGGCTTTGTAATCGAATCGCTGCAACCGCCAATGGACGATATCAAGGACATCGCCAACCGCGGCACCGTGGTCAAGGTGCGCGGTGAGTACCTGCCGCTGGTGTCGCTGTACCAGTTGTTCGATATCGTGCCCCGTTACACCCAGCCGTCCGATGGCATCATCGTGATCCTCGAAGCGGACGGCAAAAAGGCTGCGCTGTTCATCGATGAACTGGTGGGCCAGCAACAGGTGGTGGTGAAAAATCTCGAATCGAATTATCGCAAGGTCAGTGGTATTTCCGGCGCCACCATTCTCGGTGACGGCGGCGTCTCGCTCATTCTTGATGTGCCAGCATTGATGCGTCATGCGCGCCAGCAGTCCGATGAGGCACTGTTGCCGTCGCTGTAATCGAATAAAAAAATAATTGAAGGAAGCAAGCCATGTCGATGACATCCCATTCCCCCCAGGCCGCCGAAGGCGACGGCAGTGAATTTCTCGCCTTTACCCTCGGCTCCGAAGAGTACGGCATCGACATTCACAAGGTGCAGGAAATCCGCGGCTACGAGGCGGTCACCCGCATCGCCAATGCGCCCGACTTCATCAAGGGCGTGATCAACCTGCGCGGCATCATCATCCCGGTGGTGGACATGCGCATCAAGTTCAAGCTGGGCCAGCCGGTGTACGACCAGTTCACCGTCGTCATCATTCTGAACATCAATGGCCGGGTGATGGGCATGGTGGTCGACAGCGTCTCCGACGTGACGACCCTGGCGGCCGAGCAAATCCGGCCGGCACCGGAAATGGGCAGCGGCGTTGCGTCCTTCAATTCCGAGTTCCTGATGGGCCTGGGCATCGTCGATGAGCGTATGCTGATCCTGATCGATATCGATCGCCTGATGTCGTCCGCTGAAATGGGTCTGACGGAAAAAATTGCGGCGTAACTGCCGCTGCAGCCGGTATTATCCGCGCCATCAAGAAAGTCTCGTGTGACCAATAAAGCGGATTCGAATAAGGAATTTAATTTCACCAAGAGTGATTTTGAACGCGTGCGCACGCTCATTTATCAGCGCGCCGGTATTTCGCTGGCCGAGAGCAAGCAGGAAATGGTGTACAGCCGCATTGCGCGGCGCCTGCGGGCCACTGGCCTGACCTCGTTTTCCGACTACCTGAACGACCTCGAGGCGGGCCGCATGGGTGACGAATGGGAAGCCTTCGTCAACGCCCTGACCACCAATCTGACCTCGTTTTTCCGCGAATCGCACCATTTTCCCCTGCTGGCCGAGCACGTGCGCGACTTGACTGGTCCCATCACCATCTGGTGTTCGGCCAGTTCCACTGGTGAAGAACCGTACTCGATCGCCATGACGGTGTGCGAGGCGTTCAACAGCCTCACCCCGCCCGTGCACATCATCGCCACCGACATCGATACCAATGTGCTGGCGACCGCCGAGCAGGGCGTGTATGGCCTCGACCGCATCGACAAGATGTCGCCCGAGCGCATCAAGCGCTTCTTCTTGCGCGGCAAGGGTGGCCAGGAGGGCATGGTGCGCGTGCGTCCCGAACTGCGCAAGCTGGTCAGCTTCAAGCCCCTCAACTTGCTGGCCGACGGCTGGCCCCTGCAGGGGCAGTTCGACGTGATCTTTTGCCGCAACGTGATGATTTATTTTGACAAGGCGACCCAGCGTAAAATCCTGGCGCGCTTCGTTCCGCTGATGAAACCGCATGCGCTGCTGTTCGCCGGCCATTCGGAGAATTTCCTGTACGTCTCCGACGCGCTCAAACTGCGTGGCAAGACGGTGTACGAACTTGAAGCAGGCCGGGCAGCGAGATAAGGCTGCCGGAACAGGACATCATGGAATCAAAAGACCATTTCGCCAACAACGTCTATTACGACCGCACCTTCAATCTCGATGCGGCCAAGATTTTGCCTGGCGAGTACTATCACACCGGCAAGGACATGCTGATCGTTACCGTGCTCGGTTCATGCGTGTCGGCCTGCATCCGTGACCGCGTCAGCGGCGTTGGTGGCATGAACCATTTCATGTTGCCCGACGGTGGCTCCGATCCGAACAGCCCGGTATCGGCGTCGATGCGCTATGGCACCTACGCGATGGAAGTGCTGATCAATGAATTGCTCAAGGCGGGCGCGCGGCGCGAAAATCTGGAAGCGAAAGTGTTCGGCGGCGGCGCCGTGCTCAAGGGCTTTACAGCGATCAATGTTGGCGAGCGCAATGCCGCCTTCGTCATCAGTTATTTAAAGATGGAAAAAATCCGCGTGCTGGCGGAAGACCTCAACGACATTTACCCCCGCAAGGTGTATTTTTTTCCCCGCACTGGTAAAGTGCTGGTCAAAAAACTGATGCAGACGCATAACGATACCCTGGTGCAGCGTGAACGCGATTACGCCAGCCGCCTCAAGGTGGCGCCGGTTGGTGGCGAAATTGATTTGTTCTGATTGAGTGAAGTAACAACGAAAAGACCAACAGGGGCCTGCAACAATGACAATCAAGGTATTGATCGTGGACGATTCGGCGCTGATCCGCAGCGTCATGAGTGAAATCATCTCGAGCCAGCCCGACATGGAAGTGGTGGGCGTGGCGCCCGATCCGCTGGTGGCGCGCGAGCTGATCAAACAGACCAATCCCGACGTCCTCACGCTCGACGTCGAGATGCCGAAAATGGACGGTCTCGATTTCCTCGAAAAGCTCATGCGCCTGCGCCCGATGCCGGTGGTGATGGTGTCGTCGCTGACCGAACGGGGCTCGGAAATCACCATGCGCGCGCTGGAACTGGGCGCCGTCGATTTCGTCACCAAGCCAAAAATTTCCATCCAGAGTGGCATGCGCGAGTACGCCGATCTGATCGCCGATAAAATCCGCGCCGCTTCGCGCGCGCGCGTCAAGGCGCGCACCATCGGCGCTGTCAAGCCGGGCGAGGCGCTGCCGGCGCTGCGCAATCCCCTGATGTCATCGGAAAAACTGATTATCATCGGCGCCTCCACCGGCGGCACCGAAGCGATCCGCGAATTTTTGCAGTGCATGCCCTCCGATTGTCCCGGCATCCTGATCGCCCAGCATATGCCGGAGGGATTTACGACGTCGTTCGCCAAGCGCCTCGATTCGCTCAGCAAGATCTCGGTGCGCGAAGCGGCCGGTGACGAGCGCGTGCTGCCCGGTCACGCCTACATCGCTCCCGGCCACTCGCACCTGACGCTGGTGCGGTCGGGCGCCAATTACATGACCCGGCTGGACCAGAACGAACCGGTCAACCGCCACCGTCCCTCGGTCGATGTGCTGTTCAAATCGGCGGCCCTGGCGGCCGGCAAAAACGCGGTCGGCGTGATTTTGACCGGCATGGGCAAAGATGGCGCCATGGGAATGCTACAAATGAAGATGGCGGGGGCTTATAATTTCGCCCAGGATGAAGCTTCGTGCGTGGTATTCGGCATGCCGCGCGAAGCAATTGCTGTCGGCGCTGTCAACGAAGTTGCTCCTTTGAGTGAATTGCCTGCCAAAGTACTTAATTATCTATCAACGCAAAGCGGTCGAGCGTTGCGCGTGTAAGCGAATACTTGCCATTACGCGCGGCTTTTATCGCCGTGTGGCAACAAAAATGCTATCCTTAATGCTACTTCTCGTTGAGCAGAAGTGTGTCAATAACCAATGTAAAAGAATCAACGGAGTAATTCATGGCAGATCCAAAAATGCGTTTTTTAGTTGTTGACGATTTCTCGACGATGCGTCGCATCGTTCGGAACTTGTTGAAGGAACTGGGATACGCCAACGTTGACGAAGCCGAAGATGGCGTGATGGCGCTGGCCAAGCTGCGCAGCGACACCTTCGATTTCGTCGTGTCGGACTGGAACATGCCGAACATGGATGGACTGACCATGCTGCAACAGATCCGCGCCGATCCCGCCCTGGCCAAGCTGCCGGTGCTGATGGTGACCGCCGAAGCCAAGAAAGAAAACATCATTGCCGCGGCGCAGGCCGGCGCCAATGGGTATGTCGTCAAGCCGTTCACCGCAGCGACCCTGGACGAAAAGCTCAACAAGATTTTCGAAAAACTGGGTAAATAAGGGAGTTCGTATGGTTGAGCAGGATAGTTCCGGCGGCGTGGCGGCGGCAGCGCCGGACAGCAACCTCGAAGTACTCAGCCGCATCGGCCACATGACGCGGGCGTTGCACGACAGCCTGCGTGGCCTCGGCCTCGACAAGCTGATCGAGAAAGCCGCCAGCGACATTCCCGATGCGCGCGATCGCCTCGATTACGTGGCGCGCTTGTCCGAACAGGCGGCGCAAAAAGTATTGAATGCCACCGATGAAGCCAATCCTTTGCAGGACAGCATAGATCGCTCGGCGCACGAGTTGTCCGACGCCTGGCAGGCGGCACTCGCACTGCCTGAGGGCGACGCCGACTGGCGCGCGCTGGCCGAGCACACCATGGCCGAACTGGCTGTTTCGCGCGCTGCTGCTGGCGCCACCAAGGGCTATCTGATGGACATCATGATGGCCCAGGATTTCCAGGATTTGACGGGGCAGGTGATTGGCAAGGTTACCAATATCGCCCAGAACCTGGAAAAGCAGCTGGTGCAAATGCTGGTTGATTTCGCCCCGGCCGACATCAAGCGCGAATTCGACAGCAGCCTGCTCAATGGCCCGCAAATCAACCCTAACGCCGTCGACATTGTTGCCAACCAGGGCCAGGTCGACGACTTGCTCGACAGCTTAGGCTTCTAAGAAAAGACGCTGCGCGTTGTGCCGCACCCCTGAAGCGAAGACATGCATCAAACAAATTTTATCGTTCGTGAGCCGCTGCTCGATCCCAAGCAACGGGTGATCGGTTACGAGCTGGCGTGGCAAGACCACGACACCCAACCCGCCGATGCGGCGGCGCTCGAGGCGCTGGTCGGTTTCGTTGCCGAGCACGTCAATGACAGCGAGCGCGGCTGGCTGTTGCGCGACAAGCTGCTGTTTCTCGACGCCGTTCCGGCCATGCTGTCGACCGATGCGCTGTACAACATGCCGCCCGATCGCACCGTGCTCACGCTCAAGGCGGCCGATCTGGCCGACCCGAATACGCTGGCGGCCGTGCGCGGCCTGCGCGCCGGTGGCGTCGGCATCTGCCTGCGTGGCGGCGACCTGCAGCAGCTGGGGCCCCAGTTGGGCACGATGGCGTCGTTTGTCGAAGTGCGCTTTACCGGCACCGAGGTGGCTGCGCAAGCCCGTTCGTATGCCTCGCTGAAACAGTCGGCGGTGCGCATGGTGGGCCGTCCGGTGGGCACCTGGAGCGATTTCGACGCCTGCGCCGCCCTGGGCCTGGACGCTTTTGTCGGCAAGCTGCACTTGACGCCACGGCCGGGCACTGCCGTCAAGGGCATGAACCCGGCCCAGCAAATCATCTTGCAGCTGATGCAGATGGTGCAGAGAAATGAGGACTTGCCAAAAATCGAGCAGGTCCTCAAGCGCGACCCGGCGCTGTCGTACAAATTGCTGCGTTTTATTAATTCGGCCGGTTTCGGTGCAGGCCGCGATATCCAGTCGCTCAAACAGGCCATCAGCCTGCTCGGCTACACGCCACTGTATCGCTGGCTGGTGCTGTTGCTGGCCACGGCCAGCGCCAGCGGCTATTCGCCCGTGTTGATGGAAACGGCAGTGGTGCGTGGCCGCCTGGCCGAATTGCTGGGCGCCAGCCTGGGCCGGGGCGAGGGTGAGAACCTGTTCGTCGCTGGCATGTTCTCGCTGCTCGACCGCCTGCTCGGCCTGCCGATGAAAGAAGTGCTCGACACCATTCAGCTGCCCGACGACGTCGTCCGCGCACTGCTCACGCGCGGTGGCAAGTACGGTCCCTATCTGGCGCTGGCCGAAGCCTGCGAATTAAATTCGAACCTGGTGGCCTCGCTGGCCCGCAGTGTGAACCTGAGTCCGCTTGAGGTCAACAAGGCGCACCTGTCAGCGCTGGCGTGGGCGCAGAGCGTGTCGACGGAACAGTAGCCGCGTCAGTCCGGGGCGCCGCCGGTACACAGTCAACTCCCGAGTGGTATGCAGGGCGCCGCCGTCAGCGATGACAGCGGCGCCCGCCGTCGCAACTTTCCCTCAGCCCGCCAGTTTGTCGAGCGTGATCGGCAGATCGCGCACGCGCACGCCACAGGCGTTGTAAATGGCATTGGCAATCGCTGCCGCCGTCCCTGTGATACCAATTTCACCAATGCCGCGGGCACCCATCGGCGTGTGCGGATCGGCAATGTCGGTCCACATGACATCGATCTCGGGCACGTCCATCTGCACCGGCAGATGGTAGTCGGCCAGGTTGGCATGCATGATGCGCCCCGTGCGTTCATCGAACAGGGTTTCTTCCATCAGCGCCATGCCGATTCCCATGATCATGCCACTGCGCAGCTGGCTGCGTGCCAGGCTGGCATTGAGGATGCGGCCGCAATCGAAGCAGCCGAGCAGACGCTGGACGCGCGGCTCGCCGCTGATGCAATTGACTCCGACCTCGCAGAAAATGGCGCCGAAAGAATGCTTCGACCAATGTTGTGTTTCCAGCGGTGGCGCCGCACTGGCCTCGACCACCAGCTGCGTGCGGCCCGCCTGCGCCAGCAGGTCGGTGTAGCTGAGCCATTGCTGTGGCGCGTCGCGCCGGCACAGGCCGCCATCACGGGCTTGCACCTCGGCCAGCTGCAGGCCGGCCAGTGGCGACGCGCGCCCGGCTAATTTGAGCAATTCTGCAAACAGCTGTTCCTGTGCCGCGCGCACGGCGGCACCGATGGCGGCGCTCTGTTGCGAACCGCCGGCCAGCACCACGCCGGGCAGACTGGAATCGCCGACAATACATGCCACCTGCGACAGCGGCAGCGCCAGCCGCTCGGCGAGGATCTGGCTGTGCACGGTGGCGGTGCCCATGCCCATCTCGTGCGCGGCGATCTCGACCCGCACGCGGCCTTCTGCGCTGAGGGTCAGGCGGGCAGCACCGCCGGGCAGGCGGTAATACGGATAGGTGGCAGTGGCGCAGCCCATGCCGATACGCCATTCGCCCTGCTGGCGCGCCCCCGGCTGCGGCTGGCGCCGTTGCCAGCCAAAGCGGCTGGCGCCATCCTCATAGGCCTGGCGCAGGTGACGGGTGGAAAATGGTTTGTTGTCGGTGGGATTGCGCGTTGCTTCGTTGCGCAGGCGCAGCGCGATGGGGTCGATTGCCAGTAACAGCGCCAGTTCATCGACCGCGCTCTCCAGGGCAAAGCTGCCCACCGCTTCGCCGGGCGCGCGCATGAAGGTATTGGCCAGCATGTCGACGTTGGCGGTGTGCACACCGAGCTTGATGTGGCTGGCGGCATAGGTGCAGCGTGCCGGCAGGATGAACGGTTCCGGCATGCTCCTGCTGGCCGTGGTCAGCGACAGTCCCGTGTGGATCAGGGCGTCGAAGTGGCCATCGGCCTGCGCGCCCAGCGCCACCCGCTGCACGGTGCGGGCGCGGCCGCCGACGATGCGGTAGACGCCCTGGCGCGACAGGTTCAGGCGCACGGGGCGGCCCGCCAGCTTGGCGGCGGCCGCCGCCAGCACCTGGTGGCGCCACAGGGTCTTGCCGCCGAAGGCGCCGCCGACAAAAGGCGCGCTCACCTGCACCTGCTGTTCGTCGATGGCGAACACGTGCGCCAGGGACCAGGCCGTGTGCGATACGCCCTGCGAGGCGTCGTGGACGAGCAGCTGCTTGCCCTGCCAGGCGACGGTGACGGCGTGCGGCTCGATGGCGTTATGGTTGTGGCAGGGCGTCTGATAGACGGCGTCGACCCGGCAGGGCGCCGCCACCAGCGCGCCTTCGGCGTCGCCGCGATCGAATGTGAGTGGCGTGCCCATGAACGCGCCTGCTGTGCAGCCGCGGGCGATGGCGTCATTGAGCGACGTGACGGCGCTGTCGGCAAGATAGCTCACGCGCACCAGGGTGGCGCCATGGTCGGCCTGTTCCTGGCTGTCGGCCAGCACCACGGCGATGGGCTGGCCGTTCCAGTGGATGAAGCGATCCTGCAGCACCGCCAGTTGCTCGCCACCGGCCGCTTTCGGCGCACTCATGAATACCGGCAGCGGCGCCATGCGCGGCGCGTTCTGGTGCGTCATCACCAGGCGCACTCCAGGAGCGGCGGCCGCCGCCGCCGTGTCGAGCTGGTCGATGCGGCCGCGCGCGATGGTGCTAAACACCAGCGCGCCGTACAGCATGTCGTCGAAGCTGAACTCGGCGGCAAAGCGCGCCTGTCCCTGCACCTTGACGGCGCCATCGATGCGCGCGATGGGCGCGCCGACCAGACCGTCGCGCTGCTCCATCAAGGGATCGGGCCGGCTGGCGCTGCCGGCGTCGGGCGTGGGTTCGACGATTTTTTTGCGCAGGGACTGGCCGACTTCTTGAACGGCGCCGATGAGGCTCATGGCTGCGCTCCTGCTGCTGTTCCCGCCGCTGTTTCTACTGCTGTTTCTGCTGCTGTTTCTGCTGCTGTTATTGACGCTACTCCAGCTTCCGCTCCAGCGTCGCTGGCGCTGGCAGAGGCAGCCAGCGAACCCAGCGTGGCTACCAGTACGCGCTGGACCAGATCAATCTTGAAGGCGTTGTCGCGCAAGGGGCGGGCGGCAGCCAGTTCGGCGGCGGCGGCGGCGCGAAAATACGCGGTGCTGGCAGGGCGGCCGCGCAGCGCAGCTTCAGCCACCCAGGCGCGCCACGGTTTATGGGCGACGCCGCCCAGCGCCAGACGCAGCTCGGTCACCACGCCGCCGCGCACCGCCAGGGCGGCAGCCACCGACACCAGCGCAAAGGCATAACTGGCGCGATCGCGCACCTTGCGGTAAGCGGCATGGCTGGCGCAGGGCAGGGCTGGCAGCTCGACGGCGGTAATGAGTTCGCCGGGCAGCAGGGTGGTATCGCGGTCGGGTCGGCCGCCGGGCAGGCGATGCAGATCGTCGAAGGCGAGGGTGCGGCTGCCGCTGGCGCCTTCGAGGTGGACGATGGCGTCGAGCGCCGCCAGCGCCACACACAGATCGGATGGATGGGTGGCCACGCAGGCAGGCGAGGCGCCGAGGATGGCGTGCATGCGATTGAAACCGTCGATGGCATCGCAGCCCTGGCCCGGCTGGCGCTTGTTGCAGCGGGCGCCCTCGCGGTCATAAAAATAGCCGCAGCGGGTGCGCTGCATGATGTTGCCGCCGACGGTGGCCATGTTGCGGATCTGCGCCGAGGCGCCCGCGGTGATGGCGCGCGTGAGCAGGGGAAAGTGCGCCCGCACGCCCGCGTGTTCGGCCAGTGCTGTGTTTTTGACGGCTGCGCCAATGAGCAGGCTGCCGTCAGGGCGCAGGTCGATGCGCTGCGACAGGCCGGACACATCGACCAGCAGCGCCGGTTGCGCGATGTTTTCGCGCATCAAGTCGACCAGATTGGTGCCACCACCGAGGTAGCTGGCGGCCGCCTGGCCCAGCCGCACGGCATCGGCAGCGCTGGCGGCGCGCGCATAGGTGAACGGCGTCATGCGGCCACCTCGCTGCGGCGCGGCGCATCTACCGCATCGACGAAGGTGGCGACGGCGGCGATAATGCCGTTATAGGCGCCACAGCGGCACAGATTGCCACTCATGCGCTCGCGCAGTTCGTCGGTGGTGGCGGCGATGGTGCCGGCCTGCAGGTCGGCCGTGAGCGCGCTGGGCACGCCGCGCCGCAGTTCGGCCGCCATGCCGATGGCCGAACAGATCTGCCCGGGCGTGCAGTAGCCGCACTGCAAGCCATCGTGGTCGATGAAGGCTTGCTGCAGGGGATGCAGGGCAGCGTTGCTCGCCAAGGCCTCGATGGTGGTGATGCTGCGGCCCTGGTACTGCACTGCCAGCGCCAGGCAGGACAGGATGCGCTCACTGCCATCGAGCAGCACGGTGCAGGCACCACAAGCGCCCTGGGCGCAGCCTTTCTTGGTGCCGGTCAGGTGCAGGTGATCGCGTAGCAGGTCGAGCAGGCAGACGCGTGCATCGCCGGGGACGGCGACGTCGGCGCCGTTGATGGCGATGACGTTCAGGACAGGGGCTGCGATGTTGTCAGGCATGGCACGGTCCTTTCGATTCTGGCGATTCGAATGAGCGGCTCGTGCTATGAACGGTGACATCGGCGCGCTGTTCAACCATCTTAAACAGCGGCCGCAAAAAAGGGCGTTCGATACGGCGCAGAATCTTGTCAGCGCGCCGTCCGTGCGCGGTCGCCCTTGCTTCAGATTTCCAGGTTATCGATCAGGCGCGTGGTGCCCAGCTTGGCCGCAGCCAGCACCACCAGTGGCGCGCCCTGCGCCAGGTCGCCCGCCGAGGGCACCTGCAAATCCATCTGCTTGCGCACCGAAATATAGTCCGGCTGCCAGCCGCGCTGCGCCAGCGTGGCCATGGCTTCGCGCTCGAGACCGGAAATATCGAGGTGGCCGGCGCGCATTTCGCTGGCGACGTGGGTGAGCGCCTGGTACAGCAAAGGCGCCTCGGCGCGCTCGGTCGGCGACAGGTACATATTGCGCGAGGACAGCGCCAGGCCATCGTCGGCGCGCCAGGTCTCGGCGGCGATGATTTCGGTGGGCAGGGCGAACTGGCGGCTCATGTTACGGATGATCATCAGCTGCTGGTAATCCTTCTTGCCGAACACGGCGACGCGGGGGCGCACGCAGGAAAACAGTTTGAGGACGACGGTGGTGACGCCGCTAAAAAAGCCGGGACGGAATTCACCTTCGAGCGTATTGCCGAGGTCGTCGGGCGGACGCACGCGGAATTCCTGCGGCTCCGGATACAAGTCTTTTTCGGTGGGCGCAAAGAGGATGTAGACGCCTTCCTTTTCCAGCTTTTCGACATCGCTCTGGAAGGTGCGCGGGTATTTTTCAAAATCCTCGTTGGGGCCGAATTGCAGGCGGTTGACGAAAATCGACGCCACCACCGGGTCGCCATGCTTGCGCGCCAGGCGCATCAGGGACAGGTGACCTTCGTGCAGATTGCCCATAGTCGGCACGAAGGCCGTGCGCAGTTGCCCGCTCAGGTGGTCACGCAGTTCTTCAATGGAGGAAATGATTTTCATAATAAGACAGTCAAAGTGGTGCCAGCGTTACGCCGGCGAATAGGCCAGGCGCACGTAAATGGGCGCAAACGGCTCGGCCTGGGTGATTTCAATCAGGGTTTCCTTGGCCAGTTCGAGCATGGCGACAAAGTGGACGACGATGATCGGCACTGCGCCCTGTCCCTCGAACAGGTCGGCAAACTCGACAAAGCGGCTGCTTTGCAGGCGCCGCAAAATCGCCGTCATGTGCTCGCGCACCGACAGTTCCTGGCGGCTGATGCGGTGATGCTGGACCAGCGTGGCGCGCCGCATGACGTCGAGCCATGCGCGCTGCAGGTCAGCAGCGTCGACCTGCGGCCAGACGGTGACCTTACTCTGTTCGATGAACAGTTCGGGGCGGATAAAGTCGCGGTCGAGTTGCGGCAGGGCGTTCAGTTCGCGCGCGGCCACCTTGATCTGCTCGTACTCCAGCAGCCGGCGCACCAGCTCGGCACGGGGATCGTCGCCTTCCAGCTCGGGCCCGGCGCTGCGCTGCGGCAGCAGCATGCGCGACTTGATCTCGATAAGCATGGCGGCCATCAACAGATATTCGGCTGCCAGCTCCAGATTGTGCAGGCGGATCTGGTCGACATACTTCAGGTATTGCAGGGTGACCTGCGCCATCGGGATGTCGAGGATATTGAAGTTTTGCTTGCGAATCAGGTACAGCAGCAGGTCGAGCGGTCCCTCGAAGGCATCGAGAAATATCTCCAGCGCATCGGGCGGGATGTACAGATCGCTGGGCATGCGCAGCATCGGCTCGCCGTACAGGCGGGCAGCGCTCGCAGCGGCGGGCGTTGCCAGCGCGTCATTGCCGGCCCCAGGGAGCGCGGCGACGGCCGTTCCCTCGTCTGGCAACATGCTCACTTGCCGCGATGCTTACAGCTTGTTCTGGTACACGTAAGCTTGCTGCTTGACGCGCGAAGCGGCGTTGCGGTCCTGCTCGGACAGGGCCGTCGGTGCTTTTTCCCACAGCAGGGCGCGCCCGGCAGCCTGGCCAGCTTCAATCTGCGGATTGGCCGCCTTGAGTTGCTTGATGAACAGGGTGTGCTCGGATTCGTAGCGGTCAAATTGTTTGGAGAGTTTCATATATGCCAAGTGGGAAAGCGAACGGGTATTTTACAACAGGCGACGCTGCCGCCTGTCGCTGCAGCGCCGGCGGCCTGATTAAGGGTGCAGGGCGTTTAATTGCTTGGCGATGATGTCGTGATTGAGCCACACCACCGGGGCGATTTTCTCGGCCGTGGCATGGAACATCAGCGGGCCGGTGCCTTCCAGTACCAGGCTGGACAGGTGGTCGGTGATCAGTTCCTTGCGGTCCTTGTGCAATTTGGTCATGTCTTGCGAGGTGCTGATCATGACATCGGCCAGCGCCGGCGTGTTGTCCATCGGCCATGCCGCGAAATTGCGGAAGCTTGCACTGGTGGCGTCATTGTTGTACGCCTCGATGCGGTCGAGCAGCGATTGCAGCGACACGCCATCTTCCAGCAAGCCCTGGCAAATCTCCCACTGCTGCTGGGCCCAGGCACCGCCGCCTTCTTTTTTCAAGGCCGTCAGCAGGGGGAACAGCGACAGCTCGACGCCGACAAACAGGTCGGAAGAATTGGTGCGGATTTCCGGGCAGTTGTAGACGGTCGCGCTGATGCCCTTGGCCCAGGCCGCTTCGGCGACGCTTTCCAGGCGCATCTTGGCGTAGCCCTGGGTGTAATTGGTGTAGGTCTGCCACTGGTACTGGCCATCGATGAGGATCTCGGTGCCGTGGTAACCATAGGCCGTGTAGCGCACCTGGCCGCCGCTGCGCTCGGCGCGCTCGCGGATGGCGCTGCTGGCGTGGATCAGGTGGTGCAGGGTATTCGCGGTGACTTCGTCGAAGTTCATCAGAATCAATTTACCCAGATCGCTGTCAAGCAGTGCGCGCGAGGACATGAAGCGCTCGCCGGCGCCCTTGTAGATGCGGTTGGCAATGGCCAGGAAGGCTTTTACGCGCGGGATGCCGCCGGCCATGGTGTGGGCGAACAACACATTGGCGCCATCCGGTACCAGCTTGTCGATTTCATTCATGACGATCGCCGCCGAAGCGGTAAAGCGCTGCACGCCGACCTGGCGGCAGGCTTCGACCTTGTCCCAGTCGAGCGTTTCGTCCTGCCAGTTTTTCAGGGTCAGGCCGGACAGCAATTCGGTGGGATTTTGCTCGCCTGGCGGGGCGTCGAGGTCGAAACCGGCCATCATCGGCACATTGATGATGCGCCCGCCCAGCTTGGCTTCGGCTTCGGCATGTTCCTCGGTTGTTAATTCACGCAGCTTGCCGTCGTCGTCGCGGCGGCCGACCGTGATGCCGACGATGGTCATGCCGGCACGGCGCGCTTCATCGATGAGGCCGTTGACATAGCCACGGCCAAACAGTTCGCCGAACAGCACGAAGACATCGCCCTGGCGATACAGGTCGGAATGGGGCAGGTGGCGCAGGGAAGTACGGTCGGTCATGGCTGGGTCTCGCTTGAATTGGATGGGGCGCGTCGTGGCGCGGGGGTCTCGTCAAACAGCGATTATAAACCTCTGCTTGCTGGCAAAACTACGGGGGCGCCAGGGCAGTGGCGGCGTGCCGACACTGCCCTCGCTTGCTGTGGCCGCTTAGCGAATCCGCATGCCTGGCTTGGCGCCCACCCAGGGTTCGAGCACGTACAAGCCCGGATCGGCCTTCTCGTCGGCCGCCGAGGCGCACAGCACCATGCCTTCGGAGACGCCGAATTTCATCTTGCGGGGCGCCAGGTTGGCCACCAGCACCGTCAGCTTGCCGATCAGCTGTTCCGGCTGATACGCCGACTTGATGCCAGAGAACACATTGCGATGGCGCCCTTCGCCGACGTCGAGCGTCAAGCGCAGCAGCTTGGTCGAGCCGTCGACCTGTTCGCAGTTGACGATGCGGGCGATGCGCAAGTCGATTTTGCTAAAGTCGTCGATGGAAATTTCGGCGGCGAGCGGCTCGATGTCGCCAGCGTCGACCAGGCCGGCTGGCGGCGTTGCCGTCAGCAGCGCCGCCAGCGGCGCAGCAACTGCCGCCGGCGCAACGACGGCGGGACGGTCGAACAGCGCCTCGACCATCTTGGCATCGACCCGCTGCATCAAGTGGCTGTAGGCGCCGATGGTGCGGCCCAGCAGTGGCTGCCAGACGGCGTCGGCGTGCGTGTCGTCCCAGCTCAGGTCGCTGTCACCGAGCATCTCGGCGACCCGTGCGGCAATCTGCGGCAGCACCGGCGAGAGCAAAATGGTCAGTTGGCGGAACAGGATCAGGGCGGTGCTGCAGACGTCGTGCAGCTCGGCCGTTTTGGCGTCGTCCTTGGCCAGAATCCATGGCTTGTTTTCATCGACATACTGGTTGGTGATGTCGGCGATTTCCATGATTTCGCGCAGCGCCTTGCCGAACTCGCGATGTTCGAAATTGTGCGCGATGCTGCTATGACGCTCGGCGCCGTCGACCGTCAAGGCCCTGGCGATCCAGCCGCGCGCGGCCGGTGACAGTGCGCCCGCCAGCTTGCCGTCGAATTTCTTGGCGATGAAGCCGGCGCAGCGGCTGGCGATATTGATGTACTTGCCGATCAAATCGCTGTTCACGCGGGCGACGAAATCGTCGCCATTAAAATCGAGATCTTCGACTTTGGCGTTAAGTTTGAAGGCGATGTAATAACGCAGCCATTCGGGATTCATGTGCAGGTCGAGATACCGCAGCGGCGAAATGCCGGTGCCGCGCGACTTCGACATTTTTTCGTTGTTGACCGTCAGGTGACCGTGCACATTGACCTTGAGTTTGTCGATGATGGGGTGTCGGGCAAAATTGAGCATCGCCGGCCAGAACAGCAGGTGGAAGGAAACGATATCCTTGCCAATAAAATGGACCTGCTCGGTGTCGGGGTCATTGAGCAGGGCGTCGAAATCGATACCCTGTTTGCTGCAATAATTTTTCAGGCTGGCCAGATAACCGACCGGCGCATCGAGCCACACGTAGAAAAATTTACCGGGAGCGTCGGGAATCGGGATGCCGAAATACGGCGCATCGCGCGAGATATCCCAGTCGGCCAGTTTTTCGCCCGCTTCACCCAGCCATTCGGAGACCTTGTTGACCATTTCCGGTTGCAGGCGGCCGGGGGTGTTCAGCCAGGCTTTCAGGAAGGTGTAGCAGCGCGGGTCGGACAGGGCGAAAAAATACTGTTCGGATGGTTTGAGGATGGGCGTCGAACCGGTGAACACGGAAAACGGATTGATCAGTTCGGTCGGCTGGTAAGCGGCGCCGCACACTTCGCAATTGTCGCCGTACTGGTCCTTGGCGCCGCACTTCGGGCATTCGCCCTTGATGTTGCGGTCGGCCAGGAACATCCCTTTGACGGGGTCGAAAAAGCGGTCGACCGTCTTGGTGACAATCAGGCCGGCGTCGCGCAGCTTGCGGTAAATCCCCTGCGACAATTCGACGTTTTCCGGCGAGTCGGTCGAGTACCAGTTATCGAAGCCGATGTGAAAGCCGTCGAGGTATTGCTGGCGGCCGGCGGCAATCTTGGCGACGAATTGCTGCGGCGTGATGCCTTCCTTTTCGGCGGCGATCATGATGGGCGTGCCGTGCGTGTCGTCGGCGCAGACGAAGCTCACTTCGCGGGCGGCGCCGTTATCGCGCTGCATTCGCTGGAACCGCACCCAGATATCGGCCTGGATATATTCCATCATGTGGCCGATGTGGAAGGCTGCGTTGGCGTAAGGCAGGGCGGTAGTGACGAACAGCTTGCGGGTCATGGTCGAAATACGCTTATCTAGTGGGGAAAAGGACCATTTTACCAGCGCTTGCCCGCTTGCTGTACAGGGGCGTTGCCGCCGGCGCCGGCAGCGCTGAGGCGGCGGCCGATGAAAGATGCGATTTTGCGCTACACTGCCGCTTCACATCCGGAGACATTCATGAGCATCACCGCAGAAGACGTCAAGGCGGCGCTGGCCGTCGTTATCGACCCCAACACGCACAAAGATTATGTAACGAGCAAGGCTGTCAAAAACATCCGCGTCAGTGCGGCTGGCGACACCGTCTCGCTCGATATCGAGCTGGGCTATCCAGCCCGCTCGCAGTTTGCCGCCGTGCGCGCCGCCGTTGGCAGCGCCCTGCAAGCCTTGCAAGGGGTGACCCAGGTCGATGTCAACGTGCAGTCGAAAATCATTTCGCACACGGTGCAGCGCGGCTTGAAAATCATGCCGAATGTCAAGAACATCATCGCTGTCGCTTCGGGCAAGGGCGGGGTGGGCAAATCAACCACGGCCGTTAACCTGGCGCTGGCGCTGGCCGCCGAAGGCGCCTCGGTGGGCGTGCTCGATGCCGATATTTACGGCCCGTCGCAGCCGATGATGCTGGGCATCAACGGGCGTCCCGAAAGCGCCGATGGCAAGACCATGGAGCCGCTGGAAAACCACGGCGTGCAAGTGTCGTCGATCGGCTTCATGATCGACCCGGACGAGCCGATGGTGTGGCGCGGTCCGATGGTCACCCAGGCCCTGCAGCAACTGCTGGAACAAACCAACTGGCGCGACCTCGATTACCTGATCGTCGACATGCCACCGGGTACCGGTGACATCCAGCTGACGCTGTCGCAGAAAGTGCCCGTCACCGGCGCCGTCATCGTCACCACGCCGCAGGACATCGCTTTGCTCGATGCCCGCAAGGGTCTCAAAATGTTCGAAAAAGTGGGCATTCCCATCCTCGGCGTGGTGGAAAACATGAGCACCCATATCTGCTCGAACTGCGGTCACCTCGAATCGATTTTCGGCCACGGCGGCGGCGAGAAAATGTGCGCCGACTTCGGTGTCGACTTCCTCGGCGCGCTGCCGTTGACAATGGCCATTCGCGAGCAGGCCGATTCGGGCCGGCCGACGGTGGTGGCCGATCCCGATGGCGCAGTGGCGCAGATTTACAAGGACATCGCCCGCAAGGTGGCCATCAAGATTGCCGAAAAAGCCAAAGACATGACCAGCAAGTTCCCCAGCATCGTGATCAAGAACGACTGATCACCAAGGCCCACCCGGCGCCAGCGGGTGCCAGGTGGGCAAATCATTCCATGAAACTAGAAACCATCCGTGCCGGCCTGCGCGAGCTTGGCGCCTTGCCGCTGCACGAGCAGCGCGTTTTGCGCGACTGGGTACGTGCCGCGCCGCACGACCAGGGCCGCCGCCGGCCGCAGGATTTTTTGCCGAAGGCGCTGCGCGATGCGCTGCCTGACATCGATGCCCGTTTCGATGCGCTGGCGCGCGTGCTGAGCACGCATCCGGCCGAGGACGGCTCCGCACGCCTGCTGGTGGGCTTGCACGATGGTCAGACAGTGGAAACGGTGCTGTTGCCGCGCGCTGGCGTGTGCGTCTCCAGCCAGGTGGGCTGCGCGGTCGGTTGCCAGTTCTGCATGACGGGGCAGGGCGGCCTGGTGCGCCAGGTCAGCAGTGGCGAAATCGTCGCCCAGGTGGTGCTGGCGCGGCGCCTGCGGCCAGTCAAAAAAGTGGTGTTCATGGGCATGGGCGAGCCGGCCCACAATCTCGACAATGTGATGGAGGCAATTGCACTGCTCGGTAGCGAAGGCAATATCGGCCACAAGAATCTGGTGTTTTCCACCGTCGGCGACGTGCGTGCCTTCGAGCAGCTCGGTGCCAGCGCCGTCAAGCCGGCACTGGCGCTGTCGCTGCACACCACCAAACCAGCCTTGCGCGCGCGCCTGCTGCCACGGGCGCCGGCACTGTCGCCGCAGGCGCTGGTGGCGCACGCCGAACACTATGCACGGCTGTCGTCGTACCCGGTGCAATACCAGTGGACGCTGTTAGACGGCATCAACGATGGTGACGATGAGATGGACGCCATCGTCGCGCTGTTAAAGGGCAAGCATGCAGTCCTCAACATGATTCCTTACAACAGCAATCCGGGCTTGCCATTTCGCCGGCCCAGCTGGGACAAGGCGCGCGCCATCGCCGCGGGATTACTGGAACGCGGAATTTTGACAAAGTTGCGCGATTCGGCCGGCCAGGATGTCGATGGCGGCTGCGGCCAGTTACGTGCGCGCGCCACAGGTGAGCAGAGCGTGCGCCTGAACCGTTAATGACACTTTTATGTTAAACATCCATTGGTATTGACGCCGCACGATTGAACAAATTCAACGGCTTTCCGTGGACAGCTTCACAATAGAAGCTTAAAATTTTGCCTTAGTACAAGTGGGGAACGCAGGATGCAACAATTTGGCAATCAGCAGGAACAGCAGACGACGTTTGTCGCCGTCGGCATGCCCTTGCCGCAAGAAGACCAGGCACGCGCGAATATATACGGCTTACTGGCGCGCCTGCTGCTGGCGCCGCCAGACGCCGGCCTGCTCGACAGCCTCGCCGCCAGCGATGCGCTGGTGTCGGAAAGCGGCGCCCAGCCGCTCGATGTGGCGTGGGACCAACTGTCGGTCACGGCGCGTTTGCTGCCGACCGACCATGTGATCGGCGAATACAACGACTTGTTCGTCAGCACCGCTGCACCGCGCGTCAGCCCCCATGGCTCGATCTACCTGGCCGGCTTTTTGCACGAGAAGCCGCTGGTGCTGTTGCGCGCCGATCTCGCCAAGCTGGGCCTGGGCCGTCGTGCCGGCGTGCGTGAGACGGAAGACCACCTGGGCGCCCTGTGCGAAACCATGCGCCAGCTGATCAGCCGCAAGCGCACCGTCGACGACCAGCATGCATTTTTCGACAAGCACATTGGCAGCTGGTACGTCGCCTGCCTACACCATTTGCGGCGCGCCGAGGGCGCGCAGTTTTATGCCCGCGTGGCCGATCTGGCCGAGGCCTTTTTTTCGCTTGAGCAGCAAGCCTTCCAGGTCGCCGAAGACGACGCCTGACCCATCCATTTTTTAAAAGAAGCCCATCATGGAACAGAACACCCTGAAACGCGCCGCGGTCGATGGCCGCCGCCGCCTGTTTTTACGCGCCGCTGGCGGTGCCGGCGCGCTGGCGACCCTGGCCACGGTGGCCGGCGAGAGCGCGGCCGTGGCGCCGGCTGTTGTGGCGCCGACCGTCGTCGCTGCCGCCGAGCCGGCCGGTTATCACGAGACCGAGCACATTCGTCAGTACTATCGCACGGCGAAATACTGGTAGTTGATATCGTTTATCCGGTTTTCACGTTTTGTTTTATTTATCTAGTCCGCGGCTCTCACGCCCAGGAGTGCACCAATGACCGTCGTTAAAAAATCCGCCGCCAGCGCAGGCGCAGCACCAGCAGGCAATGGCGTTGGCCATGCGCTGCGTCAAGGCTTGGCCCGCGCCGCTTCCAGCACCATCAAGCGCCGTTCCTTCCTGCTACGCGCCGGCCTGACCGCCGGCGCCGCCGGCATGGCGCGCCACTTGCCGTTCAACGTCATCGACACCGCCCAGGCGACAGACGCCGCGGCCGCCGCCGCCGCCGCGCCCGTCACCAAGCACACCGTGTGCACCCACTGTTCGGTCGGTTGCTCGGTCGAAGCGGTGGTCAGCAACGGCGTCTGGATCCGCCAGGAACCGGCCTTCGATTCGCCGTTTAACATGGGCGCCCACTGTGCCAAGGGCGCCTCGGTGCGCGAACACGGTCACGGCGAGCATCGCCTGCGTTATCCGATGAAACTGGTGGCCGGCAAGTACGTGCGCATCTCGTGGGAACAGGCCATCAATGAAGTGGGCGACCGCCTGCTGGACCTGCGCGAAAAAGCCGGTCCCGATTCGATCATGATGATCGGCGGCTCCAAGCACAACAATGAGCAGGCTTACCTGATGCGCAAGTGGGCCTCGTTCTGGGGCACCAATAACTGCGATCACCAGGCCCGTATCTGCCACTCGACGACGGTGGCGGGCGTGGCCCAGACCTTCGGGTATGGCGCCATGACCAATTCCTTCAACGACCTGCACTACAGCAAGGCGGTGATGTTCATTGGGTCGAATCCGGCGGAAGCGCACCCGATTTCCATGCTGCACGCGCTGCATGCGAAAGAGCTGGGCGCCAAGATCGTGGTGGTCGACCCCCGCTTTACCCGCACCGCCCGCTTTGCCCACCAGTATTTGCGTGTGCGTCCCGGCACCGACATCCCGCTGGTCTGGGGCATGCTGTGGCACATCTTTGAAAACGGTTGGGAAGACAAGAGCTATATCGACCAGCGCACCTATGGCATGGAAGAGGTGCGCAAGGAAGTGGCGAAGTGGACACCGGACAAGGTCGCTGATGTGACCGGCATCCCGGAAGCGCAAGTGCGCGCTGCCGCCGAGACGCTGGCGAAAAACAAGCCGTCGTCGGTGGTCTGGTGCATGGGCATTACCCAGCACCACGTCGGCACCGCCAATGTGCGCGCGCTGTGCATCCTGCAACTGGCGCTGGGCAACATCGGCAAGTCCGGTGGCGGCACCAATATTTATCGGGGTCACGACAATGTCCAGGGCGCCACCGACGTCGGCCCGAATCCCGATTCGCTGCCCGGCTATTACGGCCTGGCCGAAGGCGCGTGGAAATTTTTCGCCACCGCCTGGGGCGTTGACTATGACTGGATCAAGTCGCGCTATGGTTCCAAGGAATTGATGGAAAAGCCGGGCATGGTCACGTCGCGCTGGTTCGATGGCGTACTGGAAAAGAACCAGTACATCGATCAGCCCAGCAATCTGCGCGCCGTCATTTACTGGGGCCATGCGCCCAACAGCCAGACCCGTCTGCCGGACATGGTTGCGGCCATGAAGCAGCTCGATACCCTGATCGTCATCGATCCGTATCCGACCATGACGGCGGCCATGCACGGGCGCACCGACGGCGTGTATCTGCTGCCGGCGGCCACCCAGTTTGAAACGCAGGGCTCGGTGACAGCCTCGAACCGCAGCATCCAGTGGCGCGAGAAGGTCATTGAGCCGCTGTTCGAATCGAAAACCGATCACGAGATCATGTACTTGTTTGCCAAGAAGTTCGGCTTTGCCGAGCAGCTGTGCAAGAACATCAAGGTGGTCAACAACGAGCCGGTGATCGAAGACATCCTGCGCGAAATTAACCGCACCTGCTGGACCATCGGTTACAGCGGCGCCTCGCCGGAACGGATCAAGCTGCATGCTGCCAACAAGCACACTTTCGATCCCACCACCCTGAAGGCCGAGTCAGGTCCATGCGCGGGCGATTATTATGGCTTGCCGTGGCCGTGCTGGGGCACGCCGGAAATGAAGCACCCGGGCACGCCGATTCTCTACGACATCGATAAGCCCGTGATGGAAGGCGGCATGCCGTTCCGCGCCAACTGGGGCGTCGAACACAATGGCGAGTCGCTGCTGGCGGCCGATGGCTCGGCCACCAAGGACAGCGAAATCGACACCGGTTACCCGGAGTTCGACCACGTGTTCCTCAAAAAGTTGGGCTGGTGGTCGGATTTGACGCCGGCCGAGCAGTTGCAGGCCGAGGGCAAGAACTGGAAGACCGACGCTTCGGGCGGCATCATCCGGGTGGCGATGGCGCACGGTTGCGCACCGTACGGCAATGCACGGGCACGCTGTAATGTGTGGAATTTCCCCGATCCGGTGCCGGTCCACCGCGAACCGTTGCTCTCGCCCCGTCGCGACCTGGTGGTCAAATACCCGACCTACGACGACAAGGCCAGCTTCTGGCGCATTCCCACCCTGTACAAATCGGTGCAGGCGGTCGACTACTCGAAAGACTATCCGCTGATCATGACGTCCGGCCGTCTGGTCGAGTACGAGGGCGGTGGCGACGAGACGCGGTCGAATCCATGGCTGGCTGAATTGCAGCAGGATATGTTCATCGAAATCAATCCGCAAGACGCCAAGAATGTGGGCGCCATCACCGATCACTACATCCATGTGGAAACGCCGACCGGCGCCCGCCTGAAAGTCAAGGCCCTGGTGACGCCGCGCGTGCCGCCCGGCCTGGTGTGGATGCCATTCCACTTCGGTGGCTGGTGGATGGGTGAAGACCTGTTGCCGCACTACCCGGAAGGGGCGGCGCCGATCGTGCGTGGCGAAGCCGTCAACACGGGCTGGAGCTACGGTTACGACGCGGTCACGATGATGCAGGAAACCAAGGTCTCGCTGT
Source organism: Massilia sp. PWRC2 (assembly GCF_049896725.1). Taxonomy (NCBI): domain Bacteria; kingdom Pseudomonadati; phylum Pseudomonadota; class Betaproteobacteria; order Burkholderiales; family Oxalobacteraceae; genus Massilia; species Massilia sp. PWRC2. Next base: position 102,929 of record NZ_JAFCUW010000005.1, read on the forward strand.
GCCGCCTGGCGCGGATTTGAACACCCATGAACAGCAACAAAAATAACAAGGAAGTGCCATGCAAGCACGAATGAAATTTATCTGCGATGTAGAACGCTGCATCGATTGCAACGGCTGCGTTACCGCCTGCAAGAACGAAAACGAAACGCCGTGGGGCGTCAACCGTCGCCGCGTCGTCACCGTTGACGATGGCATGCCGGGCGAGCACTCGATCTCGGTCGCCTGCATGCATTGCACCGACGCGCCGTGCCTCGATGTGTGTCCGACCAACTGTATTTACCACACGGAAGACGGCATCGTCCTGCACAACAAGGACCAGTGCATCGGCTGCGGTTACTGCTCGTATGCCTGCCCGTTCGGTGCCCCGCAGTTCCCGGAAACGGGCCTGTTCAACCACCGCGGTAAGATGGACAAATGCACCTTCTGCAACGGCGGCCCGGAAGTGGACCAGTCGGAAGAAGAGTTCAAGAAATACGGCCGCAACCGTATTTCCGAAGGCAAGTTGCCCGCCTGCGCCGAGCAATGCAGCACCAAGGCTTTGCTGGCCGGTGATGCCGATGTGATTGGCGACATTTACAAGCAGCGCGTCGATACGCGCGGTTATGGTCCGGAACTGTGGGGCTGGGAAATCGCCTACGATCGCAGCAAGCGCACGGCCACGCCCGCCGCACAGCCGGATGTACCGCGCGTCAATCAGTTGAACGAGACGCAGAACCACGGAAGGAAGCCGGCATGAACACACGTCACTGCGCAGTGATCGCGGCACTCGCCGTGAGCCTGACCGGTTGCATCGAGGTCGAGCAGCATCCTGCCTACGTCGATGGCCAGTATGCCGGCAAACGCGACAATCGTGTGGCCGATGTCAGCTTCCATGGTGACAATGCGGCCTGGAAAAAGGCGATCATCGAACGCGCCAGCACCCAGAACGAGTACAACCGGGCCCATCCCTGAAAGGCGTCTGCGATGCAAGCATTATTGATTTCTAAGTTGAGCCAGCGACTGCTGCGCGCCCTGTGCGTGGGCCTGTGCGGCTTGAGCCTGGCCGGTGCCAGCCTGGCCGAAGTGCCGAACAAGGCGGCCAAGCCAGCCTATGCCGAAGAGCAAACCATCATGCAGACGGAACAGCATGATGCCGAGCCCGGCTTCGGTTCCCTGTCCTCTGGCAAGGTGCACATGGACCGCCATTATCTCGGCGCCTACAACGACACCGAGGGCACCGTGCTGCTGCAACGCGGTGGCAACACCTGGCGCATCTTGCGCAATGGGCCGATCGCCATGGCGATGGGCACCTTGCTGCTGGTGACGCCGCTGGTCATCTTCGGCTTCTATCTGGGCTTCGGTCCGGCCCGCACCATCGATCCGCCATCGGGGCGGCGCCTGCAGCGCTTTAGCCGCTGGCAGCGCATGGTGCACTGGGCAACGGCCTACAGCTTCATTGCGCTGGCCTTGACCGGGTTGATCATTACCTTCGGCAAGAAAATCATCATGCCTTGGCTGGGACATGACGCTTATTCGTGGGTCGCCATCATTGGCAAGTACATTCACAATTTCGTCGGCCCCCTGTTCATTGTCTGCTCGGTGCTGCTGTTTATCACTTTTGTGAAAAACAATTTCTTCCGTGCCTGGGACTGGCCATGGCTCAAGCAATTGGGCGGCCTGGTCAACCACAAGCATCCGGATGCAGGCTACTTCAATGCCGGCGAAAAAATCTGGTTCTGGGGTGGCGTTGTTCTGCTGGGCCTGGTGATGTCGGTGAGTGGCCTGGTGCTTGATTTCACCAACTTCGGTCAGACCCGCTACCTGCTGCAGATCGCCAATTATCTGCACATCGGCGGCGCCAGCCTGTATATTTTTGGTGCCATGGGCCATATTTACCTGGGCACGCTGGGTACGCCCGGTGCCTACGAGGCGATGCGCCACGGCACGGTCGATGCCAGCTGGGCCAAATCCCATCACCGCATTTGGCACGATGAGGTAGCGGGGCAAACGCCGCCGCCACCACCGGCGCGGCCAGCCACTGACGCCAGGGGGCGCGCATGAAAATCCTGATCTCGATGATGTTGATCGGCGGCGCGCTGCTGGCAAGCGGCTGCTCGCGCGACGGTGCTTACGAGCAGCGCCAGACCAAGATGCCTGGCATGGTCAGCAGCGGCGGCGCCACTGGCGGTGAAATTATCGCCAGCAAGAAGAAGGCCGTCACCGATGGCAGTTATGCCGGCGGTACACCATTTCACGCCGGTGGTGCTGGCGGCAATACGGGCGGCACCGCCACCGCGGGCGCCGTCGCCGAGTCGGGCCACGGGCCGTCGGGCAGCACGGCGCCGCCAGCGGCCAAGACCACCCCAAGCGGGCAATAAGGAGGGGATATGAAACACACATTCAAGCCAGGCCTGGGCCAACTGTTCGTCGCGCTGACCCTGGCGAGCGCATGCGCGCTGGCCAGCGCCGCGCTGGCACCACCGACGCCGGCAGCCGCACAGGCACAAGCAGCCAAGAAAGCGGCCGCCGACGCGCAAGCTGCGAAGGACAAGGAAGCACTGCTGGCCAGCATGGACACGCTCAGCGCACGCTGGCGCACCAGCGCCAAGGCCAAGGGTTTGACGGTCAACCCGCCGACGCCGATTGCCGCGCCGGTGGTGGCGGTGACGATGGCGGCCAAGGAATCCGGCCCTGCGGGCCAGCCCGACGGCAAGCTGACCGCAGCCGGCGCCGCAGCGCCGAAAACCAGCGAGAAGCAGGGCACCGCCGTGGCCAGTCGCGATATCAAGGCGGCACCGTCGCCAGCGGCGTCAACGGTGAAGACCGTCAAGTGAAGCCGCTCGCCAGCCTTGCCGTCGCCATCGTCATGCAGCGGCGCGTCCTCAAGCACCGCTGGGCCGATGAGTCCTGGGCGGCAGTGGCGGTGATGGCTGATCGCGGTGGTTTGCCGGCCGTGCAGACCCTCAGTGACGACGCCGAGCGCCAGTCTTACCTGGTGTCGGGCTTGAAGCTCGAGCTGTTTGGTGACGAAAACGAGGGCTACCACGAAAACTGGCTGGCCCCCGAAGCGAAGGTCTTTGTGATGTGGCGCATGCAGGATGGCAAGGCGATGCCTTTGCGCGCCTCTGTCAGTTACGTCGAAGGCACCCGCATGTTCGACTCGGGCGAATCGGCCGACGGTGTCGCCATGCCGGCCGAGATCCATGCCTGGCTGGGCGACTACCTGCGCGAGCACTACCAGCCGCGCGCGCCGGGCGGCGAGCAGCGCCACGGCAAGCGTGCGCGCAGCTAGTGGTCGAATTTATTGCTTTTGAGTACATCAGGACCGCGCATGGCTGACGAAGGATTTTTACGCAGGTGGGCGCGCCTGAAGGCGCGGCCTGAGGACCAGGCAGCGCCATTGCCGCTCGCTATGCCCGTGGTCATGCCCGCGGCTGCGGCGCCGTCCGCAGCGCCGGTGGTGCCGGTGTTAGCGCTCGTGCCGGGGGCGCCGGCCGAGGCGCCGCCGCCCACCTTGCTCGATGCCGCCGCACTGACGGGCGAGTCCGATTTTTCCACCTTCGTTGCCAAGAACGTCGACGCCGCAGTGCGCCGGCTGGCCATGAAAAAGTTGTTCGCCGACCCCCATTTCCACGGCCATGACGGGCTCGACATTTATATGGGGGACTACAATTTGCCCAGTCCCGTGTCCGCCGACATGCTCGAGCAGATGAGCCATAACAAGAACATCTTTGCCAGCCTCGACAAGGCCATCGAACAGGTTGATGACCTTGTCGGCAGCGGCCCGCCATTGGCGCTCGACGCCTTGCCGGCCGCCGCCGCGCCTGTCGCTGCCCCGGTGGTTGCGCCTGTTGTTGTGCCTGTCGTTGCCCCATCCATCCCCGATTCTCCCGAGCTGGCGGCCGCGCCGCCGCCTGCTCCCCCTCAGGAAGTGTTATGAATTCACCCGAAGTTGTTCAACAGCGCGCGCGCGCCAAGAGTGCGGCGCTGATCGCCGCTGCCGCCTTGCCCGATCCCGATCCCGTCACTTCCATCAGTTACCACTCCGTGGGACGGACCTTGATGATCGGCGCCGCCGCCGATGTGGCGCCATGGGCCGAGGGTCTGTTTGCGCAGCTGCCGTTGACGGTGCTGCTGACCGACGTGGCCGGCGCGGAGCAGCCTGCGCGCCCGTATCCGGTGCATCGCGTGCAGCGCGTGCACGTCGACGGCTGGCTGGGCGCCTTCGAGGCAGTGTGGGATGCCGATGGCGAAGTGGGCCGTGGCAGTTTTGACCTGGTACTCGATCTTTCCACCGTTGCTGTGCTCAACCGGCACGAAAAACCACCCGGTTATTTCGCTCCCGGCGCCGACATCGGCCAGCGCGCCGACGCCGTGGCCGAACTGGCCGGCATGATCGGCGAATTCGAAAAGCCAACATATTTTACGTACAAGGAGCGCCTGTGCGCCCACAGCCGTAACAAGCTGGTCGGCTGCAACGCCTGTATCGAGATCTGTTCTGCCGCGGCCATTGTCGGTCGTGGCGACAAGGTCTTCGTCAATTCGAATCTGTGCGCCGGTTGCGGCGCCTGCGGCACCGTGTGCCCGACCGGGGCCCTCAGTTACGCCTACCCCAGCGCCGCCTACACCGGCGAGCGCCTGCGCGCGCTGGTGGGCGCCTACCGCGCCGCCGGTGGTGGTGCGCCGTCGCTGCTGTTTCACAACGGTGGCCGCGGCAAGGCCCTGATTGGCGAACTCGAGAGCACCAGCGGTGGCGTCCCGGCCCACGTGATTCCCATCGAGATCGAACATACGGCCTCGGTCGGCATCGATGTCTGGCTGGCAGCATTTGCGTATGGCGCCGGCGCCATTGCCGTGCTGATGACGGACGAAGAAGCGCCGCAATACCGCCTTGGCGTCAGCGAGCAGATGGCGATTGCCAACACGGTGCTCGATGGCCTCGGTTTTTCGACGCTGCGCTGCCAGTTGCTGCAGGCGACCGGGGTCGCCATGCTCGCTGGCCTGGTGGCGGCGGCGCCCGCGGCCGCTGGCGGTTTTCCTGCGGCCGGTTTTCACGTGATGGCTGACAAGCGCAACACGCTCGATCTGGCGCTGACCCACCTGGCCTTGCACGCCACCGTCAAGAGCGAGGCAATCGCACTGCCGCCGCGCAGCCCGTTCGGCAACGTCAAGGTCGATACCAGCAAATGCAGCCTGTGCATGGCGTGCGTGGGCGCCTGCCCGTCGTCAGCGCTGATGGACAGCACCACCGTGCCGCAATTGCGTTTTGTGGAAAAAAATTGTGTGCAATGCGGCCTGTGCGAAACCACTTGTCCGGAAAATGCCATCGTCCTCGAGCCGCGCTTGCTGCTGCTCGATACCTGGAACAAGCCGGTGGTCAAGCACGAGTCGACGCCATTTTGCTGCATCCGCTGCGCCAAGCCGTTTGGCAGCCTGCAAATGATTACCAATATGGTGGCCAAGATGGGCGCTCACGCGGCCTTCGCCGGCCACCTGGACCGCTTGCGCATGTGCGGTGACTGCCGCGTGATCGATATGATGAAAAGCGGTGACAGTGCGCGCGTCACCGGCCGGGCGCCCGGCTAAGGGGTGCGCGCCACGCAGGCTGGAAGGGCAGGGCGTCGACGCTGTAAAATGAGGACTTTATAGCCTTAGATTCCACCGCCATGACAGTCGTCCGCACCCGTTTTGCCCCCAGCCCCACCGGCTACCTCCACCTCGGCGGCGCCCGTACCGCCCTGTACTGCTGGGCGTTCGCCCGCCACTTCGGCGGCACCTTTATTTTGCGCATCGAAGACACCGACCTCGAACGATCGACGCCGGAAGCGGTGCGAGCGATTATCGAAGGCATGGAGTGGCTCGGTCTGCATCATGATGAAGGGCCGTTCTACCAGATGCAGCGCATGGAGCGCTACCGTCAGGTGGTCAAGCAGATGCTGGACGCTGGCACCGCTTACCACTGCTACTCGTCGCCAGAAGAAGTCGAAGCCATGCGCGAGCGCATGCGCGCTTCTGGCGACAAGCCGCGCTACGATGGCACCTGGCGCCCCGAGCCAGGCAAGGCCCTGCCAGCGGTACCGGCCGACCGCACGCCGGTGGTGCGCTTCAAAAACCCCCTCGACGGCGAAGTGAGCTGGGACGATGTGGTCAAGGGCACCATCACCATCGCCAACAAGGAAATGGATGACCTCGTCATCGCCCGGCCGGATGGCACGCCCACCTACAATTTCTGCGTGGCCGTCGATGACTGGGACATGCAAATCACCCACGTGTTGCGCGGTGACGATCACGTCAACAACACCCCCCGCCAGATCAACATCCTCAACGCCATCGGCGCACCCTTGCCAAAGTATGGCCACCTGCCCATGATCCTCGGCGCCGATGGCGAAAAACTGTCGAAGCGCCATGGCGCCGTCAGCGTGATGGACTACCCGGCGCAGGGCTATTTGCCAGAAGCGATGCTCAACTACCTGGCGCGCCTGGGCTGGAGCCATGGCGATGATGAAATTTTCACGATGGAACAGTTTTGCCAGTGGTTTGATTTGAACAACCTGACCAAATCACCGGCGCAGTTCAATCCGGAAAAGCTCAACTGGCTCAACAACCAGTACATCAAACTGGCGGACAACGACCGCCTCGCTTCGCTGGCGCGCCCACGGATGCTCACTGAAGGCGCCGAGTTCAACCACAATCCGCCGCTGGCACCCGTGCTGGGCTTGATGAAGGAACGTGCCAATACCATCAATGAACTGGCCGACGCCGCCATGCTGTTCTACCGCACGCCGCAGGCCGATCCTGCCTTGCTGGCCCAGCACCTCAACGACGCCGTCAAGCCGGCGCTGGCGCAGTTTGCTGAGCGTATTGAGACGGTGGAATGGCACAAGCCTGCGCTGGCCGCCATGATCAAGGAAGTGCTGACCGCGCACAGCTTGAAAATGCCGCAACTGGCCATGCCGCTGCGCCTGATCTTGGTGGGGCAGTTGCAGACGCCGGCCATCGATGCTGTGCTCGAACTGTTCGATCGTGACGTCGTTCTGGCCCGCGTTCGCAAATATCTTTGATTTATCCAATTCCGCATTTGCGGAATGCAAGAGTTTCGTCTATAATTTTGCTTCTTCACCGGACGGGGGTATAGCTCAGCTGGGAGAGCGCTTGCATGGCATGCAAGAGGTCAGCGGTTCGATCCCGCTTACCTCCACCACGTTGAAGAAGCAGTTGTAGTAAAAACGCAGTTGTTTCAAGCAGTGGTTGAAGTAATAAAGCGTAGCGATACGTGTTGTTGGAAGTTCCAGGTCCCCATCGTCTAGAGGCCTAGGACATCACCCTTTCACGGTGAGTACAGGGGTTCGAATCCCCTTGGGGACGCCAGGTTTTAGAGAGTGCAGAAAACGTAGTTGCCAACTATGTGCCCTGACCAGTCAGGGATTTTTTTTGCACCGCTCAATTGGGGGGTATAGCTCAGCTGGGAGAGCGCTTGCATGGCATGCAAGAGGTCAGCGGTTCGATCCCGCTTACCTCCACCAAGTTTTGTTGGAATAGTTCGGGTCCCCATCGTCTAGAGGCCTAGGACATCACCCTTTCACGGTGAGTACAGGGGTTCGAATCCCCTTGGGGACGCCAGCTCGGTTAAGCGCCATGTGCGTCGATGACCAGGGCAAAGTAAGTGTTAAATTAGTGCCCGCATGAAAGCAGTGCGGCGCGACAGGTCAGGGTGTAGTATCTACCCAGGACAGATTTCTGTCCCCATCGTCTAGAGGCCTAGGACATCACCCTTTCACGGTGAGTACAGGGGTTCGAATCCCCTTGGGGACGCCAGTTAAAAACCGGAGCAGACCAGCGCGCATGCGCATAGGTGCTCCGGTTTTTTTACGCCTGTATGTTTTGTGTTGGCCGCTGCAGGCGGGTGCCCCTGCCTTGCGGTCGCTGCACTGCTGGTTCGGTGTGGTCGGTTTGTTTTCATTTTTTTGTTTGATTGTTTTTGGCGTTTTTATTTTTATTTTTATTTTTTATCTTTTATTTTTTATTTTTTTCTGTTTTTTGTCCTTTTTTGCGTGTGCGCGCAACCGTCTGCGACAGGTCGGTGTGACAGGCAGTGATCACCACTCGCTGCCCGCCATGGCAGACCCAGTGCCGGACCCGGCTGTCGCAGCTAGCCAGGCTCGAGCAAAAGACGGGCAGGCTGCAAGCGCCTGCGCGTGAACCGCGCAGGCGCAGCGCTTAACGCCTGTCCCTCAGCCTCGAGCAATACGCTCTCCCGCTACCCGCTCTCCCGCTACCCGCTATCCGCTACTCTCTACCAGCCACCAGAGAAGCGCTACCAATATCCACTACCAAAAATATTCAGATTTCCCAACTGCGCGCCCTGCGCGCCAGAGGCGGCGGCCCAGCGCGGATCGACTGACATCGGTGTAAATGATTGGGGCTGAGGCGCTGTAAAGCCGGCCGGGTAAGCGGACGCATTGCCCATCGTCGGCGCCGCACCGGCTCTGCTTGCGCCGATGTTGCCTTGCATGTAGGGAAAAGCCGCTTGCAAGCCAATGGCAACGAGTACGTCCGGCATGCCATAGCCCGTGTGCTCCGGGTCGGCCAGAGTGACCGGGCGTGCACTCATTTTGATGAGTTGAAACAGCCGTTCCACCCGTTCCGGCCCCCTTGCCTTGAAGGTGGACTGGAAATCAGGGTGATGCGCCAATACCAGTGCTGCCAGGCCGGTGACGTGCGGCGCCGCCATCGACGTGCCATCCCATGCCGCGAAATTATTGGCCGGCACGGCCGAGGTGATTGCCACGCCAGGCGCACAAACCGCCACTTGAGGCCCGAAGCAGCTGAAGCTGGCCTGATAGTAACCGTTGGCATCGACCGTTTGCGTTAGTGTTTGCGCGTGATAACTATCTGGTGGAAATTCGCCCAGTTTGCCGATGGCCGCCACTGCCAGCACATTGGGCGAGGACGCCGGATACTGGACAGGCCCGCCCGAATTGCCAGCGGCGACGATGCAGGCAATCCCGGCACGCTTGGCACGAATGATTTGCTGTTCCAGCGCCTCTGACGGCTGGGCCCCGCCCAGGCTCAGATTGACCACATCGATCTGGTTCTCGATGCAATACTCGAGGGCATCGATGAGTTGCGAAATTTGCCCTCCAGGGAACAGCTTGCATTCGTGCAGTTCGGCTTCCGGGGCAAAGCCGCGCATACCGCTGGCGATGGCGGCGCCGCCAATCACGGCGGAGCAGTGCGAGCCATGACCGAGATCGTCTTTTCGCCAACCCTGGGCATCGGTTTTTTGCAGGATGTCTACACCGGCCCGCAACTGTTCGAGGTTCTGATGGGTGGTGGCCGCCCCGGAATCGATGACGGCGACCTTGATACCCTGTCCCCGCAGCTGTGGTGGCAACTGGTCGAGCCGCATGGCTTTCTGGCCCCAACCGTAGGCGTGGCGCTGCGGGAAGTCTTTCAGGTTCGGCCAGTCCGACAGCGCGCGCAGGGCCACCACGTTCGGCTCGCCAATGCTGATGTCGGGATCGCGCTGATAAAAGCTCCAGTAATCGGCCTTCGGCTTGACGTACAGACCGGAGACCGTGCGCGATGCTTCGCCTGACAGGGCCAGCACCACCTGGCCATTGGCATTGGTGACACCCGAGACGGGTAGCATGGCGCCGAACACCGAGACTTCGGCACCGGCCACCGGCATGTTGTCGCGACCGAGCACGGTGATGAAAACGTCGGTCGTGGGGCCATCGGGCAGCAGGCCGGTGACCAGCCCCGGCATCTGAATGACCGCATCGGTCAGATACAGATGCTGGTCGCGCTCAACGAGCAGGGTACCGGCGCCCTGCTGGTGCAAACGCGCGGCATTTTTGTCCGACATGCGTGCCACCAGCACACCCTGGCCGCCCGGCGCGCCGGTTGACAGGGTACTGAGGTCCTTGCGTGGTCCCACGCTGCCGATGAAGTCGATTTCCGGATGGTCGCGTAGTGCCTGTTCGACGCCATCGAAGGATGGCGCATTGAACACCGCCGGTTGCAGGCCCAGGCTGGCAACGGACAGGCCGCCGGCGCTCTGGCGTGGCGCCACCAGGTAGCGTTTGCGCCGTTCGCCGATGGTGCGGCCGGCCGCGCCCGGTGTGCTGCCAGCGGCGGCGGCGGGAATGTCGGTATTGCCGTCGCGCCGCGAGCGGCCAGCGCCGATGCTGTCGCCAGGGGTTTCTGGATCGGGCGGCAGTTCGCCGCCACTGGAAGATTTGACTGCCATAACAATGTCCTTTCTAGCCCGGTTCGCCGGCAAACATGGACAGCGGGCGATCCGGTTCGATAATGATGGGTTGTTGGGATTGAATGAATTGCTGTTCGAGCGCGCGCGCACGGTCGTGGCTCATTTCTGCCACCACGGTGTGCGCCTGTCCCGGCGGGCCGATGCGATCAACGATGGCAATGGCCGGCTCGTTGGCAATCGTCGCCAGAAAGCCCGTCAGTGGAATCGCATCACCCGCAGCGCGCACGATATAGCGGCCCCGTTCGGGACCAGTTTGTGTCAAGACCATAAGGGTCCTTCTCTTTGCGTGAGAGCGGTCTCCCGCGCAGGCGAAAGACCGCTGTTGATGAAGCCGGGCCGGCACCGCCGGCTCGGGCTTGTCAATGCATGGTTGGCGTGCCGCCCGCCATCATGCCGGGCTGACCCTGCACACCGCCGTAGGCCGATTGTCCATATGGCTGCTGCGGTATTTGCGCGTAGGTCGTTTGGGCGGCGCCATTGGGCAGACCAGCGCCCATGGCTGCTTGTTGTGCGTATTGCAGCTGCTGTAGTTGCTGTAGTTGTTGCAGTTGTTGCAGCTGCTGAAGTTGCTGCAGTTGTTGAAGTTGCTGCAGCTGCTGTGCCTGCGCTAAGTCTGGGCCGGCGGCGAAGGGCAGCATGCGGCCGAGCTGACCAGCGGCTTCACCGAGGGTGCCGCCCAGGCCTGGCTGGCCGAACAGGCCGCCGACGACGTTACCAAGGGGGCGACCGACCTGGCCCAGGATGTTGCCGAACCAGCCTTGCGGGGCGATCTGGCCTTGCTGTGCCAGTTGTGCCAGCTGTGCTTGCTGGGCTTGTTGCGCGTAGGCCGCCGTCACGGGGTCTGCGTCAAACGGCAACATGCGGCCCAGTGAACCGGCGAGGCCGCCGATGGTGCTGCCCAGACCGGACTGGCCGAACAGGCCACCGACGGCGCCACCGAGGGGCCGTCCGACCTGCCCGAGGATGTTACCGAACCAGCCTTGCGGCGCGATCTGGCTAGGCTGTGCCGATTGCGCCAGCTGTGCCAGTTGTGCTTGTTGTGCCTGCTGCGCATAGGCGGCCGTCACGGGGTCTACGTCAAACGGCAACATGCGGCCAAGGGAACCGGCGAGACCACCGATGGTGCTGCCCAAACCGGACTGGCCGAACAGCCCACCGACGGCGCCACCGAGGGGGCGACCCACCTGGCCGAGGATGTTGCCGAACCAGCCTTGCGGAGCGATCTGGCCTTGCTGTGCCAGTTGCGCCAGCTGTGCTTGTTGTACTTGTTGTGCCTGTTGGGCTTGTTGGGCTTGTTGCGCATACGCCGCCGTCACCGGGTCGACGTCAAATGGCAGCATGCGGCCCAGCGAGCCGGCGATACCGCCGATGGTGCTGCCCAAACCTGACTGGCCGAACAGGCCACCGACGGCGCCACCGAGAGGGCGCCCCACCTGGCCGAGAATGTTACCGAACCAGCCTTGTGGGGCGATCTGGCCTTGTTGTGCCAGTTGTGCCAGCTGCGCTTGTTGTGCTTGCTGCGCTTGTTGCGCATACGCCGCTGTCACCGGGTCAACGTCGAACGGCAGCATGCGCCCCAGCGATCCAGCCAGACCGCCGATGGTGCTACCGAGGCCCGACTGGCCGAACAGGCCACCGACAGCGCCACCGAGCGGGCGACCCACCTGGCCGAGGATGTTACCGAACCAGCCTTGCGGGGCGATCTGGCCCTGCTGCGCCAGTTGGGCGTTTTGTGCTTGCTGTGCCTGCTGCAGATAGGCCGCCGAGACGGGGTCTACATCGAACGGCAACATGCGGCTGGCAAAGCCATAGTTGGGATTCTGGCCCCGGTAGTCGGGGATCGCATCGGCGAACGAGCGGGGGATGAGCCCACGCGAGCTGAAACTGCCCGGAATGATGCCGATGCCATGCATGGGCGCCATATTGCCGAACGTGCTTTGCGGCGCCAGTGCCTGTTGTTGTGCTTGTTGCGCTTGTTGTGCCTGCTGCAGGTACGCTGCCGTGACGGGATCGGCGTCAAAGGGCAGCATGCGACCCAGTGAGCCGGCAATGCCACCGATGGTATTGCCCAGGCCCGCCTGGCCGAACAGGCCGCCGACCGCGCCACCGAGTGGGCGAGCCACCTGGCCAAGGATGTTGCCGAACCAGCCCTGGGGATCGAGTTGCTGGGCCAGTTGCGCGTGTTGCAGCTGTTGCAGCTGCTGCAGTTGTTGCTGCTGCTGGGCGTAGGCTTGCGTCACCGGGTCGGCGCTAAATGGCAGCAGGCTGCCGACCAGACCGCCAATGCCAGAACCGATGTTTTGTCCCAGGTTGGAACGGCCAAACAGGCCGCCTATGCCTTTTCCGATCAGGCCGCCCAAGGGGCCGCCCAGTAGTCCGCCTGCGAACAATTGCGGTTCGAGGTCTTGTCCCACACCATATTGCTGTTGTAGTCCAGTCATTACGCTCTCCACTGATATAGATGTTATTCATGACGTGCCGGACAGCGACCAAGCTGGCGAAGCACGTGACGCCACGGACATTCGCACGCAGCGCCGCTCGCGTGCGTAAAACGGCAGGCGCTGCTTGCTGTTCGTTGGTGAGGGTATGACCGGCAGGCACGCAAAGAAGTTTTCGCTCATTTGCGCTTTTTTGGTGCGACTACGAATGGCACAAAAGTGCGTCATAAAAGGGGTAAAATAATGGCCCGAGTTCGCCTGGCGCTCCCCTGCGGCGCGCCCTTGTCACCATGTCTCTGTCCCCCTCCCGTGCCCCGACGCTGGCCCTGTTCTGCAAGGTGGTCGACAATTTCGGCGATATCGGCATCTGCTGGCGCCTGGCGCGCCAGCTGCGCAGCGAGCACGCTATCGATGTCACCCTGTGGGTCGACGACTTGCTGACCTTTCGGCGCCTCTGTCCACAGGTGCTGCCAGCGGCCGCGGTCCAGCAGGTGGCCGGCGTCACCGTGCGTCACTGGCAGGGCGGTGCCGACGCTGACGTTGCCGGTGTCGAGGTCGCCGACACAGTGATCGAGTTTTTTGGCGTCGAGCTGCCTTCTGCGTATGTCGCCGCGATGGCGCAATGCACGCCGCGCCCGGTCTGGCTGAACCTTGAGGGCATGAGCGCCGAAGCGTGGGTGGAAGGCTGTCATACGCTGCCATCGACCCATCCGCGGCTGCCGCTCATCAAGCATTTCTTCTTTCCCGGTTTTACCGCGCACACCGGCGGCCTGCTGCGCGAACGGGGTCTCGACGAGGCCCGCCGCGATTTTCAGGCAGCGCAGGGCGCCAGCGCGGCGTTTCTTGCCGATCTTGGCGTCAGCGATGCCGAACAGGCGGCCTTCAAGGTGTCGCTGTTCTGTTACCCCCATGCGCCAGTCGCGGCGCTGTTCGCCGCCTGGCAGCGCAGTGCCACGCCGATCACCTGCCTGGTGCCGCAGGGCGTGGCCAGCGCGGCGGTCGGCGCTTTCCTCGGCGCTCCGGCGGTGCCGGGCGCGGCCGCCACGCGCGGCGCGCTGTGCGTGCGGGTGCTGCCATTTTTGCCGCAGCCCGACTACGACCGCTTGCTGTGGGCGTGCGATCTGAACCTGGTGCGCGGCGAGGATTCGATTGTGCGGGCACAGTGGGCGGGCCGGCCGTTTGTCTGGCACATTTATCCGCAGGATGAGAATTTGCACCATGTCAAACTGCGCGCCTTCCTGCAGCGCTTTTCGCCCCAGCTGGCGGCGGCCAATGCCTTGAACCTGCGCTGGAACGGCGCCCTGGACGGCCAGCAGCATGGCGGCGGCGCCGCCGATGCCGACGACAGCGACGGCTGGCACCGCACCTGGGCCGACTACCGCGCTACCATCGCCGCCAGTACTGAGCGGGTGCAGCAGTGGCATGCCGAAATGGTCGCGCATGGCGACCTGGCCGCGAATCTGTTGCGTTTCGCGCAAACTGTGCGGGCCGCAAACGGTTCTGCGCACCAATAACATGCGGTATAATGCGCGGTTGATTCTGAGCGCTTTACAAGACGCCCATGGTGTCACGCGATCACGGTGCCTTGCGCGTGCCGCGCCGCACGACTCCGCCCTGAACGTCTTGTCAGGCGCTCTGTTGAGTATGGCCCTCTTCACTTGAGATCAAACGCGCTTCAGGCGATTCGAGCCAGGCGGCGGCAGATGATTTTTTAGCAAACCACTTTTTAGAACTATTTATTATGAAACCTGCAAAAGAAATTCGCGTTGGCAATATCATCATGGTCGACAGCAAACCCATGATCGTGCTGCGCTCTGACGTCAACGGTTCGAGCCGGACCGGCTTTACCTACAAGTGGAAGATGAAAAATCTTCTGACCAATAGCCCGATGGAAAACGTGTTCCGCGGCGACGACAAGTTCGACGTCGTCGTCCTCGATAAGAAGCCGGTCACCTATTCGTACTTCGCCGATCCGCTGTTTGTCTTCATGGATGAAGAGTACAACCAGTTCGAAATTGAAGAAGAAAACCTGGGCGACGCCTTGCACTACCTGAAAGACGGCATGGAATGCGAAGCCGTGTTCTACGACGGCAAGGCCATCTCGGTCGAACTGCCTACCACCATCCAGCGCGTGGTCGCTTACGCCGAGCCTGCCGTCAAGGGCAATACCTCGGGTAACGTGCTCAAGGAAGCCAAGCTGGAAAACGCCATCGAAGCGAACCGTCACACCATCTCGGTGCCGCTGTTCGTCAGCCAGGACGACACCATCGAAGTCGACACCCGCACCAACGAATACAAGCGCGTCATCCGTAACTGATTGACCCGCCTGTGTGCAAAAAACGCTGCCCGTATGGCAGCGTTTTTTTTCGTCTGAGCATTGTTTATGCGATACCATCAGTGCATCAACCAAACACGGAGCAAGCATGGATCGCAGGGATTTTGTGGGACTCGGACTGGCGGCGACGGCACTGGCGGCAGCCGCAAACGGCACTGCCAAAGCCGCTGCCGGCAGCCTCACCGGTAGCGGCATTCTCGACGCCGGTGTCGTCGAGCAGCAGGCGGCGATGGCGGCCGGCACGCTCAGTGCAAGCACGCTGGTAAAGCAGTACCTGGCGCGCATCGCCGCCATCGACAAACGCGGTCCTGCCATCAACGCCATCATCGAACTTAATCCGGACGCCCTCGACATCGCGCGCGCGCTCGACCGCGAACGCGCCGCCGGCAAGCTGCGCGGCCCCCTGCACGGCATTCCGGTGCTACTGAAGGACAATATCGCCACCGCCGACAAGATGAGTACCAGCGCCGGTTCGCTGGCGCTCGACGGTGTGCGCGCCAGCCGCGACGCCTTCGTGGCGGCGCGCCTGCGGGCCGCTGGCGCCGTCATCCTCGGCAAGACCAATCTGAGCGAGTGGGCGAATATGCGCTCGACCCATTCGGTGAGCGGCTGGAGCGGGCGCGGTGGCCTGACCCGCAATCCGTATGCGCTCGACCGCAATACCAGCGGCTCGAGTTCCGGCTCGGGCGCGGCGATCGCCGCCAGTCTGGCCACGCTGGCAGTTGGTACCGAGACCGACGGCTCGATCGTCTCGCCCGCTTCCACCTGCGGGCTGGTCGGACTGAAACCCACGCTCGGCCTGATCAGCCGCAGCGGCATCATTCCGATCGCCGCCTCGCAAGACACGGCCGGCCCGATGACGCGCAGCGTCAGCGACGCCGCCCTGATGCTCACCGCCATGGCCGGCGCCGATGCGGCCGATAGCGCCACTGCGGTCGCTGGCGCTGGCGCCGCCCAGCGGACGGACTATGGCAAGGCGCTGGTGGCGGGCGGCCTGCGCGGCAAGCGCCTGGGGGTGGCGCGCAATTTCTTTGGCAGCGCCGACGGCGTCGACGCCGTCATCGAAAAAGCGCTGGCGGTGCTCAAGGCCGAAGGCGCCATCCTGATCGACGTCAGCGTGCCCAATACCGACAAGTACAACGACAGCGAAACGGCGGCGCTGCTGTACGAATTCAAGCCCGGCCTGGCAGCCTACCTGGCCGACTACGCGCCACATGCACCGATCCACAACATGGCCGAGCTGGTAGCATTCAACCTGAAAAACAGCCATGAAATGCGCTTTTTTGGCCAGGAACACCTGCTCAAGGCACAACAGCAGGGCCCGCTGAGCGACCAGGCGTATCTCGATGCACTGGCCAACAACCGCCGCTACGCCCGCGCCGAAGGCATCGACCAGGTGCTCAAGGAACACCAGCTCGACGCGCTGGTGGCGCCCACCGGCGGCGTCGCCTGGCTGACCGATTTCATCAACGGCGACCACTACGGCGGCAGCTTTTCGTCGCCAGCGGCAGTGGCCGGCTACCCGCACATCACGGTGCCGGCCGGTTTCGTCAATGCGCTGCCGGTCGGCCTGTCGTTCGTCGGCACCGCGTTTACCGAGGCGGCCCTGATCGGCATGGCCTACGGCTACGAGCAGGCCAGCCGCCAGCGGCGCGCCCCCACCTTTGCCGCCAGCGTCAATCTGCGCGCCTGATCACATCAGCAGGGCTTGACAGGTATGCGACAGTTGTCGCATACTTGATTCCATTGTCACATGGAGAGCCCCCGATGCTGCCGTCGATCGTTGAACTGCGCTTGAACTGCGCCTGTGTCCAGGCATATGCGGCAGCGTGCTGCCGGGCGCCGGGCGCCGTGTGGAGGGGGCGATGAACGCTGATCTGTTCGCCCTGCAGTTTGCCCAGGCCAGCGCCGGTTGCGCAGCCGTGGGTCTGCTAAATATGGCCGTGCTGGCGCTGGCGGCGCGCCGCTGGCCGGCGCTGCGGGTGGCGCGCGCGCCGTGGCTGGTGGCGCAGTTGCTGTGTGCTGCGGCGCTGATGCTGGGCCTGATGCCGCAGCGGGCGGTGGTGAGCCTGCTGCCGGTGATTGCGCTCACCAGCGGGGCGCAGGCCGATCCGGCGCCATTGCCAGCGGCGGCGCTGGCAGTGGCGCCGCCGCCACCTGCTGCCAGCGACTGGCCGCTACTGGTGGCGCGTGGCTGGTGCGCCGTCTATCTCGCCGGTCTGTGCGCTGCGCTGCTGCGCCTGGCCAGGGCGGGGCAGGCCGGGCGCGCACTGCTTGCTGCCGCCGTGCGCGATGCTCACGATGACACAGATGAGGGCACTGGCCACGCGCTGCCGGTCTATCGCACCGGGCTGCCCGTCTCGCCCATGCTGCTGGGGGTGTGCAAGCCGGTGCTGCTGTTGCCGCGCCATTTCGATGTGCTCGGCGCTGCCCAGCGCAAATTAATCCTTGCCCACGAGCGTACCCACCTGGCGCGCCGCGATCCGCTGCTGCTGCATGCGCTGCTGTGGTTCAATCCGGCCATGCGGCGCTTGCAGGCGGGTCTGTTCTGGGCCCAGGAAGCTGGCTGCGACCGTGCCGTACTGGCCGCACGCGGCGCCAGCGAGCGACGTCTGTATGCAGCCACCCTGATCGACCAGTTTCGCCGTCAACAGGTCGGTGGCGGTGCGGACGACGGCGCGCTGGCATTTGGCACCGCCAGCGTGGCCGAGCGCCTGCGCCTGATTCGCGATGGCCAGGGCGCCGCCGCCAGCGCGCTGGCGCGCGGCCTGCTGCCGGTCGCTGCTGCTGCCGCCGTCGGCGCCGTGCTGGCACTGCAGCCGGCCTACGCCTGGCGCTTGCCGGCAGCGGCTGCCAATGTCACGTCGACCGCCGCGGCCACGACGGCCGTGCCGGATACGCAAACGCTCGTGTGGCAGCCGCCGCTGGCCGTCATGCGCGTCTCGAGTGCCTTCGGTGACGTGTCGGCGCGGCGCACCCACAGCCATGCTGGCGTCGATCTGCGGGCGCGCCGCGGCACCCCGGTGCTGGCGGTTGCCGACGGCGTCGTCGACAGCTCGACCGACCTCGATGCCGGCGGCGCCAAGTACGGTAAAACCATCACCATCTTGCATGCCGACGGCCACCGTTCGTTTTATGCGCACCTCGATGTACGTCAGGTCGCCAGCGGCGAGCCGGTGCGCGCCGGCCAGGCAATCGCGCTGTCGGGCGCCACCGGCAAGGTCAGTGGACCGCACCTGCACTTCGAGCTGCGCGAAGGCGCCAGCGCCGTCGACCCGGCGCGCATGCCGGGCGTGATGGCCAGCGTGAGCGCCGCGGTCGCCGCCGCCGCGGTCGTCGCTGCCCCTTCCCGGCACTAGATTGACCACGCTAGCTGCCTGCCATCCCGCGCCGCCTGCACGGCGGGCGGGCCACCGATTGCCCGAACCATCGCACCATGCATCCTGATCCCTGTTTTCCGCCGCGCTTGCTGTCTTCCCTGCTGTATTGGCTGCCTGCCTGCGCGCTGGCCCAACAAGTCGCCGCGCCGCCAGCGCCCGCCGCCGCCAGTGTCGACATTGTCGCCACCCGCGACCGTGCGCGCCAGCTCGACACCGCAGCGATGACCGTCATCGGGCGCGACGAGCTGCAGCGCTTCGGCGACCAGAGTGTGGCCGACGCCCTGCGCCGCGTGCCCGGCATCACCGTCAGCGCGGTGGCCGGGCGTGGCGGCGAGATTCGCATGCGCGGGCTGGGCAACGGCTATACCCGCATGTTGCTCAATGGCCAGCCGGCACCGAACGGCTTTGCCATCGACAGCATCTCGCCCGAGCAGATCGAGCGCGTCGAGGTGCTGCGGGTGGCCACTGCCGAAACGGGGGCGCAGGCCATCGCCGGTACCATCAACATCATTTTGCGCAAGGGCGCAGCGCGCACCGAAGGCGAGTGGAAGGGGGCGCTGGCGCTCAGCCACGATCGTCTTGCGCCCGATGTGGCCGGCCAGTTCAGCGCCACGGGCGCGAGCTGGCAAGCCGCGCTCGGCGTGGTGGCGGTCGACGCCCGCAGCAGCGTCATCTCGACCGACGACGACAGCGGCAGCGACGCCAGCGGCGCCGTCGATCTGCGCCGGCGCACCGGCGTGCGCACCGACGCCCACCGGCCGACGCTGAACCTGACGCCGCGCCTGGCATGGACGCTGAGCAACGGTGACACCCTGACGTCGCAGAATTTTCTGCGCTTTCTTGACCTGCACAATGCCAATGCCAGCAGCGAGCGCACCACGCTGGGCGCGCCCACCAGTTTTCCCGATAACCGCGCGCTGTTTCGCGCCAACGCCGTCACCTTGCGCCACGACCTGGTCTGGCTGCACCAGATGGCGCAGGGCGCACGCCTCGAAGTGCAGCTGGGACTGAGCCACTTTCAGCGCGGCGCCGTCAACGTTTTCAACGGCGACGCCGTGCTTGCCAGCGACAGTGTCACCCGCGTGGTCAATTCGAGCGCGCTGGAAAATAGCTGGACCCTGACGGGCAAATGGACGCTGGGGCGCAATCAAGCGAACGAGCGGGATGGGCGCGATGCGCCCAATGACGGCCACGCCGTGGTGGTCGGCTGGGACAGCGGCATGGGGAAGCGCCGCGAAACGCGCCAGGAAGACGACAGTGCAGCACCAGCGGCGGCGCCCGAGATGTCGACGGCGCGCCTGGACCGGCTGGCGCTCTACCTGCAGGATGACTGGACCGTGACCCCAACTCTCGCACTCTCGCTCGGTGCGCGTTACGAAGTATTTGACATCGCCAGCGGCGGCAGCATGGTCGATGGCGCAAGCCGGCGCCTGCATGCGGGCGGCCCGCTGTTGCAGGCGCGCCTGGCCACCTCGCCGCACGGCCAGCTGCGACTGGGTGTAACGCGCACCTTCAAACTGCCCACGCTGACCAATCTGGCCATGCGCCGCTACACCATCGACAACAACAATTCGCCGCTGACGCCGGACGAGCAGGGTAATCCGGCGCTGCTGCCCGAACGCGCCTGGGGCCTCGATCTGGCGTATGAACATTATTTTGCCAAGAACGTCATGGCCAGCGCCAGCCTGTACGGGCGCCGGATCGCCGACGTCATCATCGATCAGATCGGGCTACTGGGGCAGCGCTGGATATCGACACCGGCCAACGCCGGTCGCGCCGACGCTGGCGGCATCGAGCTCGAGGCCAAGACAGTGCTGCTGGGGATGGAACTGCGCGCCAATGCGGCGCGCAACTGGTCGCGCGTGGCGCGCTTGCCGGCGCCCGACAACCACCTGCCGAATCAGGCGCCGTTCAGCGCCGGCATCGGCGTCGATCGCCGCTTCGAGGGCGTGCCTTTGAGCGTGGGCGTCAACCTGGCCATCCAGGGCGGCGCCCGCACCGGCCAGTCCGAGCGCGTCAGCGTCGATAGTGGCAGCGGGCGTGATCTCAGTGTGACAGCAGTGTGGCGGGTGGACGCCCGCAGCAGCTGGCGGCTGGCGGCGGCCAATCTGCTGGCGGCACGCCACCAGGAGAGCGCGCGCTACCGTGATGGCCTGGCTGGCTTGACGACGCTAACGAGCAAGCCTGCCTGGGCCAGCATCCGGCTGGCCTACGAGATCAAGCTGTAAGGACGGCGTGCGGCTAGACGCTCAGGCATCAATAAAGCGCATCTTGAAGCTGCGCCCCTTGATGTTGCCGAAGTCCGGTCCCAGCCGGTTGCCGGCATTGAGGCGCTCGAACGCATGGTCGGCGACGTGGCGGTCGAGCGCGACATAGGTCTGGAATTCGGTGACATTGATCTTGCCCACCTGCTCCTTGGTCAGGCCGGCGTCGCCGGTCAGTGCGCCCAGCAGATCGCCCGGGCGCAGCTTGTCCTTCTTGCCGCCCATGATCACCAGGGTGACCATCGGCGCCGCTTCGGCTTCCAGCGTTTCGCCGTCGAGCGCCTTGAGGTCATACCACTCGGCCTTGGCGCCCTGATAGTCTTCGATCAGGCGCACCCATTTTTTTTCATTCGGTGCGCACAGCGACAGCGCCAGACCCGATTCGCCGGCGCGGCCGGTGCGGCCGATGCGGTGGATGTGGATCTCGGTGTCCTTGGAGACGTCGACGTTGATGACCGCGCCCAGGTTGGCGATATCGAGTCCGCGCGCTGCCACATCGGTGGCCACCAGCACCGAGCAGCTGCGGTTGGCGAACAGGATCAGGATTTCGTCGCGTTCGCGCTGTTCGAGTTCACCGTACAGGGCCAGCGCCGTAAACCCTTGGCTGCGCAGTTCGGCGGCCAGCTCGCGGCAGTGGACCTTGGTGTTGCAGAAGGCGAGGGTGGAGGCAGGCTTAAAATGCTTGAGCAGCTTGCCGACGGCGGCGTCGCGCTCGTCGAAGCCCACTTCGTAAAAGCGCTGCTCGATCTGGCCGGCATCGTGGCGCACTTCGACCGTTACTTCGAGTGGATCGCGCAAAAATTTTTCGGTGGCGAAGCGGATATCGTCGGGGTAGGTGGCCGAGAACAGCAAGCTCTGGCGGCGCAGCGGGCAGGCGCTGACGATGCCGGCGATTTCGTCGTAAAAACCCATGTCGGTCATGCGGTCGGCTTCGTCGAGCACCAGGGTTTGTACGTGGCCCAGATTGAGGGTACCGCGTCCCAGGTGATCGCGGATGCGGCCCGGGGTGCCGACGACGATGTGGGCGCCGTGTTCGAGCGAAGCGATTTGCGGGCGCATCGGCGCGCCGCCGGTCAGCGTGAGGATCTTGACATTGGCTTCACCACGCGCCAGCCGGCGCAATTCGCCGGCCACCTGGTCGGCCAGTTCGCGCGTCGGGCACAGCACCAGGCCCTGCACGGCGAACCAGGCCGGATTGAGTTTATGCAGGATGCCGATGCCAAAGGCGGCGGTCTTGCCGCTGCCGGTCTTGGCCTGGGCGATCAGGTCGCGCCCTTCCAGCACGGCCGGCAGGCTGGCCGCCTGGATGGCGGTCATCTCGGTGTAGCCAAGCGTGTCAAGATTGGCCAGCATGGAGGGCGCCAGCGGCAGGGAGGAGAAGGCGGTCGAAGTCATGGTGGGCCGATACTGGAATGGAATAACAGGTGAAGGGAAGTGCCCGCAACAGCCAGGCCAGCTGGCCGGCACCGCTTGCGGGAGGCGTGCCTGCGCCGGTCCGCAGACCCGCAGCGACCGGCAGCGCGCGCCGCTTACCGCCGGCAGTTTATCAGGCGGCAGCCCAGATCGGCAGGCCGCTCAGGTCGAGCCCTTCATCGCGCTGCCAGACGGGCAGGCCGGAAGCGTCGGTGGCGTCGAGCAGTTCGAGTTGCTGTTGCTGGAGGGCGGGGCCGCGCGGGCGCAGCGCCCGCTTGGGCGCGGCCGGCACTGCCGCTGTCGCCAGGGCCAGCTTGGGCAGACTGTCGTGGTCAAAGCCAACCAGGTCCAGCGTCGCGTTGTCTTTTTTGTCTCTCATGGTACGTCGGTGGTGCTTCGCTGCTGCAGGTTTGCCACGGCGCCTTTTCGGTCCGCAGAAAACAAAAGCCCGGCTGCAAGAGTCGGGCTTCGGTTACACATTGTTTGGTTGCGGGGACAGGATTTGAACCTGTGACCTTCGGGTTATGAGCCCGACGAGCTGCCAGACTGCTCCACCCCGCAGGAACGATTATACAGAGGTGAAGGCTGCAGCGCAATGGCTGGTTTTTCTATCGTGTCGACAGGCGCCACAAGGAGGTCAGCTCGGCCGCGCGGGCGGCATGCAGCGGGTCGCTGGCATCGCTGGCGCGCGGGTGCACCGGGCGCGTGTCGATGCGTTCGATGACTTGCAGGCCGCCCTGGTCGATCCACTCGAGCAGGGCGGCGCGCGGGCGCAGGCCCAGGTGTTCGGCCAGGTCCGACAGGATCAGCCACGCTTCGCCGCCTGGCGCCAGGTGGGCGCCAACACCGTGCAGGAAGCCCTTGAGCATGCGGCTGTCGGGATCGTAGATGGCGTGTTCAATGGCCGAGCTGGGGCGCCCCGGCAGCCACGGCGGATTGCACACCACCAGCGCGGCGCGGCCGGGCGGGAACAGGTCGGCCTGCTGCAGTTCGACCTGGGTGTCGAGCTGCAAGCGCTGCAGGTTTTCGCGGGCACACGACAGCGCGCGCGGATCGAGATCGGTGGCGACGACCTGGGCGAGGCCGCGCCGCGCCAGGATCGCCGCCAGCACGCCGGTGCCGGTGCCGATGTCGAAGGCGAGCGTGGCGCCAGCCGGCAGCGGCGCCTGTTCGACCAGCTGCAGATACTCGCCACGGATGGGCGAGAACACCCCGTACCACGGGTGAATGCGCGCGCCCAGCGCGGCGACGTCGACACCGTTCTTGCGCCACTCGTGGGCGCCGATCACGCCGAGCAGCTCGCGCAGCGAGGCGACGAACGGTTCGGTGGGGCGGCCATATGCTTCATTGCAGGCCAAAGCGACGTCGGGGGCGCGGCGCAGGGCGATGCGGTAATCGGCTTCGAAGGGAATGACCAGCATGGCCAGCGTGCGTGCCCGCTGCGACTGCGCCTGGCGGTGCAGGTGGAATGCTTCGGCCGGGCTGGCGGCCACTTTGGGCGCGCGTGCGCGCTTGCCGGTCGGCCTGGCATCGGCGCGCCGCGCCAGCGCCTGCAGCAGCTGGCGGGCATTCTGAAAATCGCCGCGCCACAGCAGCGCCGTGCCTTCGCACGCCAGCCGGTAGGCGGTATCGGCTGCGGTCTGGTCATTGGCGATGACGACGCGACGTGGCGCCGGCATGCCGCTTTGCGAGCGCCACAGCGCCGCGTGCGCGGTGTCGCCCTCAAGCCATTCGATGCGGGTGGTGGCGGGAGCGGCTGAAATCATGGCGGGCAATCGGTGACGGGCAATCGGCCATTATAAAGGGACCATCAATGGCTGTGCGACCAGTCGAGGCCATTCGAGGCGAGGAAGGATGCCACTGCTGCCTGGTTGCCGGTGGCGTGCAGCCGCACTTCGCCGCAGGCACACACCCCCATATAGGGCTGGATGTGCGAGCAGGCCGAGACCTTTTGCAGGTTGACCTTGACGGCCTTGGCGCACTTGGCGCATTTGAAGGTGAGGGTGCGGGCAGCTTTGAGCATGGTTGGTCCGGTATCTTGGTAAGTGGTGATTGATCAGTGGTGCGTGGTCAGTGGTGCGTGGTCAGTGCGAGGAGGGGGCACATGTTATCAGCCCGTTATCAGCCCGTCGTTTTATTCGACACTGACGCTGCTGCTGCCGCCACCGGACGGCTGCACCACGATGCGGGTGGCGATCCGCTCCGTCATTTCCTGGACGTGCGAGATTACCCCCACCTTGCGCCCCATCGCCTGCAAGCCGTCGAGAGCGTCCATGGCGACCCGCA
This sequence comes from Massilia sp. PWRC2, assembly GCF_049896725.1. Lineage (NCBI taxonomy): Bacteria > Pseudomonadati > Pseudomonadota > Betaproteobacteria > Burkholderiales > Oxalobacteraceae > Massilia > Massilia sp. PWRC2. The sequence continues at coordinate 127,297 of NZ_JAFCUW010000005.1, forward strand.
GGGTGTCGCTATCGAGGCTACCGAAACCTTCATCGATGAACAGCGACTCCACCTTGACGCGGTTCGACGACAGCGAGGCCAGGCCCAGTGCCAGCGCCAGCGACACCAGGAAGGATTCGCCGCCCGACAGCGAATTGACGCCGCGCACCTCGCCGCCCATGTCCTGATCGCGCACCATCAGCCCCAGCGACGGGCCGGACTCGCCGCTGACCCGCTCGAGGCGATAGCGGCGCGCCAGCTGGCGCAGGTGGGCATTGGCGTAGCCGAGCAGGACGTCGAGGGTGAACTGCTGGGCGTAATTGCGGAATTTTTTGCCATCGGCCGAGCCGATCAGTTCTGCCAGCTGGCCCCAGCGTCGCTCGACCCCTTGCTGGCTGTCGATGCCAGCCAGCGCCGCCTGCGCATTGCTGCGGCGCACATCGTCGTGCGCCAGTTGCAGGCGCAGCGCGCTGGCTGCTTCGCTGGCCTGGCTGCGTGCCACTGCCAGCGCGGCGAGGTCGTCGGCCAGAGTGTCGAGCTGACCCGCTGGCAGCTGGGCGAGGTGAATGGCACTGCGCTGGCGGCGCTCATCTAACACCGTCAGCGCGGCCTGCGCGTGCTGCGCCAGGGCGGTCAGCGCCGCCCGCTCGTGCTGGCGCGCCGCCAGCGGTTCAGCCAGCAGCGCAAGCAGGGCGTCGACGTCGGCCGGCGCCGCCAGTTGCGGCTGGCGTTCGCCAAAGCCGTGCAGCCAGTCCACCAGCGCGCTGCGGGCAGTTGCGGCGGCAGCGCCCAAACTTGCCAGCGCGGCGCGCTGTTGCGCCAGCTGGTCGCGCGCCCGCGCGCTGGCCATGCGCGCCGCTTCGGCGTCGGTGGCGGCGCTGGCAGCGCCATTGCGTGCGCCCTCGATGGCGCCGTGCAGGCGCGCTTCGACGCTGGCCACGCTGGCGCCTTCGCACAAGGCGGCGCGCTGGCGGCGGCGCGCGCTGATGTCGTCGTCTTGGCGGCTATATGCGCTGTGCGCCTCGGCCGCCAGCCGCGCTGCCTGCAGCGCTGCGAGCAGGGCGCCCTGGTGCTGTTGCTGCAGCTGGTCGAGGCTGGCCTGGCGCGGCGGCGCGCTGGCCGCCTGCGTTTCGAACTGCATCGCCTCGCCGGCGCGCCGGCTGCGAAAGCGCGCAGGATCGGCCTGCCAGGCGGCGCGCCAGCCGCCGGCGGCAGCAAAACCGAAATCGTAGCATGGCGGCGCCGCTTCACCTTGGTGCCACTGTTCATCGTCGGCGGCGGCGCCATCGAAGGCACCTTCGAGGTCGTCGAGCAGTGCCACCAAGGCGTCGGCTGCCTGGCTGCCCTGGTCGGACAGTGCTGCCAGCGCGGCCGCTGCGCTGCTGGCGTCCAGTCGCGCGCCGCTGGCGCGCTCTAACGCGCTGACATGGCGCATGCTGGCCGCATCGAAGTCGTGCCGGGCCGCCTCGCGCGCGGCCAGCGCCGTGCGCGCTGCCTGTTCGCTGTCGTCGATGCGCTGCAGCTGCGCGGCCACTGCCTGCAGGTGGTCGTCGAACCAGGCCAGAATGTCGCTGTCGCTGCCCTGATTCTGCAGTGGCGCCTGCGCCTGCCATTGCACCGTCAGCTGCGCCAGTTGTGTCTCCAGTGCCGCGCTGGCCGGCAGCAGCGTGGCGGCCTGCGTTTCGCTGGCCGCCAGCCGGGCAGCTGCGCTGGCCTGGCGTGCCAGGTTGGCGGCGGCGGCGGCGCGGCAGCTGTCGACTTGCTGGCGCAGCTGGTGGAGCACCGCGTGCAGGGCGGGGCTGGCATGCCGATAGGGATGCTCGAGGCCGCCGCAGACGGGACACGGCGCGTCGTCGCTCAAGCGCGCGCGCAACTGTTCAACGCTGTCGGCACACGCCAGTTCAGCCGCGCGCAGGCAAGCCTCGGCCTGCGCGGCCGCGGCGCCGAGCGCGCCGGCGGCGCCGTCGGCCTGCAGCAAAGCGGCCCGCGCCTGCGCGGCGTCGGCGCTGGCGCCAGCGAGCTCGCTGCGGGTGCTGGCAACGCGCTGGCGCAGCGCACTGAGCTCCAGCCACAGCGTGCGTGCGCTACGCATTTGCTCGTGCTGCGCGCTGGCCTGGCGGCGGGCCACTACCAGGGCCGGCTGGTCGATGCAGGCCAGCGCTGCGCCGGCCTGCTGGCGCGCCTGTTCGGCCGCCTGTACGGCCTGCAGGGCCTGCGCCGCCGCGCTGCTGGCCGCAGCTGCCAGTGTCGTCGTCGTCTGCGCCGCCTGTTCGGCGGCGCCCCGTTGCTGTTCGAGCGTGCGCCAGCGCTGCTGCGCCTGTTCTGCCAGCTGCAGCAGGCGCTGCCAGCGGGGCCACTGCTGCGCCAGCGGTTTAAGACACTGGTGGGCGCGCAGCCAAGCGGCGCCGTCGGCATGCGCCTGCTGCAGCGCGGCCAGTAAGGCGCCCAGGCGCGCCGCCTCGGCGTCGGCGTGGTCGGCGGCCGCGCGGGCGTCGTCGCGCGCCTGCACGGCCTGCGCGTGGGCTGGCGCCAGCGCTGCCAGTGCCGCATCTTGCGCCTTGGCCTGGTCGAGCATGGGCGCCGCCGCGCGCAGCGCCTGCTCGGCCGTTGCCAGGGTGTGCCGCGCGCTGTCGGCGGCCAGTGCGGCGGCGCCGGCGGCGCCGTCGGCCAGCAGCAAGGCCCCTTCAGCGCTGGCCAGCGCCGCCTGCGCTTGCAGCTGCTCGCGCTGCAGCCGTTCGACTTCGGCCTGCAACGGGCGCGCATCGTCGACGGCGTCGAGCACGGCCAAACGCTGCCGCCGGGTGGCGGCTGCTGCCGCGGCCAGGCGCGCTGCCGCCAGCGCCTGTTCGGCCGCCGCCTCGGCCTGTTGCAGCCCGGTCGCCGTCTGCTGCCAGCCGGCCAGCTGGTCGAGCTGGCGCTGGCGCTGCTCGAGCGCGTACATGGTGGCGCTGGCGGCGGCACTGTCGGCGTCGAGCGCGGCGCGCGCTGCCGCTGGCAGCGGGGCCTGATCGGCGAGCCGCGCCTGCAGGGCGCGCAGGCGCTCTTGTTCGAGCCGGTAACGCTCGTAGGCGCGACGCGAAATGGCGCTGTAGATGACGCTGCCGGTAAGCGTTTCAAGCAGTTCGCCGCGTTCGTTTTCATCAGTTTTGAGAAACGCCGAAAACTCGTTTTGTGCCAGCAGCACGGCGCGCGTAAACTGTTCAAACGACAGGCCGATGCGCGCGCCGATTTCGCCGGCCACTTCGGTGCGGGTGGCGCCGATGGCCAGCAGGTCGGGCAGGCGCTGCAGCGTCATCACCGCTGGCTGCAGGGCGCCGGCGGCGCGCGCGCGCGCCCGCCGCACGCTCCAGCGGGCGCGGTAGCGCACACCGTCGTTGCCGACGAAATCGACTTGCGCATGGCCTTCGCCGGCGCCCCGTCGCAGCAGGCTGCGCGGGTCGCCGCTGGTGACGGTGTCGCTACCGACATCGGGTACCAGGGCACCGCTGCGCGCCGTTTTCAGGCGCGGGGTGGCGCCGTACAGGGCCAGGCAGAGGGCGTCGAGCAGGGTCGACTTGCCGGCGCCGGTGGGACCACTGATGGCGAACAGGCCGCTGGTGGCCAACGGCGCCGCTTCGAAGTCGACGCAGAAGGGGGCGGCCAGCGAGGCCAGATTGCGTCCGCTGATGGCCAGGATTCTCATACCGCCTCGCCGGCGCCCGGCAGCAGCAGTTCGGCAAAAGCGGCCAGCTGGTCGGCCGGCGCTTCGGCGCCGAAGCGCTGCAGGTAGAGGCGGCGGAAAATGTCGTCCGGCTGCAGCTGCGCCAGCTGCTCGAGCGATAGCGCGGCCTCGACAGCGTCGGCATCGGCGCCGGCCACGCTCTTGCGGGTCGGTTCGATCTTCGCCAGCCGGACCGGTTTGCCGGCCAGCGCCGTTTCGATGCGCGCGCGCAGGCCTGGCTCGGGGGCCTCGAGCAGCACCCGCACTTCGAGCAGCGGCTGGCGTTCGGGCGGCAGCTCCGCCAGCGTCAGCTCCGCCAGCGCCAGCAACACCGCATCGAGCGGCTGCGGGGTGGCCGGCACCCGCAGCAGCTCGACCGCGCGCGGCACCAGCAGCGGCTCGACCAGCGCCGCGCTGCCGTCGGCGCCGAGATCGACCCGCAGCACCTGGTGGCGGTAGCCCACTTCGGCAAACGACAGCGGCAACGGGCTGCCGCTGTAGCGCCGCAGCTCACTGCCGCCGACGCGCTGGGCCAGGTGCAGGTGGCCCAGCGCGGTGTAGGCGATGCCGGCATCGAACACCGCCGCCGGCAGCGCTTCGCTGCCACCGATGACGATGCGGCGCTCGGAGTCGAGCGAGCCCTGGCCGTCGACCATGTGGCAGTGGCCCATGGCGACGATGGCCTGGCCGCCGCTGCAGCGCGCTGCTGCCAGCGCATAGGCTTGCTGGTAGAGCAGGGCAATTCCTTCCAGGTAGGGATCGCCGGCCGCGCCGGCAGCGATGCGCGGGACATCGCCCGGACGCAAAAAGGGAATCGCCAGGCACCAGGCCGCTACTGCGCCGCTGGCGTCGTGCAGCGGCACGATCATGCGCGCGATGTCGATGTCGCCGTCGGCGCTGCGCAGCACGTGGCCGATGACGCTGGTGCCGTGGTCCTCCAGCAGGGGACCAGGTGCTTCCAGCCGCCCCGGCGAATCGTGGTTGCCGGCGATGAGCACGATGTCGAGCGCCGGCGCCCGCTGGCGCGCCTGCTGCAGAAAGCGATACAGTTGCTTTTGCGCTGCTGCCGACGGGTTGGCGGTATCAAAAATATCGCCGGCGATCAGCAAGGCATCGACCTGCTGATCGATTACGGTGGCCAGCAGCCAGTCGAGAAATTGCTGGTGCTCGTAGCTGCGGTCATAACTATGCAAGGTCTGGCCAAGATGCCAGTCGGACGTGTGCAGCAGGCGCATGGGCGGAGAGTGTATGGGCGGGAACGTGTAGGGGCGGGTGAGCGCAGGCGATGGTTAACTATAACGCATGGTCGAAGGAGCTGCGGCGCCGCCAGCGGATGACACTTTCGGCCAATACAAGCCCGGAGAGTTTGCGCTAGATCAAACTCTGCGCCCCGGTCTGTCTTTACACTGTTTCTTCGAGCTCAAGACTAACAATCACAAGGGGCCCGGTCCCACGTCACAATTTGGTCTTTGTTTACCCGGTTTTAACCTGCTTTTTTATTCGTATTGTCCCGCGTTGACTGTTTTGTTGGCAAGCGGGCGCTCACCCACGCAAGGCCGCCGTTCCGTCAGGAGAATTCATGCTCACTGCAACTTATACGCTCGTGGCATTGTCAGTAGAACAAGCAAGTTTGCGCGCCAGCCTGCAGTCGCTGCAAAAAGTTGTGCACAGCCATTTCGCCGAGCAGGCCAGCCTCAGCGAAGGGCGCGTCGATTTCGCCTGCGATACGCTGGCGCGCGCGGTGCAGGCACCCCACTGGGCCAAGGTCGACCAGCATGTCGGCCCCGCCATTGCCGCGGCCAGCGATCCCGCTGCCAGCGCTGCCGCCGATGTGCTGCAACAGTTGCAGCGCTTGCACCAGGACGCCGAACGGCAACTGGCCGCCATCGACGCTGACTATGCGGGCCGGGCGCTCGACGGCGCCGCCGCAGTGGCGGCGTTTTGCGCCCGCGTCGACGTCGTCTGCGTGGCCCTGCTCGAGCGGCTCGAGCGCGAAAGGCAGGTGGTGTTTCCGCTGGCGCGCGCGGTGGTGTCGGGCGAAGCCTGGTTTGCCATCGCCAACCGCATGCTGGCCGACGACGCTTATAGCAAGGAAAACAAGCCGCTGCGGCGGGCGCCGGCGGCGGCGATTGCGCGGGCGGTGCAGCAGGCAACGCTGGTGCATTGAAGGGCGAGCGCGCCGGCGGCGTCGATTGCGCGGGCCGGGTCCAGCCGAGTGCAAAAAAATAGCGGCACCCTCACGTAGCAGCGCGGCAGCGTGGCGGCCGCGGCGAATCCACGGCGTGCGCGCCTTCTTGCTATCATGACGACTTTGAGCAATCGAGCCGACGTCATGCTGAAATTCCTCTTTAAACGTCCGGGCGACAAGTCCACCCAGACGCCTGCCGTGAGTGCCCTGTCCGAACAAAAAGCCGCCGCCGCCGCGACCGCCGCCAGCACGACGGCGCAGCGCAGCGCGCAAGCGGCGCAGTTGCAGGCGCTCGGCGCCGATGAGGCGCAAGCTGCCGACTTCATTTTGCGCTGCGATTTTTCCGAATTGCGCCTGACCGCCGCCGACCTGATCACAAGCCGCGCACAGCTCGAGCGCGTGCACGCCGCCATCCGCAATACCGACCGTCGGGTCGCCAAGCTGCTGCAGGGACGGCTTGACGCCATCCGCCACCATGATGCCGAGCTGCTGCGCGGCCAGGCGTGCCTGGCGCAGGCCGCCAGCCTGCTGGCCGATGACAAGCTGACGCCGAATCAGGTGGCCGAACTGGACCGGCGCTGGGCGGTGATCGCCGCCGCCGAACTGGGCGGCGCCTTCGATGCTGTGCGCCAGCAGCTGGGACGTCGCCTGGAAGCCCAGGTGGCCCTGCAGCGCGCCATGATCGATCGCCTGGCGGCCCTGCGGCAGCTGGGAGTGCCCGGTGCGGACGGGGAGGGCGCCGATGGCGACGCACTGGCCAGGCAATTTGCACGCATGCAGGCCGAGCAGCAGGCCGCCGTCAGCGGCGCCGAACAGGGCTCGCTGCCGCGTCCCCTGGTGGCCGAATTTGCCGTCCAACAGGCGCGCGTGCAAGCGTTGCTGGCTGCTAGCGAGCAGGGCCGCAGTGCCCTGGCCGCGCGTCGCGCCGCGCTCGATGCTTGGACGGCGGTGGCCGCTGCTTCGGCCACTGCTGCTGCAACTGCTGCTGTAACTGCTTCTACTACTTCTGCAACTGCTTCTGCTGCCGCTGCCGTAAACACCGCGGCGCTTGCCGAGACTGCAAGCGTCGATCTTGGCGCCAGTAGCGCTGCGCTGCCGGCAAGCGATATCGCTCAAGTGGCCGCGCCAGTGGCCGCCGACGCCCCAGAAGCGAGCGCCGCGTCAGCCACCACCCCAGCCGCCCCCCCCGGCGCGCTCAATGCCGACCTCCTGCGGCGCGAGTGGCAACGGCTGCCGGCAGTGCCCGCCGGCGCCGGCGCCGACGCCTTGCAGCAGCGTTTCGATGCCTTGCTGGCCAGCCTCGCCCGTAGCAGCCCAACGGGCAAGGGCGCTGCCAAAGCGCAGACCGGGCAGGCCAGCCATGGCGGCCCGAGTGGCCAGGCGGCGGCCTCGCCGTCGAATCCGTTTGGCGCCGGCGAACACGCCCGACCAGCGCGCGCCGCGCGGCCGGTCGGCCATGCCGATCCCCTGTTCCTCGACCAGCTGGCGGCGATGGAAGCGGCGCTTGAACAGGGCTCGCTGCACAGCGCAGCCGAATCGGACAAGGCGCTCAAGGATCTCAAGGGCGGCAAGCTCAGCCCGGCGCAGGCCGAGCGCCTGGCCCATGCGCGCGCTGAGCTCAAGCGCCTGTCCGACTGGGCCCGCTGGGGCGGCAATGTCTCGCGCGAAGAATTGATCAAGGCCGTCGAACAGCTGGCCGTGCAATCGCTGCCGATGGCCGAACTGGCCAAGAAGGTGGGCAGCATGCGCGAACGCTGGAAGGCGCTCGACACCCTGTCCGGGGCGGCGCCCAAATCGCTGTGGGAGCGCTTTGATGGCGCCTGCAGCAGCGCCTACGCACCGGCGGCAGCCCACTTCAAGCAGCTGGCCGAAGAGCGCCATACCAATGCCGCCAGGGCGCAAGCGCTGATCGATGAGGCCAGCGCGCAGGCCGCGAGCATCGAGGCCGCCGGCCTCGATGCCGATGCCGCTGCCGCCGCCCGCATCGACTGGAAGCAGATGGCCGCCAGCGTGCAGCGTTTGCGGCTGGCCTGGAGTCATCTGGGAGCGATCGACCGCAAGGACAAGAAGCGTCTCGACCAGCAGTTTGCCGCCGCCCTGAACATCATGCAAAGGCCGCTCGAGCAGCAGCGCAAAACCGAGGTCGGCCACCGCGAAGCGCTGATCGAGCAGGTCGCCAGCCTCGATCCGGGTGAACGCGGTGCGCTCGATGCCCTGCGCGCGGCGCAGGAACGCTGGCAGGAGCTGGCGCGCGCGCTGCCGCTCGAACGCAAGGCCGAGCAGGCCTTGTGGCATCGCTTCCGTGCCGCCTGCGACGCCGTGTTCGCCAAGCGCAAGGAAAGCGCCAGCGCGCTTGACCACGAACGGCGCGCCCACCAGGCGGCCAAGGACGCCATTGCGGCGCAACTCGAAGAGGCGGTCGCCACCATCGATGCCGGCGCTGCCCGCAAGCTGCTGCAGGAAGCGGCCAGCCAGTGGCAGGCGATCGGCGCGGTGCCGCGCGCGCTCGAAGCGAAACTCGAGCAGCGCTATCACGCCGCGGTGGCGGCCGTGCAGGCGAAGATCGACGACGACAAGCGTGCGGTCAGCATCGCCAAGGCGGGCGCGCTGCGCGACAAGCTGCGTCTGTGCCAACAGCTCGAGACGGCGTTGAGCGGTCTTGATGGCAGCGATGCCATCGATGGCGCCGCCTGGCAGCAGCGCTGGGCCGCCTTGCCGGCGCTGGCAGCCGAGTTTGAACAAGCACTGGCGGCGCGCTTCGCCGCCGCACTCAAGGCTGCGGGCGGCGAGCGCGCCGCCTATGTGCGCCTGCTCGAGCAGAATCGCACCGTGGTGCTGCAGGAAGTGCTGCGCCAGGAAATCGCCGCCGGCATCGATAGCGGCAGCGAGTTTGCCCGCGACCGCCTCAAGTTGCAGGTCGAAGTGCTGCAGTCGTCGCTCAAATCTGGGCAGAAGGGCGCCAATCAAGCGGCCCGCTTCGAGCAGCTCGCCGCCATGCCAGCGCTGGTTGACGAGCGCACTGCCAGCCGCATCGAGCAGCTGTTCGCCCGCGTCGGCAAGGTGGTGCGGTGATGGCCGCTGCTGCCGGCCATGGCAGCGTCGCCGCGCTGCGCCAGGTGCGCGTGCAGACTGCCGATTTCGACCTGGGCGCTGAAGTGGCGCTGCTGCGCGCGGGCGACCCGAAAGTGGGCGCGGTGGTCACCTTTGTCGGCACCGTGCGCGACCTGAACGATGGCGCGGCGGTCGCCGAGATGGAGCTCGAACACTATCCCGGCATGACCGAAGCGGCGCTGGGGCGCATCGTCGATGAGGCTTGCACGCGCTGGCCGCTGGCTGCCGCGCTGGTGATCCACCGGGTCGGTCCGCTGCTGCCGCAAGAGCAGATCGTGCTGGTGGCCGTCAGTGCGGCACACCGTGGCGAAGCGTTCGCCGCCTGCGAATTCATCATCGATTACCTCAAGACCGATGCGCCGTTCTGGAAAAAAGAGCAGACCCCGGCCGGCGCCCGCTGGGTCGACGCCCGCAACAGCGACGACGCCGCCATGACCAAGTGGGGACGCACCGGCGCTGCTGCGGCGGCAGGAGCAGACGCGTGACGTCGCCGCTGGCCTGGCTGGCGGTCGGCTTTGGCGCTGCCTGCGGTGCCTGGCTGCGCTGGGGCTTTGGATTGTGGCTGGGTACGGCCAGCGCGCGGCTGAACCTGGGGACGCTGGCGGCCAACCTGGTGGGCGGCTACCTGATCGGGCTGGCGCTGGGGTTTTTTAGCAGCCACCCCCAGCTGTCGCCCGAGTGGCGGCTGTTTGCCGTCACCGGCTTTCTGGGTGGCTTGACCACCTTTTCCACTTTCTCCGGCGAATCGATGCTGATGCTGCAGCGCGGCGATTATGGCTGGGCGCTGACGCACAGTGCGCTCCACCTGTTGGGTGCGCTGACCCTGTGCATGGCCGGCTTTGCCAGCTGGCGCGCGCTGGCCGCAGCGTAGCGATTTAAACACGGCGGCGGCGCTTGAATTCGCGCCGCCGTGGCCCAATCTGCTAGTGATCGAACATCATCTAGCGGAGCAGTCATGCGGCAAGATAAACTCACCACCAAGCTTCAGGAAGCCCTGTCCGACGCCCAAAGCGTGGCGGTTGGCAATGATAACCAGTACATCGAGCCGGTCCACCTGCTCACCGCCCTGCTGGCGCAGGATGACGGCGGCACCCGCTCACTGCTGCAGCGCTCTGGCGTGAATATTGGCGCCTTGGGCAATTCACTGCGCAGCGCCATCGACCGCCTGCCTAAAGTGTCGGGCACGGGCGGCGAAACCCAGGTGGGGCGCGAGCTGATGGCCATGCTCAACCTGGCTGACCGCGAAGCGCAAAAGCGCGGCGACCAGTTTGTCTCCAGCGAAATGATCCTGCTGGCGCTGACCGAAGACAAGTCGGAAGCGGGGCGGGTGGCGCGCGAAGCGGGCTTGAGCCGCAAGGCGCTCGATGCAGCGATCGACGCCGTGCGCGGTGGCGATGGCGTCAGTTCGCAGGACGCCGAAGGGCAGCGCGAGTCGCTCAAAAAATACACCATGGATTTGACCGAGCGGGCCCGCCAGGGCAAGCTCGACCCTGTCATTGGCCGCGATGACGAGATTCGCCGCACCATCCAGATTCTGCAGCGGCGCACCAAGAACAATCCGGTGCTCATTGGCGAGCCGGGGGTCGGCAAGACCGCCATCGTCGAAGGGCTGGCGCAGCGCATCGTCAACAATGAGGTGCCCGATTCACTCAAGGGCAAGCGCGTGCTCTCGCTCGACATGGCGGCGCTGCTGGCGGGCGCCAAGTACCGCGGCGAATTTGAAGAGCGCCTCAAATCCGTGTTGAAGGAACTGTCGCAGGACCAGGGCCAGACCATCGTCTTTATCGATGAGCTGCACACCATGGTCGGCGCCGGCAAGGCCGAAGGGGCGATGGACGCCGGCAACATGCTCAAGCCGGCGCTGGCGCGCGGCGAACTGCACTGCGTGGGCGCCACCACGCTCGACGAATACCGCAAGTACATCGAGAAGGATGCCGCCCTCGAACGGCGCTTCCAGAAAATCCTGGTCGATGAACCGACCGTCGAAGCGACCATTGCGATCCTGCGCGGCTTGCAGGACAAGTACGAACTGCACCACAAGGTCGACATCACCGACGCCGCCATCATCGCCGCCGCCGAGCTGTCGCATCGCTATATCAGCGACCGCTTTCTGCCCGACAAGGCGATCGACCTGATCGATGAAGCCGCTTCGAAGATCAAGATCGAAATCGATTCCAAGCCGGAAGTGATGGACCGGCTCGATCGCCGTATCATCCAGCTGAAAATCGAGAAGGAAGCGGTGCGCAGGGAAAAGGACGAAGCGTCGCTGCGCCGTCTGGGCCTGATCGATGAAGAAATCGCCCGGCTTGAGCGCGAGTACAACGACTTCGAAGAAATCCTCAAGGCTGAAAAAGCCATGGTGCAGGGGACCACCCACATCAAGGAAGAAATCGAAGCGGTGCGCCTGCAGATGGATGAAGCGAAGCGCCGCAGCGATTATGCCCGCATGTCCGAGCTGCAGTACGGCCGCCTGCCGGCACTGGAAGCGCAACTGAAGGACGCCGAGCTGGTGGCCACGCGCGAGCAGGCTGGCGCCCGTCCCAAGCTGCTGCGCACCCAGGTGGGGGCGGAGGAAATCGCCGAGGTGGTCTCGCGCGCCACCGGCATTCCGGTCTCGCGCATGATGCAGGGGGAGCGTGACAAGCTGCTGCACATCGAAGACAAGCTGCATGAGCGGGTGATCGGCCAGGACGAAGCGATCCACGCGGTGGCCGACGCCATCCGCCGCTCGCGCGCCGGGCTGTCCGACCCGAACCGGCCGTATGGCTCCTTCATGTTCCTTGGCCCCACCGGGGTCGGTAAAACGGAGCTGTGCAAGGCGCTTGCCACCTTCCTGTTCGATACCGAAGAATCGATGATCCGCATCGACATGAGTGAATTCATGGAGAAGCACTCGGTGGCCCGCCTGATCGGCGCGCCGCCCGGCTACGTCGGCTACGACGAGGGCGGCTATCTGACCGAAGCGGTGCGCCGCCGGCCGTACAGCGTGATCCTGCTCGATGAAATCGAAAAGGCCCATCCGGACGTCTTCAACGTGCTGCTGCAGGTGCTCGACGACGGCCGCATGACGGACGGCCAGGGCCGCACGGTCGATTTTAAAAACACCGTGATCGTCATGACGTCCAACCTCGGTTCGCACAAGATCCAGTCGATGGACAGTGACGATCCGGGCGTCGTCAAACTGGCGGTGATGGCGGAAGTGCGCAGCCATTTCCGGCCCGAGTTCATTAACCGCATCGATGAAATCGTGGTGTTTCACGCGCTCGACGAAAAAAACATCGGCGCCATCGCCAAAATCCAGCTGCGCCAGCTGGAAGAGCGCCTGGCCAAGATGGACATGGCGCTCGACGTCTCCGACGAAGCGCTGCAAAAAATCGCCGAGGCCGGCTACGATCCGGTGTATGGCGCGCGGCCATTGAAGCGGGCGATTCAGCAGCAGATCGAAAATCCCCTGTCCAAGCTGATTTTGTCGGGCAAGTTCGGCGCCAAGGACACCATCCCCGTGCGCGTCAGCCATGGCGCGCTGGTGTTCGAGGAAGCCCGGCCGCAGCTCGATAAAGCATAAGGGCAGCTCAGCCGCTGGCAACCCGCACCGCCGTCAGGCCGTGCGGGTTTTTTTACGGCTGCCGTCGGGCCTCGCCGAATATTGCTGATAGTCAACACTTAAAACGGCAAATACCCCGACCATGGATCGCGCTTGGGGCGGCTTTTCACCAGACGATAATCGCATTTCGCATCGTGAAATTGAGATGGCGCGCCACTCACCCATCCGTCTCACGACAAGGAAAATGATTTCGCATTCCGAAAAAGAAAAACTAAGTGATTGAATTTATTGATAAAAAATTTGGTTATATGTCTTATATAAGAGTGTGCTGCGCTGCGCCATCCGGGCTATGATAGATCCAAGGAAGCAGCACGTTGATCGCATTTTTAACGCATTTTTTACCCTACTCAGGAGAACACCATGGCAACTCGTGAACAGCAAATTTCGGCCCTCCAGCATGACTGGGACAGCAACCCGCGCTGGAACGGCGTCACCCGCTCGTACACCGCCGAGGACGTCGTGCGTCTGCGCGGCTCCCTGAAGATCGAGCACACCATCGCCCAGCGCGGCGCCGAAAAAATGTGGGATCTGCTTGAAACCGAACCGTTCGTCGCCACCCTCGGCGCGCTGACGGGCAACCAGGCCATGCAACAGGTGAAGGCTGGCTTGAAGGCGATCTATCTGTCGGGCTGGCAAGTTGCCGGCGATGCCAACCTGGCCGGCGAAATGTATCCCGACCAGTCGCTGTACCCCGCCAACTCGGTGCCGATGGTGGTCAAGCGCATCAACAACACGTTCCAGCGCGCCGACCAGATCCAGTGGTCCGAAGGCAAGGACGATATCGATTATTTCGCTCCCATCATTGCCGACGCCGAAGCGGGCTTTGGTGGTGTGCTCAACGCCTATGAACTGATGAAGTCGATGATTGATGCGGGCGCCGCCGGCGTCCACTTCGAAGATCAGCTCGCTTCGGTGAAAAAATGCGGCCACATGGGTGGCAAGGTGCTGGTGCCGACCCGCGAATTCATCGAAAAACTGACTGCCGCCCGCCTCGCCGCCGACGTCATGGGCACCAGCACCCTGGTGATCGCCCGTACCGATGCGGAAGCGGCCGACTTGCTGACCTCCGACGTCGATCCCATCGATAAACAATTCTGCACGGGTGAGCGCACCATCGAAGGTTTTTACCGCGTCCGCAATGGCCTCGAACAGTCGATCGCCCGCGCCCTGGCATATTGCCCGTACGCCGACCTGGTCTGGTGCGAGACAGGCAAGCCCGACCTCGAATTCGCCAAGGCGTTTGCCGATGCCGTGCACGCCAAGTTCCCCGGCAAAATGCTGGCGTATAACTGTTCGCCTTCGTTCAACTGGAAGAAAAACCTCGACGACGCCACCATCGCCAAGTTCCAGGTCGAGCTGGGCGCGATGGGTTACAAGTTCCAGTTCATTACCCTGGCCGGCTTCCATTCGCTCAATTACTCGATGTTCAATCTGGCACACGGCTACGCGCGCCGCAATATGACGGCCTTCGTCGAAATGCAGGAAGCCGAATTTGCCGCCGCCGACAAAGGTTTTACCGCCGTCAAGCACCAGCGCGAAGTCGGTACCAGTTACTTCGATGCCGTCACCCAGACCATCCAGCAGGGCCAGAGTTCGACCACGGCCCTGCACGGTTCGACGGAAGACGAACAGTTCTTCGACGAGAAAAAAGTTGCCTGAGTTACTCTGAAGTAAGTCTCTGAGAGCGGGGTCGAATCGCAGGATTCGACCCCGTTTATGCTTTGTGTGTGCTTTGTAGTGGATAATGGCGGAAATATTCGCGCCGCCATGTGCGCTCCCGCAGTCGCCGGGGACGTCTGGCCTGCCGTTCGATCCACTGACTGGAAACACCATGCTTAGCTACCGCCACGCCTTCCACGCGGGTAATCACGCCGACGTTCTGAAACATTTTGTGCAGACCCAACTGCACGAATACATGAATCAGAAGGACACCGCCTACACTTATATCGACACCCACTCGGGCGCCGGGGTGTACGCCCTCGACAGCGGCTACGCATCGAAAAATGCCGAATACGAGACCGGCATCGCCCCCCTGTGGGAACGCAGCGACTTGCCGGCACCGTTGGCCGAGTACGTCAACCTGGTCAAGGGTCTCAATCCCAGCGGCAAAATGCGTTACTACCCAGGTTCGCCTTATGTCGCCGACAAGCTCATGCGCGATCAAGACCGGTTGCGCCTGTTTGAGTTGCACCCTGCCGACGCCAAGATTCTCGCCGACAATTTCCGCAAGGTGGCCGAACACGCTGCCGCCCAGGGCCAGCTGCCCGTTGGCCGCGGCAAGCGCGTGCTGGTTGATCGCGGCGATGGCTTTCACGCCCTCAAGACCTTGCTGCCGCCACCATCGCGGCGCGCTCTGGTGCTGATCGATCCTCCGTATGAAGACAAACAGGACTACCGCAAGGTGCGCGATGCCGTCGATGAAGCGCTCGGGCGTTTTCCCACTGGCACTTACGCGATCTGGTACCCGGTGCTGCAGCGCATGGAATCGCGCTCCTTTTCCGACAAGCTCAAGCGGCTGGGCGGCAAGGACTGGCTCAACGTCAGCCTGACCGTGTCGACCCCGGGCCCGGACGGTTTTGGTTTGCACACCAGCGGCATGTTCATCGTCAATCCGCCGTACACGCTCGAGCCGATCCTGCGCCAGGTGATGCCCTACCTGCTTGAGGTGCTGGGCAAGGACGCCGACGCCACCTACCTGATCGAGTCGGGCATACCGCTGACGGGGGCCAGTGCAGCACGGCCCAGCGCTGGTGGCGTCGTCCGTATTCCAGTTGGCAATGCGCGGCGCGCCAGCCCGCTGTCGGGCACGGGCAGTTTGCGCCTGCCAGGCCAGGCACCGGCCGGCACGCCCGGTGCGGCCGGCGCCGTGGGGCCGCTGGGGCGCCCAGGCGGTGCCAAGCCCGCTGCAAAAGCCGGCCCGAAAGCAGCCGCCAAGACCAGCGGCCGCCCCGTCGCCCAACCGGGGCAGACCAGCAGCGGCCGTCCGGTCACCCGGCTGGGGCAGTCGGCCAGCGCCCGCCCCAGCGGTCCCAAGACCCCCGGTTCACGCCGGCCATAAGGGCCGGCGGCAGTCGTCCTGGATGTTGAAATATAAACAAGTCGTGGATTTATAGTATAGTCGAGCCCTGGAAAGCGCTGCTTTCCTGGAGCGCCGCTCACCGGTTCAAGTTTGCCGGCATGATCAGCGTGCCCGATACAGGGGGTGCTCCGTGCTCAATGATGTAGATAAAATCCAGATGTCCTTGCCTTTCGATGAGTTTTTCCTCGCGCGCCAGCCAATTTTGGGGCGCGACCAGCATCTGGTGGCATTCGAACTGTTGTTCCGCACGGCGGGCGCAACCGAAGCGAATGTCACCGATGACGAAGCCGCCACTGCCGCCGTCATCTCCCACGCGTCGCAACTTGGCATGGAGCATGTGGTCGGAGCCCAACTGGCGTTCGTCAACGTCAGCGAGGCAGCGCTGATGAGCGACTACGTGCGCTTCCTGCCGCCCGACAAGGTGATTCTTGAAATTCTCGAGACCGTCAAGGCATCGCCAGCGCTGATCGCCCGCATCGAGCAATTGCGCGCCCTCGGTTTCAAATTTGCCCTGGACGACATCGTCGCTGAATCGGACGATTTTCTGGCGCTGGTGGCGCTGGTCGATGTCATCAAGGTCGACATCAATGCGGTCGAGCCGCGGCGCCTGCCTGGCCTGACGGCGTCGCTGCATTTGCTGGGCAAGACCCTGCTGGCCGAAAAGGTCGAGACGCTGGAAGAATTCCGCAGTTGCCTGGCGCTGGGCTTCGAATATTTCCAGGGATATTATTTTGCCCGCCCCACCATCATGAGTGGCCGCACCATTGCGCCGAGCGAGATGGCGATCCTGCAGTTGCTCAAACTGATCGACTCCGACGCCGATAATGTGACCATTGAAGTGGCGGTCAAGCGCGACGCCCTGATCAGCCTCAATCTGCTGCGCCTGGTCAATACGGCAGCGGCCGGCGGCGGCGATCGCATCGACACCGTTGGCCAGGCCCTCGCTTCGCTGGGACGCCAGCAGTTGCAGCGCTGGCTGCAAATCCTGCTGTACGCGGCGCCCGGCGCCAAGGTCGAGATGAATCTGCCCCTGCTACAAATGGCGACGGCGCGCGGCAAGCTGCTCGAACTGATGAGTTTGAAACTCCACCCGGGCCAGCGCGCAGCCGCCGATACTGCCTTTACGGTCGGCATCCTGTCGCTCACCGACGCCCTGTTTTCGCTGCCCCTGCATGCCATTCTCGACACCGTCGACGTCGCCGACGACGTCCGCGCCGCCTTGCTCGAACGCGAAGGCGAGTATGGCGACATGCTCAAGGTGATCGAGCTGGTGGAAAAAGCGAAATCGGGCAAGCCGCTGGCAGCGGCCCTGCGGCGCATTGACATGAGCGTCAAGCAGCTGCGGGAAATCGAGATGGCCGCTTTCGAGTGGCTTAATGTGCTGGCCCAGGAAGTGCATTAAGCACCTGCCCACCCAGGTTCTTCATCGCCCGCCTGCTCCGCTTGGGAGGCAGGCATGGCACATTCGACGCCGCCTCTAGAAAAACTCGGCGGTATCGTTTGACGCCGGCAACTGCAGTTCACCGGTGGCGATGATGTCGTCGTAATGGCAGGTGCGATTGCGACCGTGGGTCTTGGCGTGGTACAGCGCCTGGTCGGCGTGGCCCAGCGAGGCCACCGGCGAATCGCCCGGCCGCACCCGCACATAGCCCAGGCTGACGGTGACGCTGCCCACCTGCGGAAACACATGGGCCGCCACATTGGTGCGGAAACGCTCGATGATCGCATGCGCCTGTTCGCTCGTTGCCGAGCGCAGCAGGATGACGAATTCTTCGCCGCCGAAGCGGAACACGCGGTCGTCGGCGCGGAACGACGACACCAGCATGTTCGCCACCAGGATCAGCACCTCGTCGCCATAGACGTGGCCGAAGCGGTCATTGACCGACTTGAAGAAATCGATATCGGCCACCACCAGCCACTGGCCCGCTTCGCTGGCCCGTTCTTCGGCGGTGGGGGCATGCAGGGCTTCGGCGCCGCCACCTTGCAACATGCGGCTCAACTGGCCATCGAAGGTCTTGCGGTTGAGTAAGCCCGTCAGGGAATCGCGTTCGCTGTAGTCGAGCAGATTCTGAAAATTGCGGTACACCCCGACGATGCCCACCACCATCGGCACCATGTCGGCGGCGAACTGGTCGCTGCGCACGATTTCCAGGATGGTTTCGGCTTTCTCACCGATCCAGATCGGCATCCACAACACGCTGTCACCCTCGTCGGTAGTGGCGCTGGCGCTGGCGCCGTGGCTGGCCAGGCAGGCGGCGAGGGCGGCAATCTGTTCGAGCGGGACGTCGCCGGGACTGGTGGTCGAGGGGGTGGCGCTGCTGCCGGCGATGCAGGCGCGCTGGCGGATCATGGGGCCATTGGCCCCCTCCACCTGGCTCAAGACCCGCGTCTGCTTGGCGGCTGACAATTCATGCACTGCGGATATAACGGCAACATCGAGCATAGCGTGATCGCGATGCCCGGTGATGTCTACCATGTGTTTCAGTAACGAATCCATCTCACTCTTGTTCCCAAAGCCTGCTGCCATCAACGGCCATGCTCCCGACAGCCCGACGGGCGAGCCGGGAGCTCGTTGTAACCTACTTTCGCAACCGTTTATTGTCGACAGATCGATTCTTTAAGGCAAGTTAATTTGGTTTATTCGGCGAACTTGTGTATTTTCCGCGTTTCCTACGCGGATAAAAGCAAAAACACCGTCGGTTTTTTATGAAAATCGGGAGTTTTGCCAGCGCTTACATGGCGCTTCCACGCCGCGCCATTCATTGTCTGTATCGATTCCGTCACCAAAGTGATGTCGGTGGCGACACAGATCAAGGTTGAATCATTGCAATTGGCAATCAAGGCTTCCAGCATGGCGCCATTGCGGTAGGGCGTTTCAATGAAAAGCTGGGTTTGACGCTCCTTGGCGGAGCGCTGCTCGAGTTCCTTGATGCGGGCCCGGCGCTGGGCTGCATCGGTGGGCAGGTAGCCATTAAAGGCAAAACTTTGGCCGTTCAAGCCGCTCGCCATCACCGCCAGCAGCAGTGACGACGGTCCCACCAGCGGACGCACGCTGACGCCATGCTGGTGTGCCAGGCGCACCAGGTCGGCGCCCGGATCGGCGACCGCCGGTACCCCCGCTTCCGACACCAGGCCACAATCGCGGCCAGCCAGCAGGGGAGCGAGCAGGCCGGCGAGGGCGGCTGGTGGGGTGTTCACGTTCAATTCGGCAATCTCGATTTCTTGCAGGGACCTCGCCAGCGGATGGTCGATCGCCACCAGTTTTAGAAACGCCCGCGCGGTCTTGGCATTCTCCGCGACAAAATAATCGAGGCCCGCCGTCAGCGCCTGTACCTGACCGGGTATCACGTGATTGAGGGCGCCGGGATGGGCATCGGTGGGGCCAAGGGTGTTGGGAATCAAGAACAGGGTGCCGGACATGGGTGCAGTCGAAGTGGGGTGGTGAGCCGCAGTATACCGAATGGCCGCCGTTTGTTCGATTGCAAAGGCGAGCGGGTCAGCCTGCTGGGTATTGATTCGATAATTCAATGATGATAGAATCATCGAACTAATGGAGACGCCCATGCACACCCCCGACGCGCTCATTGCGCTATCCGCCCTGGCGCAGGAATCACGGCTGGCGATTTTTCGCCTGCTGGTCACCCTGGGGCCATCTGGTCTGGCGGCCAGCAAGATTGGCGAGCAATTGAGCATTGCCCCCTCATCATTGTCGTTTCACCTCAAGGAGCTCAGCCATGCTGGCCTGATCACGGCGCGCCAGGAAAGTCGTTTTGTCATTTATGCCGCCAGCTTCACGCGCATGAATGGCTTGATTGCTTATCTCAATGAAAACTGTTGCGGCGGCCAATCTTGCATGCCGCAACAGCCAGCGTGCGGCGTCGATGCCGGTCCGCTGGTTTGATTACTTCACTGAAAGTTCTTTGATGCATATTCTTTTTCTTTGTACGGGCAATTCGTGCCGCTCGCTGATTGCCGAAGCGACCTTTAACCATCTGGCGCCGGCGGACTGGAAAGCAATCAGCGCCGGCAGCCAGCCGGCCGGCAAGCTCCATCCACGGGCGCTGGCACTGCTGCACGGCAAAGGCATTTCCACCGAGGGTTATTACAGCAAGTCGTGGGACGCCTTGCCCGTCACGCCCGATATGGTCGTCACCGTGTGTGGCAGCGCGGCGGGCGAAACCTGTCCCGCGTATCTGGGGCCGGTGCTGCGCAGCCATTGGGGTGTCGACGATCCCGGTCATGTGGTGGGGACGGACGAGCACATCACGGCGGCCTTCGAGCGCACTTACCGAATTTTGCGCGCGCGCATCGAGGCGTTTTTGGCGTTGCCGCTGGCGCAGCTGGCGGGAGACAGGGCGGCGCTGCAAGTTGAGCTCAACCGGATCGGCGCGCTGCCGGGCTGATTTTGCTGGCCGTTTTCATGCCGTTCTGCGAGGGGTCAATGGGACCGGCACGCTGCGGCGCCAGTCCCATGGGTGCCTCATCGATCGTCGTCACTTTCACTTATCCCAAGGTTTTCCGTGCTCATCGCTTTCCTGATTTTTCTCGCCACCCTGGTCCTCGTCATCTGGCAACCACACGGACTGGGCATCGGCTGGAGTGCCGCTGGCGGCGCCGTCGTCGCCCTGCTCGCCGGGGTGATCCACACCAGTGATATTCCGGTGGTCTGGCACATCGTCTGGAATGCCACCGGCACCTTCGTCGCCGTCATCATCATCAGCCTGTTGCTGGACAAGGCTGGCTCGTTTGAATGGGCGGCGCTGCACGTGGCGCGCTGGGGGCGCGGCAATGGCCGGCGCCTGTTCGTGCTGCTGGTGTTGCTCGGTGCTGCGGTCGCTGCGCTGTTCGCCAACGATGGCGCCGCCCTGATTCTCACCCCCATCGTCATCGCCATGCTGCGCGCGCTGCGCTTTTCCGCCAGGGCCACGCTGGCCTTTGTGATGGCGGCCGGCTTCATTGCCGATACCGCCAGCCTGCCGCTGGTGGTATCAAACCTCGTCAATATCGTCTCGGCCGACTATTTCAACATCGGCTTTGGCCGCTACGCCGCCGTCATGGCGCCCGTCAACCTGGTCTCGGTAGCGGCCACCCTGGGCATGCTGATGTGGGTATTCCGCAAAGACATTCCTGGCAACTACGACGTCGCCCAGTTGCGCGCGCCCGGCCAGGCCATCCATGACCGCGCCACTTTCGTGACGGGCTGGTGGGTGCTCGCCATGCTGCTGGTGGGTTTTTTCTGGCTGGAGGGGCGCGGGGTGCCAATCAGTGCAACGGCGGCCGTCGGCGCTGCCGTGCTGCTGCTGGTGGCGGCACGTGGGCAGCGCATCGCCACCCGCGCCGTGCTGGGCGCCGCGCCCTGGCAGGTGGTGATCTTCTCGCTGGGCATGTACCTGGTCGTCTACGGCTTGCGCAACGCCGGCTTGACCAGTTACCTGACGGCAGCGCTCAATGCCTGCGCAAGCTACGGCGTATGGGGCGCCGCGCTGGGTACCGGCCTGCTCACGGCGCTGCTGTCGGCCGTCATGAACAATATGCCCACCGTGCTGATGGGCGCCTTGTCCATCGACGACAGCACCGCGCACGGGGTGGTGCGTGAGGCGATGATCTATGCCAACATCATTGGCAGCGACCTGGGTCCCAAGATGACCCCGATTGGCAGCCTGGCCACGCTGCTGTGGCTGCATGTGCTGGCCAGCAAGGATATCAAGATATCCTGGGCTTACTACTTTCGCATCGGTATCGTCCTGACCTTGCCGGTGCTGTTATTGACACTGGCGGCACTGGCCGTGCGCCTTTCCTGAAGGAGAACATGATGGTTGTCACCATTTATCACAATCCCGCTTGCGGCACCTCGCGCAACACGCTGGCCATGATCCGTCATGCCGATATCGAACCCGTCATCATCGACTATCTGGCAACGCCGCCCGACCGTGCCACGCTGACCGGGCTGATCGCCAGGTCGGGTCTGGCGGTGCGCGATGTCGTGCGCCACAAGGAAGCCGTGTATGCGGCCCTGCAGCTGGCCGATCCTGCGACCAGCGACGCCCAGTTGATCGACGCCATGCTGGCCCATCCGGTCCTGATCAATCGTCCACTGGTGGTGGTCGATGGCCAGGTGCGCCTGTGCCGGCCGTCCGAACTGGTGCTCGACCTGTTGCCGGCCCCGCAGCACGGGGCGTTTAGCAAAGAAGACGGCGAGCGCGTCATCGACGAACAGGGACAGCGCGTACCACATGGATAAGATCGCCAACCTGCCAAATATTCGCCCGGCGCAGTTCGACAGGCCCGTGCTTGACAAGTTGGCCCCGCTGGGTGACTTGACCCACCCGCCGCGCATCTTGCTGTTGTACGGCTCGCTGCGTGAACGTTCGTTCAGCCGCTTTCTCACGGAAGAGGCGGCGCGTATTCTGGAGCAGTTCGGCGCCGAGGTGAAGATGTTCGATCCGCTCGCATTGCCGATGGCAGGCAGCGTTGCCGACGACCATCCCAAAGTGGTCGAGCTGCGCGCATTGTGCCTGTGGTCGGAAGGCCAGGTCTGGTGCAGCCCCGAGCGGCACGGCACCGTCACGGCGGTGATGAAAAACCAGATCGACTGGATTCCCCTCGAGCAGGGCGCGGTGCGCCCCAGCCAGGGCCGCACGCTGGCAGTGATGCAAGTGTGCGGCGGCTCGCAATCGTTCAATGTCGTCAATACCCTGCGCCTGCTGGGACGCTGGATGCGCATGGTGACCATTCCCAATCAGTCGTCGGTGCCGAAGGCTTACCAGGAGTTCGACGAGGCCGGTCGCATGAAGCCGTCGGCATACTACGACCGCGTGGTCGACGTGATGGAGGAGTTATACAAGTTCACCTTGCTGTTGCGCGGGCGCAGCGATTACCTGACCGATCGCTACAGCGAGCGCAGCGCGGCGGCGCGCCAGGCGATCGACCGCCAGCTGGGCAAGATCTGAGTGCCTTACAGGCCGAACAGGCGTACGCCGGCGCGCCGCAGCATGCCGGTCAGGGCGATCATGGGCAAGCCGGTGAGGGCGGTGGGGTCGCTGCTGTCGATGCGCTCGAGCAGGGCAATGCCGAGGCCTTCGTTTTTGGCGCTGCCGGCGCAATCATAGGGTTGCTCGATGCGCAGGTAGGCGTCCAGTTCGGCGTCCGCCAAGTCGCGAAAGCGCACCACGGTCTGGATGTTTTCCAGCTGCACAGCAAGGGTGGGGTCGAAACGCCGGCCATCCCATAAACACAGCGCGGTGTGAAAGACCACTTCGCGTCCGCGCATCAGTTGCAGCTGGGCCAGGGCGTTGGCGTGCGTGCCCGGTTTGCCGATCTGGACGCCATCCAGGGTGGCGACCTGGTCGGAACCGATCACCAGCGCCGCCGGGTGCTGCATCGCCACCGCCTGCGCCTTGGCGCGCGCCAGCCGCAGCGCCGTCTGCGGCGGCGCTTCGCCGGGCACGGCGGTTTCGTCGATGTCGGGGCTGATGGTCTCGAACGGCAGTTGCAAGCGAGAGAGCAATTGGTGACGGTAGGGCGAGCCCGAAGCGAGAATCAGCGGCGCAGTGCTGGTATTTAGTCGATTACTTGGTATCATGGCGAACTTCATCAGGCGTGATCGAAAAAATGGTCTGCGCGCAGGGTAGCCTAAGCAAGGCATTGCGGGCAAGCTGTGCAAGCTTAGAAACTGCGGGCACATGGCGTTATTCCGTATAAATAATCGGTTCAAGTCTTTGACGAGCTCCACAAAACCCTGCTATCATCGCTGGTTTTCCGGGGAAATTTTCTCATATGAGCGCTCTTGTCATCGACGCCTTTGAATTTGGTCGAAGCAATGGCCACCGCGACGGCACGATGCCGGTCGCCCGCATGGCCCGGTTGAGCAAGGATTGCGCCGACGATAGTGGCGAGTTGTCCTGGTCGGTCGATGGTTCGACCATCAGCCATGGTCACGCCGCCTTGACCGTCGCCGTCGCCGGCAGCGTGCAGCTGGTGTGCCAGCGCTGCCTCAATCCGTATGTGTTTGCGTTCGAGGCTTCGACCATGCTGGTGCTGGGCAAGGACGACGATCAGGCGGACGAGATCGAGGACATGCTCGATGACGAAAGCATCGACGTCATCGTCGGCAGCCGCACCTGCGATATTGGCGACCTGATTGAAGACGAGGCCTTGCTGGCGCTGCCGCAGGTGCCGAAGCACGATGTCTGTCCGGACACGAAATTGCTGGACGCGCTGAATGCCGACAAGCCGTCGCCATTCGCCGGCCTCAAGGATATTAAAACCGATACACCGAATCAGCAGTAAAGAATTGGACTGTCACTGCTGGGTACAGCCCGGCCGTGACAGCAGCAAGAACGTGGCAAACGCGTGTAGCAATCGAGTATTGAGCAGTTGTAGCAAAATGTAGGACAAGCGTTAACATGTCGGTAAAGAAATTTATTTGCCGCTGGGATACTCGATTTGCAAGTTTTTGCTGATCGAATGTGTTAGAATTTTAGAACTTATGTATTAGGAGTTATCATGGCAGTCCAGCAGAACAAGAAATCCCCTTCGAAGCGCGGTATGCACCGCTCGCACGACTTCCTGGTCGCGCCACAGTTGGGCATCGAGCCAACCACGGGCGAGACGCACCTGCGTCACCACATCAGCCCGAACGGTTTTTACCGTGGCCGTAAAGTCCTCAAGACCAAAAACGACGAGTAATCGACGTCCAAGTCTGAGGCGCTCAAAAGCGGTGCGACGTATGTTGTGTGCGTGGCGCCGCTTTTTCTTTGCCCTGGCTGCGTTTCCGCACGCACCGTCATTTTGATTCACGCTGACTCTGGCTGGCGCCTGTCCACCGAGCGCATCTTGCCGCCTGGTCGCCTGGTCTTTACGTCGCGGTTTGCTCCTACTAAATGACAATAACTCTATCGATCGACTGCATGGGCGGCGACCACGGTTGCGCCGTGACCATTCCCGCTGCCGTGTCCTTTCTGCGTCAGCATCCTGACGCCACCCTGATCCTGGTGGGACTGGACGCTGATATTCGCGCCGAGCTCAAACGCGCCAAAGCCGATACCGATCCGCGCCTGATCATCGAAACCGCCACCGAGGTGGTGGCGATGGACGACCCCATCGAAGTGGCCTTGCGCCGCAAGAAGGATTCGTCGATGCGGGTGGCGATCGAGATGGTCAAGGCGGGCCGCGCCCACGCGGCTGTGTCTGCTGGCAACACGGGCGCGCTGATGGCCATTTCGCGCTACGTGCTCAAGACCATGCCCGGGGTCGACCGGCCGGCGATCTGCTCGATCCTGCCGAACCAGAACAACGGCCCAACCTATATGCTCGACCTGGGCGCGAATGTCGATTGCGAACCGGAGCACTTGCACCAGTTCGCCGTGATGGGCTCCGTGCTGTTTTCCGCGATGGAAAAAGTGGCGCGGCCCACCATTGGCCTGCTCAATGTCGGCACCGAAGATATCAAGGGCAACGAAGTGGTCAAGGCCACTGCCGAATTGCTCAAGGCCGACCATGCGCGCGGTTTGCTCAATTTTTACGGCAACGTCGAAGGCAACGATATCTTCAAGGGCACCACCAATGTCGTCGTCTGCGACGGCTTTGTCGGCAACGTCACCCTGAAAGCGGCTGAAGGTCTGGGCCGCTTCATGAAAGACGTGCTGACGACCGAATTCAAGCGCAACCCCATCACCATGCTCGGCGCGCTGATCGCCAACAGCGCCTTGAAGCGCATCGGCGACCGCTTCAATCCTTCGCGCTACAACGGCGCCAGCCTGCTCGGATTGCGCGGGCTGGTGTTCAAGAGCCACGGCGGCGCCGATGCCTATTCGTTCGAGTGGGCACTCAAACGCGCCTACGACGCGGCTGCCTATAATGTCCAGGAACAGCTCTCGAGCATGATTGCCGAATTGATGCCCAGCGCGCCCGACCGGGCGCTGGCACCCAGCGCGCCCGACGTCCCCCTCTAAATCACCACGAATGGCCAGCACATGACTTTGTATAGCAAGATTATCGGCACCGGCAGCTATTTGCCACAGCGGCGCGTGACGAACCAGGACCTGACCGAGCAGCTGGCCGCGCAGGGCATCGAAACCTCTGACGAATGGATCGTCTCGCGCAGCGGCATCAAGGCGCGCCATTACGCTGCGGCCGACGAACTGTCGTCCGACCTGGCGGTGCACGCGGCGCGCGGCGCGCTCGAGATGGCGGGCTTGCGTGCCGCTGATATCGACCTCGTCATCGTCGCCAGTTCGACCCCCGATTTTTACGGCAGCTTTCCCAGCACCGCCTGCGTCGTCCAGCGCAAGCTGGGCATGGCCAACGGCAGTGCCGCCTTCGATGTGCAGGCGGTGTGCAGCGGTTTTGTGTACGCCATGTCGGTCGCTGACGCGTTCATCAAGGCAGGCTCGAACAAGAACGTGCTGGTAATCGGTGCCGAAGTGTTTTCGCGCATTCTCGATTTCAATGACCGCAGCACCTGCGTGCTGTTCGGCGACGGCGCCGGCGCCATCGTCATGACCGCCGCCAAAGAACCAGGTGTACTGGCCTGCAAGCTGCACGCCGATGGCAGCCACGCCAACATCCTCTCGGTGCCGGGCACGCTGGCCAACGGCGCCATCGCCGGCAGCGGTTTTCTGTACATGGACGGACCGGCGGTCTACAAGCTGGCCGTGTCGGTGCTCGAACAGGTCGCCACCGAGGTGCTCGAACACGCCGACATGGCGCCCTCGCAACTGGACTGGCTGGTGCCGCACCAGGCGAATATCCGCATCATGAAGTCGACCGCGCGCAAGCTCAAGCTGCCTGAAAGCAAGATGGTGGTGACGGTCGACGAGCACGGCAACACCTCGGCCGCCTCGATCCCGCTGGCCCTCGACACCGCCGTGCGCGATGGCCGCATTCAGCCGGGTCACAACGTGTTGATGGAAGGCGTTGGCGGTGGCTTTACCTGGGGCGCCGTGCTGGTGCGCATGTAGTTGATCGTGGCCCGCCTGCGGGCGGGCCGACCCCCTTACCTTTTCTGGAGCGCAGCGTTTCCATGACAAAATTTGCTTTCCTGTTCCCTGGCCAGGGCGCGCAAGCGGTCGGCATGCTCAACGGCTTTGCCGGCAATGCCGTGGTCGACCACACCGTGGCCGAAGCGTCCGATGCCCTCGGTTTCGACCTCAAGCGCATGATCGCTGAGGGGCCGAAAGAAGAGCTCGACCTCACCACCAATACCCAGCCCGTCATGCTCACCGCCGCCGTCGCCATTTACCGCGCCTGGATCGCCGCCGGCGGCCCGGCGCCCGCCATGGTCGCCGGCCACAGCCTCGGTGAATACTCGGCGCTGGTCGCCGCCGGCGTGATCGCCTTCAAGGATGCGGTGCCACTGGTGCGTTTTCGCGCCGGCGCCATGCAGGATGCGGTGCCGGTGGGGCAGGGCGGCATGGCCGTCATCCTCGGCCTTGCTGCTGCCGACGTTGCTGCCGTCTGTGCGCAGGCGGCTGGCGAACAGCCGGGCGCGGTGGTCGAGCCGGTCAATTTTAACGAGCCCACCCAGATCGTCATCGCCGGCCATAGCGCCGCTGTCGAGCGCGCCTGCGAACTGGCCAAGGCAATGGGCGCCAAGCGCGCCATGAAGCTGGCGGTGTCGGCGCCGTTCCACTCGTCGCTGCTGCAACCGGCCTCCGACCGCCTGAAGGACTACATGCAGGGCATCGCCTTCAGCGCGCCCGTGATCGAGCTTGTCAATAACGTCGATGTCGCCATCGTGCGCGAGCCGGACGCCATCAAGGACGCCCTGGTGCGCCAGGCGGCGCGTCCCGTGCGCTGGGTCGAATCGATGCAGCTGATGGCCACGCAGGGCGTCGAACTGGTGATCGAAAGCGCCCCCAGCAAAGTGCTGATCGGCATGGCCAAGCGCATCGATGCGCGCCTGGCGGGCGAGGCGCTGGTCGATCAGGCCGCCCTCGAACGGGTCCTTGCCAGCTTGCAGGCATGAGGCGGCCAGCGCACTATCCGGAACACGATTTATTGAAAGGATTCGCATGACCCATCCAAAACATCTCGACCAGCAGGTCGCCCTCGTCACCGGCGCTTCGCGCGGTATCGGCAAAGCCATCGCCCTCGAACTGGCGCGCCAGGGCGCCATCGTGGTGGGCACCGCCACCAGCGACAGCGGCGCCGCCGCCATCAGCGAGTATCTCGGTGAATTTGGCGGCAAGGGCGTGGTGCTCGACGTCACCGATGTGGCCGCGTGCAGCGCGGTGGTGGCCGATACCGCCGCCAGTTTCGGCAGCCTGTCTATCCTCGTCAACAATGCCGGCATCACCCAGGACCAGCTGGCAATGCGCATGAAGGACGAGGAGTGGGACAAGGTCATCGCCACCAATCTGTCGGCAGTGGGGCGGCTGTCGCGCGCCGTGTTGCGCGGCATGATGAAGGCCAGGCATGGTCGCATCATCAACATCACGTCGGTGGTGGCATCGTCGGGCAATCCCGGCCAGATGAATTATGCGGCCGCCAAGGCTGGCGTCGAAGGCATGACGCGCGCGCTGGCGCGTGAAATCGGCAGCCGCAACATTACCGTCAACAGCGTCGCCCCCGGCTTCATCGACACCGACATGACCAAGTCGCTCGGCGCCGAACAGCATGCCGCCCTGCTGGGCCAGATCCCGCTGGCACGGCTGGGCAGTCCCACCGATATCGCTTATGCGGTGGCCTTCCTGGCCGGCCCGCAGGCAGCCTATATCACTGGCACCACCATGCATGTCAACGGTGGCATGTACATGAATTGATGCAGTTTTACCGGAACTGGGGCAGAATTGGCAGGCAGGCCGCGCCCCGATGAAGGAAATTCTCATCTTTTAGCAGTGGTTTCGGCAGAGTTGGTGGCACACGCCGAAAATCATTTATCGTCGCGCAAACCTGATAAAATGCGCGCACTTTCCGTAACAACTATTTGGAGCCAATAACATGTCGGATATCGAACAACGCGTTAAAAAAATCGTCGCTGAGCAACTGGGTGTTGCCGAAGCCGACATCAAGATCGATTCCTCGTTCGTCGATGACCTCGGTGCTGATTCGCTCGACACGGTCGAACTGGTGATGGCGCTGGAAGACGAATTCGAAATGGAAATTCCGGATGAGCAGGCAGAAAAAATCACCACCGTGAAACAAGCCATCGACTACGCTACCGCGCACGTCAAGGCCGCCTAAGAAGTCGTCAGCATCAGGAGAATCGCTTGAGCCGTTCACGAAATCGTCGTGTCGTCATTACCGGCCTCGGCTGCGTTTCCCCTATCGGCAACAATCTTGCCGATACCTGGAGCGCAGCGCTGGCCGGGAAATCCGGCATCGCCAACATCACCCGGTTTGATGCCGAGCAGTTTTCGACCCGTTTCGCGGGCGAAGTCAAAGGTTTTAACATCGAGGACTACATTTCCGCCAAAGAAGCACGCCATATGGATACCTTCATCCATTACGGCATGGCGGCGGGCATCCAGGCCCTGCAGGATTCGGCCATCGAAGTGACGGACGAAAACCGCGACCGCATCGGTGTCATCGTCGGCTCCGGCATCGGCGGTCTGCCGATGATCGAAGAGCAGAAGCAGGATTACGACAAGCGGGGACCGCGCCGTATCTCGCCGTTCTTCGTGCCGGCCTCGATCATCAACATGATCTCGGGCGACCTGTCGATCAAATTCAATCTGCGTGGGCCGAATCTGGCCATTGTCACCGCCTGCACCACCGGTTTGCATTGCATCGGTGCAGCTGGCCGCCTGATCAGCTACGGCGACGCCGATGTGATGATCGCTGGCGGCGCCGAATCGACCGTCTCGCCGCTGGGCCTGGGGGGCTTTGCGACGGCCAAGGCTTTGTCGTCGCGCAACGACGATCCGGCCACCGCCTCGCGTCCGTGGGACCGCGACCGCGATGGCTTTGTGCTCGGTGAAGGCGCCGGCGTGATGGTGCTGGAAGAGTATGAGCATGCCAAAGCACGGGGCGCGCGCATTTATGCCGAGCTGATCGGCTTTGGCATGAGCGCAGACGCCTATCACATGACCTCGCCGGTCGAAGATGGCTCGGGCGCCAGTCGCTGCATGGTCTCGGCGCTCAACGATGCCGGTATCAACAGTGACCAGGTCGATTACGTCAATGCGCACGGCACCTCGACGCCGCTCGGTGACCTGGCCGAAGTGCAGGGCATCAAACGCACCTTTGGCGAGCATGCCAACAAGTTGGTGGTCAACTCGACCAAGTCGATGACCGGCCACCTGCTCGGTGGCGCCGGCGGCCTCGAAGCGGTGTTTACTGTCATGGCGATGCACCACCAGGTATCGCCGCCGACCATCAACATCTTCAACCAGGACCCTGCCTGCGACCTCGACTTCTGCGCCAACACGGCGCGCGACATGAAGATCGATTACGCCGTCAAGAACTCGTTTGGCTTCGGCGGCACCAACGGTACGCTGGTGTTCGGCAAAGCACCTTAGTGCGGCGGCGCATGCCGTCCTGAACTGGCGGCCAACGCCAGCCTCCCCGCAACGCCCGACCGTCCGACGCTCGGGCGTTGTGTCGTTCATGGTCAGGCATTTACCTGGCATGACAGTTTGACAATCCACAAAAATTGTCCACGAATCGACCCTCCACAGCTGAACTGGCCGCGCCCGCGCCGGTCTAATTTTGCTAATGGCGACGACACCGGGCTATGCCTTTCAGTTGTCGTCCCCCTACGTTGGCGTCGCATTCAAGCGGGGTTTGACTATGCCTGTCACGGTGTCGGTACCGATCGTCCCATCGCGCCTGCTCAGGGCGCTGATGTCCGCTTACGGCAGCCTCTGTCTTGCCATTGGCATCGCCGCCGGTACCGGCCTGCTCGGTCCCATGCACTGGCCGCTGCTCACGGCGGCGCTGTGCACGGCCGGCGGCGCTGGCGTGCTGCTGGCCGCGTGCCGGCGGCCAACCGCGCGCACGCTTGACGTACTTGGACCCGGTGCGCTGGTGCTGACGGTACAACAGGGGACCGGTCCGCCAAACCGGCTGCCCGTGACGCTGCTGGCGCAATCGACGTTGTGGCCGCAATTGCTGGTGTTGCGCCTGCGCACTGCCGATGGCGGCGTGCTGGCGCTGCTGATATTGCCCGACAGCGTGGCGCCGGGCCAGTTTCGGCGGCTATCGATGGCGCTGCGCGCCGTGGCGGCAAGGTCGGCCGAAAAATAATATAAAAATCATTGAACTTATTGCAGCGCGGGAACTCTTATACATAAGAAGACAACGCCGGCACAACCTACGGGACCGTTGCAGTGACAACAGAACGCGAGTGTGATCAGTTGCTGGTGGAGCGCGTGCAAGCCGGTGACCAGCAGGCTTTCAACCTGCTTGTCGCCAAGTATCAGCGACGGCTGTTGCGGCTGGTGACGCGCCTCGTGCACGATTCAGCGGAGGCGGAAGATGTTGTTCAAGAAACGTTCATCAAAGCGTACCGGGCCCTGCGGCACTTCCGCGGTGATTCCGCATTTTATACCTGGCTTTACCGAATCGGCATCAACACGGCCAAAAACTTCCTGGTCACCCAGGGGCGGCGCACACCCACCTCGACCGAATCGGACACTGACCACGCCGAAGGCTTTGACGACGCCGACAGTCTGCGCGACATCAACACCCCGGAATCCATCATGGCCAGCAAGCAAATCGCTTTTACCGTCAATGCCGCCATGGAAGCCTTGCCGCTGGAATTGCGCACTGCCATCGTGCTGCGCGAAATCGAAGGGCTCAGTTACGAAGAAATCTCGGAAGTCATGGCCTGTCCCATCGGCACGGTGCGCAGCCGGATATTTCGTGCACGCGAAGTGATCGCGGAAAAATTACGGCCGTATCTGGAGTTGACGGGAGAAAAGCGGCGCTAGTATTACAATGCAAATGCAAGCTTGGCAATTATCATATTGGCAATGGTTCGATTGATCCTGGACGTGATGGAAATCCTGATGGACGCACACAAAAAAATTCGCGAACACATCTCAGCCCTGAGCGATGGCGAACTGTCGACGAGTGATCTGGAACTCGCCTCGGCAGCGCTGCGCTCGGCCGACGGAGAACTGGCCTGGCTGGCCTACCACCGTATCGGCGATGTGCTGCGCGGCCAGCAGGCGCCCGAGTTTTCGCCGGGATTTAACGCGCGACTGGCTGCGCGACTGGCCGGCGAGCCGGTACCGCAGCGGCGCGCGGCCGCCGGGTCACAGCTCAATTCACCGCTCGATTCACAGCGCAATTCACAGCTCGACTCACAGCGCAATTCACAGCTCGACTCACAGCGCAATTCACAGTCTGCCTCCTTGCCCGCCGTGCAGCCTGGCGTGTCGCCGTCCACCCAGGTCGGCAGCAGTCTGTCTGCTGACGGCGCCGCCAGCGTTGTCAGTACGACTTCATGAGCGGGGGTGTCATCACGGTGCGCCCCACCGTCGCCACCGACTGGCCCGCACTCAGGCAATTGCGCCTGGCCGCATTGCTGGAGTCGCCGCATGCGTTTGGCGTTTCGCACGCCGAGGCGCTTGCCAGCAGCGACGACGCCTGGCTGGTGCGCGCCGCCGGCAGCGGGGCTGCGACTTTTTTTATGGTCTTTGACGACGATCAGGCCGTCGGTATGGCAGCCGCCGTTGCCACCAGTCCAGGTCGCCTTGGCCTGATTGCCATGTGGGTCAGCCCCCACCGGCGCGGCGCCGGCGCCGACGGCGGTCGCATGGCCGACCAGTTGATCGCTGCGATCAAGGCCCACAGCTTGAAGCAGGGCGCCCTCGAACTGACCCTGGAAGTGGCGCCCGACAACCATCGCGCGGTGGCACTGTATGCGCGCCATGGCTTTCGCTTTGTGCCGCACGTCGAGCCATTGGCCAGCCAGCCGCAGATCTTCGTGCAACGAATGGCATGGACTGCCGGCTGAACCGGGGGCGTTGGGGCTGGCGGCATCCTGGCAGCCAGTTCGCCGTGTAGGCGCGACAATAAGGCAATTTTGCCTTACCATTGAACAATGTTCTTCTCGATTTCACGGATGCTATGACCACTGACCACCTTGCCCGTCGCACCATCATTTCCACTTTGCTCTCGACTGCATTGAGCGCCGCCCTGGCGCTGGCGCCGGCCGCGCCAGCGTTTGCCGCAGCAGCCCCTGTCGCCACCCCGGTGGTCACGGGATTGCCCGACTTTACCGACCTGATCGACAAGGTGGGGCCGGCCGTGGTGAATATTCGCACCACCGAAAAAATC
Organism: Massilia sp. PWRC2; assembly: GCF_049896725.1. Lineage (NCBI taxonomy): Bacteria > Pseudomonadati > Pseudomonadota > Betaproteobacteria > Burkholderiales > Oxalobacteraceae > Massilia > Massilia sp. PWRC2. The sequence continues at coordinate 160,187 of NZ_JAFCUW010000005.1, forward strand.
AAGGCGGGGCAGGGCCAGCCTGGCGAAGAAGAAATGCAGGAATTTCTGCGCCGCTTTTTTGGCCAGGGCGGGCAGGGCACGCCCGGTGCGCGTAATCCGCGCCGCCGCGCGCCCCAGCCGGAGCAGGAAATCCAGCGCGGGATCGGCTCTGGCTTCGTCATTTCTGCCGACGGCCTGATCCTCACCAATGCGCATGTGGTCGAAGGTGCCGACGACGTCATCGTCACCCTCACCGACCGTCGCGAACTCAAAGCCAAGGTGCTGGGTGCCGACAAGCGCACCGACGTCGCCGTGCTCAAGGTCGACGGCGCCAACATGCCGTTTTTACGGATCGGCGACTCGAATAAAATCCGCGTGGGCGAATGGGTGATTGCCATCGGCTCGCCCTTTAACCTGGAAAATTCCGTCACCGCCGGCATCATCTCGGCCAAGGCGCGCGACACCGGCGACTATTTGCCCCTGATCCAGTCCGACGTCGCCGTCAATCCCGGCAACTCGGGCGGGCCGCTGATCAATATGCGCGGCGAAGTGGTCGGCATCAATTCGCAGATCGCCACCCTGTCAGGCGGCTACAACGGCATCTCGTTTGCCGTACCAATTGACGAGGCGATCCGCGTGTCGGACCAGTTGCGCAAGTCGGGCAAAGTGGCGCGCGGCCGTCTGGGCGTGCAGATTGGCGAAGTGAGCAAGGATGTGGCCGAGTCGCTGGGGATGGGCCGCGCGCGCGGCGCCGAAGTGTCGCTGGTCGAAGCGGGCGGTCCGGCCGACAAGGCTGGCATCCGCACCGGCGACATCATTCTAAAATTTAACGGCACGGCCATCGAAAAAAGCGCCGATCTGCCGCGCCAGGTGGGCGCCAGCACCATTGGCAGCAAGGCCAGCGTGACAGTCTGGCGCAAGGGCCAGCAGGTTGACATCCCCGTCACCATCGCGCTGCTGGAAGAAGACAAGGCGGCCGCCAAGCCGGTGCCGAAAAAGCCGAAAGCGGAGGCGGTCGCCAATGCCCTTGGTTTGCATGTGTCGAATTTGACGGATGCGCAGAAAAAAGACATGAAGATCGATGGCGTGCTGGTCGACGCCGCCGAAGGCGCGGCGGCGCAGGCCGGCGTCAGCGCCGGCGACATGATTTTGCAAATCAATAATGTCGAAGTGAAAGAGGCCAGGCAATTTAACGAACTCGTCGCCAAGCTCGATCCGAAAAAGCCGGTGGCTCTGCTGGTGCGGCGCGACAATCCGCAAGGCGCCGCAACGACCGCGTATCTGGTCATTCGTCCCCGTTCCTGATGGTGCGGCAGCCGCGCTTTACCCTCTACAGCCGCAGCTACTGCCACCTGTGTGACGACATGCTGGCGGCGCTGCAGGCAATGGCGCCGGCCGGCCAGCCCTTCGACGTGGCCGTCATCGATATCGACAGCGACGCCGACCTGCTGGCGCGCTTCGACGAGCTGGTGCCGGTGCTGTATGGCGGTGATGGCGCCGCGCCGGGTGCGGGGCTGCGCCTGTGCCACTATGTCCTCGACCAGGCAGCGGTGAGCCGCTGGCTGCACGCGCCTGATTCGATGCGCCAGCGCGCATAATTGCGCGGTCGCAGTGGCCTCGATTGCTTAATTGCACATATTGGCCACAGCCTCGGCGGTATTAACCGGGCTTTCTACCCCGAAATCCGGTAAAATGCGAGGGTCGGAAAGGCTGGCGCCGCGTACAACGCTGAGCTGGCAGCTTCCCTCGCAGCTTTTCTCGCAGCTTCTTCGCTTGATTGGGCGCTCGTCCGGGATTGGCCATGCACATGGCGCGGCCCCGCGGAGCGCTTTTTTCGTTGCGCCGCGGGTCGCCTGATTCCGGCAATTGCGCCTGGCGCCGTCGCCTCCTCATCTTGGTCTTTGAATTTGTTAATGAACAACATACGTAACTTCTCCATCATCGCCCACATTGACCACGGCAAATCGACCCTGGCCGACCGTATCATTCAAATTTGCGGCGGCCTGTCCGACCGCGACATGGAAGCCCAGGTACTCGATTCGATGGATCTCGAACGCGAACGGGGCATCACCATCAAGGCGCAGACGGCCGCGCTGCACTACAAGGCGCGCGACGGGGTGGTGTACAACCTGAACCTGATCGACACGCCCGGCCACGTCGACTTCAGCTATGAAGTGTCGCGTTCGCTGTCGGCCTGCGAAGGTGCGCTGCTGGTGGTTGACGCCTCGCAAGGAGTGGAAGCGCAGACGGTGGCGAACTGCTACACCGCGCTCGACCTCGGTGTCGAGGTGGTGCCGGTCCTCAACAAGATCGACTTGCCGCACGCCGACCCGGCCAACGCCATCAAGGAAATCGAAGACGTCATCGGCATCGATGCCACCGATGCCGTGCAATGCTCGGCCAAGAGTGGCCTCGGCGTCGAGGACGTGCTCGAGCGCCTGATCGAGCGTGTGCCGGCGCCGAAAGGCGATCCGGAGGCGCCGCTGCAGGCACTGATCGTCGATTCCTGGTTCGACAATTATGTCGGCGTGGTAATGCTGGTGCGGGTCATCAACGGCACCCTCAAGCCAAAAGAAAAAATCCTCCTGATGGCGTCAGAATCGACCCAGCTGGTCGAATCGGTCGGCGTGTTTTCGCCGCGTTCGCAGCCGCTGCCGCAACTGTCGGCTGGTCAGGTCGGCTTCGTCATCGCCGGTATCAAGGAACTCAAGGCCGCCAAGGTGGGCGACACCGTCACCCACGCCGCCAAGCCGGCGCCGGCGCCTTTGCCTGGTTTTAAGGAAGTGCAGCCGCAAGTGTTCGCCGGCCTGTTCCCGGTCGAAGCGAACCAGTACGACGCCCTGCGCGATTCGCTGGAAAAGCTCAAGCTGAACGACGCCGCCCTGATGTACGAGCCGGAAGTATCGCAGGCGCTGGGCTTTGGCTTCCGCTGCGGCTTCCTGGGCCTGCTGCACATGGAAATCGTGCAGGAACGCCTCGAGCGCGAGTTCGACATGGACTTGATCACCACCGCACCCACCGTGGTGTACGAGGTGGAACTGCGCGACGGCAGCATCGTCAAGGTCGACAATCCGTCGAAGATGCCAGAGACCACCAAGATCCTCGAGGTGCGTGAACCGATCGTCAACGTCAACCTGTACATGCCGCAAGAGTATGTCGGTTCCGTGATCACGCTGTGCGTGGGCAAGCGCGGCGTGCAGCAAGACATGAGCTACCACGGTCGCCAGGTCAAGCTGGTCTACGAAATGCCGATGGCCGAAATCGTTCTCGACTTCTTCGACAAGCTCAAGTCGACCTCGCGTGGCTATGCCTCGATGGATTACGAGTTCAAGGAAAACCGCGCCGCCGACGTCGTCAAGGTCGACATGCTGATCAACAGCGAAAAGGTCGATGCGCTGGCCATCATCGTGCACCGCTCGAACGCCACGTACCGCGGCCGCCAGGTGGCGGCCAAGATGCGCGAGCTGATTCCCCGCCAGATGTTCGACGTCGCCATTCAGGCCGCCATCGGCGTGAACGTGATTTCGCGCGAAAACGTCAAAGCCTTGCGCAAGAACGTGCTGGCCAAGTGCTATGGCGGCGATGTCAGCCGCAAGAAAAAACTGCTGGAAAAACAAAAAGCCGGCAAAAAACGCATGAAACAAGTGGGCTCGGTGGAGATCCCCCAAGAAGCTTTCCTGGCAATCTTACAAGTGGATGACTAATGACGCTGCAAACCATTTTGGGCAACTTCGCCCTGATCCTGTTCGTGTTGATGGTCTTCACCGGGGTGATCTGGTGCGTCGACCGTTTTGTGCTGGCGCGCCAGCGCCGCGTGGCCGCCGATGCGGCGCTCAAAGCGCTCGATGCCCGTAACGCCCGCCTGACGGCCGAGGGCATCAAGGCCGACAACAGCAACCGTGCCGCCATCGAAGCGGCGATCCTGCGCCAGCCGACCTGGGTCGAGTATTCGGGCAGCTTTTTTCCCGTGATCGCCCTGGTGTTTGTCTTGCGCTCCTTCCTGTATGAGCCGTTCAAGATTCCATCGTCGTCGATGGTGCCGACCTTGCTGATCGGTGATCTGATCTTGGTAAACAAGTTCTCCTACGGCATACGCCTGCCCGTATTGAACAAGAAAGTCATCGAAGTGGGCGACCCCCAGCGCGGCGACGTCATGGTGTTTAAGTATCCAAAAGACATGACCCAAGATTACATCAAACGGGTCATTGGCGTACCGGGTGATAAAATCAGCTATGAAAACAAGCACTTGACGGTCAACGGCAAGCCGGTCGAGTACGCAGCGATGGACGACTACCTGGAAGAAGAAAGCCTGGAGTTGCGCCAGCAATACAGCGAAGCGTTGCCCAATACCACGCACCGCATCCTCACCATGCGCAGTCGTCGCGCCTTCGATCCGTCCCAGGTTGACAACTTTCCGCATCGCGATGCGTGCATTTATACCGAGGAGACGTTTACTTGCACCGTTCCTGAGGGCAATTACTTTATGATGGGCGACAACCGCGACAACAGCGCGGACAGCCGCTACTGGGGCTTCGTTCCCAACAAGAACATCGTGGGCAAGGCATTTTTTGTCTGGATGAACCTGGGGAATTTCAAGCGCATCGGTAGCATTCATTGATTCATTGATTCATTGACTCATCTGGTAAAGGGGTATTTGATGCACACATCGACCTTGCTTGTTTCCCTGCGCAAACAGCGTGGTATTTCGCTGACGGGCTTGATTTTCGTGCTGGCCTTGCTTGGCTTCATCGGCGTGACGGGCATGAAAGTATTTCCAGCTTTGCTCGAATACAAGTCATCGACCGACGCCATCAAGGCAGCCAAGGCCACCAATGGCACGCCGGAGGAGATGCGTCAAAGCTTTAACCGCTTTGCGGACATCAATCGCATCGACTCGATTACTGGCAAGGATTTGCTGATCAGCAAGGAAACTGGCGACACGGAAGTCAGTTTTGCCTACCAAAAGAAAATTCCCCTGTTCGCCAATGCGAGCCTGCTGCTCGACTTTGCTTCTACCACCGCCCGCAGCGGCATCAACCCGGCGGCGGCGGCAGCGGCCGATCCCAAATAGAAACCTGGAATAAGCGACACTGATCACGATGAATTTAACGTTATTGCAATCCCGCTTGGCTTACACGTTCCAGGATGCTGGCCTGTTGCAGCAAGCCTTGACGCATCGCAGCCACAGCAGCTTGCATAATGAACGCCTCGAGTTTCTGGGTGATTCGGTGTTGAACTGCGTGGTCGCCTCGGTGCTCTACGAGCGCTTTGGCAGCATCGACGAAGGCGACCTGTCGCGCCTGCGGGCCAATTTGGTCAAGCAACAGTCGCTGTATGAAATTGCGCAAAAGCTGGAACTGTCGCAATTCCTGCGGTTGGGCGAGGGCGAGCTCAAATCGGGCGGCTTTCGGCGCCCGTCGATCCTGGCCGACACCCTCGAAGCGCTGCTGGGAGCGATTTTTCTCGACAGTGGTTTTGAGGCGGCGCGCACGGTGATCCGGGCGTTTTATATCCCCATTCTCGATTCGGTCGATCCGCGCACGCTGGGCAAGGATGCCAAAACCCTGCTCCAGGAATTCTTGCAGAGCAAGAAAATCTCGCTGCCCACTTACAATGTCGTCGCCACCCATGGCGCCGCCCACAGCCAGGAATTCGAGATCGAATGCCTGGTGCCAAAACTCAATATCCAGGTCTACGGCCGTGGCGGCAGCCGCCGCGCGGGCGAACAGGCCGCCGCCAAGCTGGCGCTGGAAGTGGCGGAGCAAGCCCTTCTGAAGAGCCCGGCGGCAGCGCGCAAGGCCAAGCCCCGTGCGGCCCAGCTCAAGCTGGCCGGTATTGCCACCATCCAGACCGACGGCGCCGTCGACAGCACCCCCGAGCCCAGGCCCAAAGCCCACGGCAACATCGACGGCAAGACCGCCCCACACCCGCATCCAGAATCGAAGCCGGCATGAACACCTCCAGTACTGACACCAGCAATACCAGCAACCCCGACAGCAGCACCGATAACTTCCGCTGTGGGTATATCGCCATCGTCGGCCGTCCGAATGTGGGCAAGTCGACCCTGATGAACGTCTTGATCGGCGCCAAGGTGTCGATCACCTCGCGCAAGGCGCAGACCACGCGCCACCGCATCACCGGCATCCAGACCGTCGACGATGCCCAGTTTATCTATGTCGACACCCCGGGTTTTCAGACGCGGCACTCGAACGCGCTGAATAAAACGCTCAATAAAACCGTCACCAACACGCTCATTTCTGCCGACGTCATTTTGTATCTGGTGGAGGCGGGCACCTTTGGTCCGGCCGATCAGCAAGTGGTCGACCTGTTGCCCAACGAAGTGCCGGTGATCCTGGTGATCAACAAGTCCGATCGCGTCAAGGACAAGGCGGCGCTGATGCCGTTTGCCCAGCAGATCGCCGCCAAGCACAATTTTGCCGCCATCGTCCCCGTCTCGGCCAAGCTGCGCTTCCAGGTCGACGCCCTGCAGGAAGAAATCAAGCGCCGGCTGCCGGAGAACGCGCCCATCTTCGGACCCGATGACATCACCGATCGCAGCGAGAAATTCCTGGCTGCCGAAATCGTGCGCGAAAAAGTGTTCCGTCTGGTGGGCGATGAATTGCCCTACACCAGCACAGTGATCATCGAACAGTTCGAACAGGAAGGCGACCTGCGGCGTATTTTCGCCGCCGTGCTGGTCGAGCGCGACACCCATAAAGCCATGTTGATCGGTAATAAAGGGGCGCGCCTGAAAGAGATTTCCACGCAGTCGCGGCTGGATATGGAAAAATTATTTGGCGGCCCCGTGTACCTGGAAATCTGGGTCAAGGTGAAGTCGGGCTGGGCCGATAATGAAGCGGGCCTGCGCGCCTACGGTTACGAATAAAGCGAGCAAGGCCGTGGCCACGCGCCTGGACCAGAGCGCTGCCGGCGCTGCCCTGACCGTAGCCCGGACGGCCACCACGGCCCCGCTGGCCGCAGCGCCAGCGCCGCCACGGCGGCCCCGCGCGCTGCCGCGCGACCGCATCAATGGCCAGCCTGGCTTTGTCCTGCACAGCTACCCGTACAAAGAAACCAGCCTGATCGTCGACCTGTTCACGCGCGATTTCGGCCGCATCGGTGTGGTCGCCAAGGGCGCCAAGCGGCCCCATTCCAAGCTGCGCGGCGTACTGCAGACCTTTCAGCCGCTGTCGAGCTCCTGGAGCGGGCGCAACGAGCTGCGCACCCTGATCGACGCCGAGTGGGTCGGTGGCATGTTGCCGCTCGAACGTAACGCCTTGCTGTGCGGCTTTTACCTCAATGAACTGCTGGTCAAACTACTGGCGCGCGACGATCCCCATCCGGCCCTGTTCGACCAGTACGTCGATACCCTCAATCAGCTGGCCCACAATGAACCGGCACAAGTGGTCTTGAGAAAATTCGAACGGGCCTTACTTAAGGAGACAGGGGTCGCTGCCAATCTGTCCCGTTGCGCGCCGTCTGGCGAAGCGGTGGTGGCGGGGGTGGAGTACGTCGTCGATCCCGAGCGCGGGCCGCGACTGGCCGCGGCGGCACCGAGTGGCTGGCCGGTAGTCGATGGCCGCACTCTGCTCGATATCGAGGCCAACCGCTACGAGGAGCCGCAGACCCAGGCGCAAAGCAAGTTGCTGATGCGTTTTCTGCTGGCCCACCAGCTCGGTGGCGCTCCCCTTAACACGCGCCAGATCCTCATCGATTTGATGCAGCTTTAACGACCATGAAAGAATCACCATGAGCTTTCTTCAGCCTGCCGGCGCCGTCATCGACCTCGGCGTCAATATCGACCATGTCGCCACCTTGCGCAATGCCCGTGGCACCATCTATCCGGATCCGCTGCGCGCGGCCCTGCTGGCCGAGCAGGCGGGCGCCGACGTCATCACCCTGCACCTGCGCGAAGACCGCCGCCACATCAAGGATGCCGATGTGATCGCCATCCGCCCGCAGCTGATGACGCGCATGAACCTGGAAGCGGCAGTGACCCAGGAAATGATCGATTTTGCCTGCACGATCCGCCCCCAGGATGTCTGCCTGGTGCCGGAGCGGCGCGAAGAAGTCACCACCGAGGGCGGGCTCGACGTGGTGCGCTATTACCGCCAGGTGGAGGCGGCCATCAAGCAGCTGCAGGGCGAGGGCATTCGCGTGAGCCTGTTCATCGATGCCGATGAAGCGCAGATCAGCGCTGCCGCCGAACTGGGCGCAGCGGTGATCGAATTGCACACGGGGCGGTATGCCGATGCTGACGGCGCCGTGCTGGCTGCCGAACTGGAACGGATCCGTGTCGGCGCCCGCTTTGCCGTCGCCCGCGGCCTGAAGGTCAATGCGGGGCACGGCCTGCATTACAGCAATGTGCAGGCGATCGCTGCGCTGGACGATATCGGTGAACTCAATATCGGTCACGCCATCGTCGCCCATGCGGTGTTTGCCGGTTTTGAAAATGCGGTGCGCGAAATGAAGGCGATCATGGTAGCGGCCCGGCTCGGCCTGCACGCGGGCAGGATCGGCGGGTGAGTGCGATGGCGATTTACGGCATCGGCACCGACATCGTGCAGATCGGCCGCATCGAAGCGGCGCTCAGCCGTAACGAGCGCTTTGCCGAAAAGGTGCTGGGACCGCAGGAGCTGGAAAAATTCAGCCGGCGGCGCGCCAAGAATGCCTTGCGCGGCCTGCGCTTTCTGGCGACCCGGTTTTCTGCCAAGGAAGCGTTTTCCAAGGCGATCGGTCTGGGCATGCACATGCCGATGACCTGGCGCAGCTGCCAGATTCTCAACGAAGCCGGTGGCAAGCCGGTGATCGTTTGCAGCGGTGCCCTTGAACAATTTATGCAGCAACAGCAGCTCAGTGCCCAGGTGACCATCAGCGACGAGGCCGAATACGGCGTCGCCTTCGTCATCGTCACCCGCCACGGCTGAAGAGGAAAGCATGTCCGACGTCCCAGAAATTGCGCCGGCGCCGCCGGCCGCTGCCAGCGCCGCGCCCGCCCCCCGCGCACAGGTACTGGCCACGGTGGCCAAGCTGCCCGCGCTGCCGGGCGTGTACCGCTATTTCGATGCCAATGATGCGGTGCTGTACGTCGGCAAGGCGAGGAATCTGAAAAACCGCGTCTCCAGTTATTTCCAGAAAAATCTGTCGAGTCCGCGCATCGCCCTGATGGTCGAGCGCATCGCCCGGCTGGAAACGACGGTCACGCACAGCGAGGCCGAAGCGCTGATTCTCGAATCGAACCTGATCAAGACGCTCAAGCCGCGCTACAACATCCTGTTTCGCGACGATAAATCGTATCCCTATTTAAAAATCACCGGCGGCGCCGTGCCGCGCATGGCGTATTACCGCGGTGCGCTGGACAAGAAGAACCAGTATTTTGGACCCTTTCCCAGCGCGTGGGCGGTCAAGGAATCGATGCAAATCCTGCAAAAGGTGTTCCGCCTGCGCACCTGCGAGGACAGCGTCTATTCGAACCGCACGCGGCCCTGCCTGCTGCACCAGATCGGCCGTTGTAGCGGGCCGTGCGTCAAGTTGATCGACGAAGCCGATTACCAGCGCGACGTCGACAATGCCGGTAAATTCCTGCGCGGCCGCCAGACCGAAGTGATGGCCGACCTCGATGCCAAGATGCACGGCTTTGCCGCCGAGCTCAAATTCGAGCAGGCCGCCGCCGTGCGCAATCAGATCCAGTCGCTGGCGCGCGTGCTGCACCAGCAAAGCATGGAAACGACCGGCGACGCCGATGTCGACATCATCGCCGTGGTGGTGCAGGGCGGACGCGCCTGCGTCAACCTGGCCATGGTACGCGGCGGCCGTCACCTCGGTGACCGCGCCTACTTTCCCACCCAGGTGGCTGAGGCGATTGGCGAAGAGAGCATCGACGTCGAAGTGGTGGCGGCCTTCATGGCCCAGCATTACACCGACAAATTCATTCCTTCCTGCCTGATCCTGAACATCGAGTTCGACCAGCCGGCGCTGATGGTCGCCCTGCAGGAGCAGTGCGGGCACCGCATCAACCTGATTTTTCAGCCGCAGGGGCAGCGCCGCCAGTGGCTCGAGCTGGCGCAAAAGAACGCCGATATTTCGCTGGCCCGCTTGCTCTCCGAACAGGGGTCGCAACAGTCGCGCACGCGCGCGCTGGCCGAGGCGCTGGCGCTGGACGGGGCCGACCTCGACAGCCTGCGCATCGAGTGTTTCGACATCAGTCACACGATGGGTGAAGCGACCCAGGCCTCGTGCGTGGTATTCCACCACCACGCCATGCAGAACGGCGAATACCGGCGCTACAACATCAACGACATCACGCCCGGCGATGATTACGCTGCCATGCGCCAGGTGTTGATGCGGCGCTATGAAAAAATCGCCGCCGCCATGGCCACCGGCGACGCCGTCATGCCCGACATCGTGCTGATCGATGGCGGCAAGGGCCAGATTGAAATGGCGCGCCAGGTGTTTGCCGAGCTGGGCCTCGACATCAGCCTGATCGTCGGCGTCGCCAAGGGGGAGGGCCGGCGGGTGGGCCTGGAAACCTTGCTGTTCGTCGATGGCCGGCCGGCGCAGGAACTGGGCAAGGAATCGGCGGCGCTGATGCTGGTGGCGCTCATTCGCGACGAGGCGCACCGCTTCGCCATCACCGGCATGCGCGCCAAGCGCGCCAAGACGCGCCAGACCTCGCGCCTGGAAGAGATCGAGGGCATCGGCGCCAAGCGCCGCCAGCGCCTGCTGGCGCGCTTTGGCGGGCTGCGCGGGGTGGTCGACGCCAGCGTGGAAGACCTCACTTCGGTCGAGGGTATCTCGACGCAACTGGCGGAAGAAATTTATCGTCAGCTTCATTGAAGACCGCCGCTGCGCCCGCCAATGGCTCGTGCGAGTGCGCTGTACAAGCGCGAACTGGTTTAAACGGCAAGAGCGCGGTAGACTAGCGGCGCAAGCGTTTTCAACAATCATCGGCTCACCTAGTCGTGCGGCGGCGCAGCATGCCGCGATGTCGCCGCGAGCCACGTTTTTTTGCTTTTCGTACCGCTCAACCAGCTCACCCTATGCCTTTTAACATTCCCATTCTGCTGACCTGGCTGCGGGTTGCCCTGATTCCCCTGGTAGTTGGCGTCTACTACCTGCCGATCCACTGGCTGCCGCGCTCCGACCAGGACCTGGCCGCCACTCTGGTGTTCATCATTGCCGCCGTCACCGACTGGTTCGACGGTTTCCTCGCGCGCCGCTGGAACCAGACCTCCGCCTTCGGCGCCTTCCTTGACCCGGTAGCCGACAAGCTGATGGTCGCCGGCGCGCTGCTGGTGCTGGTCCATCTCGACCGTGTCGACCATTTCATTGCCTTCATCATCATCGGCCGTGAGATCGCCATTTCCGCCCTGCGCGAGTGGATGGCGCAGATTGGCGCCTCACGCTCGGTTGCCGTCAGTTCGCTGGGCAAGATCAAGACCGCCATGCAAATGACGGCCATCCCCATGCTGCTGTTTCACGACATCGTCTGGGGTTGGATTGACACCCAGTTGCTGGGCGAAGCATTCATGATTGTCGCTGCCGTGCTAACGGTATGGTCGATGTTTTATTATTTGCGCCTGGCGTGGCCGATGATCAAAGAGAAGGGCGGCGCCCCGCTGTAAGAGGCGGGCGGCGGCCGCCAAAAAAACATCGGCGGCCATCGCCTTGACAGCGCTGTCAGATGATCTATAATGCGTGCCTGTTGTGACGAAGCGGGAGTAGCTCAGTTGGTAGAGCGCAACCTTGCCAAGGTTGAGGTCGAGAGTTCGAGACTCTTCTCCCGCTCCAAAATAACAGAAACGTTGTACAGGTTGTCCTTGGAAATAAACATCTTTTCTGCGATAATCGTTGTCTTGCAAATGCGGGAGTAGCTCAGTTGGTAGAGCGCAACCTTGCCAAGGTTGAGGTCGAGAGTTCGAGACTCTTCTCCCGCTCCAGTGTTTTTACTGGTGCGTATGCAAGATAAAAATGTGGTAAGTGTAGTAAATAAAATAAACGAAGTAAATAGTTAGGCTCCAATGCGGGAGTAGCTCAGTTGGTAGAGCGCAACCTTGCCAAGGTTGAGGTCGAGAGTTCGAGACTCTTCTCCCGCTCCAGAATTCTACAGAGGGAAGCCTGGCTTCCCTTTTTGTTGAGGCGCGCCAAACAGGGCGTTTCATATGCAGTTAGTATCATCTCTGGCGAGGTAGCAAAGAGGTTATGCAGCGGCCTGCAAAGCCGTTTAGACGGGTTCGATTCCCGTCCTCGCCTCCATAAAATCAATGACTTAGCTGATTCTGAGCTAGTCTGAGCAGGGTTGGCACCACACGAAAAGTGTGGTGCACCATACCCCAAACAACCATTTGGTCGTTCACCCGCTCCGCTGGCAGCCATACCATCGGGAGTATGGCGTCGATCAAAAAAACTCCCTCCGGCAGTTTCCAGATCAGGATCACCAGCAAGCTGTTGCCGAAAGCTTGCTGGGCGACCTTCGATACGTATGAACAGGCCGACAGTTATGCCCGGCAGCTCGAGGGCTTGCTGGCGCAGGGCGTTGTCCCGGCATCGCTGCTGACGACGAACAGGAGAGCGCGCGAAACATGGAGTGTGCCCCGCTGCGTCGCCAAGTACATCCGCCACAATGACGTGCCCCTGTCCGACGTGAAGCTGCTCGACACCGTCGTGCCAACGATGCAGATGCTGAACACTTCCGGACTGACGTACGACTGGGCCTAGGCCTGGGTGCGCCAGATGAAGCGTGAAGGCAACCTGGCGCCGTCGACTATCCGCCACCGTGTCGGCGCGCTGTCACGCTGTTTTGACTGGCTCACGCGCAAGCACGCGGAGTTGCTGCCGCAAAATCCGCTGAAATTGCTCAGGCGCGGTTACCTACTCGGACGAGGACCGGCGCCATCTGGAGGCCCTTGGAAGGGTCGCCAAGCACGATGTGGAGCGAGACCGCAAGAGCATGCTGGGGAGCAGGTTTATAGGGGCAGTGCTTGTCATAGCGCTTGGACCCGGCGTCAAACCACGACAGGCAATCGCTGGCGATGACCGCACACAGCGCCGTTTTGTTACTGCACGGATTGCACGAAAAATGTAACCGCGTTCCCATGCGTGCTGATTTGACAGCCGCGCGCGCGAATACGACGATGGAAACACAGCGGCGCCTTCGCGCCTTGCACCAGCAACGCCAATTCACCACAGTCGATGCAGTCAACTTCGGGGAGCCGCGCATGAGCAACGATCCGTTCATTGAAATCATCAATCAACTGCTGCAAGGCCTGGTCAGCCAGCTCAATGGCCAGCTCGGTGCGGCCATACGGGGGGGGGACCCTCTCCAGAACGTTGCATCGGGCTCGGCCAGCATCGGCATCGGCACGGCACATTATGCCGTGTCCCACCTCACCGGCGTGTCGTCGGTGCAGCTGCAGGATATGGTTGTCAGCAAGCTGACGCCGTCTGCCACCAGCATCACCGGTGAGCTCAACTTCCACGCGGTACTGACCAGCGCGCTCGCGGCAAATGCCGGCGGCGACCTGCGCGTGCTGTTCGCCAACCCCGGCATTTCAGGCAGCCTGCGCATCGACAATCCCACTGTCGCCGGCAGCGCGGCGTTCGAGGCGTCGGTCAACGGCGACCAGCTGTGCCTGAACAGCGTCTCTGGCATGAGCGCCCATTTCAGTTACGGCAGTGCCAGCATCTGGATCAACGGCCTGGGTCCTCTCAACCACCTGCTCGCGCCGCTGGAAAACCTGATTCTCGATGCAGCCAAGGGCGCCATCGGCGACTTGATCTCGTCGCAAATCAACAGCCTCGTGGGTGCGCAGATCAGCAGCTTGCTGCCGCATCGGGTGACGATTCAATGACGCTGCGCATCGAACCGCTGGCCCGCAGCCCTGGCAGCGCCGACCCGCGATCCGGCGAGGCAGTATTGCAAGTGGCGCTGGCGCCCCAGCAGCGCTTCAACTGCTGCTGTGGCTGTATCACCTGGGCGCCGCCGGCGGTTTATAGCGATACCTTATGACGGTAAGAGACGCTGGCTTGGCGCATGCGATACCCCGACCTGGCCAACGCCGATGGGGCGGCGCTGGCCAATCTGCTCAAGGGCCTGGGCGCGGCGGCCGCCGAAGTGCAGAGCGCATTGGTGGCGATCGGCTACACCCTGGCGCAGGTGAAGGACTGGGTTGGCGCTGCCTTTGGCTGCGCCGTCAACCAGGCGTCCAACCTGCTGTAATGAGGGCCGCTGGCGGCCATCAGCATGCGTAGCGAGCGCACACCGCCAGCGACGCGCAGCTGCGGTTCAGTATGGCCCGCGAATGGCGTCATGCACATCGCTGCGGTAGAGCGCGGCCAGCGCCTGCTGCAGGGCCGCCGGCAGGGGCGCCACGCTGGCAGCGGCAACGTTGGCGTGCACCTGCTCGGGCCGGCTGGCACCGGGGATCACCACCGAGACGGCCGGGTGGTCGAGAATCCAGCGCAGCGCCATCTGCGCCATGGTCATCCCGGCCGGCACCAGTGCGGCCAGCTGTTCGGTGGCGGCGATGCCCGTTTCCAGGGGCAGGCCGGCAAAGGTTTCGCCGACGTTGAACAGGGCGCCGTCGCGGTTGAAATTGCGGTGGTCGTCGTCGCCAAAGGTGGTGCTGCGCGTGATCATGCCGCTTAGCAGGCCGCTGGCCAGCGGCAGCCGCACGATGATGGCCACCCCCTGCGCCGCCGCACGGGGCAACAGGACCTCGGCCGGTTTTTGGCGAAAGATGTTGAAGATGATTTGTAGCGAGCTCAGCTCGCTTTGCTCGAGGCATAGCATGGCTTCATCGACCGACTCGACGCTGGCACCCCAGCGGCGGATCAAACCGGCCTGCTGCAGCTCGCGCAGCCAGTCGAATACGTGGCCCTGGCGCAGCACCGCGGTGGGTACGCAGTGCAGCTGGGTCAGGTCGAGGCAGTCGAGCTGCAGCCGTTCGAGCGAGCGCAGGGTGGCTTCGCGCAGCGCCTCGCGGGTGTAGTGGTCGGGGTAGATGCCGGCGCGGCCGAGCTTGCTTGCGACGACCAGGCTGCCATCGCGCTGCTGTTGCAAGAAACGGCCGATCGAACGCTCGCTGGCGCCATCGCCGTAGACATCGGCGGTGTCGATGAAGCGCACGCCACTGTCGTACGCTGCTTGCAGGATGTGTTGGGCGATATCGTCGTCCCAGTGCTTGTTCCAGCCGCCGCCCAGCTGCCAGCAGCCCAATCCAATTTCTGGCACGCGCAAGCCGGCGCGGCCCCAATTTCGCTGTTGCATCACTCCCCCCCAGGGTTGCCGTGTTATTTAAAAAGATAAGATTACCTGAACGATAATTTGGCGGGAAGGGCCGATGCATCATGTAGGGATGCACAAATGCGACAGGCACCGTGCGGTGTCTGTCGCATTGTTGCTTAAGTCAATCGTATTACTGACCAGACAGCGCCTTTATTTCGATACCGGCATGGCGAAGTCAGCACCCGTGCGGATGCCATTCGGCCAGCGCTGCATGACCGATTTCTGCCGCGTGTAAAAGCGCACGCCATCTTCGCCATACGCGCAGGTGTCGCCAAAGTTGCTTCGCTTCCAGCCGCCGAAGCCATGCCAGGCCATCGGCACCGGCAGCGGCACATTGATCCCCACCATGCCCACTTCGATGTGGCGGGCAAATTCGCGCGCCGTGTGGCCGTCATTGGTGTAGCAGGCCACGCCGTTGGCAAATTCATGGGCGTTGACCAGCGCCACCGCCTCGTCGAAACTGGCCACGCGCACGCAACTGAGCACGGGTCCAAAGATTTCTTCGCGGTAGATGCGCATGTCGGCGGTCACATGGTCGAACAGCGTCGGGCCCGTAAAAAAGCCGTCTTCGCAGCCAGCCACCGTGAACTGGCGGCCATCGACCACCAGCGTGGCGCCTTCGGCGACGCCGCTGTCGACATAGCCTTCGACGCGCAGCTTCGCTTCGCGGGTCACCAGTGGCCCCATTTCGGCGCTGCCATCCATGCCGTCGCCCACCTTCAGCAAGCGCGCGCGCTGCGCCAGCAGGGCCACCACCTGGTCGCCGATGGCGCCCACCAGCACCGCCACCGAGATCGCCATGCAGCGCTCGCCCGCCGAGCCGTAGGCCGCGCCCATCAGGGCATCGACTACCTGCTCGGGATCGGCATCGGGCATCACCACCATGTGGTTCTTGGCGCCGCCCAGCGATTGCGCGCGCTTGCCGTGGCGCGCCGCGCCTTCCTGGATGTATTGGGCAATCGGCGTCGAGCCGACAAAGCTGATTGCCTTGACGTCAGGGTGTTCGAGCAGGGCGTCGACCGCCGTCTTGTCACCCTGGATGACGTTGAAGACGCCCGCTGGCAGCCCCGCTTCGGTGAGCAGGTCGGCCATGAACAGGGCGGCGCTGGGATCGCGCTCGCTGGGCTTGAGAATAAAGCTGTTGCCGGCGGCGATGGCGATGGGGAACATCCAGCATGGCACCATGCACGGAAAATTGAAGGGGGTGATGCCGGCGACCACGCCGAGCGGCTGGCGCAGGGTCCAGTTGTCCATGCCGGTGCTGACCTGGTCGGTGAAGGCGCCCTTGAGCAGTTGCGGAATCCCGCAGGCAAACTCAATGATGTCGATGCCGCGCGAGACTTCGCCCTGGGCATCGGCAAACACCTTGCCGTGTTCGGCCGTGATGATCGCCGCCAGCGTGTCGCGCTGCTCGTTCATCAGTTGCAGGAAGCGGTTCATCACGCGCGCGCGGCGGATCGGGGGCATGTCGCCCCATTCGCGTGCGCTGGCGCGGGCAATCCGCACGGCGTCGTTGACTTCGTCGGTGCTGGCCAAGGCCACCTGGCGCGCGACCGCGCCGGAGGCCGGGTTGTAGACCGCCTGCGTGCGCCCGCTGCTGCCAGCGATGCGCTGCCCGCCCACGTGGTGGCCGACCAGGGCGTCGCTGGTGTACGGTGTGATCGATGTGCTGCTGTTCATGGCGCGGTCCTGTCAGTCAATGTGAATACACTATTCTGCGAGCTGGGACGAGGCTGGTCAATCCGGTTACACTTGATTCATTGTTCGCTTGAACTTGACAATCAACGCCATGGAATCCAAACAAATTGCCGCCCTGTGGTTGCATATACACTCGCTCGGGGTGCTCGCCGCCAGTGGCACCTTTACTGCGGCGGCGCAGCGCCTCGGCATCACCAAGTCGGCCATGAGCCTGCGCATCGCGGAACTGGAACGGGGCGCCGGGGTGGCACTGGTCCAGCGCACCACCCGCAGCGTGCGCTTGACCGAGGCGGGCCAGCAGCTGGTCGACGCCACCGTCGCCCCATTTGCCAGCATCGAGCATGGCTTTGCCAGCGTGCGCGACCTGGCGGCCGCGCCCAGCGGGGTGCTCAGCGTGACCGCGCCGGTAGCGCTGGGACGCCAGCAACTGGTGCCGCGCATGGCGGCGTTCCTGCGCCAGTATCCGCAGGTGCGCATCGAACTGGAGTTGTCCGACCGCTTGAGTTCACTGGCGCGCGATGGCTTTGATTTGGCGATCCGCCATGCCGATGTCGCCCCCGATACCCACGTCGCCTGGACCCTGTGCGACAGCGCCGCCGTGCTGGTCGCTTCGCGTGCCTATCTGCGCCAGCACGGCACGCCCGCCGCGCCGGCCGACCTGGCCGATCACGCCTGCCTGCCATATCTGCGGCGCGGCGATACCCCCAGCTGGCGTTTCGAACCGCTGCGCGGCAAAGGTGCCCACGTCAGTGTGGCGGTCAGCGGCGTCTTTTCGACGAATAACAGCGAAGCGCTGCGCGATGCCGCCCAGGGTGGCCTGGGGATTGCGCTGCTGCCCGACTTTAGCGCGCAGGCGGCGCTGGCCAGCGGCAAGCTGGTGGCGCTGCTGCCGGGCTGGCGGCCGGTGGGGGCGTTCGGGCAGCGCCTGTTTGCACTGCGTCCCTACAGCCAGTACGTGCCGCGCGCGGTGCGCGCGTACGTCGACTTTCTGCGCGCCGAACTGCAGGACGGTTTTGTCATGCCGGCGTCGCCGGCGTCCTCAAGCTGACGGTTGGCTGGCGCCCAGCAGGCGCTGCACCACGCAAAACACAAACAGCAGGGCGCCGATGACGATCTTGGTCCACCACGAGCTGAGGGTGCCGTCGAAGGCGATCAGGGTTTGTATGACGCCCAGCACCAGTACCCCTGACAGGGCGCCGGCGATGTATCCATAGCCGCCGGCCAGCAGGATGCCGCCGATGACCACCGCCGCAATCGCATCGAGTTCGGCGCCATGCGCATGCAAGCCATAGCCCGACAGCATATAAAAGGCGAACAGCACACCGGCGCCGGCCGCGCACAAGCCGCTCAATCCATACACCAGCACCCGCGTGCGGCCGACGGCCATGCCCATCATCAGCGCCGACTGCTCGCTGCCGCCGATAGCGTAGACGGCGCGGCCGAAGGCGCTGTATTGCGCCAGCCAGACGGCGCCGGCCAGCAGCAGCAGCGCCACCAGCGCGCCGGGCGAAATAAAACCGCCCGGCAGCGCCAGCTGGCTGCGCGACATGGCAACGAACAGCGGGTCGTCGATGGTGATCGATTCGATGCTGACCAGGTAGCACAGCCCGCGCGCGAGGAACATGCCGGCCAGCGTGACGATGAACGCTTGCAGCCGAAAATAATGGATCAGCGCTCCCATCGCCGCGCCAAAGCCCGCCCCCAGCAGCAGCACCACGGCGATCACCAGCGGCGCCGGCCAGTGCGCTACCTGCAGCAGCGCCGCGCACAGCATGGTCGCCAGGGCCAGCACCGCGCCCACCGACAGGTCGATGCCGCCCGAGAGAATCACAAAGCCCATGCCGACCGCCAGCAGCACCAGGTAGGCATTGTCGATCAACAGGTTGTAGAGAACCTGGCTGGACAGAAAACCAGGGTAGGCGAGGCCGCCGGCGATGACGATCACCAGCAGCAGCAGCAGCGTCACCAGCGAGGTGAAATACGCAGAAGCGGGCCAGGCGCGCACGCGGGCGAGGGCGTTCATGACACGCTCCCGGTCGTCAACAGATGGCGCAACTGGGCCGACTGCGACAGACACACCAGGAACACCACCACTGCCTTGACCACCATGTTCACTTCGGGCGGCACACCCAGCGCGTAAATCGTATAGGTCAAGGTCTGGATGATCAGCGCGCCGATCACGCTGCCGCCCAGGCTGAAACGGCCGCCCGCCAGCAGGGTGCCGCCGAGGGTGACGGCGAGGATGGCATCGAGTTCGAGCAGCAGGCCGGCGTTATTGGCGTCGGCGCTCTTGATGTTCGAGCAGATCATCAGGCCGGCCACGCCGGCGCACAAGCTGCAAAAGAGGTAGACGAAAAAGGTCAGGGCGGCGGTGCGCACGCCGGCCAGCCGCGCCGCCACCGGATTGAGACCGATCGCCTCGATGAACAGGCCCAGCGCGGTTTTATGCACTAGCAGCGCGGTCGCTGCCAGTACCACGGCGACGATCGACAGCGAAAACGGCAGGCCACCCAGATACCCGCTGCCGATAAAAAAGAACGGTCGATAGTAGACGGTGATGATCTGGCCGTCCGACAGCAGTTGCGCCAGCCCGCGTCCGCCCACCATCAAGATCAGGGTGGCGACGATCGGTTGCAGCTTCAGACCGGCCACCAGCAAGCCGTTCCAGGCACCGCACAGCAGCGCCGCGCCGAGGGCGGCGGCCAGGGCCCAGCCCATTGGCACGCGGCTGGCAGCGCCGCTGGCGCCGCCGGCCACCATGGCGCCGCCGATCAGCATGGCTGCCACGCTGCCCGACAGGGCGACCACGGCGCCCACTGAAATATCGATGCCGCGCGTGGCGATCACCAGCGTCATGCCGATCGCTGCCAGCATCAGCGGCGCGGCGCGGTTGGCGATGTCGATCAGGCTGCCGTACAGGTGGCCATCGCGGATGGTCAGGTCGAAAAAGCCGGGCACCAGCAGCAGGTCGATCAGCAGCAGCGCCGCCAGCGCCACCAGCGCTCGCGCCAGCCGGTGCTGCAGGTGGCGTGACGCGCTTGCAGTCCAGCCGGCGCTGAACCTGGCAGTCCATTTCGCCAAGGTGCGTGGCTGGCTCACGACGGCGCCGCTCATGCCGGCTGCGCCGCGATGGCGTGCAGCACGCTCGATTCGTCGAGCTCACCGCGCACATAGCTGCCGCGCGCCTGGCGGTCGCGCAGCACGATCATGCGGTCGGACCAGCGCAGCACTTCCGGCAGTTCCGACGAAATGAACAGCACCGCCATGCCGTCGCCGCACAGGCGGCAAACGAACGCCATGATTTCCAGCTTGGCCTGGACGTCGATGCCGCGCGTCGGTTCATCGAGAATCAGCAGGGCAGGGGCGGTCGCCAGGGCGCGCGCCAGCAGGGCTTTTTGCTGGTTACCGCCCGACAGCGTGCCGATGGGCGTATCGATGCTGGCAGTCTTGATGCCGAGGCGCTCGACATACTCGCGCGCCAGCGCCTGCTGGCGGCGCAGCGGAATCGGCCGCAGCATGCCGCGCTTGGCTTGCAGCGCCAGCATCAGATTGTCGCGCACCGACAGTTCGAGGATCGCCCCTTCGCGCTTGCGGTCTTCCGAACAGAAGCCGATACCATGTGCAATCGCTTCGCGCGGCGCGGCAAACGGCTGCGCGCGGCCATGTATGTCGATGCTGCCGCCATCGGCGCGGTCGGCGCCGAACAGCAGGCGCGCCGTCTCGGTGCGGCCGGAGCCGAGCAGGCCGCACAGGCCCAGCATCTCACCGCGGCGGATGTCGATATCGAGTGGCGCCAGCATGCCTTTTTTTGTCAGGCCGCGCGCGCGCAGCAGGATCGGCGCCGCGTCGCTGCCAGCGGCTGGCGCAAAACCCGGTAAGGCCGGCGTCAGCGGCGCCGCCACCGTTCCCACCATCTTGTTCACCAGCGCCAGCCGGGTCAGGTCACGGACGCGGTATTCGCCTTCGCGCTCGCCATTGCGCATGACGGTGATGCGGTCGGAGATGGCGTAGGTCTGTTCCAGAAAATGGGTGACGAACAGGATCGCCATGCCTTGATCGCGCAAGCGGCGCAGCACGCCAAAGAGCAGCTGCACTTCGGCTTCATCCAGGCTGGAAGTTGGTTCATCGAGAATGAGCACGCGCGCCGAGGTGGCCAGCGCGCGGCCGATCGCCACCAGCTGCTGTAGCGCCAGCGGTAAGCGCGCCAGCGGCGCGCTGACGTCGATGTCGAGCCGCAGCTGCGCCAGCACGATGCGTGCGTGGCGCCGCATGGCGCCCCAGTCGAGCATGCCGAAGCGGCGCGGATAGCGGCCGATGAACAGGTTTTCGGCGACCGACAGGTTGGGGCACAGGTTCACTTCCTGATACACGGTGCTGATGCCGAGCGCCTGCGCCGCTTGCGGCGAACGGGGGGCGATCGGCACGCCATCGAGCAACATGCTGCCGCGCTCGGGGGGGGACAGACCCGTGAGCACCTTGATCAGGGTCGATTTGCCGGCACCGTTCTGTCCCATCAGCGTGTGCACTTCGCCGGCATACAGGTTCAGGCCGGCGCCAGACAAGGCTTGCACGCCGGGAAATTGCTTGTCGATGCCGGCCAGCGCCAGCACGGGCGCTGCCTGGTGGGGCTGAACCATGGCAACGCCTCAGTAGCGGCGGTTGGGAAATTCCCTGGCGGCCTGCTCGGCTGGGAACACCCCCTCGACCACGGTGATGCGTTTCGGCACGGGTTTGCCGGCCACCACATCGCGGGCAATTTGCATCAACTGCGGACCCAGCAGGGGATTGCACTCGATCGTCACATTCAGTTTGCCCGCCATCATTGCCTCGAACGCCCCTTTGACGCCATCGATGGAAATGATCAGGATGTCCTTGCCCGGCTTCATGCCGGCTTCTTCGATGGCCTGGATGGCGCCGATCGCCATGTCGTCGTTGTGGGCATACAGCACATTGATGTTGTTGCCCTGCGCTTTCAAAAACGCCTCCATCACTTCCTTGCCTTTGGCGCGGGTAAAGTCGCCGGTCTGCGAGCGGATGATGGTCAGATTCGGATTGCCCTTGATGACTTCGGCAAAGCCGGCCTTGCGGTCGATCGCCGGCGCCGAGCCGACCGTGCCTTGCAGCTCGACGATATTGTATTTCTTGCCCGGCGTTTTGGCCGCCTGCTGCAGCAGCCAGCGCGCCGCCAGCCGGCCTTCTTCGACGAAGTCCGAGCCGATGAAGGTGGTGTAGAGCGACTTGTCGGTGACGTTGACGGCGCGGTCGGTGAGGATCACGGGAATCTTGGCGGCCTTCGCTTCGCGCAGCACCGTCTCGAAGCCCGACTCGACCACCGGCGAAAAGGCGATGACGTCGACCCGCTGGGCGATAAAGGAGCGGATCGCCTTGACCTGGTTTTCCTGTTTTTGCTGGGCATCGGCAAATTTCAGGTTGACCCCGTCCTTGCCGGCGGCCTCCTTGATCGACGCCGTATTGGCCGTGCGCCACTCGCTCTCCGCGCCCACCTGGGAAAACCCCATGGTCAGCGGGGTAGCGCCCAGTGCGGGCAAACAGGTGGCGGCGGCAGCGCTGGCGGCCAGGCGCAACATCGTTCTGCGGGTAACTACCATGGTGTGTCTCCTTTATTTTTTGTACAACAATCTTAGGAGGCCGCCCGATCACCGTCCAATCACAATTTTCGCCGGGTGGATGCCACTTCCGGTATCGGCGTGCTTTTTTGCACGCTGCCACTGGCAGGCGAAAAATCGCGTCTTGATGGCTGGTTGAGGCAGCTAAAAACCCGAACAGTGACTTTTTGTTGTACTGACCCGCTTCAATTCGTGGCTTTTGAGCAACAATTGGTGGCTTGAAGACACCCATTTATCGACAGGGCTGGCATGATGATTGTTCAGCAAATCAGGGCGGGCCAAGGGCATCGCCTGGTTTGTAAAATCAACGGGACATCCAATGCGGGCAGCGCAGCAGCAGGTCGCAATCGAATCGAAGGCCGCTGCCGCGCTGCCGGCGGCGTGCGAGCCGCTTGCGCAAGCGGACCTGTGTCTGCGCTATGAGCCGGTGGTCGGTTTGCACAGCGGTGCGCTCGACAGCCTCGAAGTGCGCGTGGGCTGGCAACATCCGCAGCTGGGACTGCTCTCTGCCGCTCAGTGCGCGGCGCAGGCGCGCGCCGGCAGATTGCCGTTGCCGCCGCCGGCCTGGATGTTGCAGCAATTGTGCCGCGATCTGCAGGCGTGGCGCCGGCAGGCCCATCCCACCTTGCGGGTGGCGCTCGACCTGCTGCCGGACGAATTCTGCGATCCCCTGTTCGGGCCGGCGCTAATCGAGATGCTGGTGTGCTTCGACTTGCCAGCCGATGCGCTGACGCTGGAAATGAATGAAGCGGCGCTGGCCCATGCTGGTTCGCAGTGCGCGGCGCGGCTGGCGCAGTTGCGTAGTCTGGGCCTGTCGCTGACACTCGACGAGTTCGGTAGCGGACCGGCGTCACTGCGCAATTTGCGCTGCGATGCCTTCGACGCCGTCAAGATCGCCGCTGATGTGGTCAGCGCCGCCGCTGCCGACGGCATGGACGGCGCCCTGTGGAGCGCCGTCATCGCCATGGCGCACCAGCTGGGCATGAAAGTGGCGGCCGAAGGAGTGCAGACGGCCGCCCAATGCGCTTTTCTCAGTCACCCTGTGCGCCATCACCAGTGCGACCAGCTGCAGGGACCGGTTTTTTCCGGCCCCCTGTGCGTGGCCGAACTGAACCTGCTGCTGGCCAGCGGGCGCACGCTGGCGCCGCAATTTTTACACACGCGCACGCGGGCGCGCCGCCTGATGCTGGTCGATGACGAGCCGAATATCCTGGCAGCGCTGCAACGGCTGCTGCGGCGCGATCAATACCAGATCGTGCTGGCCAACAGTGGCGCCGAAGGTCTGGCCATGCTCGCCGCCAACAGCGTCGATGTAATCGTTTCCGACCAGCGCATGCCCGGCATGCTGGGGGCCGACTTTCTACGCAAGGCACGCGCTATCTGCCCGGACAGCATCCGCATAATGTTGTCCGGTTATACGGAACTGCAATCGGTCACCGATGCCGTCAATGAAGGGGCGATCTTCAAGTTTTTGACCAAGCCATGGGACGACGAACAGTTTCGCGGCCATATTGCCGAAGCTTTCAGGATCAAGGAAATCGCCGATGACAATCAACGCCTGCACTTCGAGGTACGCAGCGCCAACCATGAACTGGCGGCGGCCAACCGCAAGCTTGAACAGCTGTTACGCGAAAAGCAAGAGCAGATCAGCCTCGACGAAATCACCCTGAATGTGGCGCGTGAATTGATGCAGCATTTGCCGCTGCCCATCATCGGCCTCGATGACAGGGGCATGATTGCCTTTCTCAATCGCAGTGCCGAACAGCTGTTGTCGACTGCCGGCGCACTGCTGGGCAAGGGCGCGGCGCTGGTGTTGCCGTACCTGTTGGCCGATGGCGCCTTGGCTGGCGCAGCATCGAGCCACCGCACCGACATCGCTGGCACGGCATATCGCGTGTTGCACTATAGGATGGGTCAATGCTCGGCCTCGCGCGGCAGTCTGCTGGCCCTGATCAGCGACAACGGCACGCCATGAACGAGCCACTGCCGGCCAGCGCCATCGCGCCCGATCGGGCCGCCTGCGTCGGCGCCAGCATGGCACCCATGACAAACGCGGCGGCGCCGCTGGCCACGCTACAGCTACAGCAACAGCAACAGCAACAGCAACAGCAACAGCAACAATTGCTGCGGCTGGCGCACCTGTTTCGCCACCTCGACGGCGACCCCGCCGCCGCGCTGCTGCTGCAGTGCCTGCGCCACTACCGCTGCAAGGACCTGCCATGATCGACCCCAGCGCCGTCAGCGCCCGCGTGGGCGAACTGCCCTGCCTGCCGCAGCTGGTGATGGAGCTGCAGCAAAGCATGCAAAGCGATGACATCGATGCCCACGCGCTGGCGGCGCGCATCACGCTCGACAGCGCGCTCGCTGCCAAGATTTTGCAACTGGCCAATTCGTCGTTCTATGGCGTATCCAACAGGATCACCACCGTGCAGCAGGCCGTCTCGGTGCTGGGCTTTCACAGCATCCGCACCTTGTTGACCACCTGCTCGATCACCAGCAGTTTTACAGCCGACGAGGCCGGTGCGCGCCATTTCACGGAGTTCTGGCGCCATGCGATTGCCACCGCCGTGTGTGCGCGCGTGCTCGCCCCGCACCTGGCACTGCCTGCCGAAAACGCCTTCACGGCCGGCTTGTTGCACGATATAGGGATACTGGTGCTGGTCACCGAGTTCCCGGTCGAATACCAGCAGGTGCTGGCCTACCGCAAGGCGCACGACAGTCTGCTGATCACGGCCGAGCTGGCCGTGCTGGGCATCGACCACGCGCGCGTCGGTTGCGCGCTGGCTGCCCACTGGCGCTTTCCGGCGGCGATCGAAGATGCGGTCGGCGGCCATCACCAGGACGGCTTTGCCGGCCAGCCGCTGACCCTGACTGGCTTGATCTGCCTGGCCAGCATCGTCGCCCACGCGCTCGACCTCTCTGGCAGCGACGCCGAGCAGGTGCCGCCGCTGCCGCTGCTGTTGTGGCAGGCGGTGCCCTTGAGTGACAGCGGCTGGCAGCAGGTGTTTGCTGACATCGATGCCCTGTTCGATGAGCTTTGCCAAATGTTGCTGCCATGAGCGCCGCCGCGTCCTTGCCCTTGGCCGTGCCGGCGCCGAGCGCGGGCGCGGTGGTGCTGTGCGTCGACGACGAGCCAAATATCCTGTCGTCGCTGCGCCGGCTGTTGCGCGGCCAGGGTTACCGCATCTTGCTGGCCGAGAGCGGCGCGGCTGCCCTCGCCATCCTCGAACAGGAGCCAGTCGACGTCATCATTTCCGACATGCGCATGCCGCAAATGAATGGCGCCCAGCTGCTCGCCAGGGTGTGCGCCCGCTGGCCCGGCACCATGCGTCTGCTGCTGACCGGCTATGCCGAAATCCAGGCGATCCAGGATGCCATCAACGAGGGAGAGATCTACCGTTACATTACCAAGCCGTGGGTCGATGTCGACATCCTGCTGGTGGTGCGGCACGCCCTCGAACGGCGTCAGCTGGAGCAGGAAAAAGCGCGGCTGGAAGCGCTGACGGTGCAGCAAAATGATGAACTCAAGGCGCTCAACCAGAGTCTCGAAGCGAAGGTGGAAGCGCGTACCCGGCTGCTCAAAGCCCAGCATGAGGCGACCGTGGCCGCTAACAAAAAGCTGCACCACAACTTCGTGACGACGATTAAGATTTTTTCAAGCATGATCGAGCAGCGCTCCCAGTCTGTCTCGGGCCATACGCGCCAGGTGGCCGAGCTGGCCGGCCAGATGGGCGTGGTGCTGGGCCTGGCGCCACAAGAGGGCCAGGACCTGGCGATTGCGGCCCTGCTGCACGACCTCGGCAAGATCGGTTTTAGCGACGCCCTGCTGAGGACGCCACTGACGGCCCTGCACGGCGAGACGCTGGGACAGTTTCGCAAGCATCCCGTGCGTGCGCAAGAGTTCCTCATGCCGCTGGAAGATTTGCGCGGCAGCGCCGCCATCTTGCGCTGCCAGCTCGAGCGCTTCGATGGCAATGGTTTTCCCGACGGTCTGGCCGGCTTTGCCATCCCCATCGGCGCCCGCATCCTGGCGCTGGCCATCGATTACTACAACCTGCAGCAGGGCGCCATGGTGCAGCGCCACCTGCGTGCCGACGAAGCCCTCACCCTGGTCCTCGACGCCAGCGGCAAGCGCTACGACCCGCAGGTGGTGGCGGCGTTCCGCCAGGTGGTCCAGGGCCAGGAGAGCAGCGTCAGCGCGGACGTCGAGATGCTGTCGGGCGAACTGCTGCCTGGCATGGTGCTGGCGCGCGACCTGCTCAATCGGGAGGGCCTGATGTTGTTAGCCAATGAACACGTGCTGGACGCGCACATCATCGAGCAAGTCCGGGATTTTGAAAGCAAGAGCCGCTGCCGGCTGGCGATCTGGGTACGCACCACGAAGGGGCAAGCATGAACAAAATCTTGTTGGTCGACGACGACGCCGGCATCTTGAGCGCGCTGCAGCGCACCTTGCGCCAGATGTTCCTTGGCCAGTCACTGCAAATTGAAACCTTCACCAATCCCATCGATGCCCTCAACCGCATCTGCGTGTGCGATTTCGACCTGATCATCTCCGATTACATGATGCCGCAGCTCAGTGGCGCCGAACTGCTCGAAGCGCTCAAGGAAGTCGCCCCCGACACCGTGCGCATCATGCTGTCGGCGTCGAGCGACTTTAGTACCGTGCTGAGCACCATCAATCAGGCGCAGGCGTTCCGCTTCATGCTCAAACCGTGGGACCCCGTCGAGCTTGAACTCAATGTGCGCCAGGCGCTGGCGCTGCGTGCCAGCCTGATGGCAGGCAAGGCCAGCACTGACACGCCGCAGCAGCGCGAGGCGGCCCGGCTGGAAGCGGAAGAGCCGGGCATCATGCAGGTGCGGCGCGATGCGGACGGTGCTATTTTGCTGTAACTGCCAGCACCGGCAGGTGCACCGTAAAGCGGGTGCCCACGCCCAGTTCCGAGGCGACCTCGATACGGCCGCCGTGGCGCTTGACGATGCCGTACGACAGCGACAAGCCCAGGCCAGTGCCGCTACCGACCGCCTTGGTGGTAAAGAACGGTTCAAAGATGCGGTGCAGGTTTTCCGGCGCAATGCCGCTGCCATTGTCCGCCACCTCGATCCACACCCAGCCGTTGGCCGCACCGGTGCGCAGGCTGATGACGCCATTGCCATGCATGGACTGGGCGGCGTTGACCAGCAAATTCATGAACACCTGGTTCAGTTGCGACGCCAGGCAGGTCACCGGTGGCAGCACGCCATACTGCTTGTCGACGCGCGTCTTGTATTTGATTTCATTGCTGACGATATTGAGGGTGCTGTCGAGGCCCTGGTGGATGTCGGCGACATGCCACTCGGTTTCGCCAACGTGCGAAAAGTCCTTGAGCGCTTCGACGATGTCCTTGACGCGCTTTAAACCGTCCATCGATTCGCGGACCAGGTCGACCACATCGTCTTTCAAAAAGGCCAGATCGGCCTGCTGGCGCAGGGCCGCCAGTTGCGCCGCCAGTTGCGGATGGGGCGCGGCCGCCAGTTCGTAGTGATCGATCACGCCGAGCAGGGTATCGACATAGTTTTTCAGCGAGCCCATATTGGAATTGACGAAGCCCACCGGGTTGTTGATCTCGTGCGCGATGCCGGCCGCCAGCTGGCCGATCGAGGCCATCTTTTCTGCCTGCAGCAACTGCTCATGGGCACTGCGCAACTCGCCGATCAGGGCTTGCTGTTCGGCCCCCTTGATCTTCAAATCTTCTTCCATGCGCTTGCGCATGGTGATGTCAGTGAGCGAGCCGATCACTTCGAGCGGCAGGCCTTGGTCATCGCGGATCAGGCGCAGGGTGTCGTGCATCCACAGGTAGCTGCCATCGTGGATGCGGAAACGGTAATCGTAGCTGCGCTGGCCCTCGCTGAAAATGAGCGCCAGGCTGGAAAAGATATTCGGTGCATCGTCCGGATGGATATGATCGAACCAGAAATTCGGGTCTGCCAGCATTTGCTCGGGGCGGTAGCCCAGCACGTTGACGGCGTTTTTGCTGACGAAGGTCATTTTGAAGTCGCCGCTGGGGACGGTGCAATAGATGATTGCCGGCGTATTGTCGATCAGATATTGTAAGCGTGTCACCGGCGATGCTTCTTCCGCCGTGCGGCCCGATTTGACGGCGGGCGCCGGGGTGGATAGATCGAATTCTTCAAATTGCATGCCGGTTACCTCTCGCTGCAGATGCCTGTTTTTTATAGGGCCAAGCCTGACTTGACTATACTGCAGTTGGCTCGGCCGGCTGTGGTTTTCCCAGTTGTTTTTGCAGCGCTGTGCCTGCACTTTCACCCTTGACGGAGTCTCATCCATGCTACTCGCCTGCCCGGCGGCCCTGCGCGCCGCCTTCGCTCCCACCGGCGTACTGCGCGCCGCCATCAACCTGGGCAACCCGCTGCTGGCGCGGCGCGCTGATGGCGACGCTGCCGGCGCAGCCAGCGGGGTCTCGGTCGACCTGGCCGGGCAGCTGGCGCGCCTGCTCGAGGCCCCGCTGGAACTGCTGCTGTTCGATACCGCCAGCGGCGCGGTCGAGGCGGTATCGACGGCGCAGGCAGACCTTGGCTTTTTTGCCATCGACCCCTTGCGCGCTGCCCACATCGCGTTCAGCCCGGCGTATCTGTTGATCGAAGGGTTTTATCTGGTGCGTCAAGGGTCGCCGATCAGCAGCAATGCCGAGGTCGATCGTCCGGGACAGCGCGTGGTGGTGGGCAAGGGCAGTGCCTACGACCTGTATCTGACGCGCACCTTGCAGCAGGCGCAGATCGAGCGTGCGCCCAGCTCGCAGGAGGTGGTGGCGACGTTTCTCGCCGGCGGCGCCGGGGTGGCGGCCGGCGTCAGGCAGCAGCTCGAGGCGGACAGTGCCGGCATCGACGGCCTGCGCCTGCTCGGGCAGCGTTTCATGGTCATCGAGCAGGCGATGGGGGTGCCGAAACAGCGTGGCGCCGAAGTGGCGGCGTGGTTGACGCAGTTTGT
This sequence comes from Massilia sp. PWRC2, assembly GCF_049896725.1. Taxonomy (NCBI): domain Bacteria; kingdom Pseudomonadati; phylum Pseudomonadota; class Betaproteobacteria; order Burkholderiales; family Oxalobacteraceae; genus Massilia; species Massilia sp. PWRC2. The sequence goes on from NZ_JAFCUW010000005.1 coordinate 189,765, forward strand.
TGAGCAGATGAAAAGCAGCGGTGCGGTGGCGCAGGCGCTGGTGCGCCATGGCGTCACTGGTGCTGTGGTGGCGCCGGCGGCCTGACCTGGTTGCCACCCAGTTGCAGCTACGCCGCTACCACCTCGCGGCACATCACCGCGCCGCCTGCCTGCATGCGGGCAATCGCGCGCGCGCCGTCGCCGGCCTGCACATCGACGGCGCGGATGGCATCGACCAGCAACCCCACCTCAAAGCTTGCCGCCAGGGCGTCGAGCACGGTGTGCAGCACGCAGTAATCGGTGGCCAGGCCACCGACGAAGACGCGGCGCACGCCTTGCGCGCGCAACTGCTCGGCCAGGTCGGTGCCATCGAAGCCGGAATAGGCATCGCGGTCGGCAGTGGTCGCTTTCGAGACGATGGTGGCGCCAGCCGCCGACAGCTGCAGGGCGGCGGGGAAGGCGGCGCCCGTGCTGCCAGCGAGGCAGTGGGGGGGCCAGATGCTTTGCTGGGCATGGAAGGAACAGTGATCGGCCGGATGCCAGTCGCGGGTGGCGAACACTGGCAGCGCGTGCGTGGCAAACGCCGCTATGGCGTCGTTGAGGACGCCGATGACGGCGTCGCCATCGGCCACCGCCAGCGCGCCGCCGGGCAGAAAGTCATGTTGCAGGTCGACGATGATGAGGGCATCGCCGGCTTGGGGGCGAACAGATTGCATGGTCACTCCAGGTCAAATCAGGGTAGGGGGCTGTAATGCCGCGCTGTGATGCCGCGCTGTGATACTGTTTAGCTGATAAAAAATGGGACAGGCGAGGTCGCGCCAAACGTGGCCCATTTCTGTATTCGCTCAAGCGCGCGGCCGACGGCGCCAGCGTCAGCGCTTATGTAATCGCACCGCCCAAATCATACCCGCCTGCGGGCAACTGTGCATGCGCCGCCAGCGCCGCTGCCGTCTGCTGCGCATGCATCTTTGCCGCCAGGCTGTGCGCCGTCATGCCGCGGCTGTCGACGGCGTCGACCCGGGCGCCGTGGTCGATCAAGAGCTGCAGCAGGTCGACCCGGTTGAACATCGCCGCCATCATCAGCGGCGTCTTGCCATCGGGGCTGTTGCCATCGACGGCAGCGCCGTGCGTCAGTAGCAGGCGGGCAATTTCCAGATAGCCCTTGTAGGCCACGCCCGCCAGTGGCGTCTGGCCCTGGTCGTTGGCGACGTTGGCATCGGCCCCCGCCTGCAACAGCACGCGCACGGTGTCGAGGTGGCCGTGGTAGCTGGCCAGCATGATCAGGCTGTCGCCTTTTTCATTGCGAAAATTGACCGGCATGCCTTTGTCGATCAAGCCGTCAAGGCGCGCGGCATCGCCGGCGCGCACCAGCGCAAAAATCTGGCGGATCACGTCAAGGGTGGCGGCGTCCATCGGCGCTGGCTCGCCGTCGGTGGCAGTGCTGGGGTGGTCGGTTTGCATGGTTCCTCATTCGATCTGGTGGCGTTGACAGCGTAAGAGGGCGGCACGGCGGCGTCGGTGCGACGGCGCACCCTGTTGACAAAGACATCGCGCGCAGCGTTGTCTCTGTGACTTCATTTGGTGCGGCGCAATATTAAATTGGTGCAATTTTGCCAGGGCATCCACAGCGCGGTCGCGCACGCACAGCGCCACCCGAATGGCGCACTGCACTGTTGATCATCAGGCACGCATATTGCTTTGAAAGAATTGCCTGCGTTTTTTTAGCGCGGTGCAGCGAGTTTCCTGCCATTCGTGCGGGTCCGTTCATGCTCGATTAAGAGGACTTTTCATGCGTATTTCCGTTCTACAGAAACAGATCTTCACTGCAGCCCTGGCCAGCACCTTGTCCGTCTTGAGTAGCGCGGCGCATGCCGAGGAAATCAAGCGCACCGGTATTGCCAATTCGACCTTCCCCATTTCGCTCACGGTCAGCGTGCCGGCCAACAGCCGCCTGGTGTTCGTCAGTGGCACCCTGGCCGATGTCGCCAATGCGGACGCGCCCAAGGGTTCGATCGAATCGTATGGCGACACCCAGACCCAGACCACCTCGATCCTCAACAAGATCAACAAACTGCTCGCCGCCGAGGGCCTCAGCCTGGCCGATGTGGTCAAGGCGAATGTGTTCATGGTGGGCGATCCCAAGCTCGACGGCAAGATGGATTTTGCCGGCCTGAATGCCGCCTATGGCCAGTTTTTCGGCACCCCTGCGCAACCGAACAAGGCGGTACGCACGGCCTTGCAGGTGGCGGCGCTGCCGATGCCGGGCGGCCTGATCGAAATCGAGATGATCGCCGCCAGGGCGCTGCCAGCAGCGGCGGCGCACGCACGCAAAAAATAAGCGCTCGCTGCCGGCGTCCGTCACGGCACAGGTGGCCGCAATCAGCAACGTAACACCACGCATCCATCCCGCCAAGCCGGGAGGGATCCGTGCAAGCCAAAATTTTGATGAAGTCCACGACCAGGAGCCTTACCATGTCGCAAGCCAATCCCCGTCGCACCGCTGTTTCGCTGGCTGTCGCCAGCGCCTTTGCCATCATGTTGCAAGCAGCCCCCGCCAATGCCCAGCAGCTGGCGATGGCCAGCACGGCGGCGCCAGGCGCCGCCAATCCTGACGTCAAGGTCGAGGCCGTGATCGTCACCGGCACCCGGGTCGGCGGCCTCAAGGCCATCGACAGCGCCTCGCCCATCCAGGTGCTCGATTCGACCTCGCTCGAGCGCACCGGCCAGCCCGACCTGATCCAGGCGATGGCGCAAAACCTGCCATCGTTCACCGCCCAGGCGTTCGGTGGCGACGCCGCCAACCTGACCCTGTCGGCGCGCTTGCGCGGGCTGTCGCCGAACGACACCCTGGTGCTGGTCAATGGCAAGCGCCGCCACACCACCGCCAACCTGGCGGTGCTGGGCGGCCCGTACCAGGGCGGCGCTGCAGCCGACCTGAACTACATTCCCGTGTCCGCCATCGACCACATCGAAGTGCTGCAGGATGGCGCCGCCGCCCAGTACGGCACCGATGCGATCGCCGGCGTTGTCAACATCATTCTCAAGAAGGACACCAGCGGTGGCAGCGTCACCACCAGCGCCGGCCAGTACTTCGACAAGGGCGGCCGCACCGGCGACATTTCCCTCAATGCGGGTTTCGCGCCGGTCGACAAGAGCTTCGTGAATTTTTCGCTCGAGCATAAATACCACGCCAACAGTGACCGCGGCGGCATCGATCCACGCGTCATCGATGCGGCCAACCTGGCCGCCTCGCCGATCCTCAAGACGGTGCCCGGCTATCCGTATGTGAACCACATATCGGGTGACGCTGCCTATCACCTGACGATCGGCTCGATCAATGCCGGTATCGATCTGACCCCGGATACAGAACTTTATAGCGTGCTGACCTACGGCCAGAAAAAAGCCGCCGCCTATGAGAACTACCGCATGCCGAGCCGCCTGCCCAAGCTGTTCCCGCTGGGCTTTTCACCGAAGGAAGCGATCAAGGAAACCGATTACCAGTTCACCGCCGGCATCAAGGGCACGATGGGCGAATGGAACTGGGATCTGTCGACCACCTATGGCAAGGATGACGTCGCAGTGGGCGTGCTGGGCAGTGCCAACGTCTCGCTCTACAATGACACCGGCGCCACGCCCTATGATTTCCACGCCGGTGATTTCATCGCTTCGCAATGGACCACCAACCTCGATATCGGCCGTGGCTTCAATGTCGGCTGGAAGAGCCCGCTGAACGTCGCTGTGGGTTACGAGCACCGCCGCGACACCTACGAAATCGGCGCCGGCGATGCCGCTTCGCGCTACAAGGAAGGGTCGCAGTCGTATCCTGGTTTTCTGTTGACCGATGCCGGCAGCCACGCGCGCGACAATAACGCCGTCTACGTCGACGTCGCCGGTTCGCCCGTCGACAATCTGAAACTCGATGCCGCCGCCCGCTATGAAAAATTCAGCGACTTCGGCAGCGCCAGCGTCGGCAAGATCACCGGTCGCTATGATTTCAGCCCGGTCGTCGCCGTGCGCAGCACCATCAGCAACGGTTTCCGCGCGCCCACCATGGCCGAGCAGTACTACTCGGCCACCAATGTCTCGCCGACTTCGGCGTTCGTGCAGCTGGCGCCCAATTCGCCGGGCGCGGCGCTGGTGGGGGTGAGCGGCCTGAAGCCTGAGAAATCGCGCAACTACAGCCTTGGCATGGTGCTGCATCCAACGCCGGCGGTGTCGCTGACGGTCGATGCGTACCAGATCAGCATCAGCGACCGCATCGTCGGCAGTGGTGCCGTCTACGGTTCCGGCGGTTCGGTCAATTCGCCGGCGGTGGTGGCGGCCATCAAGGCCAATGGCAATGTGCTCGATCCCACCGTCACCCAGACCGGCATCAACATCTTCTCGAATGCCGTCGACACCCGCACCCGCGGCGTCGAAGCAGTGCTCTCGACCAGCAGCAAGTATGACGATATGGGTCGCATCGATTGGTCGGCCGCCGGCAGCTACAACAGCACCACCGTCACCGCCATCAACCAGGCGCCGACCCAGCTGCGGCCGCAGTCGCTGCTTGACCAGGCCGCCATTTCGGACCTGGAAACAGCCTCGCCGAAGTTCCGCCTGAACCTGGGTGCCTTGTGGAAAATGGGCATGTGGTCGGTGAACCTGCGCGAATCGTTTTACGGTTCATCGTCGGAGTACGGCACGGAAGATGGCGGCGCTTACTTCAAGACCAAGATCACGCCAAAATACATCACCGATCTGGAAGTGAGCGCCCGTGTTACCAAGGGATTGACGCTGTCGGTGGGCGCCAACAACCTGTTCAACAAATACCCGAACCAGGTCAGCTCGCAGTTGCTGGCCGCGCAACGGGCAGCGCTGGACAATGCGGCGGTGACGATCTACCCGAGCTTCTCGCCGATTGGCATCAATGGCGGTTATTACTATGCACGGGCGAGCTATGCGTTTTAAGCGGCAGTGAGCGGTGCGAGCGCCCCTGTGGTTCGGGGGCGCCCATAAAAAAAGCGCCAGAGCCTGGCGCTTTTTTTATGGGTTGTCGTCGACCCGCGCTTGCGCGGTGAGCACGTTGGGTCAAAAAATGGGACTGTCACTTTTGCGGTGCCAGTCCCACGGTTGCCAGCCAGCGCCCCAGCGCTCAGTGAATGATCGTGCCCTTTTCCTGCGTGCTGGCGGCCAGCGCCGCACCCTCGCGCACCGTGCTTGCCTGCGCGCCGCTGATGGCGCTGGCCTGATTGCCCCAGGCGCTGCGCGCATAGCTGAGCACGGCCGCCAGCGCATTGTCGTCGAGCGAGCTGGCAAACGCCGGCATGCCGGCGCGGCCCTTGAGCACGGTGGCAATCACCAGCGCGGGCTCACCCTGCAGATACACATTGGCCTTCAGCGCCGGGAAGGCGCCGGGGATGCCAGCGCCGCTGGCCTGGTGGCAGGCGGCGCAATTTTTGGCAAACAGCATCTTGCCGTCGACCGCGGGGCCGTCGGCCTGGGCCCAGCGAGCAGCCAGGCCCACCACCATCATCAGTAGCGCGCGCTTCATGCGGCCGCTGCCTGCGCGCTCAGGCGCTGGTGGATGCGCACCATCTGCTGCCAGCTCGATTCGATGGCGCCGGCCTGCCAGCCACCCAGGTGACTCATGTGCTCGCCCGCCAGCAGCGTGCGCTGTTCACCCTCGACCAGCACGGGGTAGGCGTTGGCGCGCGCTTCTTCGCTCCATTCGGCCCAGCCGCCCAGGTTGTACTTGACGCGGTGCCAGGCCACCGAAAAAGACGACTCATAGTTCTTGCGGTACTGGCCCGGGAAGATTTTTTCGCCGGCGGCAACCGCATACTCGGTGCGTTCAGCCAGCGACAGTCCCGACAGTTCGGCCGCATCGCCGCCAAAACTGTAAAAGCCCAGCAGGGTGCCCTTGCGGCCCTGCCAGTTGGACGACGGCAGCGAAATCAGATTGATGCCCTTGGTATCGGTGTAGACGTGGCCACCATAAATGCCGTCGTCTTCTTCCCAGAAGCGGCGGCCCATTTGCAGGCCGATCTTGCACACGGGGGCGTAAGCGGCGCCCTGCATGGCGGTCTTGAACTTGGCAGAAAAATCGGTGTCGACCTGGCGCAGGACGGACAGGGGCAGGGTGCACAGGCAGAAGTCGCCCTTGACCACGCTGGTGGCGCCGGTTTTCACATCGCGCACACCGACTTCGACGCCATCGCTGTGGTTACGCAGGCTGAGCACTTCGGTGTTGTAGCGGATCATCTTGCCGACCCGTTTTTCAAAGGCTTTGGCGATCGCATCCATGCCGCCCACCGGTTGCAGCATGGTCGCCTGCTGGGTAAATTCATGCACCGAGTGGTACATATGGCCCAGCTTCGACTGCAGCAGGTCGGAAAAGCCCAGCGGATCGCTCGGCACGCCCGGACCGGGGCTGATGCCGGCGCCCGGGTTGATCTTGAAGCCGCGCCCTTCGGTACCGCGGTAGCGCAGATCCTTGCGCGACAGATAGCCTTCGTTGACCAGGTAATCGATCAACAGCTGCTTGTCGGCGGCGCCCACCTGCTGGTCCATGGCGCCACTTTGCACGCCCTTGGCCAGCAACTCGTCGACGTAGCCGCGCATATCCGCCTTGACTTCAAACTGGCGCAGGCGCTTGCCGCGCAGGGCGCCGGCGGCGTTGTCGTTGTAGACGTAGGCGGCGTCGTTGTCGTTGTTAAACAGTTCGAGGGGGATGCCGAAGCTGCTGGTGTAATGCAGGGTCGAGCGGTGGTTGAAGGGAATCCGCCACGGGCCGAAATTGATGTACTGTCCCTTCTCAAAATTACACACCTGCTTTTCGCCGCCCAGCTCTTCCAGCACGGTGCCGCTGCGCGCGGTCTGGCAACGCCCGCCGGCAAATGCGCGCGCTTCGATGACCTTGCAGGTGTAGCCCAGTTTGCTCATTTCGTAGGCCGCCGTCATGCCGGCCAGACCGGCGCCGAGGATGACGATGGTCTTGCCCCTGCCACTGCCCGATAGCGGCGGCGGGGCGTCGTGCCTGGAAGCGATGTCCATGCCCCAGGCTTTCATATTGGCCAGCAAAAAGCCGCTGCCACCCACAGCCAGCGCCTTGGCCAGGAAATGGCGGCGCGACGGCGCTGCCTGGAGGTCGAGCAGGGAAGGAGGGGACGAATTCATGGGCACCTTTGAAAGTATGAGCGACGTAAATACGACGCTGCAGTGAGCAGCTGACGTGAATACTGCAGCAAGAGCCGTGCCACACCGGGGGCGGCTGAAAGGCGGTGTACTGCACTGCAGCAGTGCAGGCTACAGCGGCTGCCGCGCACTACAATGGTGGCTGACCGACCGTAGCGGACCTTGTATGCCACCCACCCAACGACAAAACATGCTCGCAGGCGCGCCCTATCAGGCCGACGACCCGGAACTGCAGCTGGCAGCGCGGCGCGCCTGCAGCCTGGCCAGGCAGTACGAAAACGCCTATTACGACAACCCTGAGGCTGCCCGCGCGCTGCTGACCGAACTGCTCGGTGCCGTGGGCGAGGGCGTGCACATCAAGCCGCCCCTGTTTGTCGATTACGGCAGCGCGATTACCATCGGCGCCGGCACCTTCGTCAATTACGGCTTGATGGCGCTCGACGTTGCGGCGATCACCATCGGCGCCGACGTGCAGATCGGCCCGAATGTGCAACTGCTCACGCCCACCCACCCGCTCGATCCGGTGGCGCGGCGCGCCAAATGGGAAGGGGCCAGGCCGATCGTCATTGGTGACAATGTCTGGCTCGGTGGCGGCGCCATCGTGCTCGCGGGCGTGACCATCGGCGAGAACAGCGTGGTGGGCGCGGGCGCGGTGGTGACGCGCGATGTGCCGGCCAATGTGGTGGTGGCGGGCAATCCGGCGCGGATCTTGCGGGAACTTTGAAGACCACCCTGGGGAAGCAGGCACAGCGCCGGCGCTGGTGCGCACGTCAACTGGCCGGGCCACGCAAAGCATGGCCCGGCACTGTGCGCTCTCCGGCGCTCACCGGCGCTCAACGAGCGCCTGCGCTAGCCGTCATGTTGCCGCTGCTGGCGAAGCTTAGTGCTGGTTGATGTATGCAACCAGGCTCGAGCCGTTCTGGTTGACATTCGCGTTGTTCACGCCGGCACTGGTGCCGAGCATGCCTTGCACCACGCTGGCGTAGTTGCTGTTGCCATTCTGCAGAACCGAGGTGGCATTGTAGGTGCCGCTCTGACCGACATTGGCGATGTTCGAATTGCCCAGTTGGACGACATCGGCAGCCAGATCGGACCCGGCCGACTGCAGCAGGGAAGCCGTGTTGCTGGAACCGTTCTGGTACAGGTTGACGCGCAGATTGTCCATCGTATCGCTCAGCGTTGGATAAACCGCGGTGGTCTGGGTAATCGAGGCGTTGTTGTACGAACCGACTTGGGTCGAATCGACGCTCGAATGATCTGCCACGGAGGTGACACTGACCGTATTGTTATTGCCGCTCTGCGTCAGGCTCTGGCGGCTGTAGTCGGAATCGTTTGCGACGATGGCGGCAACGTTGCTCGAGCTGCCGTACTGGTTAATGCTGCTACTCGAATTCCACGAATTGACCTGGACGTCGGTGGCCGTGTTGGCCGAGCTGCTTTGGCTGATGGTGGCGGTGTTGGCCTGTTGTCCCCAGCCTCCCGTCAATTGCTGGATCGTCGCCGAGTTGGAATCAGCGCTTTGAATGATGGTGCCCGCGTTGTTGGTAACGGACGACTGCTCAATCGTTGCAGTATTGCTGATGCCGGTCTGACTGGTTGTTGCAGTATTTGAGGTCTGGGCAAATGCGGAACCGGATGCCACCGAAGCTGCAGCGACGACCAGGATAATCAGATTCTTTTTCATTTTAGTTTCCCATTAAATAATAAGGGCTTACAAATGGCGGCGAGTCAGGCCCTCAATACTGAATCACCGTTGCCGTATTGCGATCGCCATACTGGCGAATCACGGCGGTCAAACCACTCGATAGCTGGGTTATTGTTGCGCGATTAAAATTTCCCACTTGTTCCACCAGTGCCCGGTTGGCATTGCCATATTGGGTCACGCTGGCAGTATTGTTATTTCCACTTTGAAGCATCATCAAGACATTGCGCTCGCCAGCCTGCGCAATGCTGGCGCTGTTGGCCCAGCCGTCCTGGTGGACCCATAACTGATTGGCATTGCCCGCTTGCGCTGCAAACAAAAGGTGATCGGTACCGCGCTGTTGCACAATTGCGCGCTGCGCCGCACCCTGCTGATCGAGGCGTATTTCCGATTGCAATCCCAATTGCGATAATTCCGCATAAGCACCGCCGGCCACCACCTGCATGAACTCAGCTGGCGGTAATTCCAGCGATGGCATCAGATCAGTCGCGCCAACCGACCGCGCATACAAACAGCACAGCGCGATCAGTACGCCACCGCGGGTGGGCGACAATCGCCGCGCATGCTCGGCGGCCAGCCTGGCAGGCGGGTGACGGTGCATCACTGGACTTTCACCGGCTCGCCGGCGGGATTGTCGTTACTCGCTTGCAGTATGTATTCTTGTAAAACGGGCTGATTCCAGTCCGACTCATTTTTCAGCGACCAGGATTTGTCACGCAAGCCCTCGACGATCATGTGGATCACCGCCGCTTCGATGGCTTCCTTGACACACAGTTGCGCCGGTTCATTGCGCGTCATGCCTCCCTCGAGCTCCACCAGGTCCTTGAAATTGACGAATTTGAAAACACTCGGATGGATTTCGTAGGAATAAATGGTCTTCGTGGTCGACACGCTGTGAAGGATCTGACCGCCGCGAATGTCGACCGTGCGCAGGTTGACGGTGACCTGGTCGACCCGGTATTGCGTGCTCAGGCCAATGCCCAGGTAGCGCGCAGCCAGACCGCCCGTGCGGACATTGCTCTCGTAGGCGGTGATTCCGCCTTCCACCAGAATCGAGGCCGCCAGCAGGGCGGGAAAACCGGCCGGCGGCGCGTCCTTGCCGGGCGCCGGTTCAAGCGCCCGCACGATCTTGCGCTCGGTGAGCAAGTCTTGCAGATTTTCTCTTTCCACCGGCGTGAACCAGCGCGAATCTTTGAGCGCCTTGATCAGGATGGCGCCACCGCCCTGGGTAACCGAGGTCGAAAACGAGCTGTCGGGCGCCGGTTTGTATTGCCCGGTTTGGTCGCGAAAGCCGTACACGGCCGCCAGTACTTTTCCTTTCGGCAGCGGCAGACTGCGCAGATTTTTGCTCGTCGGTGTGGCCGGCGTCAGCACGGCGGCCGACTTGTCGGCCGTCGCCGGTGGCGTGCTGGCGCAACCGCAGAGCAGCAGGCCCGCCAGCAGCAGCGCCCTCATTGGCTCACCTGGAACGAGGTGGACAGGCCAGTGGCCTTGTCGGTGGTGGTAATTTGCAGCAGGCCACCACCGAGGTCGAGAATGGTGATGGAGAAATTTGCCGTCTCTACCGTACCGGGCACCAGCTTGCCACCGGCCGAAATCTTGCTGCCGGTGGCCGCGGCCAGCTGACTGAGAATCGAACGCTCCAGCATGCTGTTAAATTGTTGCAGCGGTGTTTGCGCCAGCGTGCCATTCGAGGCCGCGGTCGGTGCCGGATGCTTGTTGGTGGCCGATGCCGAATTTAACAGAATCGATCCATTGACCGGATTGCCGCCAAAGGAAGGATTGGTGGGCACGTACACCAGATCGGTCGCCAGGCTTGGCGTACAGATTGCAGTGACTGTCAATGCCAGGATCACCACCGCCGGGTTAAGCATCGTTTCAAACACGTGTATCTCCTTCATCAAATTTCATCTGCGGCGATGTCCTGATCGCGCATGAGTAATCGCTGGACATCGACATTCATCATGTTTTCATAGACCTGTTCTACCGCCTTTTCGCTCATCGCGCGAATGGCCAGGTGCGACGGCGGCAAGGCGGCCTGAAAAATCCTGCGCTGCGCATATTCAACCCACACCTGGCTGCCGCTTCTGGCACTGACCCGTTCGTGAATCGAGATTAAATACTGATCGCTTAGCGCGTTATCACGCCAGTACGCAACAAAATTGCGGAAGAATGCATGGCCAAAACTGGAAAACGTTTGATCGACCACGATGCCGCCAAATGCTGGTAGCGGACTGGCCGCTTTGCCGGTCGCTGGCGCGGCCGCATTCGCTGGTCCAGCCAGCAATGCCGCCAGCATCGCGATCGATAAGCCGGATTCTGTTAAATACCATCGCCGCATGTTTGTTTCGCCCAGGTGAATACCGCACCATTCAAGCGTGCCTGTCATTTAATGTTTATGAGGCTAATTTTTTATAGGCCAGGTGCCCGGCCGGTTTAATCTGGGTGCTGTCAATTACACATCATGGGGAGAAAATGTAACATGCAATTTACATGGAAAAAATATTTTTTTATAAGGTGTATAAAACGCAACGCACGCCGGATCAAATAATGTTGCATTGTATTAAAATAAAATTATTAAAATAAATGTTAAATTGAAATTATCCGGCCGTCTTATCATTTATTTTCTTATGGGTAATGCATTGGGATAATAATCGGCTGGCGTGTGCGATCGGTTTGAAGTTGATTGCAGGAGGGGAATTGAAAACGGCCCGGGGCGGGGCCGTTTTGGCGCAGGGGCCGGTTTGAGGCGGGCGAGTTGGACTGCAGCGGCGCTGTCGGCCGCGACCGGCAGGCAATTACATGGGCGGCACCACGCCATCCTTTTCCACCACGATGCGCCCGGCCTTCATGCCGCTGGCACCGTCGGTGGCGATCACAAACACTTTTTTGCCGACGATCAGATCGGCGCGGCTGGCCGCCGCCATGGTCACCACCGGCGTGCCGGCCGGTACCGTCACTTCCTTGACGCCGCCTTTGTAGGCCAGTTTTAAGGTGCGGCCATTGACGCTGTCGAGCGAGGCTTCGACGTTGGCGTTGGTCATCATGCTGCCTGGCAGCAGGTCCCAGGCGTAGTGGCCTTCCCCAGTCCCGCGCGCCGTTTCCGGAAACACCAGCACTTCGACCGCCTGCAGGGTGCCGTTCGGCCCGGTCTTGGTGGCAGTGCCGATGTAACTGTCTTTTTTGATGTCGGCCAGTTGCAGGTTTTTGACGGCGCTGATGGCCTGATCGGCGGCCAGCGCCAGCTTGACGGTTTCTCCCTCGCGGCTGGTGACCGTGATGCTGGCGGCGTCGACGGCGGCAATCTGGCCGCGGATACGCACGGGGGCATCGGCAGCGTTACTGCTGATTACGACAGCGCCCAGCAACAGCGCAGCGCCCACGCGGGCGGAATGAAAAGGCATACGGCTCATGGTGGCTCCAAGAAATAAATGGGGGATTTGATGGGATAGCCTTTTGACGATAGCAGAATGTCGATTTTGAGGTGCGGCCAGCGCGTGCGGTCAGCGCTCTGTGCGTCGCTGGGCTTGATCGCTGGGGTGGGATCAGGCAATCGTACCGCTCAATCTCAGAGCTGGCCGTGAGTATGGCTACCCAGCGGCCAGAGGATGCATCACGCTGGCGTCAGCTTCCCGGCGATCAGTACCGGCTCGACCGCCGGGCAATTGCGCTTAGGGATGGGGACCGTTGAGACCTTCTAGGTCTGTATCCTGGTTCACCGGGAGGGCAAGGGCGCAGTCTTGCACGTTGGCATCGACGTCATCGGAAACAGGGCCAGGTACCGGACACGCGATCGCCCTGCGTCTCACCTGCCGCATTCGCGGTCTTATACGTGCGGTCCATTGAGAATTTCGGGATCGGTGTCCAGCGTGACGCTCGCACCGCGATGGACAGCCCTCTGCACGATGACCACCGAGAAGCTGTCGGTGGTATTGCGCGGACCACCGGCGTCGGCAATGGTAAATTCGGTGGGGCTGATGATCTGAAGGTCGCTGAACGGCGCGCTGTAGCTGATGGGGCCAAATGCCCAGCCTTCGGTGTCGAGCGAGAACTGCAGGATGCCCGACCCCGGCAGGATGGCCGGCGACGGATTGTAATAGGCAGTGTAAAGGCCGTCTTCTTCGGTGACGGTGACACTGACGGGAACGATGCTGGGGTTGTCATTGCTCATGGTGCGCCTTCCTTGTTAGTGGAGTGGATCGTCAGGTAGCTGACGAAATGCGATTCTTCGTACTTCATGTTTTCCAGCTGCTTGCGTTGCATGGAAACCTGTGCGCCAAGTCCAGCGCAGATACTTGCTTCTACCCAGGGCGCAAGGACCTCATAGTCACCGCTACGGGGTTTGCTCGGCTCGAGTACATCGCGGGCCTGCTGGCACAGCGCGCGGCTGGCCTTGACGCTGTCGGCCAGGCTGGCCTTGAGCATTAATGCTTCCGCATACGTCTTGGCGATCGCCCGGTCTTCGGGCAACTTGGCATTGATCGCTTCGAGCGTGTGCAAGGCTGGCGCCAGGATGGCTGCCGCGGCGAATGCCTGCCCGCGGCGCATTTTCAATGCCGCCTGCCGCACGCGGGCGACGGCCGACAGACGCGCCAGATTGGGCTTGGCCGGCTCGCGTGCGGCCGATTTGTCCAGTTGCTCCTGCAGTGCAATCCACTGACGCAATGTGGCGTCATCGTCGTCGCTCACACTCAGGCGCATGACCTCGACCGATTGCAGGTGCGTGAGTACATCGACATTGCTCGCATCGCCGTTCACGATGGTTCTTAGCAAAGCGGCCGCGCGCGTGTAATCGTCGCGTGCCAGCGCGCGCCGTCCCAGCGCTTCGTTGATTTCACCCTGGTGCGACAGGGCGAAACCATAGCGCTGCAGCCAGCCGGCGTTGGCCGGGGCGGCGTTGTGCAGCCGGCCCATGATCTCGGCTTCCCGCTGATAAAGCTCGCGGGCGGCGTCGAGCTTGCCCAATTTGGCCTGGGCGCTGGCTTGCCACGACAGGCTGTTGGCCAGATCGGCGGCCAGCTTGTCGTTATCCGGCGTTCGCTCGAGCAGCGATGATTTGAGGGCGACAGAATGGGCAAATTCGTCGACCGCCATGGCCGTCTGTCCGCTGCTGAGCGCCGCACTGCCCAGGCTGCTGTGCGCATACGATTGTTCGACAATGCCATCGCTGTCGGCGGGCGCTGCCGCCGCCTGGCGGTCGGCGAATTCGCGGTAAGCGGTGAGATAGCCGATGGCTGCCGGCCAGTCGCTGCGTTCGAAGTGGATCTGCCCCAGCCAGAACGCATTGGCACCGGCGCTTTTGAGCAGCGCCGCGTCGTGCGGCGCTGCCGCCAGCTGGCGGCTGAGAATAGCGCGGCCCAGCAGCAGTGCCGCTTCGGCGCCGGCGCCGTCGCCGCGTGCCATTTTTACTTCTGACAGCACTTGCAGCGCCTTGGCACGCTGCGCCAGGGCGGCGCCGCTCGCTTCGTGGCGGCCATCGGCCAGGTAGACCAGCGCGCGGTTGCTGACGCTGTCGAGCAGGTCGAGGCGTCCCAGCGGACGCAGCCGTTCGACAAAATCGCCCAGCATAAAACTCATCAAGCCTTCCGCTTCGTTGCGGTGCTGCTCCGCTTCGCGCTGGGCGGTGCGGGCGGCAATGCTGAGGACGCCGGCCAGCATGGCCAGGCCGAACAGCATCACCAGCATGATGATGCGCACTGTTTCAGCGCGCCGTACCCGTTCCAGCGAGGCATCGATATAAGCCGCCGTCAGCGGCTCGAGCCCCAGTGCGCCGTCCTGGCGCAACAGCCGGGCCTGATTGGCCTGCAGGCCGCGCGGCAGCAGCAAATCGCGGCTGCGGCCATGCTCGGCCCAGCGCACGGCGCTGGCGGCGATGCGGGTGCGCACCTGTAAACTCTGGCGGTGGCTGTCGACCCACTCGACCACCCGCGGCCAGCGCCGCAGCAGCGCTTCGTGGGCCAGGCCAAATACCGCCGTGCCGGACTGCAGGCTGCTGGTAAACAGGCGGGCGTCGACCAGCGCCTTGACCAGGTCTTCAGCCGCCGTCGACGCCAGCGCTGACCAGGGCGCCGGTCGCGCCGTCACCGCCAGCTCGTCTTCGGCCACCTGCACCAGCAGCGAGAGCACGTGGGGCAGGGCGGCCATCTGCACCGCCGACAGGCTGGTCAGTACCTGCTCGGCACGCGCGCCGATGGCGCCATCGATGCCGCCGAGCTGCTGGTAGACCTCGAAACTGAGCACATTCTCCGGCGTGCGCTGGCGATACAACTCTTCCAGGCAATATTGCAGCAGAGGCAGGGTATCGGGCCGATCGCGCGCGGCGGCGCACAATTCATCGTCGAGGGCGGCGCCATCGCTCTGGCGTACGCCAAAGCTCAGGCCAGCCGCACGCGCCGGGTGGCGCACCATCTGGGCGATTTCGGCGCCGCTGGGGGCGGCGACATCGATATGGCCGCCGGTCGCCTTGAGCGCCATGAGCACACCAATGCTGGCCAGGTGCGGATAAAAATCGTTGCGGCACGCGATCAGTACCAGCACGGCGCCGCTGGTGGCGAAGCGGTCAAGCAGCTCGACAAAGGCCTGGCGCACGATCTCGTCGAGCGCCGCATGGCGCAGCAGCGCTTCGAAGCGGTCGATGAACAGGGCGCAGCGGGCGCCGCTGGCGGCCGCTGCCTGCACCAGCACGGCGATCACGCCGGCAGCGCCGCCAGCCTGGGCCAGCCGCTGGCCCAGGCTGGCGGCGCTGTCGTTGGCAAACAGTGGCAGGCCGGCGCCCGTCTCGGCATCGAGCAGGACGCTGCCAAGAGCCTGGAACAGGTCCGATTTGGCCAGATCGGCGCAATCGAAATACAGGTTGTTGTGGAGGCGCAGATTGACTGCAGCGCTGCCATCGAGCAGGCGGGCGAGCACGCCGGCGCGGATCAGTGAAGTCTTGCCGGAGCCGGACGGCCCTAGCACCAGCACCATCGCGCGGCCGGCGCGCAACTGGCTGTCGACGGCGCGCAAGACCGCACTGCCGCCGTCGGCACGGCCGAAAAATACGGCGCTGTGGCGTTCTTCAAATGGCGCCAGGCCACGAAACGGCGTTTCGTTCAGCCAGGTGGCTTCTGGCACTTCATTGCTGCGCACCAACTCGGCGACGGTCCGGTAGCCGCGCTTGCGGATCGTTTCGATATACCGCGGTGCGCTGCTGGAATCGCCCAGCACCTTGCGTAACTGGGCAATCGTTTTATGGACGGGATTGTCGCCGCCAATATTGCTTCCCCAGCAAGCAATCAATAATTTCTCCGGTGCAACCACTTCGCCGCCGTGCGCCGCCAGCGTCACCAGCACGTCCATCGCGCGCGGTTCCATCTGACGTTGCTGGTCGTCTTTGTAAATCGAATTGCTGGCCGGATCGACCAGCCAGTCGCCGAAGCGAAAGGCGACCGCGGTCATCGGGGGGTGGCGTTCATCGCGCATTTAGTTTCTTTTTCTCAATGTTGCTCAGTGTAGCTGATGGATTTTGCTTTTCGCAACTTTTATTTGGTGTCAACTTGCCGGTTTTTTGTTAAATATAAATTGAATTAATTCAACAGCTTAGGCGCCGGAAGGTTTCCGGAAGGTTATATTTGGTCGATCGGACTACAGTGACACCACGGTTGCAGAATAGCCAGGGCCCCTCCGGCCCAGCTTCTGTCCGATATAGCGGAGCAGCAATGTTGATGACGACCGAACACCTCACAGCCGACGCCGCCAGCAGCGCCGACGAGGTAAAGATTGCATTAATGAAAGTTTTGCTAAGCAGCGATTTCAGCCGTGCCCAAAGAATGCGCGAGTTGTTACGCTTTCTGGTCGAGCAAAAATTGGCAGGATCACAACGTGAAACCCACGAATATGCCGTTGGCATCGAGGTGTTCAAGCGCAACCCCGCCACCTATAACACCTGCAACGATCCGATCGTGCGGGTCCAGGTGGGGCGCTTGCGTGACCGGTTGCGTGCCTATTACGCCGACGCCGGCCGTGAGGATCCCATCCGTTTCACCATTCCCATCGGAAGTTATATGCCGGAGATTGCCTTGATGGCTCCCCCATCCCTGCCATCGCCGCCCGCCACGGCGGCCGCAAGTATTGCACGGCATTACCTGCTGGCGCACTGTGCGCTATTGTATTTTGATAATGATGCCTACGGTCTGGCGTTTACCCGCGGTCTCAACGAAGAATTGGTGCACCAGCTCTATTGCGCCTTCGGTGCCACCATCGTGCCGCACACCGGCGCCCGTCTGAGCGCCACTGTCAGCCATCGCCTCGAGGGCAGCGTGCGCATCGATGGCGACATGGTGCGACTGGCCCTGCGGCTGGTCGATAACAGTGCCGGCAGCATGGTGTGGTCGCAGCAGTTCGACGGCCGCGCCGCCCTGTCGATCGAGTTGCAAGACCAACTGGCGGCGGCCGCCTGCGCTGCCCTCAACCAGTATTTTGCCCACGGATGAGCGCCATGAAACTGGCGATCCTTCCTCTCGTCCGGCGCGCTGCCCTTGCTCCGAGCAATACGGCGGCACCGGCGGCACCGGCGGCGGCCAGGCTGGCGCAGGCTGCCGTCGTGTTGAAGCTACAACAGCGTCTGCAGCGCAGCGCTGCCACCGACATTGTGTTGTTCAAGAAAAACTCCGCTGCCGCTGCCGGCACCGTCGTCATTGCCTGGCGGGTGCTGCGCTGCAGTGCCGGGCAAGATGTCGAGGTGCTGGTGCCGTTTACCCAACAGTGCGCGGTGCGGGTGGCGGCTGTCGATGGCGCCATGCGCGCAGCACCCGGTGGCCAGCTGCTGCAGATTGCCAGCCCGGTAGCGGACCAAAACGGCCAGACTTGGTCGGCGCTGGTGGCCAATCTGTTTGGGGTCCGCAATGACACCGCCGCGCCGTGGCTGGAGGTGCTGCTGTACAAGGATGGCCGCCTGCTGTGCCGCCATGCGGTGTTGGCGCCAGGGGCGACGGCGTTGTTTGAGGTATTGCCATATCTGCATGTGGCCACCTGCTGCGGCCTGGCCGAGGGCGATCCCATCGATGCGGCGACGCTGGCTTCGGCCACCCGCATCAGTCTGCTAGGTTTGCGCAGCGCCACGCTCGAGTTGCACGATCGGGCAGGGCACGCTCAATTCCTGCTCGGTCAGCAGCGTTTTAGCTAAACGGCCCTCCCGCCAGCAACGGCTGGGCGGCGGCCGGCAAAGTCAAGCCGCATTGCGGCTGCCCTCGCATGCGTTCTGGTCAGCAGCGCTGGGCGTTAGCGAAGCGAGCCATAATTGGCCGCGCGCGGTGATGGTTTTATTGGTGGCGTTGAAAAAGCCGCTGGAAGTGAGCCAGCGCTCAACGTCAGCGACCATGGCCGGCTGGCCACCGGCGCGGGTTTGTTCCAGCGCGGCGATGCAATCGGCTTGGAACAGCGCGCGCGCCCCCGTCTTGGTCAGTTGCACCGTGCCGGAACCGAGCCGAATGACCAGCTGCAAATCAAATACCTGCCTGGCCAAGGCCGTGGCTTGCTGCGCGGATTGCTGAGTGAACGGCTGCGCTGATTGCTGCGTTGATTGCTGTGTTGATTGCTGCCCCGGCGGCGCCGACGCTGCCGTCGCCAGCGTGCTGCCTGCTTCGTCGAGCGCGCGCAGCAGCGCGATGATTTCCTTGCTCAGTCTCATTGTTCTCACATATGCCAAGCCGGCGCAGCGACCGGAATGGCGGTATTTTACTGTGGGCGAAGGTCGCTGCCCAGCCGGATTCCAATCGTGCGCCCCCCATGCTGGCGCCTGTGTTTCAAGGGAAAATTTTAGAATTAACACCGCTGTGGTGTTTCGCCTACACGCACAGTGGCGGTGCGCTGATCCGGCCGCGCCGGGCGGGGCCCGATAATGGTGCATCGAAATTATTGTCAGTAATCAACCATGCTTCCAGCGCTCATCGACCTGCCCGTCAGTGCCAAGTCCGATTTTGACCCTGCCGATATGACTGCGGGCGCCGCCAGCGGCACGCCCGGCGCCGGGCCGGTGCAGACCCTGTATGCTCATCTGCGCGTGCATCCTGCCGGCGCCGGCGCCGACGCCGTGGCCTGGCTGCACGGCCAGCTGGCGCAGGCGCGTGCGCTCGACGACGCCCTGCCCGTCGATCTGGCCGATCTGGAGCAGTGGATCAGCGCTCAGACGGCACAGGTGGGCGCCCAGTATCGCAGTTACCTCGGGGAGCGCAAGGCCGGCGCGCCGCGCCGATACTTCGCCAGCCGTTCGCATGCCCTGCATTTTTTGAAAGCGGTGGGACCGACCAAGCTGGTCGATGGCGCCTGGCTGTACGGCACACTGGCGCACTGGGGCGACGCCCGCTTTTTGGGCCTGATCCGTACCTACCTGGAAGAACTGGGCGACGGCGTGCCAGCCAAAAACCACGTGGCCCTGTTTCAGAAACTGCTCGACACCCATGCGATCAACGACTGGCAGGGACTCGATGACAGCCATTTCGTTCAGGGCGCCATTCAACTGGCGCTGGCCCACCATGCGGACGCCTTCCTGCCCGAGATCATCGGCTTTAACCTCGGCTACGAGCAATTGCCCTTGCACCTGTTGATCTGCGCCTATGAACTCAATGAATTGGGCATAGACCCCATGTACTTCAGCTTGCATGTCACCATCGACAACGCCGATTGTGGTCACGCGCGCAAAGCGGCGCAGGCGGTGCAGGCATTGCTGCCGCAACTGGGCGGCCGCGCCGCCTTTGTCCGCCGCATCCGCGACGGTTACCGGCTCAACGCACTGGGCGCGAGTACCTTGTCGGTGATCGAGGACTTCGATCTGGAGGAGGAGCTGATTGCCATCTTGCGGGCGAAAAGCCGCCACGGTCAGAACATGCATGCGGATTATTGCCGGCTGGCAGGCCGATCCATCAACGACTGGCTGGCCAGGCCCGAGCAGATACCGGCCATGCTGGCGGCAATGGCCAAGGGCGGCTGGATCGCACGCGGCCAGGCCGCCGAGCAAAGCCGCTTCTGGCGCTTGTTGCAGGGAACGCATGCCACCATGTTCGGCGTGTTCAGCGACTACGAGCAGCAGGTGTTGCGCGACTGGATCGAAGACGCCCAGGTGCAGCCGGCGCGGCTGGTATCGCACCGCGCGCAGATGCGCGCCATCGAGCAGCTGGGCGGCGTCAGCGCGCGGCCGGCGACGCCGCGTGCCATCTGGCGCCATGCGCTGCAGGCCAGCGCGGGCGCGGCCAGCGACCTGCACCTGCTCGAACAACACATTGCCGAGCTGCCCGATAAAGCGGCCGCCATGGACACCTTGCGACAGCTGATGGCGCCGCAGCTGCACGCGAGCCCGGTGGGGTTGATGGCCACGCGCCTGTTTGGCCGTCTGCTGGCGCTGTGAGCCGGTGCTTGTAAAATTTGGTGATTAACGACACATAACCATGCGATAACAACTAGATTCCAATATGCGATAAAAATTGATTAGAATGTGTCATCGCGTCGCACATGGCGCCCTCGTGGAGTAATGATGTCGATTCAGGACCAACCGCAAACCGTCACCCTGCTACTTATCGATGACCATGAGCTGTTTCGTTTCGGCGTCAGGGCATTCATGCAGCCGCATCCACACATTCACGTGGTGGGCGAGGCCGCCGATGGCGTCAGCGGCCTGGCGCTGGCACGCCAGTTCCAGCCGGCGGTGATCCTGCTCGATTTGCAAATGCCCGACCTGAGTGGCCTGCAGCTGCTGGCGCAGCTACGGCGCGAGTGTCCCGCCTCTGCCGTGCTCATGCTCACCAGTTCGGATGACGCCAGCGATCTGGCCGACGCCCTGCGCGGCGGCGCCTGCGGCTACCTGCTCAAGAGCGCGGACGCCGATTTCCTGGTGCGTGCCGTTGGCCGCGCCGCTGCCGGCGAAGTGATCGTCGCCGAAGCGATGACCTCGAAGCTGGTGGCGCAATTGCGCGTGCCAAACGCCGCGGTGGCCGACCTGGCCAGCCTGACCCCGCGCGAAAAACAGATCTTACGCCGCCTCGCGCACGGCGAGAGCAACAAGGTGATCGCCCGCACGCTCGATCTGGCTGAAAACACGGTGAAGATTCATGTCCAGCACGTGCTGCGCAAGCTCTCGCTCAGCAGCCGCGTGCAGGCGGCGGTGTTTGCGGTGGAAAATGCGGCGGCGCTGGGGGTATAGCGCGGGGGGGCATGGCTCCATGCCGGAGTGGCTTTTTTGGGCCGGACAGTCAGGCACACGGGGACAGGTAAGTTCGCTCCAGCCGCCGCCGGCGGCCGATTGCGCCTGCGTGGCGGCAGTCAAAATCAAACCGCGTCACTTGACGGCGTAGCGCGCCATCATCTGCTGAAACTCGTGCGCCCGAAACGGTTTTGACAGGTAGTCATCCATGCCGCCGGCGATGCATTTTTCGCGGTCGCCTTCGAATGCATTGGCGGTCATGGCGATGATGATCGAGGCGGCGCTGCCGCCCTGCTCGCGGCGGCGGATGTGGGCCGTGGCCTCCAGACCACCCATTTCCGGCATCTGCAAGTCCATCAGGATGACGTCGAAATGCGCCTGCGCATGGATGGCCAGCGCCTCGATGCCATTGCTGGCGATGCTGACATCGTGCCCCCACTTGTTTAGCAGGATGTGCGCCAGCTGCTGGTTGAGTTCATTGTCTTCCACCAGCAGCACCCGCAGGCAGCGCGTTGGCGCGCTGGCGTCAACCGTCGCCAGCGGCGGGCGGCGCTGGCCCAGCAGCTGCTGCAGGGCGGCGCGCAGGGGCGCGCGCTGCGGCGGTGCTGGCAGGCAGGCGCCGATGCCCAGCCGCTGCTGCCGCTGCGCGTCGCCAGCGGCGGCGGCCGACAGCATCAGCACCGGCACCTGGCGCAAGGCGCTCGAGGCCAGCGCCAGCGCGGTATCGAAGCCATCCATCAGGGGCAGGTCGTCATCGATGACGATGAAGTCGACCGTGGCGTCGCTGTTGGCGGCGCACCACGCCAGCGCGTCCGGGCCGCAGCGCTGTTCGATGACGTCGCCGCCGCCTTCCACCAGCTCGCGCAGCAGCGCGGCGCTGCTGGCGCTGGCCTCGATCAGCAGGACGGTGCGGCCGGCCAGGCTGGCGTCGGCGGCCACCCGCGCGGCGCCGGCGCCAACGGCGACCGGCAGCGCCAGCTCGAGGCAGAAACTGCTGCCACGTCCGACCTCGCTGTCGACGCTGATGCTGCCGCCCATCAGGCCGGCCAGGCGGCGCGTCAACGACAGCCCCAGACCGGCGCCGCCGAAGCGGCGGCTGGCCGAACCGTCGGCCTGGCGGAAGGCGTCGAAGATGCTGGCCTGCTGCTCCGGGGCGATGCCGATGCCGGTATCGCACACGGTAATGCTGACGCGCTCGACGCCATCGGCCGCCGCGCCGAGCGCGCGCACCCGCACCTGCACCTGCCCGGCATCGGTGAACTTGACGGCATTGCCAATCAGGTTGACAAGGATCTGGCGCAGGCGTGCCGGGTCGCCCAGCACGCACGGCGGCAGCGCCGCATCGATGTCGAGCAGCAGGGCGATGCAGTGGTCGGCGGCGCGCGCGGCCTGCGCCTGCAGGCTCTCGCGCACCAGTTGCGCCAGATCGAAGGGCACCGCCGCCAGCTCGATGGCGCCGCCCTCGATGCGCGAGAAATCGAGGATGTCATCGATCATCGCCAGCAGGGCGTCAGCCGAACCGTGCACGATGTCGAGATAGCTGCGCTGCTGCGCCGTCAGCGTCGATTCGAGCACCAGTTCGGTCATGCCCATGATGCTGTTGATGGGGGTGCGGATTTCGTGGCTCATATTGGCGAGAAATTCGCTCTTGGCCCGGCTGGCTGATTCGGCCGCATCCCTGGCCGTCTGCAGCGCCTGCGCTACCGCCTTCTGTTCGGTGACGTCGGTCAGGCTGCCGGTGACGCCGCTGCAGACACCGGCGTCGTCGAATTCGGCGCGCGCATGCGCTTCGAGATAACGGCGCTGGCCGTCGCGCGTCAGAAAGCGCATCAGCTGGCGGCCGCTGTCGCCATTGCCGGCGACGATGCCGGCAAAGCCGGCCAGCGCCGCTGCGCGCGCGTCCGGATCGAGGTAATCGCTAAACGGCTGCCCCAGGCTGGCGGCGACCTCGAAGCCGGTGATGGCGGTCCATGCCGGATTGAGAAAATGCCAGCGGCCGCTGGCATCGACCTGGAACACCACTTCGGACAGGCTGTTGACGACCTCGCGGTACTGGCGTTCGCTGACGGCGATTTTCTGCGCCAGGCGCTTGCTGGTACTGATGTCGGTGCGGATGGTGATGAACTGGTAGGGCTTGCCGGCGCCATCGAGAAACGGCACCACGGTGGCGTCGACCCAGTAGGGCAGGGCGTGCTTGGTCAGGTGGCAGATTTCGCCATGCCAGACAGCGCCGTTGCGCACGGTGGCCCACATGCTGTCGAAATAACTGCGCGGATGCAGGGCCGAGTTGATGATCGATTGGGGCTGCCCCAGCAGCTCGGCGCGGGTGTAGCCGTTGATGGCGCAAAAGCGGTCGTTGACGTGGACGATGCGGCCATCGATATCGGTGACGCTGACGATCGCATGCTGGTCCATGGCGAAACGGTGATTGGCCAGATCGGTGCGGCGGCGTGCCTGCAGCTCGACCAGCTCCGGGATCAGCGCTGACCAGCCATCGAGGTCGTCGTCGACCGGCACCCGCGGCAGCAGGTCGCCATGCGCCGCCAGCGCGGCGGCGGCCGCGCGCAGCGCCTGCATTACGCGCTCGCGGCGCGCCAAATCGGCCGCCAGGCGGGCATTGGCCGTACTCAGTTCGGCGGTGCGCGCATGCTGGCGCCGTTCGGCTTCCAGGTCGGCCTGATGTTCGGCGTGGCGCAGGCTGGCGTCGAGGCCCTCGAACAGCTGCGGCAGACCGCGCAGCAGGGTGGTCGCTAGCGCGCTGGCGGCGCCAGCGGCGCCGGCGATTGCCGCGATGCCTTCAACGCCTTCAACGCCTTCAACGCCTTCAATGCCCTCGAGCGCCGTGTGCAAGGCCGCCGCCGACTCGATACCACAGCACTGGCGCAGCAGGCGCGCCAGCGTGGTGTGAAGGTCAGAACAGTCGGCGTTTGCCGCGGGCAGCAGTACGGTGGATGGGCGCAGATCCATACGATAGGTGCGAAGGTCCACTTCAGGCTTTGTCGGTGGTGGGCCGCTCATCATCGCTTGCACTGGCTGCCGGCATGGGGGCGGAACGCTCGCGCAGGGCGGCCTGAGTCCGGCGCAATCACCGCGCTGACCGACCACCCCCTGCAGCTGCTAGGTTGCCATAGACCGAGGCGCTTGCCAGTCCTGAGCCCGCACTAGTCATTTCGGATGAGCTATCCCGGGGCCGTCCTTACTGCGCCAGTGCCGCCTGCATTTCGGCCAGTACCGCCTCGATCAGCTGCTCGCAGCGGCTGACCTGGGACGCCGTCGGCGCGCCCTCGAGCAGCGTCTGTTCGAGGCCCGCCAGTGCGAGCGCCAGTTCGGTGGCGCCAAAAATGACGACGTTGCCGCGCATTTCGTGCGCCATCCGGCCGGCGCGCGCGTGGTCAGCGCTGGCGATGGCTTCGAACAGGGCGTCGCGGGCGGGCGGGGTGGCGCGCTGGAACATGCCGATCAAATGGATGAAGGTGGCAGTGTCGTTGCCGATGGCGTCGAGCAGTGAACGGGGATCGATGTGCTGGAAAGCGTGGGCCATGTGTGAAGGTTGTGGTGAAGGTGCTGGTTGAAATGCGGGGACCGCCAGCGCGAGCGGGGTGGGCGCCATCGCCAGCGGCGCCGCTGCCAGCGTGTCAGCCATGCAGGGGCGCGCCTTGCGCGGCAGCGGCGTGGATGTCGGCGCTGGCGGCGCTGGCATCGACTGCATCGCCGGCCCTGGCGGGGTCCGGGCTGCGCGCGCTGGCGCCGCTGACCGTGACGGTTGCGGCGTCGCTCTGGCAGTCAGGCTCGCGCTGGCGCAGCGGCTCGCCCTGCAGCCCGGTCAGGCGGCGAATCAGGGCGATGGTCAGCGGGATGTCGAATGGCTTGGTAATAAAATGGCTCATGCCCGCTTCGCGCGCGGCGTCGTGATGGGACTGGA
The DNA here is from genome assembly GCF_049896725.1 of Massilia sp. PWRC2. NCBI lineage: Bacteria > Pseudomonadati > Pseudomonadota > Betaproteobacteria > Burkholderiales > Oxalobacteraceae > Massilia > Massilia sp. PWRC2. The sequence continues at coordinate 214,716 of NZ_JAFCUW010000005.1, forward strand.
AGGCGCCGGCGGTCAGCGCCACGATGGGCAGGTTGGCAAAGCGCGCTTTGGCACGCAGGCGGCGGGTCGCCTCGATGCCATCCATGACGGGCATCTGCACATCCATCAGCACCAGGTCGACCTCGTCGGGGTGCTGGTCGAGCCAGGCCAGGGCGGCGCCGCCATCGTCGGCCAGGGTCACGCTGGCGCCCTGGTCGGACAGGATGCGGCGCGCCACCTCGCGGTTGATTTCACTGTCGTCGACCACCAGCAGGCGCAGGCCGGCCAGCTGCGCCGCCGCCCCTTTGACGGCCAGCGCGCCGACCTCGATACTGGCGCGCTGGCGGCGTGCTTCGATGACTGCCTGATACAGCGTCGAGGCGGTGAGCGGCTTGGTCAGCACCGCATCGATGGCGCCGTGACCACCACCGGGCAGGTGGCAGTCGGCGTTGAGCGAGGCCACTGCGAAGGTACTGGTGAGCAGCACCAGCGGGCAGGCGCTGGGGCCGACAGCGGCGCGGATGGCGCGCGCCGTGTCGACGGCGTCGCCTTCGCATTCGAGCACGATGGCGCTGGGCAGGGTGCCGGCCTGCTGGCGCCGCCGCAGCGCTGCCAGCAGTGCGCTGCCGGCCGCGCAGTCGGCGTCCGCAGCGCCAGCGGCGCTGCTGTTGGCGGGCGCGTGCACGCTGTCGACCTGCCAGCCCAGCGAGCGCGCCACCTGGGTGCAGTTGGCCAGCACCAGCTCGTTGCTGGCGGCCGCCATGATGTCCAGTTCGACCTCGTGCGGCGCGCGGTAGGCGAGGCTGGCGGCGACCGCCGGCATGCACTGCACCGGGATCGAAAACCAGAACACGCTGCCGACGCCGACCGTGCTGCGCACGCCGATCTGGCCGCCCATCAGCGCCACCAGCTGCTTGCAGATATTCAGGCCGAGGCCGGAGCCGCCATAGCGCCGCGTGGTCGAACTGTCGGCCTGGGTGAAGGGGGCGAAGATCGATTGTTGCTGGTTGGCGGCGATGCCGATGCCGCTGTCGCGCACTTCGAAGGTCAGTTCGAGGCGGTCGCCCTGTTGCGCACCGGCCAGCACCGCCAGTTCAACGCGTCCGCTGGCGGTAAATTTGATGGCGTTGCTGGTCAGGTTGACCAGCAGCTGTTCGAGGCGCAGGGCGTCGCCCATGATGCTGGCCACCTGGCGCGGCAGCGCCTGCACCAGCAGCACCAGCGGCTTGTCGGCCACCGCCACGCCCATGGTGGCGGCGACGTTGTCGATGACGTCCTGCAGGGCGAACCAGCTGCGGTCGATGGTCATGGCGCCCGCTTCGATCTTGGAGACATCGAGGACATCGTTGATGATGCCCAGCAGCGAGCGCCCCGAGCTGCGGATCTTGAGCAGCATGGCCTCGGCATCGCCCCCCAGGTCGGACTGTTCGAGCAGGTAGGCCAGACCGAGGATGGCGTTCAGGGGGGGGCGGATTTCGTGGCTCATATTGGCCAGGAACTCGGCCTTGCTGCGGCTGGCCGCTTCGGCCGCATCGCGCGCTTCGAGCAGGAAGGCTTCGGCGCGTTTTTGCGCCGAGATGTCCTGGGTGAAGATCAGGGTGGCCGGGCCATCGCCCAGCTCGACCCGGGTGGTGGCCTTGTAGACCGGAATGCGGCCGCCGTCGCTGCGCAGGCCGACCGCTTCGAAATGCTGTTCAGTCGGCGAATCGGCGCCGATCAGTGCTTCTTCGTGCCGCAGCAGGGCCAGCGATTCCGTTGCCAGCATGGCGCGCCACGGCAGGCCGGCCATGGTCTCGGCGGGTGGATGGCCGTGCAGCAGCTTGTAGCGCCGGTTGGTGTAGACAAAGCGGCCGGCGCGCAGGATCGCCACCGCCACCGGCGCCTCTTCGATCAGCGTGCGAAAGCGCGTTTCGCTGTCGCGCAGGGCGTCCGACTCGCTGCGTTCATGCAGGCGGTCCTGGGCCAGCCGGCGCAGCAGGCGGCGGCGGCGCTGGCTCCAGGCCAGCGCCAGCGCACTGCCCGGCGCGGCCAGCACGATCAGCACGGCGAACAGGCGCGCCTGCTGGTCGAGCGGTGCCACCACGGCGTTGGCGTCGCGGCTGATCGACAGCACCATCGAATGGTCCATGCCGACGTTGGCCGGGGCGATGGCGTGGTGGATCGTCAGTGGCGCCAGGCCCTCCAGCAAGGGCAACGCGCGCGCGGCCGGTGGCGCCATGGCATCGCCGAGGCCGCCGCTGGCGCCACTGATCTCGACAAACGGCCGGCCGTCGGCAAACGCCACCGAGGCGCGAACGTCGGCGGCGTACATCAGCGTGCGCAGCATGCCGGCAAAATAGCGCGGCGCCAGCACCGCTGTCACCACGCCCTGGAAGCGGCCATCGCGGCCCGGTACCATGCGGCTGGCGGCGACCACGATGTCGCCGCGGATCGAGCGAAATGGCGGCGACAGATAAAAGGTGGCGGGATCGCCCTGCAGGCGCGGCACAGTAAAGTATTCGCGCTGCGAAAAATTGCGGCCCAGCAGGTCCGCGGGGACGCCGGCCACCACCACGCCGCTGCCATCCATCACGGTCACCGCGCGCACGCTGGGCATCGCTTCGGCCAGCGCGGTCAGGCGCATGCTGATGGCAGCGGTGTCCAGATGGGCGGGATCGACCAGGCGGTCGCGGATGACGCCGGCGAGCGCCTGGTTGACGGCGACCAGGTTCAGGCTGATATCGTTGGCGACGAAATTGGCGAACGTCTCGATGCGTTCGTGCTCAGCCACCAGCAGGCGCCGCGTTTCGCTGGTGTGCCAGGCCACCGCGCCAGAGACCAGCGTCAGCATGATCACGCCCCATGCCAGCCATTCGGCCAGCGGGCGTTTCCAGATGGGCGGGGCGGTTGACATCATCATGGCAGCGTAGGGACCCCTGGGTGACTGCTTGTCGATCAATGCCGCGCGAGGACGGCGATCCGTTGCGCGCGAAGCATGGTGGCACAACGCCGTAATGGAGCGAGCTTATCCATGGCGAATCATACAAGTCTTGTGACGCAATTTGTCAAATAAAATAACATTGCCGTTTTGATCTATGCTGGCTTTCCCCGGGCTTGCGGGCGTCTGTGCGACGTGCCGTTTCCCTTCATCGCGCTGCGGGCTAGCTAAATAATAGCCCCATCGTGTCGTCGCGAGCGTACAAATTTTTCAATCGGTAACATTTGATCGTGATTTTTGTTACTTTTAGTACACATATTGGCAGGCGCGCAGGCAGGCGGTGGCGGCGGTGGGGCGCCATGTGGGGGCGCGGCGGCAGCCAATCGATTATGATGGGGCCACTTTGACCCTGGAGCTCGAATGACCGACGTGTTGCCTGCCGAGCCATCGCGGCGCCTGATCTTACTGGTCGACGACGACATCCACCTGCTCGCCCTGCTCAGCAAGATGCTGCAACTGGCCCATTACGATGTGCGCATCGCCACCTCGGCGCCGATGGCGCTGAGCATGCTGGCCGATGGCGGCCGCGAGCCGGATCTGGCCATTCTCGACATTCAGATGCCTGGCATGTCGGGTCTCGAATTGGCGCGGCTGGTGCGCGCCAATTCGCCGGTGCCGTTCCTGTTCCTGTCGGCCAGCGACGCCGAGGCTTCGGTGCGCAGCGCCATCGAGCAGGGCGCGGTGGGTTATCTGGTCAAGCCAATCGAACTGAACCAGTTGCTGCCCACCGTGATCGCCGGGCTGGCGCGCGGCGACGAAATCCGCGGCCTGCGCGACAATGAAGAGCGCCTCGGCCAGGCCCTGCAGACGGGCCGCGAAACCGGCATGGCGGTGGGCGTGCTGATGGAACGCTACCGGCTCGACCGCGAAATGGCGTTTCGCATTCTGCGCGACCAGGCCAGGTCCTCGCAACGCAAGCTCAACGACGTCGCCCGCGAATTGCTCGATGCCGGCGAGTTGCTCAACAGCTTCAACCGGCGCCTGCCGGAAGTGCCGCGCAAGCAGTAAAAGTTCAGGGAAAATCCCCAAAAGTCTACGGTGTTAATCAAATATTGTTAATGCAGTTACACTGCGCTTCGATCGTCCGCGCGATCGTGTGATGGTCCGATTGCCTGCATGCCCTATTTGCCGTACTTCAAAGAGACTTGACCATGCCGCACCTACAGCATGCCGCGACCGCTTGTTCGCCATTGCCAACGCCCGCCCAGCTGCGCCGTGATCGAGCGCCGCTGTCTGCGTTCTTGCCATCTGCGGTGTTGCCATCTGCCGTTTTGTTACTTTCCGCCAAAGGACGTCCCCCCATGAACCATCTCAGCGATCTCACACTCACCCGTCGCGACCTGCTCATCGCCGGCGCCCTCACTGCCGGCGCCAGCGCAGTGCCGGCGCTGGCGGCCGCACCTGCTGCTGCTGCTGCTGCCCCTCTGCCAGTGGCGCCGACGCCGCCGGTGATGGGCAAGGTCAGCCTGCGCATCAACGGCAAGCAGCAACAGTTGCAGGTCGATACCCGTACCACCCTGCTCGACCTGCTGCGTGAAAACCTGCAGCTGAGCGGCACCAAGAAGGGCTGCGACCATGGCCAGTGCGGCGCCTGCACGGTGATCGTCGATGGCCGCCGCATCAATTCCTGCCTGTCGCTGGCGGTGATGCACGAAGGCGCCGAGGTCACCACCATCGAAGGGCTCGGCACCCCCGACAAACTGCATGCGATGCAAGCTGCCTTCATCAAGCACGACGGTTACCAGTGCGGTTACTGCACGCCTGGCCAGATCTGTTCGGCGGTGGCGGTGATTGAAGAGATCCGCCAGGGCTTGCCCAGCCACGTCAGCGGCAGCCTGGTGGAAAAGCCGCTGCTCTCACCGGCCGAGCTGCGCGAGCGCATGAGCGGCAATATCTGCCGCTGCGGTGCCTATTCAAACATCATCGATGCGATCACCGAATACGCCAACGCCACGCAAGGAGGCAAAGCATGAAAGTCTTTACTTACCAGCGCCCCGGCGCTGCCATGGATGCCGTGGCGGCCGCCCGTATCCCTGAATCACGTTTTATCGCCGGCGGCACCAATCTGCTCGACCTGATGAAACTGGAAATCGAAACGCCGGCCCACCTGGTCGACGTCAACAGCCTCGGCGGCGGTCTCGACAAGATCGACGCGGCGCCGAACGGCGGCCTGCGCATCGGCGCACTGGTGCGCAACACCGACCTGGCGGCCGATCCACGGGTGCGGCGCGATTATGCTGTGCTGTCGCGCGCGCTGCTGGCGGGCGCTTCGCAGCAACTGCGCAACAAAGCCACCACCGGCGGCAACCTGCTGCAGCGCACCCGCTGCCCGTATTTCTACGACACCAATATGGCGTGCAACAAGCGCCAGCCGGGCAGCGGCTGCGCCGCCATCGGCGGGTTTACCCGCAACCTGGCGGTGCTGGGCGCCAGCGCCGATTGCATTGCCACCCACCCCAGCGACATGGCAGTGGCAATGATGCTGCTCGACGCCAGCGTCGAAACCTTGACCCCGGCCGGTCAGGCGCGGGTGATCCCGATCGCCTCGTTGTATCGCCTGCCAGGCAACACCCCGCAGCACGAGACCAATCTCGAGGCCGGTGAACTGATCACTGCAGTGACCCTGCCGGCGCCGCTGGGCGGCACCCACATCTATCGCAAGGTGCGCGACCGCGCGTCGTATGCGTTCGCGCTGATCTCGGTGGCGGCGGTGGTGCTGCCCGACGGCAGCGGGCGGATTGCGCTCGGTGGGGTCGCCGCCAGGCCGTGGCGGGTGGCGGGGGCCGATGCTGCAATGAAAAACGGCGCTGCTGCCGTTGCCACGCAGCTGCTGGCCGGCGCCAGGCCGACCGAACAGAATGCTTTCAAGCTCACGCTGGTGCAGCGCACCATCGCGTCCGTGCTCAACGATGCCAAGAAAGGCTGATCGCGATGAAATTCGATACCCCCGCAAGCACCAATCCCATCGACCAGTTAAAAGTCATCGGCAAACCGCTCGACCGCATCGACGGCCCCCTGAAAACCAGCGGCAAGGCGCCGTACGCTTATGAACAGCAGCCGGCGCAGCCGGCCAAGGCGGCCTACGGCGTGGTGGTTGGCGCCGCCATCGCCAAGGGCCGCATCGTCAGCATTGAACTTGCTGCCGCCGAGCGCGCGCCGGGCGTGCTGGCGATCGTCACCGCCGCCAATGCCGGCAAACTGGGCAAGGGCAACATGAACACCGCCAAATTGCTCGCCGGTCCCGAGGTGCAGCATTATCACCAGGCTGTCGCCGTGGTGGTGGCCGAGACGTTCGAGCAGGCCACCAGCGCCGCCGCCCTGGTCAAGGTGCATTACGCTGCCGCCAAGGGCGCGTTCGACCTGGCCCACGCCAAGGCGGCCAAGCCGGCCATCAAGGAAGACAAGCAAAAGCCCGACAGCAAGGTGGGCGACTTCGCAGGCGCCTTTGCCAGCGCCCCGGTGACGCTCGACGCCAGCTACAGCACGCCTGACCATTCGCACGCCATGATGGAGCCGCACGCCTCGCTGGCGCAGTGGGATGGCGACAAGCTGACCATCTGGACCGCCAACCAGATGATCGCCTGGGGCGTCGGCGACGTGGCGCGCACGCTGAACGTACCGAAAGAACATGTACGGCTGATTTCGCCGTACATCGGTGGCGGATTCGGTGGCAAGCTGTTCGTCCGCGCCGACGCCCTGATGGCGGCGCTGGGTGCCAAAGCGGCGCGGCGGCCGGTCAAGGTGGTGTTGCAGCGGCCGCTGATTGCGAACAACACCACGCACCGTCCCGCCACCATCCAGCGCATCCGCATCGGCGCCACGCGCGACTGCAAGATTACTGCCATCGGTCACGAATCGTGGTCGGGCGATCTCGAGGGTGGCGGGCCGGAGGAAGCGGTCGCGCAGACGCGCCTGCTGTATGCCGGTGCCAACCGCATGACGGCGATGCGCCTGGCCGTCCTCGATCTGCCCGAAGGCAACGCGATGCGCGCGCCGGGCGAAGCGCCCGGCTTGATGGCGCTGGAAATAGCGATGGATGAAATGGCGGAAAAGCTGAAGATCGACCCCATTGAATTTCGCCTCATCAACGACACCAAGGTCGATCCTGAAAAGCGCGAGCGCCGTTATTCGCAGCGCCAGCTGATCGAGTGCATGCGGACCGGCGCCAACAAATTCGGCTGGAGTGCGCGCAAGGCCCCGGGCATGGTGCGCGACGGCCGCTGGCTGGTGGGGATGGGGATGGCGGCAGCGTTCCGCAACAACATGACCATGAAGTCGGGCGCCCGCGTGCGCCTGGGCGCCGATGGCATCGTCACGGTGGAAACCGACATGACTGACATCGGCACCGGCAGCTACACCATCATCGCCCAGACTGCCGCTGAAATGATGGGAGTGACGGTGGCGCAGGTGAGGGTCCATCTGGGCGACTCGGCGTTTCCGGTGTCGGCCGGTTCGGGTGGCCAGTGGGGCGCCAACAGTTCGACCGCCGGTGTCTACGCCGCCTGCGTCAAGTTGCGCGAGCAGGTGCTGCAAAAACTGGGCATGCCGGCCGATGCGGTGTTCGCCGATGGCAAGGTGGCCGGCGCTGGCAGGCAGGCCAGCCTGGCTGCCGCCGCCGCTGCTGGCGAGCTGGTGGCGGAAGACGTGATGGAATATGGTGACCTCGCCAAAAAATATCAGCAGTCGACCTTTGGTGCCCACTTTGTCGAGGTGGGGGTCGATATGGCCACCGGCGAGACGCGCATTCGCCGCATGCTGGCGGTGTGCGCGGCCGGCCGTATCCTCAATCCAAAGTCAGCGCGCAGCCAGGTGATCGGCGCGATGACGATGGGCGCCGGCGCCGCCCTGATGGAAGAACTGGTGGTTGACCACCGGCACGGTTTTTTTGTGAACCATGACCTGGCCGGTTACGAAGTGCCGGTGCATGCCGACATGCCGCACCAGGATGTGATCTTCCTCGACGAAACCGATCCGATCTCGTCGCCGATGAAGGCGAAGGGCGTCGGCGAGCTGGGTATTTGCGGGGTGGCGGCGGCGATTGCCAACGCGGTGTATAACGCCACTGGCGTGCGCGTGCGCGATTATCCGATTACGCTCGACAAGCTGTTGAAGGATATGCCTGCGTACAGCTAAGTTCAAACCGATCGTCAGCCTCGAAAACCGCAGCCGCCGCCAGGCGCTGCGGTTTTTTACGTCTGCCGACGAAGCACAATGGGGACAGGCGCCGAAGGTGCCAGCGTGGCCCGGCCAGTCTCCCCTCCGGCGGCGCCAACTCCAGCCATGGTAAAGTGAACAGTCGTACCTGCCTCCAAGCGTGCCTTTCCTTCCAAAAATCATCTGGCTTCGCCAGTGATTTTTAGCTGACTATTCGTGCGCCTCTAAGCCGGTGTTCCCCTTCGCCTCTCACCTTAGTCCAAACAAAAGTAGGTTTTCACTTTTGTTTGAATTGCATATGTTCAAATCCAGCCGCATCGCCACCCTCGCCGCCATCTTCCTCGTGCTCGCCGTCATCGCCACCTTCGGCGCGGCCATCTGGATTGCGCGCACCCAGGCCGTCGATGAATGGCAGCAGCAGGTCGATAACCTGGCACTGGTGCTGTCCGAGCAGACGGCGCAGGAAATCAAGTCGGCCTTCATCGTGCTCGACAGTATTGCCGAGAGCATGCAGGGCGACGATATTTTTACCGACCAGCAGATGCGCGAGCGCATGGGCAGCGCCGCCTGGCACGCCAGCCTGCGCGACAAGATTTCCGGCCTGCCGCAGGTGGACGTCGCCACCGTCGCCGCCGCCAATGGCGACGTTGTCAACCTCACGCGTACCTATCCGCCGCCGCAGCCAGCGATCAATCTGTTCGACCGCGAGTATTTCCAGGCCCATGTGCAGCATCCCGACCTCGGCATGTACATCAGCGCGCCGGTGCGCAACCGCAGCAATGGCCAGTGGACGTTTTACCTGAGCCGGCGCCTGAGCGGCCCGAATGGCGAGTTCCTCGGGCTGGCGCTGGTGGGCTTTTCCAGTACCATCCTGGCCGATTTTTATCAAAAGATCAGCCTGGGCGAGGGCGCCACCGTGGCCCTCTACCGGCGCGACGCCATGCTGATGGCGCGCTGGCCGCACGAGGACGCCGGCATGGGCCGCATCGCCGGACGCATGCGCGGTGCCGGCGGCGGCGCCTGGCTGGCCAATATCGATGCTGTCGCCAAGCGGGCCGCGCGCGCGGGCGCGCTGCCGCGCGTGGGGGCATCACGGCTGATCGACAAATTTCCGCTGCTGATACACGTGAGCGTCACCGACCAGTTGTACCTGGCCCAGTGGCGGCGCTTTTCCGCCGCGCTGGCGCTGGCGGGCACCATCAGCGTGCTGGCCATCCTGGCCGCCTTCCTGGTGCTGATCCTCTCGCTCAAGCGGCGCGAGCACGACATGGAAGAAATGCGCGACCTCAAGGCCGTGGCGGAGGCGGCCAACCGCGCCAAGTCGGCCTTCCTTGCCATGATGAGCCACGAAATCCGTACCCCGCTCACCGCCATCATCGGTTTTGCCGACATGTTGGGCCGCGACGGTCCGGCAGCGCAGCGGCGCGACAGTGCCGCCGTCATCGCGCGCAATGGCCACCACCTGCTCACCATCATCAATGACATCCTCGACATCTCGAAAATCGAGGCGGGCCGCCTGCAGTTCGAGCAACTGCCGTTCGCGCCACTCGAGGTGGCCAATAGCGTCGCTGCCATCATGGCCGGCCAGGCCGCGGGCAAGGGTATCGATTTTCGGCTCGAAGTGACCACCCCGCTGCCGGCGCTGGTGCTGGGCGACCCCACCCGCTTGCGCCAGATCCTGTTCAATTTGTGTGGGAATGCCGTCAAGTTTACCGAGCATGGCAGCGTGCAACTGGCGCTGGCCTACGACGTTGCCAGCGAGCGCCTGCTGTGCCGCGTCACCGACAGCGGCATTGGCATGAGCGCCGACCAGCTCGCGCTGCTGTTTCAGCCGTTCACCCAGGCCGACAGCGCGGTGGCGCGCAAGTATGGCGGCACCGGTCTGGGCCTGTACCTGGTCGAGCAGCTGGCACTGCGCATGGGCGGCGCCGTGCGCGTGAGCAGCACGCCCGGGCGCGGCTCGGTGTTCGAGGTGGACATGCAGGCGCACTGCGCGCCCGGCGCCGGCTGGGTCGAAGCGACGGCATCGCCACCGGCAACTGCGGCAGCAACAGCAGCAGCGCCGCGGCTGCACGGCCACCTGCTGCTGGCCGAAGACAGTGTCGACAACCGCCGTCTGCTGGGCGCCTTTCTCGACAGCCTGGGCTTGAGCCACGAAGCGGTCGACAACGGCGCCCACGCCCTCGAACTCGGTTCCGCCAAGCACTTCGACCTGATTTTGATGGACATCCGCATGCCTGTGCTCGATGGGCTCAAGGCCACCGAAGCGTTGCGTGCGCGCGCAGTCGACACCCCCATCATCGCCCTGACCGCCAACCTGATGCAGGAAGACCTGGCGCGCTACGCTGCCGCAGGCTTTGATCGCAGCATCGGTAAACCCATCGATTTTGCCGCCCTGGGTGCCGCCATTGCCAGCCTGCTGGGACAGGCGTCGCCAGCGCTGCCGGCGGCGCCGGCGGGCCATGCCGGCATGGATGCGGCGCTGGCCGAGATCCGTGCCGATTTCACCGGCTCGCTGCCAGCGCGGCTGGCGCAACTGGCGGCGCTGCTCGACACCGGGGCACTGGCCGAGGCGGCCGAGCTGGCCCACCAGCTGCGCGGCGCCGGCGGCTCGTTTGGCTATCCTGCCTTGAGCCGTGTGGCGCGGCTGGTGGAGACCGCGGCCGACGCCGGTGATGGCGCCGGCGCCACGCTGGCCTTGCAGCAGTTAATGGCGCTGCCAGAGCTGGCGGGGATTGCTGGTTAATACGCCCAGTAACCGCGCACGTTGCCATTCTCCAGTCCGACAAATACCTTGCGACCGAAGAAAAACGGCAAGCCCCAGTCGAAGGCATTGCCGCTGTTGCGCACCGATCCGCTGGGGCCGCCGACGTAGGCCGCGTGGATGGGGGCGCCCAGCGCTTCGACGTTTTCAATGCTGAAGTTGATCACGCGCGAGGCGCTGCCGTCGGCAGCGACGGTGGTGGCGCTGAGCAGCTGTTCGCCCGGCGGACAATAAAACCCTTTCGAGATGGTGCAGGCGGTGAGGGTACTGTCATTAAAAAACAGGCCGTTCGAGCCACTATCGATGAAGCTGGCGTTCATCGTGACGCCCTTGTAGACGGTGCTGAAGGTACCGGTGCTGCTGGCGCGCAGCGTGGTCTCACTGGTGATGGTGTTGTTGGCCGCCGTATTGATACCAAACACCAGGCTGCCATCGACGGTGGTGGCGCCGCCGCCGGCCACTGCCGGCAGGCGCAGCAGCACCCCATTATTATTGACGGCAAAGCTGGCCACCGGGTTGCTGACCTGGCTGGCCAGCGGCATGCGCGAGGCCACGCAGCTGGCGCCGGCGCAGCTGTAATAGCTCGCGCTGATGGCGTTGTTGACACAGGCGGCGCCGCAATCCTGGCGCAGCAGGCCGACGCCGAGGATACCGTTGGCGCCCAGCGCTGCCACACTGCCGATGTTGCTGCCGACGGCAGAGCAGCTGGCCGGCGTCGCCGCCACCCCACCCGGTGCTGCGCCGATCAATTCAATGGGGATGGCCGCTGCCTGTTCGCCGCCCAGCTGGAGGTCGGCCAGCACCACCGCGCCCCAGGCGTAGCCACCGACAAACTGGGCACATTCGCCGGCCGCGGCGCCGGACGGCGTTGCCACTGCGGGCAGACCGAGCGCCAGCGCCGCTGGCGCCAGCAGGCGCAAGCCGTAGGAGCCGGTGTCAAGCAGCACATGATCGATGGTGGCGCAGGTGCTGGTGCCGGGCCGGCACAGCGTCACGCTGACGTAGGGCAGGTTGATCTGGTTGCTGGCGCCGGCCGGGCCGCCGTCGACCACGATGGCCAGCGTGTTGTTCAGAACCGGCGCATTGATCACCACGCTGGCGCTGGCGACAGTGGCGCCGCAGGTGAGGGTGTAGGTGGCGGTGCTGGTGCTGGCGCTGCCGAAGCCGGCTGACGGCGCCGCCGCCGTCAGCAGCGCGCTGCCGCTGGTGGCTTGCTGGCCCGACCAGGCACCCGATGCGCTGCAACTGGTGGCGCCGGTATTTTGCGCGTTCCAGCTAAGGGTGATGGCCTGGCCAACGGTGAGCGCGGCCGGGCTGGCGCCGATGGTCAGCACCGCGGTTGGCGTCGGCGTTGGCGTTGGCGTCGGTGCTGGCGTCGGCGTCGGTGTCGGCGTCGGCGTCGGCGTCGGTACGGTGGTGGTGGTGGTGGTATTGCCGCTGCCGCTGCCGCCTCCGCACGCTGCCAGGATGGCCCCGCTCATCAGCATAACCAGCAGGGCCAGTAGCCTGCGCGCCTTCATTGGAACGCTCCGGTATCCCAGCCGGCCGGCAGCGCGCCCGGCAGCCAGGCGCGGCCCGACCAGGCGCGCATGTGGCCGCCTGACTCGATGACGACGTCGGCGCTGGCGACGCCCACATGGCCGCGTCCGCGCTGCTGGCCAGCAGCGGTGGCCGCCGTCAGGGTGACGAAGCGCTCGCCCAGCAGGGTGCGCAGATCGGGCAAAAACGGACCGCTCCAGCTGACGGCGAACACGGCGCCGCTGGCTCCGACGTATTCGCGCACCACGGTACCGCTCTCGAGCGTGGTTTCACTGACGCTGTAGGCGGCGCTGACCGGCCCCGCGCTGGCGGCCGCGAGCGCACTGAGCTGGCGCGCGGTGCGCGCACCATTGCTCAAATCGGACGGCACGCTGCCAAGGGCCGCATGGGCGCACGGCGCAGTGGCCAGGGCAGTCACGACAGCAAGGTCGGACAGCAATACAGACAGCAATCGCATACAACGCTCCGCAGGAGGACGACAGAATGTCACAGCCTACCGTAAACATGATGCAAAGCACCTTTACTTGCGTTTATGCAGGCTGTTTTCGCTTCATGGTGCGGTCCGTTGGCGTCACTTGCCGGCGACGGTGTGCATCCAGCCGTGGGTATCGGCCACGCTACCGTGCTGAATGCCCAATAGGGCCTCGCGCAGGGCCATGGTGACGCTGCCGTTTTCGCCGTGGTTGATGGTCAGCTCGAAGCCGTTGGCCTTGACGTGGCCGACCGGGGTGATGACGGCGGCCGTGCCGCAGGCGAACACTTCGGTCATGGCGCCGCTGGCGATGTCGGCGCGCCACTGTGCCACCGACAGGCGGCGCTCTTCGGCGGCATAGCCGAGGTCGCGAGCGATTTGCAGCAGGCTGTCGCGGGTGATGCCGGGCAGCAGAGTACCGGTCAGTTCGGGAGTGACGATGGTGGTGCGGCCGCCTTGCTGGTAGACGAAGAACAGGTTCATGCCACCCATTTCTTCGACGTACTGGCGTTCGACGGCGTCCAGCCAGACGACCTGGTCACAGCCTTTTTGCTCGGCCTGGGCCTGGGCCACCAGGCTGGCGGCGTAATTGCCGGCGCACTTGGCTTCACCGGTGCCGCCGGGCGCGGCGCGTACGAAGTCTTCGCTGATCCACACGGTGACTGGCTTGACCCCTTTGGGAAAGTAAGCGCCGGCGGGCGAGCCGAACAGCACGAACAGGTATTCGCTGGCCGGTCGCACGCCCAGAAACGGGTCGGTGGCGATCATCAGCGGGCGCATGTACAGGCTCTCGCCGATTTGTTGCGGCACCCATTTACGCTCAAGGTCGATCAGGGCATCGGCCGCTTCGAGGAACAGGTCGGGCGGCAGCGCCGGCATGGCCAGGCGGGCGGCGCTGCGGTTGAAACGGGCTGCGTTTGCTTCCGGGCGGAAGGTGGCGACGCCGCCGTCGGGCTGGGCGAAAGCCTTGAACCCTTCAAAAATGGCCTGACCGTAATGCAGCGACGAGCACGACGGATCGAGCATGAGCGGACCGTAGGCCTTGATCTCACCCTGCTGCCAGGCGCCGTCACGGTAGGCGATGACCGCCATGTGGTCGGTGAAGGCGCGGCCGAAACTGAGCTTGCTCATGCGCTCGGCCCGCGCGCCGTCATTCAGGGCGGTGGCAGATGGGGTGATGACGAGGCGGGATGGGGACGGTTGCATGCTTTCTCTCTGTATCGGGGTAAGTGGGAGCGACAGCCAACATTTTAGCGCAGCCAGCTGGCGGCGGCGCCGCCGACGCTGCAATCGGCCGTTTCAGCGCTGCGCTCGGCTAACTACAATGGCGTAGCGAGGTGCTAGTCATGTCGAAGTAGTTCGCTTAAATACGCTGCCGATGGTACGTATTCCTTGGTTGTGTGACCACTAGTTGATCACTCGCCGGGGTATAGTAGGCGCTCGGCCGAGCCGCAACGCTGCCTGGTACATCCCTGGTTGCCTTCGTTCACCTCTTTTATCTTACCGGGGCCATGTTTCGATCCGTCTCGCTGACCCTGCGCCAGCTGCTGTTCTTGTTGACTTCGCTTGGATTGCTGCCGATTGCCGTCATCGGTGCATGGGGCATCCACGCCGCCGTCGCCCGTCAGCAGGCTGACCTGTCGCACTCGATCCAGGCACTGGCGCGGGCGCTGGCCAGCGCCGTCGATGCCGAGCTCGACACCACCTTGCAATCGGTGCGGGTGCTGGCCGCCAGCCACGCGCTTGCCACCGGCGACGTTGCCGGCTTTTATGGTGTCGCCCGCACCGCCATCAACAGCCAGTCCGACTGGCGCGGGGTGATCCTCACCGACAGCAGCGGCAAGGTGCTGTTCAGAACCAGCGAGCCGCTCGGCACCGCCAACCAGAGCATCAATGACATCGACAGTTTGCGGCTGGCCATGAGCAGTTTGCGGCCGGTGGTGGGCGGCATTGCAAGGGGGCCGGGCGGGCGGGCGGCGGTGCCGATCCGGGTGCCGGTGGTGGCCGACGGCCGCCTGCAATATGTGGTCACGGTGGCGCTGGCGCCCGACCGCATGCTGGGCATTTTGCGCAACCAGAAAGTGCCGTCCGAGTGGCTGGTGTCGGTGGCCGATGCCCACGGCCTGCGGGTGGCGCGCACGCGCGACCAGGACAGTACGGTGGCCACGCGCGTGAGCGACAACCTGGGGCGCCTGATGCAGCGCGGTGCGCTCGAGGCCACTGGCGTGACAACCAACGCCGACGGCGTCGAAATGCTGACCACCTACAGCACCGTGCCCAAGCACGGCTGGGCGGTGGCGATCGGCGCGCCCACCGCGCGTTTTCGCGACGTCTTGTGGGCCACCCTGGGCGCTTACGCGGTCGCCATCGCGCTCGCCTTGTCGCTCTATATTGCGCTGGTGGCCGCCATTGCGCGCCGCCTGGTCGCCTCGATCGACCATTTGAGAGAGCAGACCGCACGGCTGGGCCGCAAGCTGCAGCCGCAGATGCTGCCCAGCCGGGTGCGCGAAGTCAATGAGATCGGCCACAGCCTGCTGCGCGCGGCCCACGAACTCGACGAAGGCGAGCGCCAGCGCGAGGCGCTGGTGGCGTCGCTCACCGATGCCCTGGTGAGCGCCGAAAAAGCGGCCGCCACCAAGGACAATTTTCTGGCCGTGCTGGGCCACGAACTGCGCAATCCGCTGGCGCCGATCGTGATGGCGCTCGACCTGATGGATATCCGCGCTGGCAACGAGTGCCGGCGCGAACGCGACACCATGCGCCGCCAGGTTAACCACATGCGCCGGCTGGTCGACGATTTGCTCGATGTTTCGCGTATCACCCAGGGCAAGCTGACCATGTCGCACGAGCCGGTCAACCTGTCGCAGGCCTTGCGCCAGGCCATCGATGCGGTGCGGCCGGCAATGGACAGCGCCAACCGCAGCTTTGTCGAGTCGATCGACGAGGTCTGGGTGGTGGGCGATGAAACCCGGCTGGTGCAGGTGGCCATCAATTTGCTGGCGAATGCGCTGCGCTATGGCGGGACGGCGAATGTCACGGTCGAGCTGGTGCGCCGCGACGGCAACGCCGTGCTGGCCGTGATCGATAGCGGCGTTGGCATGGAGCCGGACACGGCGGCGCTGATCTTTCAGCCGTTTTACCAGGCGCCACAGCCGCTGGCGCGCTCCTCCGGCGGGCTGGGACTGGGGCTGACCATCGTGCTATCGATCGTCGAGTTGCTGCAAGGCAGTGTGCGCGCCTGCAGCGCCGGGCTGGGGCAGGGGAGCCGCTTCGAGGTGGTGTTGCCGGCGGTGGCGCGACCGGCACCGGCGCACCCGGCTCCAGTCGATGCGCCCGTTCCCAGCGGGCGCCGGATCATGATCGTCGACGACAATATCGATGCCGTCCACACCGCCGCCGAACTGCTGGCGCTGATGGGGCACCAGGTGCGCACTGCCAGCGATGGCAAGGGCGCCATGGCGCTGCTGCAACGCATGCAGCCGGACATCGTCATCCTCGACATTGGTTTGCCCGACATCGATGGCTTTGAGCTGGGGCGCAGTGTGCGGCGCCATGGGTTCCGCGGCACCATGCTGGCACTGACCGGTTATGGTCAGGAAAGCGATCGCCACAAGGCACTCGCCGCCGGTTTCGACCAGCACTTGAGCAAACCGGTCGACGTTGCCGAGCTGCAGCGGGCGATCGGCGCTGCGCACCGGCGCGACCGCGCCGCCGCCGAACGGATGGACGCGTGGCCCTAAGGCCGCCTGCCGCCTGCCGCTTGCTGCTTTGGTGCCTGCTCGCAAGACCAGGCGCTTCTTTCTGGTATCCTGCAATCCCGTTAAGTTGAAGGACATGGTCGATGAAAGTTGCATTGGTGGGTTCCCGTTTTTTTGCCGCTTCCGTGCTGGCGGCCCTGAGCGCCGAAGTTGGCATTGAGTTCATCGGCGTGGTCGCCCCCGCCGAGGACGACCGCCTGGCCATTGCTGGCCGCGCCGCCGGCCTGCCGGTGCACGTGCTGGCCGATCCGCGCACTGTGCCGGCCGAGGCCATTCCCGATGGCTGCGACCTGATCATCGCCGCCCACACCCATGCGCGCGTGAGTGACGCCGCGCTGGCCAAAAGCCGGCTCGGTGGGGTCGGCTACCATCCGTCGCTGCTGCCGCGTCACCGTGGCATTGCTGCGGTCGAATGGACCATCCTCGAGGGCGACCCGATCGCCGGCGGCTCGGTCTACCACCTGGCCGACGGCTGGGATGCCGGCGCCATCGCGGCGCAGGACTGGTGCTTCGTATTAAAAGGCGAGAATGCGCGCCAGTTGTGGGAACGGGCGCTGGCGCCCATGGGCATTGCCCTGCTGGCCAAGGTAGTGCACCAGTGCCGCGTCGATGGCGTGCTGCCGGCCTTCCCGCAAGATCAGCGCTTTGCCACCCAGGCCAAGATGATCCGCCGCTCGGTGGTGCTGACCGAAGACGCCGCCCCGGCCACCGTGCCGCTGGTGGTGACGGTGGTGGGCGCCGACCGCCACGGCATTGTCAGCATGCTCGCTGAACGGGCCCAGCGCTATGGTGCCAACTGGGCCGCCAGCCGCATGACGCGGCTGTCGGGCGAGTTTTCCGGTACCGTCCACTTTGACGTGCCGCGTGAACACGCTGACGCCCTGGTGGCGTCGCTCAACCAGCTGGCCTCGGCCGGCTTGCAGGTGGTGATCGCCAGTCGCGGCAGCGCGCAGGTGCCGGCCAGCCTGCGCTGCTTCGAGCTGGAACTGGTGGGCGAAGACCGCGTCGGCATCGTCAGCCGCCTGACCGGCATGCTGGCCGAGCGGGGCGTGAGCATCGAGAGCATCCATACCGACATCATCCGCAACGGCGTCTCCGGCAACCAGACCTTCAAGATCGGCGCGCGCCTGCTGGCGCCGGCTGCGCTGGCGGTCGATGCGCTGCGTACGGAACTTGGCACCCTCGCCAGTGATCTGATGGTAGACATTGCGCTCGATGAGCGCGCCGATACACCGACCGAATAAGTCAGCAATCACCTTAAAAACAAGCGGAGACAACCATGCCAGGCCTGCTGCCAAATGTCGATCCGGATGGACTGGTCGAATTTTCCGTGGTGTATTCTGACCGCGCCCTCAATCACATGTCGCAGCAGTTTCAGGGCGTCATGCGCGACATTGCCGCCACCCTGAAAACGGTCTACCACGCCCACTCTGCCATCGTGGTGCCGGGCAGCGGCACCTTCGGCATGGAAGCGGTGGCGCGCCAGTTTGCCACCGGCCGCGATTGCCTGGTGATCCGCAATGGCTGGTTCAGTTACCGCTGGACGCAGATTTTCGACATGGGCGGCATCGCTGCCTCGTCGACCGTGCTGAAGGCGCGCCCGCTCGAAGCGCGCCACCAGTCGCCGTTTGCGCCGGCGCCGATTGCCGAGGTGGTGGCAGCCATTGCCCTGCAGCGGCCAGCGGTGGTGTTTGCACCGCACGTCGAAACGGCGGCCGGCATCCTGCTGCCCGATGATTACCTGGCGCAGGTGGGCGCTGCCGTCCATGCGGTGGGCGGCTTGTTCGTGCTTGACTGCATCGCTTCGGGCGCCATGTGGGTCGATATGGCGGCCTGCGGCGTCGATGTGCTCATCAGCGCGCCGCAAAAAGGCTGGAGTGGTTCACCGTGCTGCGCGCTGGTCATGCTCAGCGAACTGGCGCGCGCGCGCATCGATGCCACCACCAGCACCAGCTTTGCCTGCGATCTCAAAAAATGGCTGCAAATCATGGAAGCGTATGAGGGCGGCAGCTACGCCTACCACGCCACCTTGCCCACCGACGCCCTGACGCGCCTGCGCGCGGTGATGCTCGAGACGGCCGCCTACGGTTTCGACAAGGTCAAGGCCGAGCAGCAGGCGCTCGGCGATGGCGTGCGCACGCTGCTCGCCGCCAAAGGGTTCCAGAGTGTTGCCGCGCCCGGTTTTCAGGCGCCTGGCGTAGTGGTCAGTTATACCGATGACGCCGCCATCGCGTCAACCAAAAAATTCGTCGACGCCGGCGTGCAGATTGGCGCTGGCGTGCCCTTGCAGTGCGATGAGCCAGCCGATTTCAGGACCTTTCGGATCGGCTTGTTCGGGCTGGACAAACTGCATCACCGGGAGCGGACCTTGCAGGTGTTTGCCCAGGCGCTGGAGACGGTGCAACAAACTGAACAGCAGTCATCGGCTGCTTGACAACGGCGCAGGCCGGAGGGGGACTGGCACCGCGAGGGTGCCAATCCCATGCCTCCCATGCCTCCCGAACTACGCCGGCGCAATATTCTGATTCGACCTGAACAGATTATGCGGATCGACCTGCGCCTTGATTGCCCGCAGCCGCGCATAATTGGGGCCATACGCATCGGCAATTCGCTGCCCCTCATCCTCCGTCAAAAAATTCACATACACGCCGCTGGCAGCAAACGGCGCCGCGTGGTGGAAAAATTCGCGTGCCCAGCCGATGCAGGCGGCGTCGTCCTGCGCTTCGAGCCAGCGCGCATGGACATTCATCGCCCACAGCGCGCTGCGGCTGGGGTAAGCGGTGGCGCCGGGCGCCGGCCGGCTGGCGGCGCCACCGAGCAGGCCAAGGAAAATCTCGCAGTGGGGTGACGGCAGCTTGCCGGCGTAATCGACGACTACATCGATGGCGCCGTCCTCGAGGCGGTCGAAATTGAGCGATTTCCAGTAATTGCGGGCGCCCGGCGTGAGCAGGGGATCGAAGCTCTGTTGCCAGGCGCCATACGGTACCGGCCCGACGTGCTCGCCGACCACCGTAGCAAAGCCGCGCACGGTGCCCAGCAGCTCGTCCAGCGCCGCCACGGGCAGGGTGGAAAACAGCACCAGCGCCAGGATCGGCTGGCCATGCCAGTGCGGCGGCAGGAAGGGCAGCGGCGGCGCCAGCCGCAACACCGCCCACACCGACAGCGCATCGTCCATGCCGGCCACCAGCTGGCGGTAATGCGCCAGCACCGCTTTCGCTTCGGCCAGCGGAAAGGCGATCATCCCGGCAGTCACTTCCGGACCCACCTCGTGCAAGTCGAATTCGAAGCGCGTGAGCACGCCGAAATTGCCGCCACCGCCACGAATCGCCCAGAACAAGTCGGCGTCGTTGGCGCCGTCGATGTGCAGGCGGCGGCCGTCGGCGGTGACGATGTCGGCCGCCACCAAGTTGTCGATGGTCATGCCGTACTGGCGGCTGAGCCAGCCGAAACCGCCACCGAGCGTCAGACCGCCGACCCCGGTGGTCGAGTTGATGCCCAGCGGCGTGGCCAGGCCCCACGCTTGCGCTTCGTGGTCGAAGTCGCGCAGGGTGGCGCCGCCTTCGACGGTGGCGCGGCGGCGCGCCGCATCGATGTGCACGGCGCGCATGGCCGACAGGTCGATCACCAGGCCGTGCTCGCACAGGGCGCTGCCGGCGATGTTGTGACCGCCGCCGCGCACCGCCAGCGGCAAGCCCTGCTGGCGCGCGGCATCGACCGCTGCCGCCACATCGGCGGCGCCGGCGCAGCGCACGATCAGCGCCGGATGCTTGTCGATCATGGCGTTCCACAACTGGCGCGCGCCGTCGTATTGCGGATCGTCGGCGGTGAGTATGCTGCCGCGCACGGCGGCTTTCAGTTCATTGATTTGCTGACGGCTAACGGTGTCCATGGGGTCCTCCTTCCGGGTCACCCTTTCAGGATAGCGGGCCGGCGTGCCGATGCAAGCGGGCCCGGCGCCGTCAGTCGGCGCTGCTGCCGTCGTTCCAGCTATCCTTTTCCAGCTTGAGGGCGGCCAGGTCGCGCGCGAACATGGCATCGAGTTCTTCGCGCGACTGCTTGGCCATCGAAATGTACTGCTCCTGGTCCTTGTAAAACGGGTAGACCGCCTGCAGCGAGGCGATGTTGTGCTGCCGGAACTTGTGGGCCGCCTGGCGCGCGTGCCAGGCGCCAAAGCCCAGGTGGCGCAGCACGCTGCGTCCCAGCTGCAGGGCCGATTCGAACGTTTCGCGTTCGACGATGGTGACGCCGCGGTCCATCAAGTCGTACAGGTGGGTGACGTTGCGCGCGCGCGCCATGATGGTCAGATCGGGAAAATGCTGGCGCACGGCGTCGACCAGTGCCAGGCTGTCTTCGATGCCATCGATGGCCACCACCAGCGCGCGCGCGTGGCCGGCACCGGCGGCGGTCAGCAGGTCGATGCGGGTGGCGTCGCCATAAAACACTTTCATGCCGAATTTGCGCAGCAGTTCGATCTGGTCGGGATCGTGATCGAGCACCGTCAGCGGCACCTGGTTGGCGCGCAGCAGGCGGCCGATGATCTGGCCGAAGCGGCCGAAGCCGGCGATGATGACGTGGTCCTGCTGCGTTTCGATGATGTCGGCCTTGGCCTTTGTGCGCTCTTCGCGCCAGCGCGGCGCCAGCACGCGGTCGTGCAGCAGCAGCAGCAGCGGGGTGGCCACCATCGACAGCGTCACCACCACCACCAGGATGGCGGCGACGGCGGCGCTAAACACCTTGGCGGTGGCGGCCGCGCCGAACACCACGAAAGCGAACTCGCCGCCCTGCGACAAAATGAACGCAAACAGTGCCTGCTGGCTGCGCGGCACGCCAAACGCCTTGCTGAGCAGGTACAGCACGCCCGTTTTAATGACCAGCAAGCCGGTCACCAGCGCGGCGATCAGGCCCGGCTGGGCCAGCAGCACGCCAAAGTCGACCGACATGCCGACCGCCGTGAAAAACAGGCCCAGCAGCAGTCCCTTGAATGGTTCGAGGTCCGATTCGAGCGCGTGGCGGTATTCGGAATCGGCCAGCAGCACGCCGGAGATGAAGGCCCCCAGCGCCATCGACATGTCGATCGACTGCATCAACAGCGCAATGGCCATTACCAGCAGCAACGCAAAAGCGGTAAAGATTTCGCGCAGGCCGGTGGCGGCGATGTAGCGCAGCACCGGCCGCACCAGGTAACGCCCGCCCAGCACCAGCGCGGCCAGTACCAGCACCACCCGCACCCCGCCCAGCAAGCCCTCGCCACTGCCCTCGGCGGCAGCCACGCCCAGCACCGGCACCAGCGCGATCATGGGAATCGCGGCGACATCCTGGAACAGCAGGATGGAAAACGACGCCGAGCCGGTCGGCGTTGCCGTCAGGTTGCGCTCGCTCAGGGTGGCCAGGGCAATCGCGGTCGACGACAGCGACAGGCCGAGGGCGGCGATCAGCGCCACCTTCCAGTCGATGCCGGCGAGCAGGGCGGCGCCGGCCAGCGCCATGCTGACGGCGCCGACCTGCGCACCGCCCCAGCCGAAGATCGGCCTGCGCAGGGCCCACAAGCGCTTCGGTTCGAGCTCCAGGCCAATCATGAACAGCAGCAGCACCACGCCGAACTCGGAAAAATGCAGGATGTCCTGCACTTCGCTGATCAGCCCCAGCCCCCACGGGCCGATGGCGATGCCGGCGATTAGGTAACCGAGCACGGCGCCCAGACCGAAGCGCTTGGCGATCGGTACCGCCAGCACGGCGGCACCGAGGTAGACCACGGCGTTGATGAGAAAACTAGATTCCATCAATGGCTCCGGTGGCGGTCGGCATCGCTGCGCCGGCCAGCTGGCGCAGCTGCGCCGTAAATTGCGCCACGTGGGCGTCGACGGCGGCGTTGTCGATGTCGTGCGCGGCGTACAGCAGCAGCGGTTCGAGCCAGCGCATGCCGCACACGTGCGCCGCCTGCTCGAACGGCGCCAGGTAGTCGCGCAGCGGGCGGCGGTGGCGCCCGCCTGGCGCAAAGTCGGTGGCGGCGCTGCCGCAGCTGGCCACCAGCCAGCAGCGGCGCGCGGCGCCACTGGCGGTGGGCTTGAAGCGCTCGCGCTGCCAGGCGTCGTACAACACGGCGTCGAACCATTCCTTGAGCAGGGCCGGGGCGCCATACCAGTGGACGGGAAACAGCAGCACCAGCACCTCGGCGCGCGCCGCCCGCGCGCGCTCGCGGACGACGTCGATATCGAGATCGGGGTAGGTCTCGTAGAGGTCGTCAAGGTCGACCCCATCGATCCCGCTGGCGGCATCGGCCAGCCTGCGGTTAATGCGCGAGATGCGCGGATTGGGGTGGGCGTACAGCACCAGCACGGTCGGCTCGACGGCGGCGCCTTCAAGCACGGCGATGGCGGCCGCGGGCGGCGGGTTGGAAGGGGGCAAGGCCGGCTCCTGGCAGGGATAAGGGGGCTATTTTACAAGGCGCAGGCGTGAGCGCCGCGCTGCGATGTCAGCGCGCGCGCGCGGGCCAGCGCCGCCACAGCATGACAGTGGCGGCGACACCTGCGACACCGGCGACGACGAGCAGGGCGGGGGCGCGCCACGGTGATGCGCGGCGGGTGGGCAGGATGGTCATCGGATGCATGGCGGATCTCGCAAAAATGGGGGCCTCAAAGGAGGGCAACACGCCCTGCGCCCTCTGCCGCAGGGGGACGGGCAGCGCAGGGTGCCTGTTCCATGTGTGCGTGACGGCACCACATCGCTGCAGGGCCGCCGTTGTTGCCGCTTTTGACAATGTTTAGTGTAGCAGCGTCGCCCGGCAGGCGGCGCATCACAGCGCCGGCGCCGCCGCCGCCCGGTTGCGCCCCGCCGCCTTGGCATCGTACAAGGCCTGATCGGCTGCTTCGACCAGCAGGCGCGCCGACTGCAGGCGGCCTGGCTGCATGACGGCGACGCCGGCGCTGACGGTGATGCTGCCAAACGGACTGGCGCGGTGGCCGATGGCGCGGCCCGCGAGCTGCGCGCGCACCGCTTCGGCAACGGCGAGGGCGCCGTCCAGGTCTGTGTCGGGCAGCAAGATAACGAATTCCTCGCCGCCAAAGCGGGCGCCCAGATCGGCCGCGCGACGCAGGCTGGCGCCGATGGCGCCAGCGACCTGCTGCAAGGCGGCGTCGCCTTCCACATGGCCATGCTGGTCGTTGTAGCGCTTGAAATAATCGACGTCGAGCATGATCAGCGCCAGCGCGCTGCCGTCGCGCACGGCGCGCTTGAATTCGTGCTCAAGGCGCTGGTCGAAATGACGGCGGTTGGGCAGAGCCGTGAGGCCATCGGACAGCGCCATCTGTTGCAGCCGCGCATTGCTTGCTTCAAGTTCGCGCTTGGCGCTGCGCAGCTCGGCCTGCAGCCGCTCACGCCGTTTCAGCTGGCCGATCATGGCGCCGCCCGGGATCAACAGCGCCGCCAGCAGGGCCGCGGTGCCGGCCGCGCCGAAGAAGGCGGCGCGGCGCCAGCTCTCGAGCACATCGCCGCTCGACAGGCCGACGCCGACCACCAGCGGATAGTCGCGCAAGTGTTCGTAATAATAACGGCGCTGCACGCCATCGCTGTCGGTGATGCTGACGGGGATGGCGCTGCGCCCCTGCGCCTGCCAGCGCCAGAACAGCGTTTCGGCGGCGGCGCCCGCTTCGAGCTGGCGGGCGTCGAACGGCCGCCGCATGAGGAGAACGCCATCGTCGCCCGCCAGGGCGATCACCCCGGCGCTGCCGATCTCGAAGCGTTCATAATAATTGCGGAAATAATCGTGGCCGATGGTGGCCAGGACGACGCCGGCGAAGGTGCCATCGGCGTGTTGCAGGCGGCGCGACACCGGAATGATCCAGGCGCCGCTGGAGCGGCTGCGCACCGGCGCACCCACCCGGGTGGCCAGATCGGCGTGCTGGCGGTGATAGAGGAAATAGGCGCGGTCGGCGTTGTTCATCGGTGGCGCCGGCGCCGTTCCGGCAAGGGCGGTGGAGCCGGGTAAGGAGTTGGCCAGCCAGCTGCCATTGGCATCGTAAATGAACAGGCCCTGCAAGGCCGCCGTTCGTCCCACCATCATCACCAGGTAGGCGCGCAGGCGGGCGCTGTCGCCGGCCAGGCCACCATGGTCGATCTGTTCGACGGCGCCGGCGAGCACGCTGTCGACCTGGGCGAACAGGCCGTCGGCATGATCGGCCATGGCGCGCGCCATATTGCCGGCGGCGATGCTGGCATCGGCCAGCGCCTCCTGGCGCGCCCGGTAGATGCTCCAGCCCTGCACGGCCGACAGCGACAGGCACACCAGCAGCAGAAATACGCTGGCCAGCGCCACTGCCGAGCGCGGACGGGATCGGCGCGGCGTTTTCATGGGCGCTGGCGAAGGTGGCGAAGTCGACGGCAAAACATGACCATGGTGGACGATCGTTGATGCGATGTCGCCCCGCCGTTGCAGGGGCGTGGCTGTATGCTACCGCAGAACAGTGACAGTCCGTGACAATTGCTGTGCCGAACGCCGGTTTAGCTTGTCAGGCCGCCGCCGGCCAGGTCCGCCAGGTCGATGGCTTGTTCGCTTAGAACAGCGACGCCGTCGTGCTGGTGGTGGCCTTGGTGCGCGCGGCCAGCCGGGCGGCGGCGGGGGCGGCGGCGGCCACCAGCCTGTGCGCCGGCCATGGCTGATAGACGGCGCGGTCATTGACCAGCGCCCCTTCCAGCCACGGGCGCACTTGCCCGCCGTCGAGCAGAACCAGCATGCGCTTTTCATCGCCTGGCTTGTGAAAGCGCTGCATCAGCGGGTGGCCGTCAGCGTTAATGGTCAGCATCGAGAACGATAGCAGGGGCAGGCCGTCGGCGCCGCCTGCCTTGGCTTCCCAGATGCCGGCGATGGCAAGCGGCTGGCCATCGGCGCCGGCAATCCGCCAGCGCACCGGTGTGCCCGTTTCATAGCAGGGCTCATAAAAATTGTCAGCGGGGATCACGCAAAACTGGTTGCGCTTCCACGCGTTGCGAAACGACGGCTTGCTGGCCACCGTTTCACTGCGCGCATTGTAGGTCTGGCGCGCCAGTTTTTGATCGGCCCAGTGCGGCACCATGCCGAACATGGCTGGCAGCGCTTCAATGCAGCCGGCCGGCGTGGGTCCCTCGTGCACCTCGCGCAGGATCGGCGCGCGGTAGCCGGGAAAGGCTTCGGCCGGATAGTCGAAAGCGGCCACCTGCAGCGCAGTCAGGCCAAATAGCGCATGTTCGAGGCTGCGGTGCTCGCTGATGGCGTCGAGCCGGCTGGGGGTGTAATTGGCGCACATAGAATGTTTTAAGCAAATGGACAGGGTAGCGACGATGCAGCCGATTCTACCCGCCCCACGCTTGCCGCGGCTTACTGTTGCAGCAGCTGTGCCAGCCGGGCGACGGCCTGTTCGATGCGCGGCAGGGCAGTGGCGTACGAAAAGCGCACATGGCGTTCGGGCGCGGCATGACCGAAGTCGGCGCCAGGGACGATCGCCACGCCCGTCTGGCGCAGCACCGTCATGCAAAAGGCGGCGCTGTCGCCCGCATCGGGGTGGGCCAGGGCGCTGATGTCGGCATATATATAGAAGGCGCCGTCGGGCATCACGGGAATCATAAACCCCAGTGCACGCAGGGCCGGTACCAGGTAATCGCGGCGGCGCTTAAATTCCAGGCGGCGCGCTTCGTAGGTGGCCAGCGAAGCCGGGGTAAAGCAGGCCAGCGCCGAATGCTGGGCGATGGTCGACGGACAGATGAACAGGTTTTGCGCCAGCTTTTCGAACACCGGCACCAGCGCATCGGGCACCACCAGCCAGCCCAGGCGCCAGCCCGTCATATTGAAATACTTGGAAAAGCTGTTGACGGTAATGACGTCGGCGTCGTACCGCAAGGCAGTCTCGGGCGCCGCATCGAAGGACAGGCCCTGGTAAATTTCATCGACGATGGCAACGCCGCCGTGGGCGCGCACGGCCGCCAGCATGTGTTCGAGCTGCGCGGCGGTCATCGAGGTGCCGGTGGGGTTCGACGGCGAGGCCACCATCACGCCGCGCGTGCGTGCGCCCCAGCGCTCGTCGATGTCGGCGGCGTCGAGCTGGTAACGCTGGGCCGGTCCCGCATCGACCAGCACCGGGGTGCCGCCAAAGGCACTGACAAAGTGGCGGTTGCAGGGATAGCAGGGGTCCGGCATGAGAAATTCATCGCCGTCGCCGACCATGGCGGCGCAGGCCAGCAGCAGGCCGGCCGAGGCGCCGGCGGTGACGACGATGCGGCGCCGATCGATGGCCAGGCCGTAAGTGCTGGCGTAGTGGGCGGCGATGGCGTCGCGCAGTGCACCGAGGCCGAGGGCATCGGTGTACTGGGTGGCGCCGGCACGGATGGCGGCGACGGCCGCTTCGGCGACGTCGCCCGTGGCGGTAAAATCGGGCTCGCCCACGCTCATGCTGATGACGTCAACGCCGCCGCGCGCCAGTTCGGCGGCGGCCTTCACCACTTCCATGACGTGAAACGGTTCGATGGCGTGCACCCGCGCGGCCACCTGCAGGGCGCGTTCTTCGGTCGCGCTGGTGCTGTCAAGGTGGGGTAAAGACGCTGCTCGCTGCTCTGTCATGCTGATCCCTGCGATAGTCAAAAAAAGTAACGGAATGTTACACCATGCCGCGCGGCGCCGTCAGCTGCGCAGGCGCCGTGGCCTGCCGCGCTGGCAGCGGCGCAAACAGTGTAAGCTGGCCCGATCATCACAGCACGAACGGCTTTACCATGCAATCGACCCTGACGCCTGTCTCTGCCGCCATCAGTGGTGAGGTGCACACCATCACCTTGCGCATCGGCGGCATGACCTGCGCATCGTGCTCGGCGCGCATCGAGCGGGTCCTGCGCAAGGTGGCGGGGGTGCGCGACGCCAGCGTCAACCTGGCCACCGAAAAAGCCACCGTGCGCGTGCTTGCCGGTGTCACGGCAGCTGGTCTGATCGCCGCCGTCGACAAGGCCGGCTACAGTGCTGCCGATGCTGATGCTGATGCCGACGCTGCCGCTGCTGACGCATCGGCGGCGACCCTGGTTGCTGGCGCCGGCGCGGCGGCGCCGCGCTGGTCGCTGCCGGCATGGTGGCCGGTGGCGCTGGCCGCCGTGCTGTCGCTGCCGCTGGCCGCGCCGATGCTGGCGGCTCTGCTGGGCCTGCAACTGGAGGTGCCGGGCATGCTGCAATGGGCGCTGGCCACTCCCGTGCAATTCTGGCTCGGTGCGCGCTTTTACCGCGCCGGCTGGGGCGCCGTGCGCGCCGGCGCCGGCAACATGGATCTGCTGGTGGCGCTGGGCACCAGCGCTGCTTACGCCCTGTCCGTATATCTGCTGCTCAGTCACGCTGGCGGCCACGCCGGCAGTGACGCCGGCAGTCAAGCGCCGCACCTGTATTTCGAGTCGTCGGCGGTGGTCATCACCCTGGTGCTGCTGGGCAAGTGGCTCGAGGCGCGCGCCAAATTTCAGGCGATCTCCGCGATCCGCGCGCTGCAGGCGCTGCGTCCGGACAGCGCGCTGGTGCGGCGCGGCGGCGTCGAGCTGACGGTGGCGCTGGCGCAGCTGCGGGTGGGCGACCTGATGGTGGTGCGGCCAGGTGCGCGCGTGCCCGCCGATGGCGTCATCACCGAAGGCAGCAGCGCCCTTGACGAAGCGCTGCTGACGGGCGAGAGCGTGGCGGTGGCGCGCACGGTGGGCGGCCGGGTGGCCGGCGGCGCCGTCAACGGCGACGGCCTGCTGCTGGTCGAGGCCAGTGCGGTGGGCGCCGATACCATGCTGGCGCAGATCATCAAGCTGGTTGAAGACGCCCAGGCGGGCAAGGCGCCGATTGCGCGCCTGGTCGACCGGGTGGCGGCGCAGTTCGTGCCAGTGGTGCTGGTGATTGCCGTCGTCACCTTGCTGGGCTGGGGGTGGCGTGGAGACCTGAGCAGCGGCAACTGGCAGCAGGCGCTGCTCAACGCGGTGGCGGTGCTGGTGATTGCCTGCCCGTGCGCGCTGGGACTGGCCACGCCCACCGCCATCATGGCCGGCACCGGGGTGGCGGCGCGCTACGGCATCCTGATCAAGGACGCCGCCGCGCTGGAGACGGCGCATGCGATCGACGTCGTGGTGTTCGATAAAACCGGCACCCTGACGGTCGGCAAACCGGTACTGCTGCAGCTGGTGGTGACGGACCAGTCGCTGGACGACGCCGCACTGCTGCAGGCGGCCTGGTCGGTGCAGCAGTACAGCGATCATCCGCTGGCGCTGGCCGTGGTGCGCGCCTGCGTCGAGCGCGCGCTGGCAGCGCCCGCCCCGGCACAGGCGGCGCAGGCGCTGCCGGGGCGCGGCGTCAGTGCGCAGGTCGGCGACGCCGTGCTGTACCTGGGCACTGCCGCGCTCATGGCCGAACTGGGTTTGACGGTGGGGCCGGCACCGGCCGGCCTGACAGTGGCGTGGCTGGCGCGCGGCGGCAGCGCGGCTGGCAGCGACGCGGGCAACCAAACAGGCGCAGCAGCGCAGCTGCTCGGCATGCTGGCCTTCGGCGACGCCGTGCGGCCCGGTGCGCGGCTGGCGGTCGAGCGCTTGCGCGCACTGGGTATCCGCAGCGTCATGCTGACCGGCGACAATGCCGGCGCCGCCGCCGCGGTCGCCACCGCGGTTGGCATCAGCGACGTCCATGCGGGGGTGCTGCCGGCCGCCAAGCGCGCCGTCATCGACGCCCTGCGCGCCGGCGGCGCCCGGGTCGCCATGGTGGGCGACGGCATCAACGATGCGCCGGCGCTGGCGGCGGCCGATGTCGGCATCGCCATGGCCGGCGGCACCGACGTCGCCATGCACACGGCGGCGATCACCCTGATGCGGGCCGAGCCGGCGCTGGTGGCCGATGCCATCCTGATCGCCCGCCGCACCTGGCGCAAGATCGGCCAGAACCTGGGCTGGGCCTTCGTCTACAACCTGGTCGGCATTCCGCTGGCGGCGTTCGGCCTGCTCAATCCCGTGCTGGCGGCGGCGGCGATGGCGGCCAGCTCGCTGTGCGTGGTCGGCAATGCGCTGCTGCTGCGGCGCTGGCGTCCCGCTGCGCTCGACTGAGGGTTTTGCTGTCGCTCGGATATACTCGCCGCTTGCGATGTCAATTCAACTTGGAACAAGTACAGTGAACGAATTCTGGAAGCGCCAGCAGGTCCGCCTTGCCCACGCCGTCAACGGCACCCGCGGCCGCGCCGAAGAACGTTATGCGCACGCGCACGGCTACCTGATGCGCCAGAGTCCGCGCCGGCGGCGGCTGCTGCTGGCCTTGTGGGGGCTGCTGGCGCTGCTGCTGCTGTTGCTGGTGTACGTGCTGATCTTGATTCCCGTCACCCCCGGCATCAAGGACCTCAAGCAGGCACGTGCGGCGCGCGCGACCGTCATGGTATCGGCCGATGGCAAGGAGCTGGCAAGTTTCGACCAGGGTTTGCAGGAGCGCGTCAAACTGGCGCAGATCTCGCCCAACGTCATCAATGCGCTCATCGATACGGAAGACAAGCGCTTTCGCGAGCACCACGGTATCGATGTGCGGCGCACGCTGGGCGCGCTGCTCTACAGCCTGCGCGGCGATGCCCAGGGCGGCTCGACCATCACCCAGCAGCTGGCGCGCAATATGTTCCCGGAAGAGATAGGCCGCTCGCGCAACCTCAACCGCAAGCTCAAGGAACTGATCACCGCCCTCAAAATCGAGTCGACCTACAGCAAGGACGAGATTCTCGAAGCCTATCTGAACACCGTGCCGTTTCTGTACAACACTTTCGGCATCGAGATGGCGGCCCGCACCTATTTCGATAAATCGGCGGCCCAGCTCGACATTCTTGAGGCCGCCACCCTGGTCGGCATGCTCAAGGGTACCAATTACTACAACCCGGTGACCAATCCGCAGCGCTCGCTGGTGCGCCGCAACGTGGTGCTGGGGCAGATGGTCAAGGGCGGTCACATCAACGCCGCGCGCTACCAGCAGCTGGCGCGGCGTCCCCTGCGTGTGCACTTTAGCCGCCAGGCCGAGCGTCCCGGCACCGACAGCCATTTCACCGCCTACGTGCGCAAGTGGCTGATTGATTGGGCCGATGAAAACGACTACAACCTGCAGCTCGACGGCCTGGTGGTGCACACCACGCTCGACTTCGGCCTGCAGCGGGCCGCGCTGGCGGCGGTCGAGCGCCAGGCCAACGCGCTGCAGGCGGTGGCCGACGTCGAATGGAGCCAGGCGGGGGTGTCAGGGGCGACCACGATCGGCGCCTATGCCGCCGTGCGCGGCGGCGTCAAGCCGTTCCAGTATTTCTGGCAAAGCCACCCGGCACTGGGCGACGCCTTCGTGCGCGAAACGGGCGACTACCGCAAGGCGGTCGATGGCGGTGAGGCGCCGGCAGCGGCGCTGGCGCGGTTGAAAAACGACCGCACCTTTATCGCCAGTGTGCATGCCGTCAAGTCGCGGCTGGAGGCGGGCTTTGTCGCCATCGACCCGGCCAGTGGCGAAGTGCGCGCGTGGGTGGGCAGCCGCGATTTTCAGCGCGACCAGTTCGACCACGTGGTGCGCGCCGCCCGTCAACCGGGCTCGACCTTTAAACCGATCGTCTACGGTGCCGCGCTGGAAAAAGGCTTGCTGCCCGAGCGGCCCTACCGCGACGCCGTCATGAACATCAAGGCGGGCGACGGCACCGTGTGGCGGCCGACCGACATGAGCGGCACCACTGGCAACACCATGACCATGCGCGACGGCCTGGTGTTTTCCAAAAATACCATCACCGCGCAGGTGATGCAGGACACCGGCCTGCCGGCCATCATCAGCCTGGCCAAAAGCCTGGGCATCAACCAGAGCAAGCTGCAATCGGTGCCCTCGCTGGCGCTGGGCACCAGCCCCGTCACCCTGCTCGAGATGGTCAATGCCTACGCTACCATTGCCGCCCAGGGCGCGTATCACAAGCCGATGTTCATCAGCCATATTACCGACCGCGATGGCAAGGAAGTGGCACGCTTTGTCGCCGCCGCGCCGACCCGCGCCATGTCGCAGGCGGGCGCCGTCACGCTGATCGACATGATGCGCGGGGTGATCAACCGCGGTACCGGCACGGCCATCCGCAACCGTTTTGGCATTACGGCCGATGTGGCCGGCAAGACCGGCACCACGCAAAACAATGCCGACGGCTGGTTCATCCTGATGCACCCGAACCTGGTGGCCGGTGCCTGGGTGGGCTTTAATGACAACCGCGTTGCCATGCGCAGCAGTTACTGGGGGCAGGGCGGCCACAATGCGTTGCTGCTGGTAGGCGACTTTTTTAAGAATGCGCTCGATACGGGCAAGCTCGATGGCGCCGCGCAGTTTCCCGGTGCACCGCCGCGGGCGGCGCCGCACCAGCAGCCGGATGAAGAGATCATCGAAGAGGGCGGCGACATGCAGGCCGATGGTGCGCCGGCGCCGCAGCAAGCGGAAGACGGCGGCCAGCAGCAGGATGCGCAAGAGCGCTCGGACGACCGCGCCGTGCGCGAACGCGACGCCGAAGTCGACCGCCAGATTCGCGAAGAGCGCCAGCAACAGCTCGATCGACTGCAACAGCTCGATCGACTGCAACAGCCCGACCGACAGCAGAGTGAGCGCCAGCAGATCGAACGGCAGTTCCGCCAGGAGCGCCAGATTCAGGACGGGCCGCCCGCCGATAATTGATGCGACGCCCCAAAAAATGGCAATATTAACCATGCTGAATGGAGGCTGTTATTGTCATTGCGGCAAGATTGCTCCCCGTGTCGTGAAAACAACGTCAATAGAATAGATCGAATGACACAATAAGTTTTTCTTGGGAATGATTGGACGCATGGGTTAAAGTTGTTCGATTATAAATTCGAGCGCGCGATTGGAGTGGTCATGTTGTCACAATTGTTCAGCCGCAAACCAAAGTACCAGTCGCTGGTGGCCGCGCGCGCCGTGACCGTGATCGACAAGGTCATTTATGACGTTGGCATCGACGCGCTGGTGGGCGGCACCTTCGTGCTGGACAAAAAATTCCGGCTGCGCTTCGTCGGCGCGCCCATGCAATTGAACGCGCAGGTGCATGCGGCGGTCAAAGTGAGCGAGATTGCTGAAGCGGCCCTGTTTCGCGGCCTGGGCTACGATGAGCCGATCGCGTCGACCACCCTGAAGCAGCATGCGGCGGTGCTGGCGCAAGCGGTGGTGCGCGAACTGGGCACGCGCTCGCCTGCGTTCGGCGCGCTGCCGGCGACGGCCGGCTAAGTTGTTAAGTAGGTTGCCAGCTAATTTGCTAACTAAGTTGCCAGCTAAGTTGCCAGCTAAGTTGCTAACTAAGTTGCTAACTAAGTTGCTAACTAATTTGCTAACTAAGTTGGTAACTAAGCAGCCGGCTTGCCCGCCAGCGACGAGCGCAGCGCCGTCGATTCAAAGTACATCGTATGAATCGATGGATTGTGGGTGTTGACGGTGCGCTCGAGCCGTTCGATGGCGCGCTCGACCTGGTCGATGGTCATACCCCGTTTGAACTGGACGGCGGCGGTCAGCAGGATGTCGCTGGGCCCGAGCTGCATGCTGGCCAGCCGGCCGACGCTGTCGATGGCGTCGTCGGCATTGATCACTTCGCGCAGGCGGGCAGTGGCATCGGCGCCCATGCTCTCGCCCACCAGCAGGGCGCCGGTCTCGCGCGCCAGGGTAAAGGCGGCGCCGATGAGCAGCAGGCCGATCACCACTGAAGCGGCGGGGTCCCAGCGCGGCTCGCCCGTCCACTGCGCCAGGCTGATGCCGGCGGCCGCCACCAGCACGCCGAGCAGGGCGGCGCTGTCTTCGATAAACACGGTAAACACGGCTGCATCCTTGCTGGCACGCACCGCCTGCCACAGGCTGGTGCCCGCCTTGCGGTAGGTATTGAGGCTCAGGCGCGAAACGTTCCAGCTATAGCCCTCGAACAGGAAGGCCACCGCCAGCACCAGGTAACTCCAGAACGGGTCGTGCAGCGGTTGCGGATCGAGCAGCCCGTGCACGCCGTGGTTGATCGACAGCCCGCCGCCCAGTGAAAACACGGACAGCGCCACCACCAGCGCCCAGAAGTAAATTGATTTGCCGTAGCCGAACGGGTGCCTGGCATCGGCCGCTTTGGCGCTGCGCCGTTCGCCGATCAGCAGCAGCACTTCATTGCCCGTATCGACCGCCGAGTGAATGCCCTCGGCCATCATGGCGGCGCTGCCGGTGATGGCGGCGGCAATGAACTTAGCCAGCGCGATGCCGAGGTTGGCGGCGACGGCGGCGTAAATGACTTTTTTGGTGGCGGCGGCCTTGTCGGTGGCCGTTGGGGGCGATGCCATGCTGGCCTTTTGTGCTTGCGAAAGGCACAACTATACGCAAGCGGGGCAAAGGCGGTAGCACGCCACGCAGCTGGACTACCGGTGCCGTTCAGATCAGCAAACAGGGGACCGGCCACTGCCGTGCCAGTGCCCTGCTGCGGGCGTCACGGTGGCGCATGCAGCAGGGGGACTGGCGCGCAGGCGCCTGTCCGATTTTTCTTCATCAATCCAGATAAAAAGTGCTTGTTACTTTTGTTTGACGAATCGGACATCGACCTGCATCACCGGCGCGTTCCCCGCCACTTTTGCCTTCTTTGGCTTTTTTGGTTTCTTGACAATCTCCCCCCGCGTATCGGTCAGCGGCACCCGGTGATCGGGCGCAAAGCCGGCCTCCTCGACCCGCCGCAGGGTCTGGCCGGTGAGCACTTCGATGGCGGCCAGTTGCACCACTTCATCGGCGCACACCAGCGATACCGCTTCGCCAGAGGCGCCGGCACGGCCGGTGCGGCCGGTGCGGTGCACATAGTCTTCGGCGACGATGGGCAAATCAAAATTGACCACCAGCGGCAGGTGGTCGATATCGAGCCCGCGCGCGGCAACGTCGGTGGCGACCAAAATGCGCGCCTCGCCCGCCTTGAAGCGGTTCAGCGCGCGCAGCCGCGCCGGCTGCGGCTTGTCGCCGTGGATCGAGTCGGCGGCAATGCCGTGCGCCGCCAGCGTGTCGACCAGCTGGTCGACCCCCTTGCGGGTCTTGACGAACACCAGCACCTGGTCCCAGCGGTTTTTCTTCAGCAGGTGCATGAACAGCTCGGGTTTGCGCTTTTTATCGACCGCCACCAGCCACTGGCTGATCGCCTTGACGGTGGTGTTGGGCGCGCTGACCTCGATCTGCACGGGATCGGCCAGCAGCTGCGCCGCCATGGCGCGGATCGGCGCCGAAAAAGTGGCGGAAAACAGCAGCGTGCGGCGGCGGCTGGGCAGCAGGGCGAACAGCGTATCGAGCTCGCGGGCAAAACCCAGATCGAGCATGCGGTCCGCTTCGTCGAGCACCAGGGTGGCCACCTGGTCGAACTTGACGGCGTTCTGGCGCTGCAGATCGAGCAGGCGGCCGGGAGTGGCCACCAGCACATCGAGCCCCTTGCGCAGCTTCATCATTTGCGGATTGATACTGACCCCGCCGTAAGCGACGGCGGTGCGCAGCGGCAGATTACCGCCGTAGCTGACGAAACTGGCGTGCACCTGCTCTGCCAGCTCGCGCGTGGGCACCAGCACCAGTGCGCGCACGCAGTTGGGGCTGACCTGGCCGGCCAGGGTCAGCATCTGCAAGATCGGCAGGGCAAAGGCGGCGGTCTTGCCGGTGCCGGTCTGGGCGGCGGCGAAAACGTCGCGCGCGGCCAGCACGGCGGGGATGGCCTGCGCCTGCACCGGGGTCGGCGTGCGGTAAGCAAGCGCATCGAGGGTGCGCAGCAGCGGGTCGATCAAACCGAGAGAAGCAAACGACATGGACAGCCTGACTAAACAATGAACAGGCTGCAGTTTACCCTTGTTCGGGCCGCCGGCCTAGACCAACGACGCCGGCATCACGGTGGGCTTGACGGGTTCGTGGCGGTCGCGGCAAGCGCCGAGGCTGGTCAGCGCCAGGCAGGCCAGCAGCACGCAGGCGGCCCGGCGCCGCCTGGCATGGCGAAAGTGGACAGCGGTCATGGCAGCCTCCCGAGCGCAACAAGCCATCATAGGGCAGGCGCAGGCGCGCTGGCGCGCGCCAGGCGGGCAGTGCGTGATTGACGGCAGCACCTTGATTTTTGCCCGGGCGGTCGGCAGAATCGCTGCTTTTCAGCCCCTTGGTCGGCGTACCGCCCGTTTCATCGGAAAGCGCCAATGGCGGCCAGCGCTGCTCGCTAACATGGGCCATCTTCACTCACGCAGGGATCGACCATGTTTGCCAGCATCTTCTTCATTGCCCGCCTGACCTTTGCCTGGCTGCTGCTGTACCTGATCACGGCCATCTTCACCCACGAAATTTTTTTCCGCCACAGCAGCAATGACGGCGTGTTTGTCGCCTTCGGCGCGCTGGTCGGCGCCATCATCATCACCGGCGCCTTTTCGCACGTCAACCGGGTGCGCCTGATTGCCGGTGCGCTCAGCGTCGCCGCGCTGTCGCGCCGGCAGCGCCGCCAGGTCGAACTGCCGCTGGAAGCGGGCGAGGCGTTCGACCTGGTGGAAGCGGCCATGCGCGAGCTGCCCGGCGTGCGTGCGCTCGACTCGGCGCGCGACAGCCTGCAAAGCCGGGTGCACATCACGCGCGGCAATCCGTATCCGGGCGAGACCTTGTCGTGGCCGTGGCTGACCCGGCTGCACAGCCTGCACAACCAGGTATCGATGACGGTCACGCCGAACGGCGACGCCGGCAGCGTGATGCTGATCTGCGAGCCGGAGCGGGCCGCCTGGACCGACTGGTTCTTCATCGATTACGGCACCAACCTGGAAAACGCCGAAGCGCTGTCGCGGGCGCTTGCGCGGCGGGTGGCCGAGCGGCGCCGCAGCGAAAAGGCGGCGGCGGCCCAGAGCGCCACTGAAAAAGCGCTGACGGTGGCCAAGCTGTCGCTGCTGCATGCCCAGGTCGAGCCGCATTTTTTGTACAACACCCTGGCCAGCGCCCAGCTGCTCACCCGCAGCGACCCGGCCAGTGCCGATGCCATGCTCGGTAACCTGATCACCTATCTGCGCCACTCGCTGCCGCGCACCGGTGACGACCTGTCGACGCTGGGGCAAGAACTCGAGCGCGCCCACGCCTACCTCGACATCCTGAAAATTCGCATGGGCGCCCGCCTGCAGTTGCAGATCGACGTTGCCGCCCACCTGCGCAGCATCGGCATGCCGCCGATGATGCTGCAAACGCTGGTGGAAAACGCCATCAAGCATGGGCTGGAACCGCAAAGCGGTGGCGGCACCGTGTGGATACTGGCGCGCGAACTGCCGGCTGACGCCGTGATGCCGCGTGGCGGCGTGGCGGTGACGGTGGCCGACGATGGCCGCGGCTTTTCCAGCGAGGGCAGCGGCACCGGCATCGGCCTGCGCAATATACGCGAGCGCCTGCAGCTTGCCTACGGCGAGGCGGCGTCGTTCGACATCGTCGCCAATTTCCCGGCCGGGGTGGCCGCCACCATTCGTCTACCGGTGGCGCCGTGACCGGCGCGCTCATTGGCATACCCAATGCCAGCTTTCGCTGCGTGGTCGCCGAAGACGAAGCGCTGCTGCGCGCAGAACTGGTGCGCCAGCTGCAGCTGGCCTGGCCCGCGCTGCAGGTCGTCGCCGCCTGCGAGGATGGCGCTGCCGCCCTCGAAGCGATCGCCGCCCACCAGCCGGAGGTGGCGTTTCTCGACATCCGCATGCCCGGTCTGTCGGGACTGGAAGTGGCGGCAGCGCTGGCCGAGTGCAGCCCGCGCACCCAGGTGGTATTCGTCACCGCCTACGACCAGTACGCCATCGATGCGTTCGAGCGCGGCGCCGTCGACTACCTGCAAAAGCCGGTCGACCCGGCGCGCCTGGCGGCCACGCTGCAGCGCCTGCGCAGCCGTGCGGCCACCGGTGGCGCCGATGCGGCGCAACTGGCGGCCATGCTGGCGCAGCTGGGCGCACAGGCACAGCTGACTGCGCCGCCGCTGGTGTGGCTGACCGCCAGTGCCGGCCTGGAGACGCGCCTGATCATGGTCGAGGACGTCGCCTATTTTCAGTCCGATTCGAAGTACACGGTGGTGATGACGGCGGCCGGCGAAGCGTTGCTCAAAAAACCCATCCGCGCGCTGCTCGAGGTGCTCGATCCGGCCATCTTCAAGCAGATTCACCGCTCCACCATCGTCAACGTAAAAGCGATCTCATCTATTAGCCGCGACGACGCCGGCAGGGGCGTGCTGAAGCTGAAAACGCGGCCGGAAACGCTGAACATCAGCCAGCCGTTCATGGCGCTGTTTCGCGCCATGTGAGCGCGATACCGTTGTTACTATGTGTAACAACAGTAAGCATGGTGCCTCAGCGTACAGACACGCTCGCCGGCTCTGTTACAGTCGTCCCATTGTCGCTGGCAAACCGGCTGTCGGACTCGCTGTCAGATTCACCATGCAAAGGATCATCACCATGACTACTTCTTTACCTCAAGCGCGCTTGCGGCGCGCCGCCAGGGCCGCACTGGCGCTCGGCGCCACGCTCGCCTTCGCCCTCGGTGCGGCTGCCCCTGCCGCCGCCCAGGTCAGTATCAATGTCGGCCAGCCGGGGTTTTATGGCCAGCTCAATATCGGTGGTTTCCCGCCGCCGGTGCTGTACTCGCCGCAGCCGGTGGTCATCGAGCGCCAGTATGTGGGCGCGCCGGTGTACCTGCGGGTGCCGCCCGGCCATCGCCGTCACTGGGCCCAGCATTGCGGCCGCTACAACGCCTGCGGCCGCCAGGTCTATTTCGTCCAAGATAGCTGGTACAGCAATACTTACGTTCCACGCTACCGCGAGGGCCATTACCGCGAACGTCCGGTGGTGCGCGAGAATTTTTACCGCGAGGCACCGCGCCCGCAATTGCATGACGAGCGCCGCGAACACATGCGCGATGAACGCCGCGACGAGCACGGTGGCGGGCATGACCGTGGCCGCGAGCACGGCAATGAAGGCCGGGGCGATGGCAACGGTCGAGGTCGCCACGGCGACTGACCGCTGAGCACACTGGCGCCCGCTCCCTGCCGCAGGCTGCGGCGTGCCTGCCCGGCGGCGCCTGTTTTTCCTGGGCCATGTCGCCGGGAAGCTTTTAGTTGCCGCGGGCGTGTAGACTGTTGGTGGGTGTGACTGTGTCGCACACACCATTTTTTTTATACGTTTTTTATTCATTGTTATCGTCTGGTGTGAAGGAGTGTTGCGTGCGTAGCGAAATCGTCGTGGTCGGTGGGGGAGCAGGCGGCCTGGAGCTGGCCTGCAAGCTGGGGCGCAAGCTCGGTGCCGGCAAGGTGTCGCTGGTCGACAGCCGTCTGTATCACATCTGGAAGCCTTCGCTGCACGAAGTGGCCGCCGGTACCCTGGACATTCACCAGGAGGGCTTGTCGTACCAGATGCTGGCGCACGATAACGGTTTTACCTTTATCTATGGCGCCATGACGGCGCTCGACATCGCCAGCAGCCGCGTCACGGTGGCCGCCATCGGCAGCGCCGACGACGAGGTGCTGCCCGAACGCAGCCTTGAATTCGGCAAGCTGGTCATCGCCGTTGGCAGCACCTCGAATTACTTTGGCGTGCCGGGCGCGGCCGAAAATACCATTTCGCTCAACGCCACCGAAGACGCCGAGCACTTCCGCCTGAAATTGCTGCGCCTGATGACCATGGCCGACCAGCGCCGCGCGCACCCGCCGGCCGCCACCGAGCTGCGCAGCGGCAAGGACAGCGTCGACATCGTCATCATCGGTGGCGGTGCCACCGGGGTGGAGCTGGCGGCGGAATTGCGGGAAGCGAGCAATATTTACGCCAGTTACGGATTCGAGCGCCTCGATGCCCTGCGCGATGTCCAGCTCACCCTGCTGGAAGGGGCGCCACGCATTCTCTCGCCGCTACCGGCCAAGGTGTCCGATGCCGCGCTGGCGCTGCTGCATGAGCGCGCCATCAAGGTGGTCACCGGCTGCAAGGTCACCGCCATCGGTCCCGCTGAAGTCACCGATGCCGACGGCAACCGCTATCCGGCCGACCTGTGCGTGTGGGCAGCAGGGATCCGCGCGCCCCAGTGGCTCGCTGCGCTGGGCTTGCCGACCGGACGCAATGGCCAGATCGAGGTCGACCAGCGCCTGCAGGTGAAAGGCGTGGCCAATGTGTATGCGCTGGGCGATTGCGCTGCCTGCGTCGATGCCAAAGGGTTGACGGTGCCGCCGCGCGCGCAGGCGGCGCACCAGCAGGCAGCTTATCTGCTCGACTGCTTCGTGCGCCAGCAAAAGGGCCAGCCGGCGCCGGCCAAGGGCTATGTCTACACCGACTACGGTTCCCTCGTTTCGGTTGGCAACAGCACCTCGGTGGGCAGCCTGATGGGTGCCTTGCAGGGCTTTAACTGGTTTGTCGAAGGCATGTTTGCGAGAATGATGTATGTGAGCCTGCACCTGATGCACCACCGCGCCGTGCTGGGGACGGTGCGCACCGGTTTGCTGGCGCTGGCGCGCTTCCTGATCCGCCGCACCGCGCCGCTGGTCAAGCTGCATTGAGCCGGCAGCCCTGCAGCGGCCGCCGCGGCGCTCAGTGTGGCGCGTCGCCGGCGGGCGGCGAGCTGCGTGGCAAAATCAGCGTCACCCAGGTGCCGGGCAGCTGGTCGGGGGCGGCCTGCGCCCGCAGGCTGCCGCCCAGGTAACTGGCGCGTGCCTGCAGCGCGCGCAGGCCGTGGTGCGCGCGCGCGAAGGCGTGCTGGCCGATACCGATGCCATTGTCGCGCACCGTCAGCATCACCTGGTCGCCATCATCATCGACAATCACGTCCACTTCGCTGGCGCTGGCATGGGCGATCACATTTTGCAAGCCTTGTTCCAGCGCGGCCATCAGCAGCGCGGATTGCTCGATGGGATAGCTGCTGTCCTCGTCCGGCAAGCTCAGGCGCGCGACCAGCCCATGCTGCTCGCGGAACTGGGCCAGCACCTCGCTGATCGCGGCGTGCAGGCCGAGAAACTCCAGGCTGTCGTTCCACAGGCGCCGCTGCATGTCGCGGTTGGTGCTGATTATGTTCATCAGCAAGGTTTTCATTTGCGCACTGCGATCGAGCAGGGCCTGCTCCCTGGGTAGCTGCTGGGTCAGCAGGGCCAGGTGCATGGTCAGCGCCGTCATCGATGAACCGAGGTTGTCATGCAACTGGCGGGCCAGCTGACGGCGCTGCTGGTCCCACTGTTGGCTCAGGTGGCCGAGCAATTCGCGCACATCGTCAGCCGACCCGGCGCCTGCCTGCGACAGCGCGGGCAAATCGCCTGGGGGAGGGGGAGATGTGCTCATGTTTAGGCCTGAAAGAATGATTCCCGATGATACAACAGTGCGCCTGGGAACGGCGCGCTGGCCATGTTAGCTGCCGCACAGTCAGGCGGTGCAGTTTTCTGGATGATACAGCGATGGCAATTCGCCAACGTTGTTTTATCCTCTCACCGTCTCATCCTCTCACCCTCTGACCACTGGACCCGGGAACTACCATGACCAAGCCTGCTGATGCCATCGCCCTGTTGACCGCCGACCACGCCCACGCGCGCGCCCTGTTCAAGCAATATGACGCGCTGGGCGAGCGCGCCTTTGTCACCAAGAAAAACATCGCCTCCGACCTGTGCAAGGCGCTGACGGTGCACGCGCAAATCGAAGAAGAAATTTTCTATCCTGCCTTGCGCACCCAGGGCAAACCCTTCCACGACATGCTCGACGAGGCCGCAGTCGAACACGGCGGCGCCAAGCAGCTCATTGCGCAGATCGAGGCGATGGCGCCGCAGGATGATTTGTACGACGCCAAGGTCAAAGTGCTGGGCGAGCAGATCGACCACCATGCGAGCGAGGAAGAAGATGCGATGTTCCCGCTCACCCGCAAGACGGCGCTCGACCTGGTGGCGCTCGGTGCGCAGCTGCTGGCGCGCAAGGAAGAATTGATGGCGACGGCATAAGCGCTTTGACGGCGAAGTCCGGGCACTGTACGCTGACGCACAGTCACCCGGACGCTTACATGCGATAGTGGTTTTTTGTCCTGTTCTCCGGCGCGGAGTAACGGGTCTGCCACCCTGAAAGGACACCTCATGAATATCCAGGCGATCGTCGATACATCGTTTCATAGCAAGTCATTCCGCGAACTGGCCGAAGCCCCTGTCAGCGCCCTGCGCGGAGTGAGCGCGTCCGATGCGCGCGCGCTCAGCCTGGCCTTTGGCGTGAACACCATCGGCGAACTGGCCAAGCTCGATTTTATCAAGTGGGCCACCGCCATCCAGACGCTGGCGGAAGTGGAAAACGATACCCCCGCCGAGCTGGCCCGGGAAATCCTGCTTGACGATGCCGTTGAAATGACGTTTCCTGCCAGCGATCCGATTTCCGTCGATGCGGGCGTGACCCGCATCGAGGTGCCGCCTGAAATGGTCGATGCTGCGCGCGACCATCAGCATGCGGCGCAGATCAAGGCCAACGGCGCCAAGGGCAAGTAAGCGCGCAAGACCTGACAGGCCAGCAAAAAGCCAGCTCGCGCTGGCTTTTTGTTACGTAGCAACAGCCGTCCACCGTCAGTTGCGCACCGGCTCCTTGCTGCCGCTGGTCGCATGCCCGCCAGCCGGGTGCGATGAAGTGGCGCAAAAGCGGTTCTTGCCGCCGCGCTTGGCTTCATACAAGGCGTAATCAGCGATGCTGATGAGCGCATCGACCGTTTCGGCATCGTCCGGATAAATGCTGATGCCGATGCTGGTCGACAGTTTGAGCGTGAGGTCGTTGATAAAAATTTCCTCTGACACCGCTTCGACGATTTTTGCCGCCGGTCCCTGGGCATCGGCCAGGCCGCTCACTTCGCTGAGCACCACCATGAATTCGTCACCGCCCAGGCGTGCCACGGTGTCTTCCTTGCGCGAGCAGTCGAGCAGGCGCGCAGCGATGGTCTTGAGCACTTCATCGCCGTAGGCGTGGCCATAGGTGTCGTTGATCGCCTTGAAACCGTCGAGGTCGATGTACATGATCGCCGCCTTGTGGTGGTTGCGATTGGCGTGCTGCAAGGTGGTGGCGATGCGGTCTTCCAGCAGGCGCCGGTTGGGCAGGCCGGTGAGGGCGTCGTGCAGCGCCAGTTCCTGCTGGGCGCGGCTGTACTGGGCCAGTTCGCGGTAGAGCAGCCGCACTTCGAGCATATTGTGGATGCGCTTGTGCACTTCGAGCAGGTCGAACGGCTTACTAATGAAATCGCGCGCGCCCGCTTCCAGCGCGGCAATCTTGAAACTGGGCTGGGCGGTCAGCGCCAGCACCGGCAGGTAGCCGCCGTGCTCGATTTCCTTGAGACCCTTCATCACCTGAAAACCGTTCAGGCCCGGCATTTGCAGATCGAGCAAGATCAGGTCGTAATTGTGCTGGCGGTGCAGCGGGCACACTTGTTCGGGCAGCATGGTCGAGCTGACACAGGTGTAGCCTTCCGCGCGCAATATCTCTTCCATCAACTCGATATTGTCAGGCGAATCGTCTACAACCAGTATTTTTGCGTTAAGGATGTCTTCTCGGCTCGGCATGCGGTGATCTCTGTCAGTGCGCCCCCCGTTCCGGCGCGGTGGACGGCAGGTTGGCGGCTCGACAACGCTGCCAACCATAATTTTTCATCAAGACTGGCGCCGGTCCAGCGGAACATCCGCAACTGTAGCAAACCCTTTTATATTTCTTGTAGGACAGTCACTCGCAGCACGGTAGGAGCAGTGTGAACGCGCTGTTGGCGCTGGTCAAGTACGCTGCTGCTGCAGGTCTGCCACGGTGGCGATCAACTGGGTCGGCTCGACCGGCTTGGAAATGTGGGCGCTAAAGCCCGCTTCGAGTGCCCGCAGCCGGTCTTCCGAGCGGGCAAACGCGGTCAGCGCCACCGCTGGCACAGCGCCGCCCTCGGCGCGTGGCAGGGCGCGCACGGCGGCCAGCAGGGCAAAGCCATCCATATCGGGCATGCCCAGATCGCTGATCAAAAGATCGGGCGGCGCGGCGCGCAGTGCGGCAAGGGCGGCGCTGGCGCTCGAGGCCGTATGCACCACGGCGTTGCAATCGGACAGGATGCGCTTGATCAGGTCGCGCGCATCCGGTTCGTCGTCGACCACCAGCACGCTCATGCCGCTCAGGTCGCGCAGGATGATGTCGGGGGTCAGCGGCGACGGCGGGTTGTAGCGCGCGCGGTCGGAACGGGCGGCGATCACTTGCGGGGTGGCGGCCGGCAGCTCGACGGTAAAGCAGGCGCCCTGCTGTTCGCCCTCGCTGGCGACGGCGACAGTGCCGCCGTGCTGCTCGATGAGGTGCTTGACGATCGACAGCCCCAGGCCGAGGCCGCCATGCTGGCGGGTGGTCGACGAGTCGCCCTGGCGGAAGCGTTCAAACACATGGGTGAGGAACTCGGGGGCGATGCCGGCGCCGCTGTCGCGCACGGCAATTTCGACGTTGGCGCCGAGTGGCCGCACCAGCACCTGCACCAGGCCGTCGCGCGGGGTGAACTTGATGGCGTTCGACAGCAGGTTCCAGATCACCTGCTGCAGCCGGGCCGGGTCGCCGGCGATCATGCCGGTGGCGTTGTCGTAGTCTTTTTCGAGGCGGATATTTTTCGCTTCGGCGGCCGGCCGCAGGGTGTCGATGGCGGCATCGATGAACACCGATGGGGCGATGGTCTGGATGTCGAGCATCACCTTGCCTGAAGTGATGCGGCTCATGTCGAGCAAGTCTTCGATCAGCTGCGCCTGGGCGCGCGCATTGCGCTCGATGGTTTGCAGGCCGCGCTGCAGGTCGTCGGCGCCACGGGTGCCGCGCCGCAGCACCTGGGCCCAGCCGAGGATGGCCGACAGCGGCGTGCGCAGCTCGTGCGACAGGGTGGCCAGAAATTCGTCTTTCATATTGCTGGTGCGCTCGGCTTCGGCGC
This sequence comes from Massilia sp. PWRC2, assembly GCF_049896725.1. Lineage (NCBI taxonomy): Bacteria > Pseudomonadati > Pseudomonadota > Betaproteobacteria > Burkholderiales > Oxalobacteraceae > Massilia > Massilia sp. PWRC2. Next base: position 259,239 of record NZ_JAFCUW010000005.1, read on the forward strand.
GCGCGCGCCGCTCGCTTTCGAGCAGCTCCTTGCGCTCTTCGGCGGCGTGCTGGGCCGCCTCGTACAGCCGGGTATTGTCGATCGCCACCGAGGCCTGGGCGGCGATGCCGCCGACGATGCGTTCGGTACGCTCGGAAAAAATACCGGTCTGCGGGTGGCCGAACACCAGCCGTCCCACCAGTTCGCCCGAGCGCGACACCACCGGCACCGCCAGATAACTGCGCATGGTGGGCGCCGCCAGCTCGATGCCGGCGGGCGCCCTGAAGCGCGCATCGATGGTGGTGTCGTTCGAGCGCAGCACGGCGTCGCGCGCGCCCGGGCCCGGTGACGGCGGCAGGATGCGCGCCAGTTCATCGCAGGTGGCGCCGGCGCGGGTGGTGACGGTGAAGGGGGCGCCGTCGCGGTCGCGGCCGTTGTAGAAGAAGGCCCCGCAGCGGGCGCCGCTGATGCCGGTGGCGGCGTCGGTGACGGTTTGCAACAGCGAGCGCAGGTCGCGCTGGCGCGCCAGCGCGCTGCCGGTGCTGTTGAGCAGCTCGAGCACGTTCGATTCTTCGCGCAGGGCTTGCTGGACGCGCTTGACCTGGTCGACGTCGGTATTCGTGCCGAACCAGCGCACCACGTGGCCGAGGCGGTCGCGCACCGGATTGACGCGGGTGAGGAACCAGCGGTACTGGCCATCGGCACCGCGGATCGGGTATTCCATGTCGAACGGCTGGCCGGTGCGGATCGACTCGTGCCAGCGCTGCAGCACCAGCGGCAGCACGTCGGGATCGACCACCGATTGCCAGCCCCAGCCCGACATCCGTTCGAGCGCGCTGCCGGTGTATTCGTACCAGCGTTCGTTGAACCAGACGATGTCGCCATCGGCTTGCGCCATCCAGGCCAGCTGGGCCACCGAATTGGCCAGCGCGCGCAGCACCTCTTCGCTCTGACGCAGGGTGTCTTCGGCGCTTTTCCTGGTGCTGATGTCTTGGGCCACGCCGGTCATGCTGAGCAGGCGTGCGCCGCTGCTGCCGCCGTTGCCGTCAGCGGCCAGGTCGGCGCGGCCGACCACCGAAATCCAGCGCAGCGCCTGCCCCGGCACATCGATGCGGCATTCGATATTGAGGTCGCCGCCGACGCTGGCGGCGCGGCGCAGTTCGGCGTCCACCATCGGCCGGTCGAGCTGGTACACGCGTTCCTGCAAGCGCTCCCACGGCACTGCCGCTTCGGCGTCGAGGCCGAACAGTTCGGCCGCGCGCGCGCCCAGCGTCACCTGGCGCAGCGCGGCATCCCAGCGCCAGTCGCCCAGCCGTCCGGCCGCCAGCGCCGCCTGCAGACGGCTGCCGGCAGCGAGCCGTGCTTCTTCTTCGGCGCGGCGCGCGGTGATGTCCTGGAAGCGGCACACCATGCCGCTGCCATGCGGCGCGCCATGCAGTTCGAACCAGCGCTGCAGGCGCAGGTGCTGAAACACGCAGCAGCAACTGGCGCCGGCCTGGCCGACGGCGCAGGCGTGCTTGATGCGGACGGCGGCGGCAGCGTCAAGGCCCACCGATTGCCACAGCACGCTGCCGGCGTCGCCGACGATGGCGGCAGCGGCGTGGTTACGCCACACTACCTGCCAGCTGGCATCGACCGTGCAGACACCGTCGCCCAGGTGCTCGAGAATGGTTTCGAACTCGGCGCCGCCAGCGGCAGCCGCGGCGCGCTCGGGCTGGGTCATCGGGCGGCGCCGGCGGAACGCTGGCGCACCAGTGGGGAGGAGCTCATCAGATACGTCGCGATCATGGTGGTTGGCTGCCGGCCCATGTCGCGGGCCGCTGTCGGTCGTACGATTCTAGCGCAGACGAGGGCGCCGTATTCACACGCTTGCAGCGGCTGCCGCGAGGGCGTTTTGTAACTGCTCGATCTCGTATGGTTTTTGTAACGACAAGTAAGGAAATTCAATTTGGCGTAACAGCGCGTCGCCATAGCCGGAGGCGAAAATCACCCGCAGCGAGGGATCGCGCGCGCGCGCGCGCCGCGCCAGTTCGACGCCCGACATGCCAGGCAGGCTAACGTCAGTAAACAGCACATTGAAATTGCCGCCGTCGAGCAACTGTAGGGCCCCCTCGGCATGGGCGACGCCGGCATTGTCGTGACCAAAGGCACTGAGCATTTCGCATACCAGAAATTGCGAATCGAGATTGTCTTCGACTACCAGGATGCGCAGGGCGCTGCCAGCGGCGGCGCCAGCGCTGGTAGCGGCAGCAGCGGTGGGCGGCGCCAGCGCGCACAGCACGCCGCCCACTGCGCCATCGTCCTGCAGCAGGGGTGTGAAATGCAGGTCGGCTTCGTGCGCCAGCGCGCTGCCGGCAAACTGCAGGGAACGGCGCCGCAGGTGCGTGGCCACGCCGCTGAAGGCCTGGTCGACGCTGTCGCGGGCGGCGGCCAGCGGCACCGGCAACAGCGCCGGCACGTTGCCGCCCGGCGCCGCCGGGTGGCCGGCGCCGGCCAGCGCGGCATACGCGCCGTTAAACAGCACCGCGCGCTGCGGCCCCCAGCACAGCAACATGGGCAGCGGCGTATTGAGCATGATGTCGACCGTCAGCCGCAGTGCGCTCGGCCAGCTGGCGGGGGCGCCAACGGCGCTGCGCGACCAGTCATGGTTGGTGGACAGGGCGGCCATGGTGGCCAGCGATACGGCGTCAAGCATGGGAGTGCGCGTTCAGTCGGGCTGATACGAATGAAAGAAAAACTGCATCGTACACGAAAGCGCCAGCTAATCCGGGCACGCCAGGCGCTTGCCCCGCTGCGCCGCCGTCCTGCGCCGGGTTGCTGCGCCGTGTTACTGCGCCGTCGTTCTACATCGGCAGGCAAAAAAAAGCCCGCTACGGGAGCGGGCTGAATCTATTTTCTTGGAGGAGAATAGAGGAGACAGGTGCTATATTGTTGCATCGCAAAAGATTTGGCCAATTTTTGTTCGTGATGAGAGATATAAGCGCCACGCATGGCGCCTCTTTTTACGGCGGCCGGCGTCCCCGAGGCGCCCCTACTTGAACGAACAACGGCAAAGGTAAACAGCCATGGTCAGCGTGGTCCGGCACCGCAAGGTCAATATCGTCCAGCTCGACGCCGACGAAGCGATTGCTTGCCATTGCCAGCCCGGCGATATCGCCCTGGTGGCCGGCAGCACCGGCTGGTCGCTGCATTTTCTGACGGCCGACGGCGCTGTCGAGAGCTACGAGACTCCCTACGCCAGCCAGAAAGAGGCGCTGTGGGCAGCCAAGGCCGCTGCCGAATTCGGCTTTTCCTGAGCGCATGGGGCAGGGCGCTGCGGCTGCCGCATTGGCGCTGTCAATTGAACGCCAAATGTCCTCTTGGCAAGTTATCATTACGCATATTCACGCCCGGCCCGCGCCGGCAAGCACTTGAGGCGCGTGTGATGGTCGCCGGCAACACCTATTTAATATCCGCTATGTTGAAACGCCCGCTTGTTGGCTCCGTTGTTCCCTGTCGTTTGCCGCGGCCTGGCGCATGACACTCAACCATAGCGATAACCCTGGCAGTGTCGCCGACCTGTGCCGCCGTCTGCCCGGGCTGCCCAAGTGGCTGCTGCTGGCGGTGCTCACGGGCATGCTGGCGCCAGCGCTGGGGCGTCAGTATGAGCATGGCGGCGCCAGCCTGGCGCTCGAGCGCAGCGTCAAGGCGGGCTTCCTGACCAAGTTCCTCAGCTATGCCGAGTTTCCGCCGCACGCCTTTGCCGGTCCCGGCGCCGCCCTCGTCATCGGCGTGTACGGCGCCGATGCCTTGGCCCATGAAGTGGGGCGCATGGTTGCCGGCCGCACCATCAACGGCCGCCCGGTCAGCGTGCGCCTGCTGCATGAGAACGACGAACCGGTGGCCGTGCACCTGTTATTTGTGGCAGGTACCGACAGTGCCATGGTCACGCACATATTGCAGCAGTGGTCGCCTGCGCCGATACTGCTGGTAAGCGAATGCAGCCATGGCCTGCAGGCCGGCAGCGCCATCAATTTCAGGGTCATCGAGCACCAGGTGCGTTTCGATGTCGCCGTCGACGCTGCCGAAAAAAACAGTATCAAACTCAGTTCGCGTCTGCTCTCCGTCGCCAACCACGTCATTAAAGGAGTACCGTGATGCCGACGCACGATAGCGGTTCGGTCCGCAGCAAGCTCATTATCATGGCAGTGTCGACCACCTTCGTCGCCCTGCTCGCTGCCGCCATCGCCATGCTGTTGTACGACCTGCGCACGTTCCAGCAATCCGGCGTCGACGACCTGACCACCCAGGCCGACATCATCGCCGCCGTCACCGCGCCGGCGCTGGCCTTTAGCGACGCCAAGGCGGCCGCCGAAAACCTGGCGGTGCTGCGGGTGCGCCCGCAAATCGTCGCCGCCGCCGTCTACACCGCCGCCGGCACCCGCTTTGCCTCCTATCTCCAGCAGCAGTCGCAGGAACTGCGCTTTCCGGTGCAGCCCGGGCCGCCCGGTTCGCGCATCGAGTATGGCGAACTGGTGGTGGTGCGCACCATCGTCGATCACGGCGAACTGCTCGGCAGCGTCTATCTGCGCACCCGCTATGACCTGGTCGGCCGCGTGCTCAGTTATGCCGCCATCCTCGGCGTGGTGATGCTCGCCGCACTGGTGATCGCCGCGCTGGTCGCGTCGCGCCTGCAGAAAGGGATTACCGGGCCGCTGCTGGCGGTTACCAATGTGGCGCGCGAAGTGATGGCGCAGCGCGATTTCACGTTGCGCGTGCCGGCCAGCGAGAAGGGCGAAATCGGCGTGCTGGTGTCGGCGTTTAACGACATGCTGGCCGAAATCGGCCGCCGTTCGCACGCGCTGCAGGAAGCCAATTTGACGCTCGAGCACGAGGGCCAGGTGCGCCACCGCGCCGAACAGGCGCTGCTGACGGCCGACCGGCGCAAGGACGAGTTTCTGGCCACCCTGGCCCATGAACTGCGCAATCCTCTGGCGCCGATTCGCACCGGCCTCGATATCCTGCGCCTGCGCAGCGGCGACGCCGTCGCCACCGAGCGCGCCACCGACATCATGGAGCGCCAGCTGCGCCAGATGGTGCGGCTGGTCGACGATCTGCTCGACGTCTCGCGCATCAACACCGGCAAGTTCGCCATCAAGATGGGCCGCGTCGAATTGAAGGCGGTGATCAATGACGCCCTCGAAGTGGTGCGCTCGTATATCGAACTGCATGGCCATGAACTGGTGATCGATCTGCCGGACCGCCCGGTGTTCTTGAATGGCGACGCCACCCGGCTGGCGCAGGTGCTGTCGAATCTGCTCAACAATGCCGCCAAATACACCAACCGCGGTGGCCGCGTCAGTCTCGGCGCGCGGGTCGACGACAAGACGCTGGTACTGACGGTGACCGACACCGGCATCGGCATCGCCCCCGACATGATCGCCAATGTATTCGAAATGTTCGTCCAGGTCGATTCCACTCTCGAGCGCACCAATGCCGGCCTGGGCGTTGGCCTGTCGCTGGCGCGCCGGCTGGTCGAACTGCACCATGGCACCATCGTCGCCACCAGCGCCGGTATCGGCCGCGGCACCGAGTTCACGGTGCGCCTGCCGATCGTGGTCGAGCCCGAATTGCCCACCAAGGCGATGCCGGCGGCGTTTATCAGTGCCGAGACGTACCGCATCCTGCTGGCCGACGATAACGTCGACTTCGTCAACAGCATCGGTGCGCTGCTCTCGGCCATGGGCCACAGCGTGGTGATCACCCACAACGGCCCGGATGCGCTGACGGCGGCGGCGCGCTTCTGTCCCGACTTCGCCTTTCTCGACATCGGCCTGCCGCAGATGTCCGGCTACGACCTGGCGCGCGGCATCCGCAAGCTGTCGAACGGGCCGATGACACTGCTCGTCGCCGTCACCGGCTGGGGGCAGGAAAAGGACCGCCAGCTGGCCTTCGAGGCGGGCTTCGACCACCACATGGTCAAGCCGGTGCGCTTCGAGCAGATCGAGGAAATTCTCAGCAACCGGGCGATTGAAAAGAAGGCGACGCGCCTGTAAGGGGCAGCCGGGGCGTTGCCGCCGCCTGATCGGCCCCGGTGAAATGCGGGTGGGATGCGCGGCAGGGGTGTCTCGCCAGCGGCAGGCAGCACCCCATCGGCACAATAAAAAACACCCCGCAGATTGCCCGGCGGGGTGTTTTTCTTTACTACTGACGAATTTTGGTGCGGCTGGCAGGAATTGAACCCACGACCCCTTGGTTCGTAGCCAAGTACTCTATCCAACTGAGCTACAGCCGCGAAAGGCAAGATTATAGCAGCGGTTTTGCATAAAGCCAAGGTGTAAGCTGTGGAATCCCGATTGCCGGCCTGAGCATGCCGGCTTGATCACGCCGATGCGCCCGGCGGACAGGCTGTCGATGCTGCCGGTGCGCTCGCTCAGCCGTTTGTGCTCGAGTGTGGCCGGTAGCTGCTGCTTGGCCAGGCGGCTGCGCTGCATGGGGTAGGGCGCATACACGCTGCCGATATCGGCGCCACCATGTGCCTGCAGGGTGGCGAAGCCGCGGACCGGATGGTGTCGCATGGTTGACCATGCGACACCTCCTTGCAGGCCGCTGCTGCCGGCTGGCAGCTGCTACGCCAGCGCGCGAACATCCACAGTTCATGCCCGACGGCGCGCTGGTGCGCCCTGGTCGTCGAGGCGTGCGCAATACGGTAAATGGATGCATTGCACATGCTTCTCAACGCATGATGGCAAGTTGACGGCGCTGTTCGGCCTGGGGATGGGCCGAACAATTCATTTACATGAGGCATTCGGCGCAGCCGCGGGCATCACCTCGAGGGCCGGCTCCAGTTAGCGCGTCACTGGCGCATAGCCCGGGTGGCTGAGCATGCGTGTGCCGACCGCTGCTGCCAGCGCCGCCACCCGCGCATCGTCGGCCAGTGCGACGCGGCCCGCCAGGTAATAGGTTTCGGTGCCGACGGGTATAAAATCGACCGCCAGGCCGGCGGTGGCGGCCTTGACGGCAAAGCCAACATCGGCAGCGCCCGCCGCCACCGCCCGCACCACCGCCAGGTGGGTGAATTCTTCCTGGCGGTAACCGCTGATGGCGGCGACATCGATGCCGCCGGCGCTGATCAAGCCATCGAGCCAGGCGCGGGTGCCGGACTGTTGCTGGCGGTTGATCAGGCGGATGCCGGCACGGACCAGGTCAGCGACGCCGGCGATGCCCAGTGGATTACCGCTGGCGACGACAAAGCCCAGTTCGCGCTGCATCAGGGGGCGCACAAACCAGGCTGGATCGGCGCGCAGGGCGGCGATGGTGGCGTCATGGCCGTGGTCCGGGTGGGGGCCATGAAAACCGGCCAGGTCGGCCTTGCCGGCACGCAGGCCGTCGAGCGCCTTGCCCGAGCCCATGGTGCGCACGGCCCAGCCATCTAGCACGCCGTCCTGCACGCAGTCGGCGAGCGCCACGTCGTGGCTGCAAAACAGGTTCAGGGGCGCCGTCGCCCCCTTGAATACTTGCTCGAGCCGGCGTTGGGCGGCGGCCAGCTCGGTGCTGCTGCCGGCGGCGATGGCGGCGCGCACGGCATCGACCGTGGCGAGCAGGGCGCTACCCGCTTCGCTGAGCAGGCTGCCATGGCCCTTGCGCTTGACCAGCAACTGCTGGCCGAGCAGCGTTTCCGCGCTGTCGAGCTTGCCCCACACGCTGCGATACGACATGTGCAACTGGTCGGCCGCCGCCTGCACGGTGCCCGACGCTGCCACCACCGCCAGCAGGTCGGCGAGGGCGCCGACGTCCACCGTCACGCCGTCGACGACCCAGTCCAGGCCTATGCGCAGATGCAAGCTCATATATGTGAATTCACTTTCCTATTGAATATGCAACCGTAATTCATTACACTCGCGCTGATCAACATGTCCCCACCCGTGGGGAGTGCTTGACCAATTCCTGTAGGGCCTTTTTGCGGGTGGGGGTGCGCCCCCGCCCGCTTTTTTACGTCGGCGTGTTTTGCCGCAGCCTGTTGAGGTCTTGCCTGCAAACAGTATGGACGAAAAAAAGACCTGGTCGGCTGGCGCCTTCCAAGTCTCTTTTCTACTACACATTCTGGTGCGGCTGGCAGGAATTGAACCCACGACCCCTTGGTTCGTAGCCAAGTACTCTATCCAACTGAGCTACAGCCGCTTGAAGCAAGCATTCTAACAGTTTCGCACTATATCCGGAAGACCAAAATTTCTGATCAAGGAACAATGTGACCGCCTGGTGTGCCGTCGCGCTGCTTTGCGACGGTACCGGAGAGCGTGCATCTCCGAAGAAGCCGCATTTTACTGGCTCGTTGCGCTCTTGTCCAGCGCTGGGCAGCGCGATCCGCACTTTCTTTCAAACAATGCTACAGCCGGCGACAGATGCGTCTGCCTTCAGCCATTCTGGTAAATTAAGCACCTCATTCTCAGGGAGCTGCGTTTCATGACCATCATCACGACCATCGAAGATTTGCGCGTTCTGGCCAAAAAGCGTGTGCCGCGCATGTTTTACGATTACGCCGATGCCGGTTCGTGGACCGAATCGACTTACCGCGCCAACGAATCGGACTTCGCCAAGATCAAATTTCGCCAGCGCGTGGCGGTCAACCTGGAAAACCGCAGCCTGCGCAGCACCATGGTCGGCCAGGACGTGGCCATGCCGGTGGCGCTGGCGCCCACCGGCCTGACCGGCATGCAGCACGCCGACGGCGAAATTCTCGCCGCCCGCGCCGCCGAAGCGTTCGGCGTGCCATTTACTCTCTCGACCATGAGCATCTGCTCGATCGAAGACGTCGCCGCCCACACGACCAAACCGTTCTGGTTCCAGCTGTACGTGATGAAGGACCGTCCCTTCATCGAGCGGCTGATCGAACGGGCGCGCGCCGCCAACTGTTCGGCGCTGGTGCTCACGCTCGACCTGCAGGTGCTGGGCCAGCGCCACAAGGACATCCGCAACGGCATGACAGCGCCGCCCAAGCTGACCATCGCCAATATGCTCAACCTGGCCACCAAGCCGGCCTGGTGCCTTGGCATGCTGGGCACCAAGCGCCGTTTTTTTGGCAATATCGTCGGCCACGCCAGCGCCGTCTCCGACATGTCGTCACTGTCGGCGTGGACCTCGCAGCAGTTCGATCCGGCCATGTCGTGGGCCGACGTCGAATGGGTCAAGCAGCGCTGGGGCGGCAAGCTGATCATCAAGGGCATCATGGATGCCGAAGATGCCCGCCTGTGCGTGGCCAGCGGCGCCGATGCCCTGATCGTCTCCAATCACGGCGGCCGCCAGCTCGACGGCGCCCAGTCGAGCATCGAAGCGCTGCCGGCCATCGTTGATGCCGTCGGCAGCCAGATCGAAGTGCACATGGATGGCGGCGTGCGCTCCGGCCAGGATGTGCTGCGCGCGCGTGCGCTGGGCGCCAAGGGCGTGTATATCGGCCGGCCGTTCCTGTATGGCCTCGGCGCCGCTGGTGAAGGGGGCGTGCGCAAGTGCCTCGAGATCATCCGCAACGAGCTCGATGTGACGATGGCCTTTTGCGGCCTGCGCGACATCGAACAGGTCGACCAGAACATCCTGCTGCCGGGGACCTTTTAGTTTTTTACAGCTGCACTGGCGTTAGCAAAGGCTGGCCGGCAAAGTGCGCGCACAGATTGTCGAGCGTGAGCTGGCCCATGGCGTGGCGGGTTTCCACTGTCAGGCTGCCGATATGGGGCGTGAGCACCGTATTGGGCAGCGCGCACAACGGTCCCGGCACGTGCGGCTCGTCTTCAAAGACGTCGAGCGCGGCGGCGCCCAGGCGGCCATCGGCCAGCGCCGCCACCAGCGCCGCCTCGTCGACCAGCGCGCCGCGCGCGATGTTAATCAATACCCCCTGCGGGCCCAGCGCGGTGAGCACCTCGGCATCGATGGCGTGCAAGGTGGCGGCCTTCGCTGGCGCCGCCAGGATCAGGTAATCGCTGCGCGCGGCCAGTTCGAGCAGCGAGTCGGCGCGGGTGGTGGTGCTGCTGCCCGCGCTGCCAGCCTCGATGGCGCGCGGCTGGTAATACACGGTCTGCATGCCCAGCGGCTGCAGGCGGGCGGCAATCGCCTGGCCGATGCGGCCAAAGCCAAACAGGCCGGCGGTCTTGCCGCGCAAACCGTGCGCCGGTTGCAGGCGCACGCCGTCAGCCCAGTCGCCCCGTCTTACATACGCATCCATCGCCGGCAGGCGCCGCTGCGCCGCCAGCAGCAGCAGCAGCGCCAGGTCGGCGACGTCGTCGGTGAGCACGCCCGGGGTATTGGTGACGGCGATGCTGCGCGCAGCGAGGGCCGCCAGATCGATGCGGTCGACGCCGACGCTGTTGACCACCACCACTTCGAGCAGGGGCAGGCGGGCGATCATGCCGGCGTCTAAACCAATCGGCCCCACCGTCCACACCGCGCGGATGCGCGCGGCGACGGCGTCGATCACGCTGTTTTGCTGTGCCGGCGGGTGCTGCCAGACGTGATGACAATTAAATTGCGCCTCGAGCTGCGCCATGACGGCGTGCGCGGGACTATTCGCAAAAACGAGAACGTCAGGCTTGGACATGGCGGGACGGCGCGCGGCCGCGGTGACGGGGGGAGCGGCAATTATAGTCCGCTAGTCCGCTAGGCCGCCAGACCGATAGACCGCCTGGCCGCTGCTGCGCGCCGCCGACGAACGGCGGGACGGTCGGTCGGTGCGCGCAGGGCGCCAGCGCGGCCCCCTGCAGCGCCACCCGCGCCGGCTGGCGCCCCAGCAGCCGGGCGTGCAGCAGCGCGCGCTGCGCGCCCGGTTCGATGTGCCAGCCGATGGTGCCGGCGACGATGGTGACCACCGCCACGCCGTCGCGAAACAGCACGCGGTTGCCCGCCACCGCCGGCACTTTGGCGCCGCTGAGCAGGGTGCCACACAGATTGAGCGGATCGACGCCGGACACGCATACCAGGGCGCCGTCGAGCGGCCGGCGGCGCACCGCGCGCAGCAGCGGCAGCGCTTCCGGCAGGGCGAACTGGGCGCCCGAAAAGCCCGCCACGAAGCGGCCGCCGCGAATCTCGCCGCGCGCTTCCAGACGGTGCAACACGGGCAGCAGTTGGCGCCACGATGGCAGCCACCCCGCTTCCCGTTCGAGCAGGCGCCAGAACAGCACGCCGTAGCGGCGCAGCAGGGTCAGCGCCACGTGTTCGAGCGTGTCAGGCGAGAGCCGCTGGTGGCCTGTCGATGCTGCTGCAGCGGTGCTGTCGCTGGACGGTTCGCTGTCTGCCCGCCGCACCAGCGCCCAGCGGCCCGCTTCTTCCATGGTGGGACCGGCACCGCGGCGGCGCGCGTTGCCTTTGTGATGCGACGCGCGGGCGGCGGCCGGCTGCAGCATGGCGCGCATACCGCCAAAACTGTCGGCATGGACCAGTCCCGTCGCCACCAGTTCGCCCAGCGCCTGTTCCAGTTCGACCGGCAGCATGTGGGCGTCCATTTGCAGCTCATCGAGGAACAGGGCGCCGTCGCGCTGCAGGGTGGCCAGCACGCGCGCGGCGCGCGCAGACATTTCTGGCTTGGCGGCCGCTGGCGGCAAGCCATGCCACAGCGCCAGCCGGCGACGCGGCAGCAGCACGATGGGGGTGCTGCGCACGGGGCCAGCGGCGGCGCTGCGCGGCGCGCCCAGCCGCGTCCACACCAGCTTGCCGGCGCGGCACAACTGGTCGAGCCAGAGGATCGAATAGTCGCGCAGGCGCAGCGCCAGCACATCGCTTTCCCAGGCGCCGGCGGCCGCTTCCCAGCCCTCGAGCTGGGCCAGCACCAGCGGCAGGGCGTCTTCGCCTTCGAGGGCAGTGGCGGGAGCCAGGTGCTGCCAGTCGAACAGGAAGCGCATGAAGTCGGCCTGCTCGACCGGTTCGATTTCGCGCCGCAGCCGCTTGATGGTGTAGCGGTGGATGCGCGCCAGCAGGTGGCGCTCGCACCACTGTTCGACCGCGGCGCCGGGGGTAAAGCGCCCACGCAGCACATAGCCTTCGCCTTCCAGCCGGGCCAGCGCGATCGCCAGCGTGCCAGGCACCAGTGCCAGCGCGGTGGCGATGGCCTCGAGGGTTTGCGGGCCGAAGCCGGACAGGCGTGCGCGCAGGATCTCGACCAGGGCGGCGTCAAGCTCCCATGGCTGCTCGTCATTGCCGCGCTGGCTGGGCGCAATCACCAGCGGCGGCGTGGTCTGCGCTTCGGGCCAGACGGCGCCCACGCAGTCGAGCCGTTCGAGTGCCACCCAGCAGTCGACGCCTGCGGCCTGCAGGCGGGTGGCGCGGCCGCCATCGGCCAGTTCGGCCAGCATCGAGCGCCAGCCGTCATTGGCCGCCGCTTCAGCGGCCGTGATCAGCGCCAGCGACACCAGCGCTTCCTGCATCTCGTCGACGCTGGCCGGCTGCGGCCACCCTTCGGTGGCCACGGCCTCGATGGCGGCGCTGTCGAGCGCGCCCAGATCGTCGGTCGACGCCGGGTCCAGCCAGCCGCGCCGCATGACGGCCTGGGTGCGGCGCTCTTCCAGCGGGGCGTCGTCGAGAAAAGCATAGGGACGGGCGTCGAGAATTTCCAGCGCCAGCGGGGACGGCGCCGGCAGGTCGCGCGTGACCAGCCGCACCTGCCCGGTCTCGATGCGGCGCAGCAGCGCCAGCCAGCCTTCGCTGTCCATCGCCTGGTGCAGGCAATCGTCGATGGTTTGATCGACCAGCGGGTGCCGCGGCAGTTCGCGCTCGCCGACGATGTTTTCCAGGCACGCGGCCTGGTCGGGGAAGACGGCGGCCAGCAGGTCGTCGCTTTTCATGCGCTGCAGCTGCGGCGCCACCTTGCGTCCGCCCGTAAAGCGCGGCAGCGCCAGCGCGGTGGTGGCATTCCAGCGCCAGCGCACCTTGAGCAGCGGAGCGTCGAGCAGGGCCTCGATCAGCACCTGTTCGGCACTGCCCGATTGCAGGTAGCGCCACACGGCGTCGAGCGCAAAACTGTGGCTGGTCGAGAGCGACAGGATGATGGCGTCTTCCGTGGCTGCTGCCTGCAGCTCGACATTGAAATTGCGGCAAAAGCGCTTGCGCAGCGCCAGTCCCCAGGCGCGGTTGATGCGGCTGCCGAACGGCGCGTGCAGTACCAGCTGCATGCCGCCGCTCTGGTCGAAAAAACGCTCCATCACCAGGGTGTCCTGGGTCGGCAGGGCGCCCAGGGTGGCGCGTGCGCGCGCGAGGTAGTCGACGATCTGGCTGGCGGCGTCGGTCTGCAGGCCGAGGTGCTGGCGCAGCGAGCCGATGGCGCGGTCGATTGCCGCCGCACCGTCGCCATCGCCGTTGTCATCGCCGCCAGCAAGTGCGCGTTCAACGTCGGCGCGCAGGCGTGCCACCCCCAGCGATAACTCGTCGCTGCGGCCGGGCGCTTCACCGAGCCAGAGCGGGATATTCGGCGGCGCCCCGCGGGCGTCTTCGACGCGCATTTTGCCGGCGTCGATGTTGAGGATGCGGTAGGACGTGTTCCCCAGCTGGAAAACGTCGCCGCTTAAACTCTCGACGGCAAAATCCTCGTTGACGGTGCCGACCGCGTGGCCCTGCGGCTCGAGCAGCACGCTGTAGTCGGCATTGTCGGGGATGGTGCCGCCCGAGGTGATGGCGGCGAGTTGACTGCCGCGCCGGCCGCGCAGGCTGGCGCTGGCGGCGTCGCGGTGCAGATAGGATCCGCGCTGGCCGACGCGGGTGGCGTAACCATCGGCGAGCATGCGCAGCACGGCGTCGTACTGCGCGCGCGCCAGCCCGGCATACGGGGCGGCGCCGCGCAGCATCGCGAACAGGGCGTCTTCGGACCACTCGCGGTTGGCCACTTCGGCGACGATGTGCTGGGCCAGCACGTCGAGCGGGGCCGGCGGCACGTGCAGGATATCGAGTTCGTCGCGGCCGACGCAGTCGAGCAGGGCGGCGCATTCGACCAGGTCGTCGCGCGAGGTCGGAAACAGGCGGCCCTTGGGCACGCCGCCCACCTGGTGGCCGGCGCGGCCGACCCGCTGCAGGAAGGCGGCGATACTGCGCGGCGAGCCGACCTGGCACACCAGGTCGACGTCGCCGATGTCGATCCCCAGTTCCAGCGAGGCGGTGGCAACGAGCACTTGCAGCTGGCCGCTTTTCAGGCGCTGCTCGGCGTCGAGGCGATATTGCTTTGCCAGGCTGCCGTGGTGGGCCGCCACCAGGTGCGCACCGAGACGCTCGCCCAGGTGGCGCGCCAGCCGTTCGGCCATGCGCCGCGTGTTGACAAAAATGAGGGTGGTACGGTGCAGCACCGCCAGTTCGGCCATGCGGTCGTAGACGCGCTCCCACACTTCATTGGCCATCACCGCTTCGAGCGGCACCGGTGGCAGTTCCAGCGCCAGGTCGCGTGCACGCACGTGGCCGACGTCGACGATGGCGCAATCGCGCCCTGGCCCGCCACCGACCAGAAACTCGGCGACGCGCGCGAGCGGCTTCTGGGTGGCTGACAGGGCGATGCGCACGGGGGGATGGCGCACAGGCTGTCGAGCCGCTGCAGGCTCAGTGCCAGATGGCTGCCACGCTTGCTGCCGGCGACGGCGTGGATTTCGTCGACGATCACGGTGCGCACAGTGGCCAGCATGGTGCGGCCGCTGGCGGACCCCAGCAGCACATACAGCGACTCGGGGGTGGTGACGAGGATGTGCGGGGCGCGCCGCTTCATGGCGTTGCGCTCGGCGCTGCTGCTGTCGCCGGTGCGCACGGCGCTGCGGATGCCGTGCGCCCGCGCGCCCATGGCGGACAGCTGCGCGGCGATGCCGGCCAGCGGCGCCTCCAGGTTCAGGCGGATATCGTTCGACAGCGCTTTTAAGGGACAGATGTAGAGCACGCGGGTCTGGTCGGGCAGCGGTGCCACGCTGCTCTCGCGTACCAGCGCATCGATCGCTGCAAGCAAGGCGGTGAGCGTTTTGCCGGAGCCGGTAGGAGCGGCCACCAGGGTGGCGCGCCCTGCCTGGATCAGCGGCCAGGCGCGCAGCTGCGCTTCGGTGGCGGCGGCAAAGGTGGCATTGAACCACGCTGCCACTGCGGGGTGGAAGTCGTGGACGGCGCTGCCTGGGAGGGTGACTGGAGGTTTCACAACAGAGCAGGTGGGGCCGAATCGGCCGCAGGCAAGCGCCGCCTGCGACTGTTTAAAACCCCGTCAGCACTGGCTGGGTGTGGGTGACGGTGGGCGGGCCGGCAAAAAAACCACCGACCAGCGCGCGCCAGCTTTGAAAATCGGCGCTCTGACGGAAGTGCACTTCATGGTCTTCCAGGGTGGCCCAACCGACCATCAGGACATACATGTCCGGCTCTTCGACGCGCTGTTCAATGCGCATGAACTGGCAGCCGCGCGCACGGCGAAACAGGGGCGCCGCTTCGGCGACGGCGCGCAGAAAATCTTCGCTGGTGCCGGGCTGGATGCGGATTTCGGCAAATTCAGTGACCATGGTAAGCCTCGATGGAAGTGAAAAATACCAGCTTAACACTTACCCGCTGATAAGATTGCGCACCCGGCAATTCGCCGTAGATCGTTGGCCATGCCCGTTGAAACGCGCCCTGTTTATATGCACGCAAAACCGCCTGCGCAGCCCGACCGCCGAGAGGGTGTTCGCTGCCTGGCCGGGCGTCGATACAGATTCGGCCGGGCTCGGCAACGATGCCGACGTGCCCTTGTCGCGCGAACAGATCGAATGGGCAACCGTCATTTTTGTGATGGAAAAAGCGCACCGGCGACGGCTGGCCTCGCGCTTTCGCCCTTACCTGAACGGCAAGCAGGTGATCTGCCTGGATATTCCCGACGACTACACTTACATGCAGCCGGCGCTGATCGACGTGCTGACAGCGAAGGCCGGTCGCTTTTTGCGGCCGTCAATATGAAGATATGCTGATTCTGGAATTTCCAAACGAAAAACATCGCGCTGCTTACGACGACCTGGTCCGTGCGTGGCGCCAGGCCGAAACGCCGACCGCACCGGGCAGGCTTTTTGCGGGAACAGACTTCGATGAATTCCTCTCGATCGTCCAGCGCGACCTGACCGCGTCCGGCCCCGCGAGCGTGCCGGCGCACCTGTTTTTTCTGGCCGATACCGACAGGGCGACCCTGTTCGGCGCCATCCAGATTCGCCACCATATCGATCATCCGACCGTGCGCGAGAGCGGGGGCCACATCGGTTACGGTATCTGTCCGGGTCAAAGGCGCAAGGGCTATGCGACGACAATGCTGGCCCTGGCGATCGTTGAAGCGAAGAAGATCGGACTCGGCCGGCTCCTGGTCACTTGCAGGGACACGAACTGGGGATCGCGGAAGGTCATTGAATCGAATGGTGGCGTGTTTGAACGCACGACGATCGATGAGCGGCAACTGGCGCGGCGCTACTGGATAAGCAATAAGCAATAACCCGTCACACCCGCCAGGGACGCGCACATGACAGCGACAGAGCGTTTAAAAATCAGTTTGTATGAAGGTGGCGCAGTCGGGTTTGACGGCCTGCTGTTCGACTCGCCCCGTGCCGCCGAATCAACCCTGCGGCGCTATGCGCTGAAGCGGCCGCCGCCGGTGCAGCAGGCTTTTACACCGTCGCGCGATTTTGAAAGAATCGGCCAGTTGCTTTATATGGTCCAGCGCCTCGGCCCTGGCGCTCCGCCTGACCAATTCGATCCGCAACTGGCCGTCGACCGCAGACCTGCGCTGGTACCGAGCGCGCGCTTAAAACGCCTGACTTTCTGGGGCCGCGATGCCAACGACGATGCGCTGGTGCGCGCCGTCTCACCCTGCATTTCAGACTGGTCGAGGTATTTGACTGAGACGCTCAGCTCACCACATTCTTCGGCGTCCCCGCCACGAACGCTTCGATATTATCGACCAGCATATCGGCAAGAATCTGCATGGCGCCCGCACTGGCCCACGCCACGTGCGGCGTCAAAATGAAATTCGCCTGATCGAGTTCGAGCAAGGCATTGCCATCGGCGGGCGGCTCCTTGGTCAGCACGTCGAAGCCGGCGCCACCGATGACGCCATCGCGCAGCGCCTGCGCCAGCGCCGCTTCGTCGACCAGGCCACCACGCGCGGTGTTGATCAACAGTGCCGTCGGCTTCATGGTCGCCAGTTCCGCCGCACCGATCATGTGGCGTGTCTGCGCCGTCAACGGCAGGTGCAGGCTGATGACGTCGGCCGTTTGCAGCAGCTCGGCCAGCGGCACACTGGTCACGCCAGCATCGGTGACGGCCGAGCGCGAGTTCACCACCACCTTCATGCCGAAGGCGCGGCCGATCTGCGCCACGCGCTGGCCGAGGGCGCCGTAACCGACGATGCCCAGTGTGCTGCCAGCCAGGTCGGTGATGGGATGATCGAACAGGCAAAATTGAGTGGCCGTTTGCCATTTGCCGGCGGCGACATCGGCGGCGTACGCAAGCAGATTGCGGCGCAGCGCCAGGATCAAACTAAAACAGTGTTCGGGCACCGACACCAGCGAATAATCGCGGATGTTCGATACCACGATGCCGCGCGCGCGACAGGCGGCCAGGTCGACGATGTCGGTGCCGGTGGCAGCCACCGCGATCATTTGAAGGTCCGGCAGGCGCGCCAGATCGGCTTCGCGCAGCGGCACTTTGTTGGTGATGGCGATGGTGGCGCCGTGCAGCCGGGACGCAGCGTCGACGGCGTCGGTGGCGGCAAATTCGCGCCACTGGTGGGCGAATGCCGGCGGCCGCACGGTCGCTTGCAGGCTCTCGCGGTCGAGGAAAACGATATGGTGTTTGACGATCTCGAGCATGGTGTATCCAGTGATGATCAGGCAGCCTGGCGAAGCGGCGCCTTCAGTTGAAATCCGGGGTGCGACAGAAACAGATCGGCCACCCATTCGACGAACACGCGCACCTTGGCCGACAGG
This sequence comes from Massilia sp. PWRC2, assembly GCF_049896725.1. NCBI lineage: Bacteria > Pseudomonadati > Pseudomonadota > Betaproteobacteria > Burkholderiales > Oxalobacteraceae > Massilia > Massilia sp. PWRC2. Next base: position 277,124 of record NZ_JAFCUW010000005.1, read on the forward strand.
TGGCGGTTTTGAGGATATACCACATGCACCGGCAGCGGTGAACTGGTCCAGTCTTCCAGCAGCAGTTCGAGGCTGCCGTCGAGGACGTGCGGATCGGTCGAATAACTGGGTAGCTGGATGATGCCCAGCCCCGCCAGTCCGGCATTTTTATACGCGGTCGAATCGTTGACGGCCAGCTGGCCGGCGAGCTTGACCACCAGCGCGTCGTCGCCGCGCTGGAAGTCCCAGTCGTAGACCTTGCCCGTCTTCGATGAAAAATAATTGACACCGATGTGGCCCGCGGCCAGCTCGCTGGGGTGGGCCGGCCGGCCGTAGCGGGCAATGTAGGCCGGGGTGGCGGCGGTGACGAAGTGCAGCACGCCAACCCGGCGCGCGATCAGGGTGGAGTCGGGCAAGTCGCCGCCGCGGATGGCGCAGTCGACCCCTTCTTCGATCAGATCGACGGCGCGGTCGCCGCAACCGAGGTCGAGCATGATGTCGGGGTAGCGGGCGAAAAAGTCGGGCAGGGCGGGGATCAGGATTTCATTGGCAACGCCGCTGGCGACATCGATGCGCAGGCGGCCGCTGGGACTGGCGCGGTTGCGCGAGAGCGATTCCTCGGCGTCGCGCACGTCGCCGAGAATGCGCAGGCAGCGCTCGTAATAGACAGCGCCATCGGAGGTCACGCTGACATGGCGCGTGGTGCGGTGCAGCAGCTTGACCGCCAGGGCGTTTTCCAGCGCCAGCACCAGCGTCGATACGCTTGCCTTGGGCAGTTGCATCTGCTCGGCTGCCTTGGTGAAACTGCCCGTGTCGACCACCTGGACGAAGACTTCCATTGCCTGTAGTTTGTTCATTTATTCCTCGCATTGTTCAAAAGGCTGAACAATCAATTCGCTTCTGCCCTATTTATCGGATTGTAGTCGATGTCTATACTGGCTGCACTGGATCAAAAGACCCGGCAATGAATTTACTGGAACAGATCAACGGGGAGCCGCGATCATGCGTTTTAAAGATGCTTTTGTTACCGGCCTGGCCCTGGTGCTGAGCCTGTCCACCCTGACCGGCATGGCTTATACGGAGCAATTCCAGCAGGCTGCGCGCTTCGAGGTGGGTGGTTTTGATGCACTCGCACATGATCTGTTCGACCATACCCAGCTTGCCAGTGGCGAGCTCGCAGGAGGCGACGCCGCCGACCCGCGCGCCGTGAGCAAGCAATGAATACACCGTCCAATGTCGTGGATTTTCCACAAGTGACGGTGCGTAACATGCAGGTCGGCGGCGCCGACGGCCTGCTCGCAGCGCGGCTCTACAGTGGTGCAGCCGCGCGCGGACCTTCGGGCAAAGCCATCAAGCACGACACGCTGATGGTGTTTTTCCACGGTGGCGGCTTTGTCAGCGGCAGTCTGGACGAGGGCGATGTGTTTCTGCATCACCTGTCGGCCGATGCGCCGCATCAGCTGGTACTGTCGTCGAGCTACACCCTGGCCACCGTCAAGCCGTTCCCGGCGGCGGTGGAAGACGCTCACGCGGTGCTGCTGTGGGCGAAGAAAAACAAGGCCAGCCTGGGCTGGAACGGCAAGCGCCTGGTGGTGGCGGGAATCGAAGCGGGCGCCAATCTGGCCGCCGTCTGCGCGCTGATGTCGCGCGACCGTGGCGGCCCCGAGCTGGCCGGCCAGATTCTCATCATGCCGATGCTCGACCCGGCCCTGACCACCTGCTCGATGCGCCAGCTGGCCCCTGCCGACGGGATGGATGCGGTTGCCAGCACCTGCGCCGCCAGTTACCGGGGCTATCTGCCCAATCCGGCTGACCGTACCCACCCGTACGCCTCGCCCCTGCAATCGAGTCGCCTGAAAAACTTGCCGCCCGCGCTGGTGCTGTCGGCCGAAGACGACCCTTTGCGCGACGAAGCTGAACAATATGCCGCCAAGCTGGCGGCCAATGGCGTGGCGACCACGCTCAAGCGGCTCTCGCCCGCGCCCCTGCAAGAAGCGGGCGCGCGCAATGACTGTGCCTGCAAGGCGGCTGCCCTGAACGAAATTGGTCGCTTCATGGCAGCGCTCGACGTTGCTGACCCCCTCGAGGAGACCGGCATGGCTCCCAACCCTCCCAGCTAAATTGACGCGCGCCCTGCGGGGCTGGACGTCCATCGATTGACCGTTGTGCCGGGCGTCGCCTTCGATGCCCGCTGCCGACCGTTCGGTGACAGTTAATTGTTGTCATATAAGCAAACTTGGCTGTTGCGCCAAATCCCGTTTGCCATTTTTTCGTTGTTATTTTAGCCATAATTTATTTGCACGCCTTGTTCGCACTATTTATCAGCATCAGCAGTCGTATGTATGCAGGTCCATTTTTACCAAACTAGGGAAAACAACATGAAAACCCCACACCACTTCAGCCGCCTGGCCCTCACGCCGATCGCCGTCGCGCTGGCCCTCGCCGGCGCCGTCACCCTGTCGGGCTGCGGCCCCGACACTCAGGCCAAGGCGCCCGATGCCGCCGCCGCCGGTGGTCCGCCCGTCACCGCCGCCGTGGTGGTCGAGCGCCAGGTCAGCGAGACCCAGGAGTTTTCCGGCCGCCTCGAGGCGGTCGAACGGGTCGACATCCGCGCCCGCGCCAGCGGTTTCATCACCGCCATCCTGTTTGAGCCGGGCAGCCTGGTGAAAAAGGGCGACGTCCTGTTTACCATCGATGCGCGGCCGTTCCAGGCTGAAGCGGACCGCGCTGAGGCGAGCGCTGTATCGGCGCGCGCCAAGGCCGATCTGGCGCGCCTCGAACTCAAGCGCGCCGAAGTGCTGCTGGCGGACAAGGCGATCGCCCAGCGCGAAGTCGACGAAAAAAATTCCAGCCTGAAGGAACTCGACGCCAACGCCCGCGCCGCCCAGGCCCAGCTTGAAGCGGCTCGCCTGAACCTGGCGTATACAAAAGTGACGTCGCCGATCAGCGGACGGGTGTCGAAAGCGGAAATCACCACCGGCAACCTGGTCGATGGCAGCGCCATCCTCACCTCGGTGGTGTCCAACAAAGATATCTATGCCAGCTTCGATGGCGACGAAGACACCTATCTGCGGGTGGCACGGGTCGCGCAAAAAGGCACCCCGGTGGTGGTCAAGATCGGCCTGTCGAACGAAGAAGGCTTCCCCCACACGGGTAAATTGCAGTTCGTCGACAACCGCCTGGACGCCGCCACCGGCAGCGTGCGCATGCGCGCCACCTTCGCCAATGCCGACAATACCCTGGTGCCTGGCCTGTTCGCCCGCGTGCAGCTGTCGGGCGACCCGGCCGCCAATACGCGCGCCACCCTGATCGCCGACCGCGCCATCAGCACCGACCAGAACCGCAAATTTGTCTACGTCGTCAAGGCCGACAACACCGCCGAATACCGTCCCGTCACCCTCGGCCCCATGATCGACGGCCTGCGCGTGGTGCGCGAGGGCGTCAAGCCCGGTGAAAAAATCGTCGTCAACGGCTTGCAGCGGGTGCGCCCCGGTGCGCCTATTTCGGCGCAGATCGTGCCGATGCAGGGTGACGCCAAAGTAGCCGCTGCGGCAGTGAACACGTCCAAGGAATAAGCATGAATTTCTCCAAATTTTTCATCGACCGGCCGATTTTTGCCGCCGTCCTGTCGGTCATCATCTTCGTCGCCGGGCTGCTGTCGATTTTTGCCCTGCCGGTGTCCGAGTATCCGGACGTGGTGCCGCCATCGGTGGTGGTGCGCGCCCAGTACCCGGGCGCCAATCCGAAGGTGATCGCCGAAACCGTGGCGGCCCCGCTGGAAGAGCAGATCAACGGCACCGAGGGCATGCTGTACATGTCGTCGCAATCGACTTCCGACGGCGCGCTGGCGCTGACGGTGACGTTCAAGGTTGGCACGAATATCGAGCAGGCCGAAACGCAGATCCAGAACCGCATCGCGCGCGCGCTGCCACGCCTGCCCGAAGAGGTGCGCCAGATCGGCGTCACCGCCGTCAAGGCTTCGCCTAACCTGACCATGGTGGTCCACCTGGTGTCGCCGAATGGCCGCTATGACGACGTCTACCTGCGTAACTACGCGGTGTTGAATGTCAAGGACCAGCTCGCTCGCATCAACGGCATGGGCGACGTCCAGCTGTTCGGCGCGGGCGACTACGCCATGCGCGTCTGGCTCGATCCGCAAAAAGTGGCCGCACGCGGCATGACCGCCAACGATGTGGTCAACGCCATCCGCGAGCAGAACGTCCAGGTCGCCGCCGGCGTGGTGGGCGCTTCGCCCGCCAAGGACGCCGAGTTCCAGATGACCGTCAATACCCAGGGTCGCCTGTCGACCATCGAGGAATTCGGCGGCATCATCGTGCGCACCGGCAGCGAAGGGGCCATCACCCAGCTGAAAGACGTCGCCCGCATCGAACTCGGTTCGAACTCGTACGCCCTGCGCTCCCTGCTGAACAACAAGTCGGCCGCCGCCATCGTCATTTTCGAGGCTCCGGGTTCGAACGCGCTGCAGCTCTCCGCCGATGTGCGGGCCAAGATGGCCGAGCTGAAAAAAGACTTCCCCGAAGGCGTCGATTTCAGCGTGGTGTATGACCCCACCCAGTTCGTGCGCGAATCGATCCGCGCCGTCATCCACACCCTGCTCGAAGCGGTGGCGCTGGTGGTGCTGGTGGTGATCGTGTTCCTGCAAACCTGGCGCGCTTCCATCATCCCGCTGGTGGCAGTGCCGGTATCGATCATCGGTACCTTTGCGGTGATGCTCGGTTTCGGCTTTTCGATCAACACCCTGTCGCTGTTTGGACTGGTGCTGGCGATCGGTATCGTCGTCGATGACGCCATCGTGGTGGTGGAAAACGTCGAGCGCAATATCGAAGGCGGCCTGTCGCCGCGCGACGCCACCGTGCAGGCGATGAAGGAAGTCAGTGGCCCCATCATCGCCATCGCCCTGGTGCTGTGCGCGGTGTTCGTGCCGATCGCTTTTGTGTCCGGCCTGACCGGCCAGTTCTACCGCCAGTTTGCGCTGACCATTGCGATTTCGACGGTGATCTCGGCATTTAGTTCGCTCACGCTCTCGCCTGCGCTGGCCGCTGCCCTGCTGCGCCGCCACGACGCGCCGAAAGACGCCCTCACACGCGGCATGGACAAGCTGTTTGGCGGCTTCTTCGGCTGGTTCAACCGCTTTTTCGGCCGCACTTCGATCAAGTATGAGCGTGGCGTCAATGGTGTCCTCAAGCGCAAGACGCTGTCGGTGGCGGTGTACCTGCTGCTGGGCGTGGGCGCCGTCTTCATGTTCAAGGCAGTGCCGGCCGGCTTTGTGCCCGCCCAGGACAAGCAGTACCTGATCGGCTTTGCCCAGCTGCCCGACGCCGCCACCATCAGCCGCACCGACAAGGTGATTCGCCAAATGTCGGAGATCGCCGCCAAGGTGCCCGGCGTCGATTCGTCGATCGCTTTCCCCGGCCTGTCGATCAATGGCTTTACCAATGCGCCCAATGCCGGCGTGGTGTTCTACTCGCTCAAACCATTCGAGGAGCGCACCGGCAAGGGCATGGACGGGCCGTCGATTGCCGCTGAAATCAACAAGCGCCTGGGCGGCATCCAGGACGCTTTCATCATGGTGGTGCCTCCACCACCGGTCAACGGCCTCGGTACCACCGGCGGCTTCAAGATGATGGTGGAAGACCGCGGCAACGTCGGCAACGATGAAATGTACAAGGCGATCCAGGCACTGCAAGGCAAGGCGTGGATGGACAAGAGCCTGGCCGGGGTCTACTCGAGCTTCCAGATCAATGTGCCGCAACTGTTCGCCGATGTCGACCGCACCAAGGCCAAGCAGCTTGGCGTGCCACTGTCGACCATCTACCAGACCTTGCAGATCAACCTCGGTTCGCTGTACGTCAACGACTTTAACCAGTTCGGCCGCACCTACCAGGTACGGGTACAGGCCGATGCGGCGTTTCGCTCCAAGCCGGAAGACATCGCCCAGTTAAAGGTCCGTAGTGACAAGGGTGAGATGATCCCGCTGTCGTCGCTGATGCGCGTGAAAGACAGTTATGGTCCGGACCGCGTGCAGCGCTACAACGCCTATGTGTCGGCTGACATCAATGGCGGCGCCGCGCCCGGCGTGTCGTCCGGCCAGGCGCAGGCGGCGATGGCAAAAATCGCCCGCGACGTGCTGCCCAAGGGGATCAGCTTCGAGTGGACCGAACTGACCTACCAGGATATTTTGTCCGGTAACACCATGGTCTACGTGTTCCCCCTGTGCGTGCTGCTGGTGTTCCTGGTGCTGGCGGCCCAGTACGAAAGCTGGACCCTGCCGCTGGCGGTGATCCTGATCGTGCCGATGTCGATCCTGTGCGCGCTGGTCGGTGTCAAGCTGACGGGCGGTGATAACAATATCTTTACCCAGATCGCCCTGTTCGTGCTGGTCGGGCTGGCGTCGAAAAACGCCATCCTGATCGTCGAATTTGCCCGCGAACTGGAAGACCATGGCCGCAGCGTGGTCGCCGCCGCCCTGGAAGCGTGTCACCAGCGTCTGCGGCCGATCCTGATGACCTCGATCGCCTTCATCATGGGCGTGCTGCCACTGGTGTTTTCGCACGGTGCTGGCGCCGAGATGCGTCACGCGATGGGGGTGGCGGTGTTTGCCGGCATGCTGGGGGTGACCTTCTTCGGCCTGTTCCTCACGCCGGTGTTTTATGTCTTGCTGCGCACCCTTGCGAAGCGTTTTGAGAAGTCGCCCAAGGCGGCGCCGGCGCACGACATCGTGCCGCTGGCCCCGCGCATTGAAGGAGTGCTGTAAATGAAGCTCAAGTTAACCCTACTGGCACTGGCATTGGTGCTGGCCGGCTGCTCGACGACGCCGGCCCTGCAGGCGCCGATGGTGCCGATGCCGAGCGCCTTCAAGGAAGCGGCCACCCCGCTCACTGCCATCGATGGCAGCGCCTGGAAAGTGGCGCAGCCCGCTGAAAACGTCGAACGCGGCCAGTGGTGGCTGGCCTTTCATGACGCCACCCTGAACGACTTGATCGCCCAGGCCGGTGAAGCCAATGCCAGTCTGGCAGTGGCCGCAGCGCGCGTCAAACAGGCGCGTGCCATCGCCGGTACCGCCAGCGCCGACCGCAGCGTGCAGGTCGGTGCGAATGTCAGCGGCCAGCGCGCCAAGAGCCAGACCATCGCCGCGGCCACCACCTATCAGGGGCAGCTGACGGCCAGCTACGAGGTCGACCTGTTCGGCCGCGTCAGTGCCAATGTCAGCGCGGCGCAGGCCGACAGCCAGGCGCAGGAAGCGACCTACCGTTCGGTGCTGCTGTCGCTGCAGGCCGACGTCGCCCAGACCTACTATCGCCTGCGCTCGCTTGACGCCGAACTGGCCACGCTGGCGCGTGCCAGCGATTTGCGCGTGCAAAGCGTGACGATCAACCAGAGCCGCTTCGACCATGGCGACATCGGCGAATTCGACCTGGTGCGTGCCAAGACCGAACTGGCCGCGGCCCGCGCCGAAGAAATCGGCTTGCAGCGCCAGCGCGTCAACCTCGAGCATGCGCTGGCGGTGTTGCTGGGCAAACCGGTGGCGGCCTTCAGCGCCGTTGTCAATCCGCTGTTCGATGCCAGCGCCCTGCCGCTGATTCCGGCCGGTCTGCCGTCGCAGCTGCTCGAGCGCCGGCCGGATGTGACCGCCGCCCAGCGCGCCATGGTGGCATCGAACGCGCGCATCGGCGTGGCCCGTTCGGCCATGTTCCCGGCGCTGGGTTTGTCGGCCGCCGGTGGCGGCGAGTCGGTGGCGTTGTCGAATGTGCTCAAGCTGAGCGGCCAGTCATGGTTGCTGGGGGCCTTGCTGTCGATGCCGGTCATCGATGGCGGCCGCAATAAAGCCAATATCGCCCGCAGCGAAGCGGTGCTGGAAGAATCGGTGGCGGCGTACCGGCAAAACGTGCTGGTGGCGTTTGCCGAGGTCGAGGATAACCTGGCCGGCCTGCGCATCCTCGCCAGCCAGGCCGAACAGGTTGACGCCGGCGTGGTGTATGCGCGCCGTTCGGCCGAGCTGGCACAAAAGCTGTACCAGGCGGGCCGCTCGAGCTACCTCGATCTGCTCGACGCCCAGCGCAATCTGGCCTCGGCCGAGCGCAATGCGGCGCAGCTGCGTGGCAACCAGGCCATCACCACGGTGGCGCTGGTGCGCGCGCTCGGTGGTGGCTGGGGTAAGGTGGAGTAAAAAAGCCAGCAAAAAAAGCCCGGCGCACAGGCGCCGGGCGGCTTGAAGCAACGATGTAGCAACGGTTTATATCAAATTTTGCCCTTGCGGCATCGCACTCATGGAGCGCGATGCCGTTTTTTTTCGCCTGCTTATTTTGCCAATTTACTTGGCCGGTTTATTTTGCCACTGCGGGGGTAGCGTTCTTGTCGGCGGTCGCTGCTGCCTTGTCGGCTTTCGCTTCAGCTTTGGCCTTGGCGACTTTCTTGTGGGCTTTGGCTTTGGTCTTGGCAGCGTCAGCGTGTGCAACGGCTTTGTCAGCGCTGGCATCGGCGGCGACTTTTTCCACTTTTTCGTCAGCCTTGGCGACGGCTTTTTGCTCTTTGGCCTGGGCGGTGGTGACCTTGGCGGCCGGGGCTGTGGCCGGGGTCTGGGCGAACGCAGCGGTGGCAAACAGGGAAGCGATGACGGTGGCGATCAGTTTGTTCATGGTAGTTCCTTCTGTAGTGGTTGTCGCTGCGGCTAGTTCCGCAGTCCTGAGCATAGAACGCGGTGGCGGCGTGGGCCGATGACGTCAATTACATTCCCTTACAAAGGTTCGCCAGCGAACGGTCGGCGCGTTGAGCCGGCACTACGATGGTTGTTCACCATTGACGATGCCCACCAAGCCATGACCGACGCCCTCGCACAGTACAAGGCAAAACGCAATTTTTCGCTGACCAGCGAACCGGCCGCTACCCATGCCGATCGCGCCGACGGCGCGCCGCTGGCCTTTGTCATCCAGAAGCACTGGGCCAGCCACCTCCATTATGACTTGCGGCTGGAACTCGATGGCACCCTGAAAAGCTGGGCGGTGCCGAAGGGGCCCAGCTATGACAGCCACGACAAGCGCATGGCGGTGCAGGTGGAAGACCATCCGCTGGCGTATGCCAGCTTCGAAGGCCGCATTGCCGCCCACCAGTATGGCGCTGGCGAGGTGATCATCTGGGACCGGGGCCGCTGGACCCCGCTGGGCGATCCCCGTGCGGGCCTGGCGACGGGCAACCTGAAATTCGAACTGCACGGCCACAAAATGCAGGGCAAATGGGCGCTGATTCGCATGAAGGGCAAGGATGAGCACAAGCCGGTGTGGCTGCTGATGAAGGAAAAAGACGAATTCGTGCGGCCGGCAGCCGCGTATTCGGTGGTTGACGCACTGCCTGACAGCGTGGCCAGCCTGCCTGTCGCTGCCGCTGCCACGGACGCCGCCCAAGCGGCCAGCGCGCCGCCGGCCGGCGCCGTCGAGTCCAGCCTGCCCGCGCACTGCAAGCCGCAGCTGGCCACCCTGGTCGAACAGGCGCCGGCCAATGGCGCCGACTGGGTGTTTGAAATCAAGTTCGATGGCTACCGCATGCTTGCGCGGGTGGAAGGGGGCAGCATCAAATTAATCACCCGCAATGGCAACGACTGGACGGACAGGATGCCCGCCTTGCGCGCCGAACTGGCGCGCATGCAGTTGCCCGATGGTTGGTACGACGGCGAAATCGTCGTCCATGATGCGCACGGCAAGCCCGATTTTGGCTTGTTGCAGGCCGCCTTCGATGGCAGCGGCAGCGCCCGACTGCTGTATGTTCTGTTCGATGTGCCGTATTTGCACGGCCACGATTTGCGTGCCTGCACGCTGGTGCAGCGGCGCGCGGCGCTGCACAATGTGCTCGACCATCTGCCATCGGCGGTGGTGCGCTTTAGCGAAGAATTCGGCAACGATCCGCAGGCGCTGCTGGCCGCCGCCTGTCGCCTCGGCCTCGAAGGGGTGATCGGCAAGCGCCGCGACGGGCCGTATGTGCAGCGGCGCTCGGCCGACTGGATCAAGCTCAAGTGCGGCAAGCGGCAGCAATTCGTCATTGGCGGCTACACCGATCCGCACGGCGCGCGCGTGGGCCTGGGCGCTTTGCTGCTCGGCACCTATGACGCAGACGGGGTGCTGCAGTATGCGGGCAATGTGGGCAGCGGTTTTAGTAGGGCGCTGCTCACACAGCTCAAGGACAAGCTGGCTGCCTGGGCGACGGCAGACAGTCCGTTTCCAGCGGGGGCAGTGGCCGGACGGCAGCCCCACTGGGTCAAGCCGATCCTGGTGTGCGAGGTCAGCTTTGCCGAATGGACCAGTGGCGGCGCCGTGCGGCACGCGGTGTTTCACGGACTGCGTGAAGCCAAACCGGCGACGGCGCTTGTGCGCGAGAAGGCGCAGCCAGTGGAGAACGGGGTGAGCAATAAGGCGAGCAAGAAGGTGAATCGCAAAGTCAGCAGCAAGGTACCGACGACCGCCACGACCCTGCCCGCGGGACTGGTCATCAGCCACGCCGAGCGCGTCATCGACGCGCAGTCGGGCGCCACCAAGGGCGAACTGCTTGACTATTACGCCCAGGTGGGCAAACTGATGATGGCGCAACTGCGGCAGCGCCCCGTCGCGCTGGTGCGGGCGCCGGCCGGCGTCGGCGGCGCACTGTTTTTTCAAAAGCACGCCGATGTCGCCAGGCTGCCAGGCGTGCGGCAGTTGCCGCAGGAATTAGATCCCGACCATCCACCGATGCTGGAAATTGCCGAAGCGGGCGGCCTGCTGGCGGCGGCGCAGTGGAATGTGGTCGAATTTCACAGCCAAAACGCGCTCGCTGTCCACTACGACACGCCCGATCGCATGGTGTTCGACCTCGATCCCGGCGCCGGCGTCGCCTGGCCGACCATGCAAGAGGCCGGCCAATTGATCAAGGCTTTCCTCGAGCAGCTGGGCTTGACCGCGTTCGTCAAAACCAGCGGCGGCAAGGGCTTGCACGTGGTGGTGCCGCTGCGTCCCCATGCCGGCTGGGACGACATCAAACATTTCAGCCGACAGATTGTGCAGCACATGGCGCAGACCCTGCCCCAGCGCTTCGCCCTGAAAAGCGGGCCGGACAACCGGGTTGGCAAGATTTTTATCGATTACCTGCGCAATGGCCGCGGTGCCACCACGGCGGCGGCCTGGTCGCTGCGCACGCGGCCGGGGCTGGGCGTTTCCGTACCGATCGGCTGGGATGAGCTGGCGCAGGTGAGGGCCGGCGACCAGTGGAACATCCGCAACGTGCAGGCGCGTCTCGTAACCGGCAATGCGCCGTGGGCGGACTACGGCCGCAGTGCTTGTACCGTCAAACGGCTGACGGCGGCGATGGCGCAACTGGGATTGAAGGCGGCCCGCCAGTAGGTGGGACCGGCGCGGCAGCAGTGCTTGCCTGACCCTGTCCGCTCTTGCGGATGCCGCGCAGATTGGTCAGGAACAGGCCGGCCTGCAGGGCGATCAGGGCCCAGGCGCCGTCGTGCAAGCCCCAGCTGATCCACAACACATTGCTGACGACGAAGGCAGCAAAGCCGCCGATGCGGCGGCCCTGGTGGTTCGAGCCGACCAGGAAGGCGGCCAACAGCGTCACCGCCATGGCCGGCCATTGCAGCAGGTCGATCCAGTCAGCCATGGGCAAGGATGATGGTCTGCAAGTATGACGATCTGCCGCCGATCATGCCGCAACCTTGCGCCGGCTGGCTGGCCTGGCCGGGCTTTTTTTCGCTGGCGCCGGCGCGGCGCTGTTTGGCAGCGCCGCTGTGGTCGGCGCGCGCGTGCGCACCGCCTTGGCGGCCGGCCGTTTGCCCAGGCTCTGCTGCAACAAGGCGACCAGGTCCACCACCTTGCCGGACGGCGCCGCCGGCGCTGAGGTGTCTGCTGCGGTGATGGTCCGGGTTTGCTTGGCCTTGATTTTTTTCTGCACCAGCGCCAGTACATCCTCGCGGTAACTGTCGTGGTAATGCGCCGGCTGCCAGGCTTCGCTCATGCCCTCGACCAGCGCCATGGCCATCTTGACTTCCTTGTCCGTCAGCGCCGCTTTTTTGGACCCTGCGGCCGGCAGTGCGAGCGCGTCGGTGGCGCCGATTTCGTCGGCGTAGCGCAGGGTTTGCAGGACGATGGCGTCGTCGATGCACAGCAGGGCGGCCAGATGCTGCTTGACGCGGAGGACGACGGTGGCGATGGCGATCTTGCCGGTCTGGCGCAGCGTTGCGCGCAGCAGCGCATAGACCTTGTCGCCGCCCTTGCCGGGCACCAGGTAATACGGCGTGCCGTAATACAGCAGCGGTACCGCGCCGCCATCGACAAAGGCGTGGATGTCGATGGCCCCGGTTTTTTCCGGATTGGCTGCGCGCAAGTCTTCGTCCGACAGCACCACGTAGCTGCCATCGCTCACTTCATAGCCTTTGACGATATCGCCCCAGGCCACTTCCTTGTTGGTGCTCTTGTTGTAGCGCTTGAAACCGACCGGCGAAAAATCGCGCCGGTCGAGCATGGTCAGGTCGAGTGCATGTGCCGACGTCGCCGCCACTATTTCCACGGGAATATGTACCAGGCCGAAACTGATGGCCCCCTTCCACAGACTTCTGGCCATCGCCACTCCTTCGCTTGGGTTGTATGCGCTTTATTTATTCACTCGCCGACCGAACCCGTCACCGGCAACACCACCCCGGTGATATAGCTCGAGCACACCGACGAGGCCAGAAACACGTATGCGGGCGACAGTTCTTCCGGCTGCGCCGGGCGCCGGTACGAAGTGGCAGCGCCGAACTGGGCGATGTCTTCGGCGCTCTGGTCGGCCGGATTGAGCGGGGTCCACACGGGACCGGGGGCGACCGCATTGACGCGGATACCCTGGTCGAGCAGGTTCGCGGCCAGCGCCATGGTGAAGCCGTGGATGGCGCCCTTGGTGGTGGAATAGTCGAGCAGGTGCTTGGCGCCTTTGAGGCCGGTGACCGAGCCGGTATTGACGATGGCGGCGCCGCGCTTGAGATAGGGCAGGGCGGCCTTGGCCATGTGAAAGTAACCGTAGACATTGGTGCGCATGGTTTCATCGAAGCGCTCTTCGGTGAGATCGAGCAGCGAGCTGGCATGTTCCTGGAAGGCGGCGTTATTGACCAGCACGTCCAGACGGCCAAAGGTGGCCACCACGTTGTCTACCGCCTGCTGGCAAAACGCCATGTCCTTGACATCGCCGGCGATGGTGATACAGCGGCGCCCCTCTGCTTCAATGCACCGCCCGGTCTCGTGGGCGTCTTCGTGCTCGTTCAAGTACAACACGGCGACATCGGCCCCTTCGCGGGCAAACAGCACGGCAACGGCGCGGCCGATACCGGAGTCGGCCCCGGTGACAATCGCCACCTGGCCCTGCAGCTTGCCGCTGCCCTTGTAGTGCTCGGCCATGAAGCGGGGTTTGAGCGTCATCTGCGCTTCCAGGCCCGGTTTGCTCAGGTGCTGCGCTGGCAGCGGCAGGCCGGGCTGATCGACCGGCCCCGTTTGCACGGCGCCGTGCGGCGCGCTGGCGGCGGCTGCGGCGGCGTCACGCTGGTCTTGCCGGCTCTGGATGGCTTTTTGCGTCTCAGCGACATTGTCTTCAATTGCCATGGTGCGGTTTCTCCTGAATGGTTGACATGCTCGATGACTTGCAGTATCTGGTGGCCTTGGCCTTCATTCGGTGCGCGTTCACACATAAGCGCGCAGTGAAGCGGCCAAGCCGCGTTCTGCTGCATGGTATCTGCCTGAGGTTTATGGCAAACTACGGCACGCGCATGGGCCGTCGCCATGCGCCGCCCATCGAATCACTCCAGGAGAACGTATGTCGGACCCGGGCGCTACCCGCCCCACCAGCGTGGGGCTGTTTCTCAACCCGGTGCCCGCGCGCCGCGTGCAGTTTCAGGCCGACAGTGGCAGCCAGTTCGGTCACCTGTTCGTCGCTGCCGACGCCGACGAAGCGCGCCGCCTGCTGGCACAACAGGCGGTCGATCTGTTGATCGTCGATCTGCAGCGCTTTGACCGCGCTATCGATCTGGCCTGCCTCGGTGAGCTGGTGCGCCAGCGCGGCGGCGGCGCGGTGCTGCTGTTGTGCTGCTGGGCGAGTGCCAGCTGGCTGACCGCATTGCGGCATTTCGGCCCCGTCGACTATCTGCTTGCGCCGGTCGAGAACGCGCTGCTCAATCGCCGTCTGGCGACCCTGTGCGCCGGTGCGCCGGCCGGCGACCACGACGCTGCCGAAGCGGCCGGCCTGCGCCAGCTGCTGGCCGTGCGCAGCAGCTTGCTGCAGGCGCTCAGCGCGATCGACGATCCCGCCGAGCTGGCCCCCGCGGTGTGCGCGGCGCTGCTGTGCATACCCGGGGTGGTGCACGTCGCCCTGTTCGAGGCGGGTGCACGCGGTGAACTGGCGCTGGCGGCGCAGTCGCCGTCGGCCACCATCGACCTGGCCCGCCTGCTGCAGAACGCCACGGCGCTGCTCGAGTCGCCCCTGCGCCCGGCCTTGCCGGCCTTGATGGCCGCCTGCGACGGCGAGCTCGCTTTGCTCGACGACCCCGCCCGCAGCGCCGATCCGGCGTTGCGCGACGCGCTGCGTGGCTGGAGCGTGGCGATGGCCGTGGGGGTGCCGCTGCCGGGCCGCGGACCGGGTGCACCGCTCGGTGCACTGAGCCTGCTGTTCGCGCCTGCCCAGCATTTTTCAAGCGACCAGCTGGCCACCTTCGAGGCGCTGGCGCGCGAAGTGAGCCTGGGCCTGCGACTGGCTGAACTGACGCGCGACGGCGAGCTGCTGCTGGCGCGCCTGACCGATCTGGCCACCACCGACGCCTTGACCGGCGTCGCCAACCGCCGTCGCGGCGAAGCGCTGCTCGAGCAGGAAATCAAGCGCGCGCGCCGCTATGGCACGGCGCTGGCGCTGCTGACGCTCGACATCGACCATTTCAAGGCCATCAACGACCGCTACGGCCACCCGGTCGGCGACGCTGCCTTGCGCATGCTGGCGCACACCGTGCGCAACGAGCTGCGTGCCAGCGACTGGCTGGCGCGCTCGGGCGGCGACGAATTCCAGATCGTCGCCACCCACACCAACGCCATCGACGGCCTCAAAATGGCCGAGAAAATCCGCCTGGCGGTGGGCGCGACGGTGTTCCCCGGCTGCGACCACCTGACGGTGAGCGTCGCCGTGGCCCAGGCCGGACCGGAAGAGGGCGCCGACGCCCTGATGGTGCGCGCTGCCGCCGCGCTGGCGCGCGCCAAGCGGGCCGGCCGCAATTGCGTCGAACTGGCGATGCAGTGAAGGCGCGCGCTTGAGCTGGCTGCTTGGCTGGGCACGGCCGTATCAACGGCGCCTGCTCGCCGGTGATGTCAGCGCCGGCATCATCGTCGCCATGATGATGGTGCCGCAGGCGATGGCCTACGCCATGGTGGCGGGACTGCCGCCGGTGGCCGGCCTGTACGCCAGCATCATCCCGCCCCTTTTATATGCGCTGTTCGGCACCAGCATGACGCAGTCGGTGGGGCCGATGGCGATCATCTCGCTGATGACAGCGGCCAGCCTGGCGCCGCTGGCGGTGCCTGGTTCGACCCTGTACGGCGTGCTGGCAGCGCAGCTGGCGCTGATGGCCGGCGCCGTGCTGCTGCTCAGCGGCTTGCTGCGGGTGGGTTTTCTGGCGAATTTTTTCTCGCGTCCGGTGATGAGTGGCTTCACGCTGGGCTCGGCCCTGCTGATCGCCTGGGGGCAGCTGCCGGCGCTGCTGGGCGCCAATGCGGCTGCCGCCAGCACCACGTATGGCGGCGTCAAGCTGCATCCGGCCAGCATGGTGTTGGGGATCGGCGCGGCGCTGCTGCTGTTATGGGCGCGGCGCGCGCTGGCAGGGCTGCTGCGCCGCGCCGGCCTGCCAGCGGGGGCCTGCGCCAGCCTGGCGCGGCTGGCGCCCATGCTGGTGGTGGTGGTCGGGGCGGCCCTGGTGGCGGCCGGCTTCGGCGCCGGCGTTACCACCATCGGCGCGGTCCCCTCGGGGCTGCCGTCGCTGAACCTGGCAACCGCATCGTCCTACTGGGGCGCGCTGCTGCAACCGGCGCTGCTGACGGCGTTCATGGTGTTCCTCATTTCGATGTCGTCGGCGCAGGCGCTGGCGCAGGCGCAGTCAGGCCGGGGTGTTGGCCACGGCGGTGGCGTCGCGCACAAGCCGCGCGCCAACCTGGAACTGGTGGGGCTGGGCGTGGCCAACCTGGGCAGCGCGCTGTCGGGTGGTTTTGCCGTCACCGGCAGCATGTCGCGCGGCGCCGTCAACCACGCCGCCGGTGCCAACACGCCGCTGGCGAGCATCATCAGCGCGCTGCTGCTCACGCTCACGCTGGTGCTGCCGCATGCCAGCGTGGCACTGGCGCTGGTGCCGATGCCGGTGCTGGCGGCGACCATCATGGTGGCGGTGCTGGGCATGCTTGAACTGGACACCTGGCGCGTGGCGCTGCGCTACGACCGCAGCGATGCCCTGGCGCTGGCCGGCACCGCCGGCGGCGTGCTGGTCGCGGGTGTCGAAGCGGGCGTCGTCATTGGCGTGCTGCTATCGATGGGCACCCTGATCTGGCGCGCCAGCCGGCCGCACATCGCGGTGCTGGGGCGGATCGCCGGCAGCGAGCATTTCAGGAACGTCGAGCGCTACCCCGGCGGCACCACGCCGGCGCTGCTGCTGCTGCGGGTCGACGCCTTTCTTTTCTTTGGCAATATCGACGCCGTCGCCGCCCGCATCGACGACGAAGTGGCGGCGCGCCCGGCCCTGCGCCACCTGGTGCTGGTGCTCTCGGCGGTCAATGCCATCGACACCTCGGCGCTGTTTGGCCTGGCGGACCTCAATGGCCAGCTGCGCGCGCGCGGCGTGCTGCTGCATCTGGCTGAAGTCAAGGGGCCGGTGATGGACCGCCTGAAGACGGCCGATCTGATGACTGCACTGAGTGGCCAGGTGTTTCTGAGCGCTGCCAATGCGTGGGATGCGCTGACGGCGCCGGCGCCGGCCTCCTCCTCCCCCTTGTAAGCATGGTGTGGCGCGCGCCAGGCAAGGGCGACTGGCAGCGCAGGGGGGGCTGTCCCACAGGTGCATCACTGACCGCCATTAGCACCAAGTCAGTGCGTTAACCGGCACCGCCACCGCGTCTGCGCTGGCACGCAACGTGCTAAATTGACTGTTATGCCAGAGTGTACATTGCCCCCTTGCGCCATCGCCCCCCGCCCCGCCGCGTGGCAGGCCAGCCTGCGCCTGCGCTTCGTCCGCGATGGCGGCGTCACCCGCCTGGTCGAGCGGCGCCACATGGGGCCCTTGCGCGTGCAAAAGGCGCTGTATCCGGAAGGCGCGGCCATCTGCCACGCCATCGTCGTCCACCCGCCCGGCGGCGTGGTCGGCGGCGACACCCTGGCCATCGATGTCGAGCTGGGCCCGGCTGCCCACGTGCTGCTGACCACCCCGGGTGCCGGCAAGTGGTACCGCGCCAACGGCAGGATCTCGCGCCAGACGGTGCAGCTGCGCGCGGGTGCCGGCGCCGCCGTCGAGTGGCTGCCGCAGGACACCATTTTTTTCAACGACGCCACCGTTCACCTCGAACATCACGTCGAGCTGGCCGAGGGTGCGCGCTACATCGGCGCCGAGCTGCTGTGCTTTGGCCGGCGCGCGTCTGGCGAGACCTTCAGCACCGGCGTGGTGCGTCAGCGCACCGAGATTCGCAGCGGCGGCAAGCTGGTATGGTGGGAGCAGGGCGCCATCGACGCCAGCGACCCCGCCGCCACCATGCACAGCCCGATTGGCCTGGGCGGCGCCAGCGTCTGCGCCACCCTGATCGGCGTCGGTGCGCCGCTGCCGGCGGCGCTGCTGGCGCAGATCCGCGCGCTCGATGGACGCCTCGCTGCCAGCCAGGTCAAGACGGTGTTCGTCGCCCGCCTGCTCGGTGACGACAGCGAGTCTGCGCGACGCATCATGACGGCGGCCTGGCAGCTCTTGCGGCCGCACCTGCTGGGCTGCGCGGCGCCGCTGCCGCGCATCTGGCAGACCTGATTGATTTGATCTTTATTATTGGACCGCCCATGGACCTGACTCCCCGCGAAAAAGACAAGCTGCTCATTTTTACCGCCGGCCTGCTGGCCGAGCGCCGCCTCGCGCGCGGCCTGAAACTGAACTATCCCGAAGCGGTGGCCCTGATCAGTGCCGCCATCATGGAAGGGGCGCGCGACGGCAAGAGCGTGGCCCAGCTGATGGCCGACGGCGCCACCATCCTCACGCGCGCGCAGGTCATGGACGGCATCGCCGAGATGATCCCGGATATCCAGGTCGAGGCCACGTTCCCCGATGGCAGCAAGCTGGTCACCGTGCACCACCCGATCCCCTGAAAGGTCCCTGATGACTTCATCTGATGCCATGATCCCCGGCCAGTACCTGTTCGAAGCGGGTGACATCGAACTCAATGCCGGTCGCGCCAGCGTCAGCGTGGTGGTGGCCAACAGCGGCGACCGGCCGATCCAGGTCGGCTCGCATTTCCATTTTTTCGAGGTCAACGCGGCCCTGCTGTTCGATCGTGCAGCCGCCCGCGGCATGCGCTTGAACATCGCCGCCGGCACCGCCGTGCGCTTCGAGCCGGGCCAGCAGCGCACCGTCGAACTGCTGGCACTGGCCGGCGCCCGCAAGGTGTACGGTTTTAACGCGCTCGTGATGGGGGATCTGTAATGGCCCGCATCAGCCGCGCGGCCTACGCCGAGATGTACGGCCCCACCGTCGGTGACCGCATCCGCCTGGCCGACACTGAACTGTTCATCGAGATCGAACGCGATTACGCCACCTATGGCGAAGAAGTCAAATTCGGTGGCGGCAAGACCATCCGCGATGGCATGGGCCAGTCGCAGCGCGTGCACGCCGACGTCATGGACACCGTCATCACGAATGCCGTCATCATCGACCACTGGGGCATCGTCAAGGCCGACATCGGCCTGAAAAACGGCCTGATCGCCGCCATCGGCAAGGCCGGTAACCCCGACATCCAGCCGGATGTGACGATGGCCATTGGCGGCGCCACCGAGATCATCGCCGGTGAAGGATCGATCGTCACCGCCGGCGGCGTCGACACCCACATCCATTTCATTTGTCCGCAGCAGATCGAAGAAGCCTTGATGAGCGGCGTAACCACCATGATCGGCGGCGGTACCGGGCCGGCGGTGGGCACGGCGGCCACTACCTGCACACCGGGACCGTGGCATCTGCATGCCATGCTGGCGGCGGCCGACGCCTTCCCGATGAACCTGGGCTTTCTGGGCAAGGGCAATGTCAGCCTGCCGCAACCCCTGGTCGAACAGGTGCTGGCGGGCGCGATTGGCCTGAAACTGCATGAGGACTGGGGCAGCACGCCGGCCGCCATCGATAACTGCCTGGCGGTGGCCGAGGCGATGGATGTGCAGGTGGCGATCCATTCCGACACCCTCAACGAAGCGGGTTTTCTGGAGAACACCCTGGCCGCCTTCAAGGGCCGCACCATCCACACCTTTCACACCGAAGGCGCCGGCGGTGGCCATGCGCCCGACATCATCGCCGCCGTCGGCCAGTCGAATGTGCTGCCGTCGTCGACCAATCCGACCCGGCCGTTCACCGTCAACACGCTCGACGAGCACCTCGACATGCTGATGGTGTGCCACCACCTCGACCCGGCGATTGCCGAAGATGTGGCGTTCGCCGAATCGCGCATCCGCCGCGAAACCATCGCCGCCGAAGACATCCTGCACGACATGGGCGCCATCTCGATGATGTCGTCCGACTCGCAGGCCATGGGCAGGGTCGGTGAGACCATCATGCGTACCTGGCAGAGCGCCCATAAAATGAAGCTGCAGCGCGGCGCGCTGGCGCCCGATGGCGAGCGCAATGACAATTTTCGGGTCAAACGGTATATCGCCAAGTACACCATCAACCCTGCCATCACCCACGGCATCGCGCACGTGGTCGGCTCCATCGAGGTGGGCAAGATCGCCGACCTGGTGCTGTGGAAGCCGGCCTTTTTTGGCGTCAAGCCGTCGCTGATCGTCAAGGGCGGCATGATCGCCGCCGCCCAGATGGGCGACCCCAATGCCTCGATTCCCACGCCGCAGCCGGTACACTACCGCCTGATGTTCGGCGCCTATGCTGGCGGCCTGAAAAAGTCGTTCACCTTTGTGTCGCAGGCAGCCTTCGATGCCGGCATCGGCGAGCAGCTGGGGCTGAGCAAAACCGTCATTGCGGTCCACTCGACACGCGGCCTGAGCAAGGCCGACATGATCCACAACAGCGCCACCCCGCACATGCAGGTCGATCCGGAAACCTATGAAGTACGCGCCGATGGCGAGCTGCTGGTGTGCGAAGCGGCGGCCGTGCTGCCGATGGCCCAACGTTATTTTCTGTTTTAGGATGCGCCACCGATGCTGACCTTTCACAGCAAGATCAAGAGCGCTGCGGCGCTCTACGGCACGCTCGTTCTGCCCTACGACCAGCGCGAAAAATGCCGCCTGCGCGCGCGCCTCGAATCGGGCGAAGAAGTGGCCATTTTTACCGTGCGCGGCACGCTGCTGCGCGATGGCGACCTGCTCACCGGTGAGCACGGCCAGGTGGTGCAGGTGCTGGCGGCGCTCGAGCCGACTTACGCCGTCCATTGCGACAGCGAGCACGCGCTGGTGCGCTGCGCTTACCACCTGGGCAATCGCCACACCCAGGTGGCGATCAGCGCCGGCGTGCTGCGCATGCGGGTCGATCCCGTGCTCAAGGAAATGGTCGAGGGCCTCGGCGCGCGCGTGCTGGCCGAGCGCGCCGTATTCGAGCCGGAGGCGGGGGCCTACGCCGGCGCACATGCGGGCGCTGGCCACAGTCACGCCAGCGACCTGCTGGCGCCAGTACCGCTGCGCCAGCGCATCCACCGCCCGGGCGACCCCGCTTGAACGCTGCGGCCCTGCTGCATTTGCTGCAGTTTGCCAGCCCGGCGCTGCCGATCGGCGGGTACAGCTATTCGCAGGGATTGGAAACGGCCATCGAGCGCGGCCTGGTGGTCGACGCGGCCAGTGCGCGTGCCTGGATTGCCGCTTACCTGGCGCTGGTGATGGCGCGCTGGGATGGGCCGCTGCTGTGGCGCCTGATGCGCGCGTTTGCAGCCGGCGACATGGCCACGGTGGCCTTGTGGAGTGAACGTTTTATCGCCTCGCGCGACTGCGCCGAACTGCGCGCCGAAACAATCCAGATGGGTTATTCGCTGACCCGGCTGCTCGACGAACTGGCGCTGGGCGCGGTGGCGCGGCTCGGGGCCGAAGTATCGCTGCCGACCGCCTTCGCCTGCGCCGTCGACGCCCTCGCCATCGATCACGGCGACGCCCTGGTCGCTTCGCTGTTTGCCTGGGCCGAAAACCAGGTGCTGGTGTGCGTCAAATCGGTGCCGCTGGGGCAGGTGGCCGGCCAGCGCCTGCTGCTGTCGCTGGCCCCCGACATCGAAGCGGCCGCCGCCGTCGCGCGCTCGTTGGCGGACGAAGAGATGTCGAACTGGGCGCCCGGTTTATCTATCCTGTCGATGCAACACGAAGTGCAGCACGGTCGGCTGTACCGATCTTGATCAACCATGTAGACGAAAGCACCATCATGACTTCCAATCCCCTGCGCGTCGGTATCGGCGGCCCGGTCGGCTCCGGCAAGACCGCCCTGTGCGAGATGCTGTGCAAGGCCATGCGCGATCAGTACGACATGGCCGTCATCACCAACGATATTTATACGCGCGAAGACATGGATATATTGCTGCGTGCCGGCGCGCTGCCGGCTGAGCGCCTGATGGGGGTGGAGACGGGCGGTTGCCCGCACACGGCGATCCGCGAAGACGCCTCCATCAACCTCGAAGCGATCGCCCGCATGCAGGCCGATTTTCCCCACCTCGACCTGATCTTGATCGAGTCGGGCGGCGACAACCTGGCCGCCACCTTCAGCCCGGAACTGTCTGACCTGACCCTGTACGTGATCGATGTGGCCGGCGGTGAAAAGATTCCGCGCAAGGGCGGACCGGGCATCACCCGCTCCGACCTGTTGATCATCAATAAGACCGATCTGGCGCCGCACGTGGGCGCCGACCTGGCGGTGATGGCGCGCGACGCCGCCGCCCAGCGCGGCGCGGGGCCGTTCATCTTCACCAATTTGCGCAGCGGTGAGGGGGTGGCGGCGGTGGTGGCGTTTATTCGCGAGCAGGGCTTGCTGGAGCTCGCTGCTACATGAGTGTTCAGCGCTGGCGCGGCGGCGCCAGCACGATCGGCGCCTCGCATGCGGGAAAGCGGCCATGGCGGCCCGCATAGGCGCGCGCGATGGCGGCCATGTCGGCGGCCTGGTCGCCAGTGAGCAGCAGGCTGTCGACCAGCCCCAGTTCCTTGTTGGGATAATCGATGTACACCAGCAGCAGCGGCACGCGGGCGGCGCGGGCCAAATGATAAAAGCCGCTGCGCCAGTGCGGCTTGTAGCCGCGCGTCGCTTCCGGGGTGATGGCGACCCAGCACCATGGCGCTGCCCGCATGGCGGCGGCCAGCCGTTCGGTGGCGCCGCTGCTGGTGGAACGCTCGACCGCCATGCCGCCCCAGTGGCGCATCAGCACCCCCAGCGGTCCCTTGAACAGGCTGTCCTTGCCCAGCCAGCGAAACGGCAGGCCGATCGCCCACTTGGTGAGCAGGCCGACGATAAAATCCCAGTTCGAGGTGTGCGGATAGACCACCAGCAGGCCGTGCGGCCCCGGCAGGGGCTTGAAGCGCACCTGCCAGCCGGCCAGGTGCAACAGGCGCAAGGCCGCGCGCTGGCGCCAGCCGGGCAGGGTCGCACTGAGCAGGTAATCGTTCATCGTCTCTCCCCCGCAAGCACGCGCACTGAGTGCAACCGGCGCCCGTGCTATGTGTTTCGGATATTGCAAATGGGAGCGTATTTTAACGATTCGACTTGTTGCACGCAAGAATGTTTGGCCCTGCCGATGCTGTGTTCAAGCGTTAATTTTGCGCCGCATGCTGAAGGGCGCCGATGTCGACCCCGCCAGCGCTGCTGCGGCGCACGCCGTTGAAATCGACCGGATGGGCATGCCTGAATTCACCTTTGCCGATGGCCGCCGAGGCCGCCGCCAGGCGCAGGTCGGGCATGCCCTGGCGGCGGTAGTCGATGAAGCCGGGGTCGGCCGTGACCGTGCCGACGTCGCGCATGCCTTTGGCCAGGCTCCAGTTGTCGCCCGTGTTACTGAACACCAGGTTGTTGCGGTACACATTGTTGTTGCCGGTCTGGCCCCGTTCGACGATGCCATCGACGTTGTCGTAGACGATGTTGTTGCTGACGTCAGTGAAATCGTTGATCCCAGGCTTGCCATAAAAATCGCCGCCACCGACCAGGATGCCCGTATGGGCGCCGGTGATCGTGTTGTTGAGCACGCGTACATGGTGGGCGTCGTGCCACAGGAAAATGCCGACATTGCCGCTGCGAAAAACGAGATTGTTGGCCACCAGCGCCGTGGTGTGAATGGCGATGCCCTGCGGCGACGGGCAATCGCTGTTGCCGATGTCATAGATTTTATTGCCGATGACTTCGCCTTCAACTCCCTTGAAATAGCTCTCGATGGTGATGCCGGCGCCTTCGCTGGCGGCACAGGGGGCGCCGTTGGCGAGGTGGTGGACCAGGTTGTGGCGCAGCGAATCGAAGGCGCCGGCGCTGTACAGTCCATTGTGCCAGCGCACGCCGCCCTGGTGGGCGCTGCCATCGATGTCAAAGCCGACGATGTCGACATAGCTGCCGCGGTTGTCCCAGGCGGTGGCGTTGACCGATTGCGGCGGCGGCACGATGCGGGCATGGCCGGGACGGCTGGCGATGTAATAGATGCGCTCGCTGGCGGTGCCGCTGGCGGTGGTCTTGAAACCCCCTGCATAATTACCCGGTGCGACGTGGATGGTGGTGCCGGGAAAGGCCACCTGGGCGGCCCGCTCGATGCTCAAAAACGGCGCCGACTGGCTGCCCAGATTGCTGTCCGAGCCATTGCTGGCGACGTACAGGTGGTAGGCAGTCGGTGGTGCCAGCGGCATCTCGGGCCCGGCCTGCGAGGCTGCGCCGGGGCTGCAGGCGGCCAGGGCGAACAGGGTCAGCGGAGTGAGCAGAGTCAGCAGAGTCAGCAGAGTCAGCAGGAAGCAGCGGCGGGGTGGAAGGGTGAGCATGGCAATTTTCCTGGTCAAGGGACGAACCGCCCAAGTTTGAACCAATCCAAACGCCGCGCATTGCGACTGGCGCAAGCTTGCGTCTGATCGCTAAAAATGACGCTGCGCTTGCGTGTTGGCACAACATCAAGCGAACGTTTAGGCTAGCGCTTATTTCGCGACCATCAACCATCAACCATCAACCATCAACCATCACCGATCATGAAGGAGGCGCCATGCGCAGATTGAGCATGCCCGGTGGCCGCAGCATTGCCGTGCTGGGCCAGGGCACCTGGAATATGGGCGAAGATCCCACCGAACAACAGCGCGAAGCCAATGCCTTGCGGCTCGGTCTCGATCTGGGTCTGGGCTTGATCGACACTGCCGAAATGTATGGCGAAGGCGGCGCCGAGCAGGTGGTGGCAGCGGCCCTGGCCGGCCGCCGCGATGAGGCCTACATCGTCAGCAAGGTCTATCCACACAACGCCGGCCTGCGCGCGGTGCAGCAGGCGTGCGAGCGCAGTTTGCGGCGCCTGAATACCGACCGCATCGATTTATATTTGCTGCACTGGCGCGGCGACGTCCCGCTGGCCGAGACCTTTGCCGGTTTCGCCGCGCTCAAGGCGGCCGGCAAGATCGTCGATTATGGCGTCAGCAATTTCGACCGCGACGACCTGGTCGAGGCGCACGCCAGCGCCGGTGGCGCAGCGCTGGCGGTCAACCAGGTGCTCTATAACCTGGCGCGCCGCGGCATCGAGTGGGATGTGCTGCCATGGTGCCGCCAGCAGCGCATGCCGCTGATGGCGTACAGCCCCCTCGAGCAGGGCGGCATGCTGGGCCACGCCACCCTGCGCGCGATCGCCTCGCTGCGCGGCGCCACCCCGGCCCAGGTGGCGCTGGCCTGGCTGCTGCGCCAGGACGGGGTGGTCGCCATTCCCAAGGCGGTCGAGGCGCGCCATGTGCGCGAAAACGCTGCCGCCCTGCAACTGCAACTGGGCAGCGAAGACCTGGCCGCGCTCGACGCCGCCTTTGCGCCACCACGGCGGGCGACGCCGCTGGCGATGCGCTAACTGGCGTTGATCAGGCTTACCCGCTGGCCGATGAGATAGAGCGGATTGGAGACCATGGCGGCGCCGCTGTAGGTGGCGTCATGGCCGCACTGGCCGCAGGTATGGCGGCGGTGCGCGCGGACGGCGAACGGTCCCAGGTCCAGGTGCGGATAACCGCAGCGCGCGCAGTCGACGCAGCCATCGGCGTGGGCCATGGCGGCCAGCGCCGGCGGCGTGACGTTCAGACGGGTGATGGCACTCTGGCGGAACAGGCCAGCCACGGCCAGCGCCAGCGCCGGCACGCTGGCCTCCACCCCGGCGCCGCGCACGTCGATGACGTCGCCGCGCAATGTCAGGCACAAGCGCTGTTGTCCCCCGGCCTGCTCCGGCGGTAGCGCCAGCAGCAGCGGCCCGCGCACCAGCTGCAGCGGCAGCGCCGCCGCGTGGCAGCGATCGTCGGCGCGCGCCAGGTCGGCCTTGACGCCCCAGTAGGTCTGGTGTGACACGCACCACCAGCGTGCGGCGCCATGGCGAAATTTACCGGCCGCGGTCAGCCGGCAGTCGACCAGGCCGGCGTCCAGATGCCCGCGCAGGCGGTTGTCGGCGACGGCGATGTGGCCGACGGTGGCGCTGGCGGACCAGGCGATGGCGTCGGTTTCACGCTCACCCGCGCCGGCAGCGGTTTCACGCTCACCGGCGCCGGCAGCGGTTTCACGCTCACCGGCGCCGGCAGCGGTTTGATGGCCGCAGCGCGCTGGATCGCCGCACAGCCCTTGATCGCCGCTCAACTTTTCGGCGCCCCCGTCGTCATCGCCCGGCTGATGCTCACGCAGCGCTGGTCTTCTTCGCGCAGCGTGAGCAGGGCGCGGCGGGTGCCGGCCGACAGTTGCGCAAAGCTGGCGCTGGAGGCGGCGCTGTCGAGCCGCTTGACGCTGGCCGCACTGCAGGTGGCCGGGATCATCTCGGTGTAGCTGCGCATGAACACGGGACCGGCCACCTTGTCGAGCTCCGCCAGGCTGGCCAGGCGGGCCGCGGCGGTCGCTTCACTGAGCGCCTTCTGCTCGACCGGATAAAGGCTGTAGATGGCCACCCGCACCTTGGAGAATGGCAGCGCGGTTTTCTGGTCCTGCACCCGGGCCAGCCATTCCTGCTTGGTGGCCGCATCGGGCCGCGAGATGGTGGCGGCCAGCGCCTGCGCCTGGCCGGCGTCGGATTTGTCGCGCAGCCGTTCGGCTGTGACCAGTGCTTCACTGCCTGCATAGGCGAAGCGGTTCAGGCGCGTGATCAGGCTCCAGCGCTGGTCCTGGCCGATCTCCAGTCCGGCCACCTTGAGCGAGCCGTCGAGCAGTCCGGCCAGCCGCGCCAGCGCGGCGCGGCTGCTGGCGTTGTTCACATAAAAGCTGAACCAGCGGCGCTGAAAATTGCTGTTGTCGCTGTGTGCTTCGATGGCGCGCCAGCTGGTCTCTTCCAGCTGCGTGCCGATCGCATTGGCGTAGGCCGGGGCGGCCTGCATGGCGTCGAGGTAGTGCTTGGCGCTGCCCAGCATGCCCAGCTCACTGCCCAGCAGCGTGTAGTCGCGTTCCTGCGGCGCGTTGGCCAGGGCAGTTTTGATAAAGTCATTGAGCGGCAGCTGGCCATCGCGCACGCCATCCCACAGGCTTTGCCACAGCATCGCGCGCAGCAGCGGATCGTCGACGCCGGCGACGCTGGCCTGGGCGGTGGCGAACGATTTTTTATCCAGCTGTACCTTGGCGAAGCCCCAGTCCTGGTAGTTCGGGTAGACCAGGTCGGGACAGGCGCTGCCGATGAGTGCCGGCACGGCGCTGACGGCGCCGCTGTAGGTGACGGCGGTGACGGCGGCGACGGCGAGCTTGCCGCCGCTTTGGCGGAAGGTGGCGATCTGCACGCGCTGTTCGCGCAGGGCAGGCAGGCTGGCCTTGGCCGATTGGGTCAGGCTAAAGCTGCTCACCTTGCCGGCGTTGCAGCGGTAGCTGGCGGCGATGGTGTTCACGCCCGCCTGGTAGAGCCACTGGCGGGTCCACGGGGTCAGGTCGCGGCCGGCCGCGTCGCCCAGGCTGCCGATAAAATCGTCGAGGCGGGCGTTCTTAAACGCGTATTTTTGCAGGTAGTTGTGAACGCCCGTGCGGAATACCTCATCGCCCAGCAGGTGACGCAGCTGCATCAGGGTGGACGCGCCTTTGGCATAGGTGATGGCGTCGATATTGTCGAAGGCGTTGGCGGTCGATGGCACTGGCACTTCGATCGGATGGGTGGCCAGCGACTGGTCGGTGGCATACGCCCCCTGTTTGGCGCCGCTGTAGAAGGACAGCCAGGCGTGCTTGAATTCGGTCGCTTCGGCCACCGCCATGGTGCCCATGAAGGACGCAAAACTCTCGTTGAGCCACAGGCCATTCCACCACTTCATGGTCACCAGGTCGCCGAACCACTGGTGTGCCATCTCGTGCATGATGGTGCCGGCCAGCCCCTCGCGCTGGGCTTGGGTGGTGGGTGGCTGGTGCAGGAAGCCGCGCTCGCCGAAGGTGACGGCGCCGGCGTTTTCCATGGCGCCGTAGAGGAAGTCCGGCACCAGCAGCTGATCGTATTTTTCCCACTGATAGGGCACGCCAAAATACTGCTCGAAGAAGGTCAAACCAGCCTTGGTGAACTTGAACCAGTCGCCCGGTTCCACCTGCGCGGCGACCGACTGGCGGGCGAACAGGCGCATCGGATAGGGCCCGCTATGGTCTTCCCACACCTTGTAAGGCCCCGCGTGCAGCGAAAAATTGTAAGGGCTGAGGACCTTGGAGACGGGGAAGCTCCAGCGGCGCGTGGCGGCGCTGGGGCTGCCAGTGCTATTGTCAGTGACCGCGCTGATGCTGCTTTCGCGGCGGGTCGACACCACCACCCAGTCGGCCGGCGCCGTCACGGTCAGCTCAAAGGTTGCCTTCAGGTCGGGTTGGTCGAACAGGGCGAACATCTGGTGGGCAGCGGCCGGCTCGAAGTGCGAATAGGTGTAGACCCTGCCATCGGCGGGATCGACCATGCGGTGCAGGCCTTCGCCGTTGGTGCTGTGGGCACGCGTGTACTGCACCACCACGCTGTTGCGGCCGGCGACCAGGTCGGCGCCGGCAATGGTGATGAAAAACTGGTTGTAGTCGGCGGCGACGGCCTTGCCGTTGACGGTGACGGCAGTCAGATTGGCCTTGTCCAGATCGATCGTCAGCGGCGCGCTGGCGTCGGTCAGGTCGAAATCGATGCGGCTGGTGGCGGCGAAATCGGCCTTGCCCGTCAGCGTAAAGTCGAGCACGTAGGCCACGTGCGAGACGCGCGCAGCGCGGGCGGCGGCATCCTGCTCGGTCAGATAGGTATTGACGGCGCGGCTGCTCACGACAGGGGCGGTGGCGGCCATGGCGCTGGAGGTGCTGAAGGTGCTCAATGTGCCTAAAGTGCTCAAGGCACCGAAGACGGCAAGGACGGCGAGGCGGCGGGCAAATGGGATCACGATGTTCCTTCGGCTGATGGTGCCAAAAGAATAGCATGGCATATTGCCGATGCACATCGCGAATTGATATGCATGTCGGCGACCAATTAAAAAGGGCACAGAGCGGCTGCCGCTCTGTGCCCTCGGTCATGCCGACAACTTACGCCTGCAGGGCAGGGTAGTCGGTGTAACCTTCAGCGCCCGAACCGTAGAACAGCTGCGGCCGTTGTGGGTTCATGGGGGCATCTTCCTGCAGGCGGCGCGGCAAGTCTGGATTGGCAATAAACAGTTTGCCGAAGGCGACGGCGTCGGCCTTGCCCTCGTTAATCAATTGCTCGGCCGATGCGCGCGTCATCGATTCGTTGGCGATGTAGACGCCGCCGAATGTTTCCTTGAGCAGGGGACCCAGGCTGTCGGCGCCGATCGCTTCGCGGGCGCAGATGAAGGCGATGTTGCGCGCCTTGAGTTGACGGGCGACGTAGCTGAAGGTGGCGGCCGGGTTCGAGTCACCCATGTCGTGGGCATCGCGGCGCGGCGCCAGGTGCATGCCGACCTTGCCGGCGCCCCATACGTCGATACATGCATCGGTAATCTCGAGCATCAGGCGGGCGCGGTTTTCGATCGAGCCACCGTACTGGTCGGTGCGGGTGTTGGTGCTGTCTTGCAGGAACTGGTCGAGCAGGTAGCCATTCGCACCGTGAATTTCGACGCCGTCAAAGCCGGCCAGCTTGGCGTTTTCGGCGCCCTTGCGGAATGCCGCCACCACGCCGGCGACCTCGGCCGTTTCCAGCGCGCGCGGCAGCGGGTAGGCGCGCTCGGGGCGCAGCAGGCTGACGTGGCCAGCGGCGGCGATGGCGCTGGGCGCCACCGGTGCATCTCCGCCGAGCAGGCTGGGGTCGGAGATGCGGCCGACGTGCCACAGTTGCAGGAATATCAGGCTGCCGGCCGCGTGGACGGCGTCGGTCACCACTTTCCAGCCGGCCACCTGTTCATCGGACCAGATGCCGGGGGTGTTTTCGTAGCCGACCCCTTGTGCGACCACCGAGGTCGCTTCCGACAGGATCAGGCCGGCGCTGGCGCGCTGCACATAGTAGTCGGCCATCAGGGCGTTCGGCACGCGGGCGCCACCGACGGCGCGGGCGCGGGTGAGCGGCGCCATGACGACGCGGTTGCGTAAAGTAAAGTCGCCGACGACGAGGGGTTCGAAAAGAGTGGTCATGGGTACAGCTCCTAAAGTCCGTGATGCAGTTGATTGAGAAAGGTCGTAATGACCGCTTCGTTACGTTTGTAATAGACCCATTGGCCGACCCGGTGGGCGCTGATCAGGCCCGCCTTTTGCAGGCTGGCCAGGTGCGCCGACACGGTCGACTGCGACAGGCCGCTGCGCTGGTCGATCAGGCCGGCACACACGCCCATCTCCAGCCCATGCACCTGGTGCGAAAAATAATGCTGTGGCTCTTTCAGCCACAATAAGATTTGCCGCCGCACGGGATTGGCTAGTGCTTTGTGAATGGCGTCAATGGCGTCGATATCCATGAGGTTTCCTGTATCGGGTTTCTACGAACCTAATATCGTTATTTTACGATATGTCCAGATTTTTTGCTGGAGGTGGCGCGTTTTACGTCCAGCCCCTCAGCGGCGCAGCATGGCCCACCAGCGTTCGCCGAACTGGTTTAAGGCCAGCCCGCCCAGCACCAGCAGGCCGGCGCCTATGGCCCAGCCATGCAGTGTTTCGCCCAGGATCAGGGCGGCGCTGAGCATGCCGGCGACCGGCACCAGCAGGGAAAACGGGGCGATGGTGGCTGTCGGGTATTTGCGCATCAGCATCGACCAGATGCCAAACCCCAGCAAGGTATTCGGATAGGACTGAAACAGCACCGCGCCCAGCGTGCGCCAGCTAAAATTGTGCGCCGCCAGCCGCCACGCCGCTTCGCCTTCGACCAGCCAGGACGCCAGCAACAGCGGCGGCGTCGCCACCAGCGCCGCCCACACCATCAGCGCCAGCGCATTGACGGGCGCCGCCGCCGCGCCAGGGCGGCTGGCGCCAGCCTTGCCCATCTGCTTGCTGGCGATATTTGCCACCGCCCACGACAGCCCGGCCAGCACCACCAGGGCGAAGCCGATCAGGGTGGCGCGCGCCTGCAGGTTGGCCGCCACCACGCCCATCCCCGCCAGCGCCACCAGCGCGCCCAGCAGTTGCGCCGCGCGCGGCCGCTCGCCCAGCAGCAGCACGGCCAGGCCGATGGTAAAAAACGCTTGCAACTGGACCACCAGCGACGCCAGGCCCGCTGGCAGTCCCAGCTTGATGCCGGTGAACAGCAGGGTGAACTGGATGGCGAACTGGAACAGGCCGAAGATCAGTACCAGGTGCAGCGAGGTGCGCGGCGGCTTGATCACCAGCACCAGCGGCAGCGCGGCAAACAGGAAGCGCAGGGCGGAAAACAGGATGGGCGGCAAATCGCGCAAGCCCAGCTTGATGACCACGAAGTTGCCACCCCAAATGGTGACGACGGCCAGCGCCATGCCGATGTCGCCGGCGCTCATGCTGTGCTTCATGCGCTATCCTTATTATTGCCCGAAGAACATTGATTATGGCTGAGATCGGAATTCGCCGTGCACGCCTGGCCGGCGCCCGCTTGCCCGCATCGGCACCCCGTGCTACGGTCGGGCCTGTCACGCTTTTCGCATGGCGCATGATTTTTCAGGAGCGGGTATGAGCTGGTTGTTGCTGGTGGTGGCGGGATTGCTGGAAGTGGCGTGGGCGGTCGGCCTCAAATACACCGAAGGGTTCACCCGGCTGGTGCCGTCGGGCTTGACGCTGGCGGCGATGGCGGCCAGTGTCGGCTTGCTGGGGCTGGCCTTACGCCACTTGCCGCTGGGAACAGCGTACGCGGTCTGGACCGGCATCGGCACCGTCGGCACGGCGATTTTCGGCATGCTGGTGCTGGGCGAGTCGGCCGGTGCACTGCGCCTGCTGTCGATCGGCTTGATCGTCGCCGGCATCGCCGGCCTCAAACTGCTTACGCCTGCCTGAACGGCGCAGCGCACCGGCCGTGTTAGCGGGCACTGGTCCAGCGCCCGCAGATGCGCCCGAGTTCGCCGCTCGCCTTGAGCGTGGCCAGGGCCGCCTCGATGGCCGGCGCCAGTGCCGGGCTGGCGCGATGGCTCACCCAGAAATACAGGGAGCCGGTCCCGAAGCGGGTTGGCAGCAGCGTCAGATGCTGGTCGAGTCCGGCGGTGCGCATGTAATACAACATGCTCGCTTCGTTCAAATAGGTGTAGCGGCCATGGCCGTGGATAGTCTTGCGTAAATTGGTGACGCTGTCGCCCGTGCTGTCATCGATTTCCATGCCGAGCGCTTTGAGTTCGTCGATATAGCCGGAACCGCGCGGGGTGTTCACCAGCGTCTTGGCGCGCGCCAGCTCGGCCAGGCTGGTCACAGTGCCATCGTCGCCGGCGGCGGCGGCCAGCCGGTAGACGGCGTCGTACAGGGGCACGCTGATGCGCACGGCGATGCGGCGCCGACCCGGTGAATCGACCAGCGCGCAGGCGGCCCAGACATCGCCGCGCGCCAGGCTGCTTTCAATGACTGCCAGCGAGCGCACCTGCTGGTGGCCGACGAAGCGGATCGCCGGATCGAGCCGCTCGATGGCCGCCAGCAGGTCAGCACAGATACCCTGCGGCTTGCCTTCGCCCGGTATCCACTTGGGCGCCACACTTTCCTGGGCAATGATAGGCACCGTCAACCGCGCCCGCGCGGGGCAGCAAGCCAGGCCAAGCAACATCAATACGCAACAGGCGCCGTCAGCAAATCGCATAACCCACCAGTTAAATCAGATGTTCATGATCTTCTCATATTAAAGAGCGCAAAAGTGCAATATTTTAGACACATTATTGTCGGTCTTGCGACACATTGTGCCGTGCCCTGTCAGTCCTTGGCAAACGCCGGGTTGGCGGTGGTCAGGTAATACCATTCCTGGTTGGCGCCCGCATTCACGTCCGGAAACAGGATGCGGCCGTCGAGTTCCGACCGCACCGAAGTGCCATCGGCGCGCGTGCCGATCACGGTACCGACGCGTACTTCGTCGAAACTGCGCCAGGTGCGGGCGAAGCTGTCGGCCTTGTCGAGTTTGTCATGGACGACCACCATCGACAGCGCTTCGATGTCGGCGGCGGCAACGGCCGCTGGCGCTGGCGCATCGATCAGGCCCAGGTGGGCCAGCGTATTGATGATGGCGCGGTAGCCCACCGCGGGCGCCTGCGGGTCGCGGTGCTGGCCGCATTCGAGCGTCAAGGCGTAGCCGCCGGTGCTGCGCATGAATTCGGTGGTGCCGACGCCGTAGCGCAGCACCGTTTGCAATTGCGACGCATCGCTCAGGCGGCGCTGCACGCCGGCGCCGTAAGTGGCCAGCCAGCCGTCGACAAAGCGGCGCACGCCGAGCCGCTTGGCCAGTGCGCGCTCCTGGTCAGCGTGCGCGAACGGCTGCAGGGGGCCATCGTTATTCGGCGGGCCGACCATGACGAACGGTTCGCTGTCAGCATTGAACGAGTGCAGGTCGAGCAGCACATCGTGCCGGGCCAGCAGGGGACAGAGCCAGTTGGCGATCCGGTCTTCGAAGTCTTGCGGGTCGTCGTTGGGGAACAGGTTGCGGTTCAGGTTGCGCTGGCCCGAGCGCTGTTCGAGCCGGTACGCCAGCGGGTTGGTGACCGGGACGAAGGTCACGCTGCCGCGGGCAATCACCAGTTCGCCGCTATCGATCTGCGCCATCACCCGTTCGATGGCGCGGGTACCGCAGGTTTCATTGCCGTGCACGGCGCCGGTGACGATCAGGCGCGCGCCCTTGTCCAGTCCCGTGTAGTTGATCGATTTGAATTGGAGGTCGCGCGGGCTGGGCTGGGTCATTGCGGGTCAACTTTACGTGGTGAGCTAGATCGCATATTTTAGCGGGAATCGCCGGCGTCGACGAGCGCGCCGTGGTCGGCTACAATCGCAGCTCCCCATGACCAGGGTCCGCCACCCTGTTCGCCCATGCCGCCGTCGCCGTTTTCGCCCCCGCCTGCTCCGCCGCGCCTGCACGGCCTCGACACCCTGCGCGCGCTGGCGGTGACCCTGGTGGTGCTGCACCACTACGTCCTGTTCGTCAGCGAGCGCGCCACCTTCGGCTGGCTCGGCGAGATCGGCTGGGTCGGCGTCGACCTGTTTTTTGCCCTGTCCGGCTACCTGATCGGCAACCAGATCTTTGCCGCCCTGGCTGGCCCTGGCCACTTTTCACTAACGCGTTTTTATGGCCGCCGCCTGCTGCGCACACTGCCGAATTTTTACGTGGTGCTGGCCCTGTACTACCTGTGGCCGTGGTTTGCCGACGGCGCCCCGTTGCTGCCGCTGTGGCGGTTTATATCGTTTACCCAGAATATCCTGCTGGTGCCGGGCAGCGCTTTTTCGCATGCCTGGTCGCTGTGCATCGAAGAGCAGTTTTATGTGGTGCTGCCGGTGCTGGCACTGGCGTTGGCGGCGCAGCGGCGCAGCCTGGCGCTGGGCTGGGCGGCGCTGGCGGCGGCCGTGCTGGTGGGCCTGGTGGCGCGCGGCTGCTTGTGGCGTCTGCATGTCAATGTCGACGCCAATGTCGGCGTCGGCGGCGCCGGTGCCGTGCAGGCGCAAGCGGCCTACTTCACCTACATCTACTATGCCTCCGTGTGCCGGCTCGACGAGCTGCTCGCCGGCGTGGCGCTGGCGCTGCTGAAAAATTTTCACCCGCTTCTGTGGCAGCGACTGACCCGCCATGGCGAGCTGGCGCTGGCGCTGGGCGCTGCCGTGCTGGCGCTGGCGGCCTGCTGGTTTCTCGCTGACCGCTATGATTTTGCCGTCACCGTCTTCGGCTACCCGCTGCTGGCGCTGGGCTTCGGTTTGCTGCTGCTGGCAGCGCTCGATCCATCGGCGCGCCTGGCGGCACGGCGCGTGCCCGGCTGCCAGCGCCTGGCGCTGTGGTCGTATGCCATCTACCTGGTGCACCGGCAAATCAGCGTGCTGGCGGCGCGACCGCTGGCAGCGGCCGGCTTTGGCGCCGAATCGCCGCTGGCGATTGTCATGCTGATGGGCTTGTCGCTGCTGGGCGGGGCGCTGCTCTACACGCTGGTGGAAGCGCCCTGCATGGCCTTGCGCGCGCGTTACCTGCCCTTGAAACGCTAAGGCGCGGGCAGGCGCTGCTGGTCGATCATATCGATGACGCCGAACGGCGCCTGCATCTGCCCTAAAAATTCCAGCACGGCGAAAGCACGCATCGATGGATTGCCAGCGCGACTGTCTTCAATTGCCCGGCGCAGTCCCGGCACCGCTTCGATCGTGTGCGGTGCATCGTAGGCGGCAATCAGCAGGGTGACCAGCGCGGTGGGGTCGCCGCGCCGCATCACCGCCTCGATCACGGCGATTAACGCGCGCTGCATGGCGGGGGTAGGGTGGCTGATATGGGCAAACACCAGCGGGGTGTTGGTGATGGCGTCGGCCAGGATGCGCTCGATTTTTTCCGCTTTGGTGTCGGAGGCGATGTCGAAATACGCGCGGTTCCAGCGCGTACTGGCGTAGGGGTGGCCGGGCGGGAAGCCATCGATGGTGTCGAAGCCGCAGATGCGGGACAGGTGGGCGAGGCCAGCGGCGAGCGTGTCGAGAAGGGGCATGGCGGCAGTGTAGCGCAAACGACGGGGGCGCTGGCCGCCCCCGGTCGGCTCAGCTTTGCGCGAGGCCTTCGAAGCGGCCAGCGCGGAAGTCTTCGACCGCCTGCTGCAGCTCGGCCTGGGTGTTCATGACGAACGGCCCGTACTGGGCGATCGGTTCGCCCAGCGGCCGGCCGGCAATCAGCAGCACCCGCAAGTCGCTGGCGGCGTGGATGCGCACACCGTCGGCGCCGGCGGGGTTGGCCAGGATGGCCATGCGGGTCGCTGGCACCGCTTTGCCTTCGACCACCGCTTCGCCACGGAACACATAGATAAACGCGTTGTGCCCTGCTGGCAGCTGCTGCTCGAAGCTGGCGCCGGCCGGCAGTGCGATGTCGAGGTACACCGGCTCGCTGCCGTCGCGGGTGACGGCACCGGCGACGCCATGGCTGCTGCCGGCGATCACCCGGACCACTGCGCCGCCCTGTGTTGTCACCTGCGGCAGCTGCTCGGCCGGGATGTCGCGGTACCACGGTTTGCTCATCTTGTCGCGCGCCGGCAGGTTCAGCCACAACTGGAAACCTTCCATCAAGCCCTCGTTCTGCTCGGGCATTTCCGAGTGCACCACGCCGCGCCCGGCCGTCATCCACTGCACGCCGCCATCGGTGATCAAGCCTTCATGGCCGGCGCTGTCCTTGTGGCGCATGCGGCCATGGATCATGTAAGAGATGGTCTCGAAACCGCGGTGCGGATGCTCGGGGAAGCCGGCGATGTAGTCGCCCGGCTTGTCGCTGCCGAAGGCGTCGAGCATCAGGAAGGGATCGAGGCGACGCTGCAGCGACTGCGTCAGCACCCGGTTGATGCGCACGCCGGCGCCATCCATCACGAACTGGCCGGCGATGAGCCGCTCGACGCCGCGCGGGGCCCGCACGCTGTAGGCGTGGGTGGCGAGGGTGCCGTTGTTGACGGGGTTTTGCACGGGGTTTTCCAAGGGGGGTTCCAAATTCGGCTCCTGTTACATACAAAAAAGGCGCCGCATCGACTGACCGGCGCCTTGCTGCCAGACGGCGGCGCTTACGCCAGCACGGCGGCGATCTGGGCGTCAGCGTCAGCCTGCGCCTGGGCGACGGCGTCAGGACCCATGCCGAGGCCTTCGCTGTACAGGAACGTCACATCGGTCATGCCGAGAAAACCGAGGAAGGTGCTCAGGTGCGGCACTTGCGAGTCGCTGGCGCCATTGCGGTGCACGCCGCCACGCGACAGGTTGACGTAGACTTTTTTTCCCGTCAACAGGCCTTCGGGGCCGTTGGCGCCGTAGCGGAAGGTCACGCCGGCACGGGCGATGGCGTCGAACCAGGTCTTGAGCTGGCTGGTGATGCCAAAGTTGTACATGGGCGCGCCGATGACGATGACGTCGGCTGCCTGCAGCTGGGCGATCAGAGCATCGTCGAGGGCCACGCGCGCAGCCTGCGCCGGCGAGCGCTGATCGGCCGGGGTGAACAGGGCGCCCAGGGTCGCTTCGTCGATCACCGGATGGGGTTCGCTGGCGAGGTCGCGGCGCACTACCGACGCACCGGCATTCGCAGCGACCAGGCCGGCAACGAGTTTGTCGCCCATGCGGGTCGATTCGGAACCGCTGCTGCGGGCGCTGGAATTAATTTGCAGAATGTTCATATAGTTTTCCTCAGTCAATTGTAGTTGTGGTGGAATTTGATGTAGGCCACTGTAGCAGTTCCATTTGACTCAAGATAGGCCGTAAAATGGATAACATTATCTCGCCAATGGAACAATCCATGATCGATCCGAATGATTTGCTGCTGTTTGCCCGCATCGCTGACACTGGCAGTTTTAGCAAGGCGGCAGTGCGCCTCAACTTGCCCAAGTCAACCGTCTCGCGCCGCATCGCGCTGCTTGAAGCGACCCTGGGCGAGCGGCTGCTCCAGCGCACCACGCGGCGCCTGGTGCTGACCGAATTTGGCGACAGCCTGCTCGAACACGCGCGCCAGGTAGCCCAGCAGGTCGAAGCGGTGGCGGCGCTGGCCGAGCACCGTCAGCAGGAACCGAGCGGCAAACTGCGGCTGTCGATGCCGAGCGACTTTGCCAATCTGGGCTTATCGGGCCTGCTGGCAGCTTTCATGGTGCGCTATCCGGCCATCACGCTCGAGCTGGACCTGTCGCCGCGGCGGGTCGACCTGGTGGCGGAAAACTTCGATGTCGCCATTCGCATGGGCGACCTGCCGGACGACGCCACGCTGGCGGCGCGCCGCATCACCTTCGAGCGCATCGGCTTGTATGCGGCGCCTGCCTATCTGGCCATGCGCGGCTTGCCGGAGTCGCCCGACGACCTCGAGCAGCACGACCTGTTGTGTCTGTTGAGCCGCAATGGCGGCGCCCATCCGTGGCAGCTCACGCGCGGCAAGGTGCAGTGGTCGCGGCCACTGCCGGCCAAGCTGACCGCCAATTCGCCGGACCTGCTGGCGCGTATTGCCTGCGCCGGCGCCGGTATCGCTGCCAGCTCTGACCTGTTCGCCACGCCCTATCTGAAAAAAGGCGAGCTGGTACGGGTACTGCCTGAATGGGATTTGCCGGCGGTGACGGGGTGGGCCGTGTTTCCTGGCAGGCGGCTGATGCCGGCCAAGACGCGGGCGTTTCTCGACATGATGCAGTCGCTGTCGTGCGAGGAAGCCAGAGCCAGGCTGCTCGCCTGAGCGTCCTATGTGGCGGCTGGCTGTGACCCCATCATCTCGCCCAGCCGGATCGGGCGTTCCGGTCCCCATGCCGGATTAAAAGCGATGGTATCGGCCTGGAACAGCATGACGATGGTCGAGCCGAGCAGGAAGCGGCCAAACTCGTCACCCTGTTTCAGTTCGATTTGCTGGTCGTCGTAGGTCCATTCGCACAGCCGCCCCGGGCGGGTGGCGTTGACCACGCCATGCCACACCGTTTGCATGCTGCCGACAATGGTGGCGCCTACCAGCACCAGCACGAACTGGCCATGCGCCTTCGATTCGAACACGCAGACCACCCGCTCGTTGCGGGCGAACAGTCCGGGAATGCCGCGCGCGGTGGTGGGGTTGACCGAGAACAGTGCGCCCGGCACATAGATCATGCGGATCAGGCGGCCGTCGCACGGCATGTGCAGGCGGTGGTAATCCTTCGGGCTCAGATACAGGTTGGCGAAGCTGCCATGCTGGAAGTGCGATGCCAGGCGGGCGTCGCCGCCAACCAGTTCGGTGGTGCTAAAGCGGTGGCCCTTGGCCTGAAAAATCTGGTGGTCATCGATGGCGCCGATCTGGCTGATGGCGCCGTCGACCGGGCAGACGAAGGCAGCGGCGGCCAGCGGGCGCACGCCGGCGCGCAGGGGGCGGGTAAAAAATTCGTTGAAGCTGCTGTAGCTGGCAATGTCGGGATTGACGGCTTCGCTCATGTCGACGCCGTACTTGGTGACGAACCATTTGATCAGATTGGTCGTCCACGCGCCACCTTTGGCGCCGGCCACGCGGCCGGCAAAGCTGGTGAGCGCCTGCTTTGGCAGCAGGTACTGCGGCAATACCTTGAGACGGTCGGACACGATGTCGCCCTTTCAACTTAAATGAGGGGCAATTATAGCGGGGTGGCGCCAGCGCGGGTAGTCAGGCGGGCGCGGGTCATGCGGGCTCAGGCCAGGCGCATCAGCACGGCGCCGCCGGCGACCACGCTAGGCAAGCACGGATTCATTCATGACGGCGGACCGGGCATCCTGAAAAAGCGTCCGGCTGCGTTGCCAATACCCGCCATGCCCCGGCATTGCTGGCATTGCCGGCATGGCTGCGGTATTGCGCGCTGCTGGCTGCGTTTTCTTAAAAACGCTTTGGTGACCGATTCCATCGGCCATAATGAAGCAGCGCTTCCCTGAGGTGGCTAGTCGACCGCAGTCGAGGCAGCGATACATGACCAGCTGACCAGCTGGCCGGTACCGGCGATGCCAGCGAGGGCAGCAGCAGGGCAGCAATGACAGCGGCGGCGGTTGCCACGGCCATGGTCATGAAGACGGTCTCAGAGCGCGCCTTGACGTTGGCGTTCCAGCCGGCGTGGAGAAAAGCGCCAGCGAGGACGGCGCCGAAGACGACCGGGTTGACCAGCGCTGCACTCATGGTGCACTTATGGCGCACTCATGGCGCACTCATGGCGCACTCATGGTCCACTCACGGCGCACGGCCCCACTCGAGGGCAAATTCATCCCTGAACGCCAGCAGCCGCGCCAGTCGCTGTCCGGCCAGTGCGCGGCCGGCAGCGGTCTGCATCAGCGCCGGCAGCCTGGCCAGCTTGACGACGATGTGATCGAGTGCATAGGCGCGGTCGTCCAGCGCGTGCGCCAGCGCGCTGCCCATCTGGCCGGCGATATAAAACAGCCGCGCCAGGCCGATCGCGCCGAGGCCGTCGAGGCGGTCGGCGTCCTGCACCAGGCGCGCTTCGAGCGTGCGCGCCGGCAGCGCCGCCGAAAAACTGTGCGCTTCGATGGCATGGGCGACGGCCTGCAGGCGCGCAGCGGGAAAGCCGGCGGCCGCCAGCGCGGCGACGGCGCGGGCGGCTGACAGGCGCGACGCAGTGGCCCGTTCAGGGTGGTTTTTCGGCAGGTTGACCAGGTCGTGCAGATAGCAGGCGGCCATGACGATCAGGGGATCAGCATCAGCATCGGCACCTGAACCGGCAGCCATCAGCGCCTCGGCATTGGTCCATACACGGTGCAGGTGATGGAGGTCGTGGGCGCCGTCGTTGTCATTCACAGAAGCGGCGCTGGCGATGGCGATCAGGACCGGCTGCCAGGCGGCCAGCGAGGGGGCGACGGCGTCACGCATCGGTGGCCTGGTGTGGCACGCCGGTCAAGCGTCGCGCTTGCTGCGACAGGGCATCGGCGGCGCCGTTGCGGTGGCGTGGAATCCAGCGCAGCGTTACCTGCGGCAGACCGGCCAGCAGTGCCTGCGCCACCTGCCGCAGCGGCGCCAGCGAGGCTGCCTGCGCACTGGCCGGGGCGCCGACGTCGTCGATCACCACCTTGCTGTCGCCATACACGGTGAGGCGGTCGGCGCCTGCTTCCAGCGCTGTTTCCAGCAGTGCGATCAGGGCGCGGTATTCCGCTTCGCTGCTGTTGCCATGGCCGGCCGCGCGCGACAGCGAGAACTGCTGGCCATCCGGTCCGGTCAGCAGGGCGCCGATGCCGCAGCGGCCCGGATTGGGCCAGGCCGAGCCATCGAACCAGCCGCGCCACGGGGTCAGGGTGCCATCGTGGTGATGCTGGCGGCGCGCCAGCACGGTTGCGCGCTGTCGCACGCGGGCGGCCGTCTTGTCCAGTTGCGTCTGCAGCACGGCGGCGCGCTGCGCCAGCATTGCCGGCAGCCTGGCCGCGCCACCGGCGGCGCTGCACAGGGTCGCCTGCAACGCCGCCTCGTAACTGCAGCCGTCGCGGGCGGCCAGCCGGCGGCTGGCGCTGCGCTCCCTGCGATAGGCGAGGGCGGCAAGCGCAGCGCATTGGTCGGGCAGGGCAGGCGCAGGCAAGGGTAGCAACACAGGCAAAGACATGGGCGAACAGACGGAGGAAGACATGGATGAAGACATGGGCGAAGACATGGACGAAGACACGGACAAAAAAATGACAAAAACACGCACAAAGACACGCACAAAGACACGCACAAAAACACGCACGAAGGCACCGCCGAAGCATAGCATTGCTGTCTACATTGCTGCTCTGCCGGCGCAACATTTTTCCGTTCATTGACGACAAAAAGGCAGGCCGCCGATCGTGCTGATCGGCGGCCTGCCTTGACGGTGTTGTCTCGTTATTGTCTCGTTACTGTCTCGTTGTGGTCTGGCTGTTAGTTGCGGCGCGGATTGTCCGGCCGC
Organism: Massilia sp. PWRC2; assembly: GCF_049896725.1. NCBI lineage: Bacteria > Pseudomonadati > Pseudomonadota > Betaproteobacteria > Burkholderiales > Oxalobacteraceae > Massilia > Massilia sp. PWRC2. The sequence goes on from NZ_JAFCUW010000005.1 coordinate 318,338, forward strand.
GCATCGCGGTTGTTCGGCACACCGTCACCGTCGCGGTCGCGGTCGACGCGATTGGGGACGCCATCGTGGTCGTTGTCGCGGCGGCCATTGTGTTCGAGGCGGTCGGGAATGCCGTCGCGGTCACGGTCGCGGCCATGTTCGAAGCGGTCGGGCACACCGTCGTGGTCGCGGTCACGGCCATCGCGCGACGTCCAGCGCGGCTGATCGAAGACCCAGCGGCCACCGCGTTCGATCCACTGCGGACGCGAATAGACATAGCCGGGGCGGTCGGCCACCCAGACGCCCTGCACCCACTCGTAGCGGTTGCCGTGCCAGTCCCAGTAACCGGGTTGCCACAGATAGCCATTGCGGCCGCTGGGGGCGCGCTCAAAGCGCGGTGGTGGTGGTGCCACCCGCACCTCGTCATAGCGGGTCGCTGCCACCACCGGGTACCAGCCGCCCTGCTGCAGGCGGTAGCCGCCGCCGTCGCGGATCCATTCGTTGGCGCGGTATTGATGGCCTTCGCGGGCCGGCTCCCAGTGACCGGCCATCCAGACGTGGCGGTGGCCGTCCCAGTTCCAGTAGCCGGGCGCCCAGGCGTAGCCGCGGCGTGCGGCCGGCACGGTTTCAAAGCGCGGCGTCGGCGGCGCGGTGTTGATGATCAGGCTCACGCCCGACTGGGCCAGCGCCGGCAGTGGCAACCAGGCGGCGGCGCTGACGGCGATCAGGGCGGCGATACTGATACTGAGAGTGCGTTTCATGAGGTGTCTCCGAGGATGTGTTCCAACGGCCTCAATATAGCAATCTCCCTTTGGCTTGCGCAGCGTTGAAGCAGAAACTTACAACTGAAACAGCTCGGTGCAGGTCGCCGCAGGTGCGTGCACATGCCCGCTTTTTAACCGCGCGGCGCCGCTGCCGCCCGCGCCAGTGCCCGTTCATCTGCCAGCGAACGCATTTTTTGCGCGGGCGTCAGGCGCCGTGCCGCCACCTTGACCACCGCTACGTGTGACGGGGTGGCGACGGCGGTCGCGCGCGGGGTTGCTGCTGTAGCCGCGGCCGCAGCCGCGGCCGCGGCAGAGGCAGCGGCGTCGGCCGTGTGCTGCGGCAGCATGCTGGCGCTGCCCACTGCCAGCGCGGCGGCGAGGGTAAACACGGCTTCGGCATGGTGCAGGATGTTCATGGCTGGCCTCTCAAGGTGGTCGGTGGATGCTTCACTGTAGGCAGCTGACCGGCAGCGCGCCAGCGCCGTGCGACAGACGGCAGATCGGACGCGCCGGAATGCGCATGGCGGCGACCAAATGCGGCTGCTGTTTCAGCGCCCCTCCGCTAAGCCCGTGCAGGCAGCGCAGCTGGACCGGCGCGCTGTTTTTAGGCTGTTTAAACGCTGCTTTAACGCTGTTTTAACGCTGTTTTAATTGAGTCAACGGCACCCCACAGGACACCATGGCAGGCGCGATTCGAACTTTTTTGCAGGCGGTCCGGGCCCACCGCGTGGCCTGGCGGCGATCGCGCAACCTGCAGCGCAGGGGGCCAGCGGTGCGCCCTTCAGTCAAGGCCGCCGCCGCAGTGGCTACTGCTGCCGCGCTGCGCCCGGCGCGCCTGCCGGCTGGCAGTGCCGCGTGGTGGATCAGTATGGCCGGCGTGCTGGCCGCCAGCGTCGGCGCCGTCGTCATCGTCCGCCATGCACACAGCCTGGCGCGCGCGGTCGAGCTCACCAGCGCGCCGGCGGCGGGTGTCGTGCGCCCGCTAGCAGCATTTCAGACCCTGCTACCGGGCGCCGCCCTGACGGTGCCGGCCGATGGCAGCATCGAGGTGCTGCAGCGCGGCAGTGCCAGCGTGCTGGTGCTGGGCGCCGGCACCCGCGCCGCGCCGCTGCTGCGCATCGACCTGTGCCAGCAGCTTGGCAGCGCCAGCCCGGCGGCGCGGCTCCCCATGGTGCCGCTGCGGATCGGCTACCCGTTCGCTGACGTCGTCCGCTGGGCTGGCGCCGGCGCCGCCCCCGCGCTGCGCGCAGTGGTACTCGGCAGCGCCGACAGTGCGATGCCGAAGGTGCGCATCAGCGGCAATCCCGGCGTGACCGGCGAACCCCTGCAGCTGCGCTGGGAGGGCGCCAGCGCCGCTACCAGCTGGGTTGGTGCCGCTGCCGCTGCCGATGCCAATGCTGGCAACGCCGGCGGCGAGCACGGCGCAGTTGCCTTCCATGGCGACGGCTGGCTGGTCTGGGGCGCAGCCGCGATCCACTTTCAGCGCCAGGGACAAGCGCCATCGGCGCCGGGCGGCGGTCGCTGTGGCGCCGGCCAGTTGCTGCTGCAAGTGGTGCGCGGCGGCGCCACTGGCACCACTGGCACCACTGGCGGCACTGGCGTTGGCGGCGCGCGCGGGCAAATCACGGCATATGCGCGCGACAAGGCGTCGGCGTCGCTGTCGGCCTGGCTGGCGCCGGGCGATTACCAGGTCGCTGGCGCCGCCGCCGCCGATCTGGAAGACCACGCCTTGTTCACGCAATTGCGCGCGCGCGGCATGCTGCGGCTGGGCGCCGGCGGGCTGGCCGAACTGGCGCCACGCGACCTGCCGGCGTGGCGCGCCGCACCGGCGCCGGCGCGCGCGGCCGAACTGGCCAGCTGGGACGCGGTGCAGTTCGATGACGGCGCCCGCAGGCTCTACAAGCACCTGTACCGCATGGCCGATGGCGCCTACCTGCGCGAACAGCTACGTATTTTTAATGGTGAGCAGCATCTGCTGGCATGGCGCCTGCCAGCGTCGGCCGCAGCGTCGGCCTGGCAGGCCGAAGTCGCTGGCGAGCGCGCCAGCATCAGTACTGCCATGCCGGCGGCGGCGACGCGCCTGTTTGCCGGCGTCGCCCCGGGCTGGCAACCCTGGCAGCGCATCGAACGCTGGCCGGCCGCCGCCGCCGCCGGAGCGGTGCGGCTGACCCTGAACGTCACGCCGGCTGCCGTTAATGCACCGATTGAACTGATGCTGATCGGCCGCGCCAGCGCCGTCACTGGTGCCGTCATCCGCCAGCGCCGCGCCGTCTGCGATGGCCGCGCTTGCGCTGGGACTGCTGCTGGCACTGGCACTGGCGCCGACGCCGCCCAGCTGCTGCTGCTCGATGTGTTGCCGGGCGCGCGCAGCGTGTCGCTGGCGGTGGCGCCGCTGGACATGGCCGCGCTGGCGCAGCCGGCCGACCAGCAGTACCGCCACCTGCGGGTCACTGACGGCCAGCTTGACTGGCAGCCACTGGCGAGCGCCGCGCCGGTGTCGCCAGCTGCCAGCACCGCCGCTTCAGCCGGCCCCGCCGGCCCCGCCGGTCCCGCCGGCCCCATCGCGCTGGTCGACCGCAACGGCGTCTCCCTGTGGGCCGATGGCGCCCCCAGTGCCGCTGCCAGCGCTGCCGGCCTGGCGCCGTTGCTGGGCTTGGGCGCCGATCACACCAGCAGTGTGGCCGGCATGCTGGCGCGCCTGCCGCCACCGGCGCCGGGCGCCGGCCACCATGCCCGCCTGAGCCTCGATCTGGCCCTGCAGGCGGCCAGCAACGGCGCCGTCGACTGCATCGGCATGCGTCACGGCCGCTGGGATGGCGTCAGCTGCACAGGGGCCCAGCCGGTGCCGCCCGGCCGCCATGCGGGCATGGTCATCATCGACGCCGAAAACGGCGACATCCTGGCCGCCGCCGGCGCCGGGGGCGTGGCCGTCAATGCCGCCAACTGGCTCGAGGTGCGCAATTTCGACCGCAGCGATCCGGCCCGCAGCCCGCTGCGTCTGCCCGCCCTGCAGCACGATGGCGGCGCCCACGCCAGCCCTGGCTCGACCTTCAAGGTGATCAGCGCGCTGGGCCTGGAGCAGGCGGCGCAGGGCGATGCCCGCCTCGACGCCCTGCTGGCCGGCCAGCCGCTGGCCGACATCAATCGCCTGGCGCGCCAGCACGGCTTTGCGTTCGATACCAGTGCCGCCATCTATCCCATGCAAGAGCGCAGCGCCCACATCACCAACTACCAGCGGCAAAGCCTGGAGCGCCACGCCGCCAATGGCCGGCTGGGGCTGGCGCAGGCGCTGACCTTCAGCCAAAACACCTGGTTTGCCTGGCTCGCTGAACTGAGCGACGGCAGCCTGTTTGGCCGTGCCGATGGCGGCGTGCCCGACCTGCAGGCGCTCGAGCCGGGCGCCCTCGATGCCGTGCGGCCGATTGTCGGCATGGCGCGCCGGCTGGGCTTTGGCACGGCGCTGCGCCTCGATGGCGGCCTGTTGCCAGCCGATTTTCGCTGGGGCCAGTGGGATGCCCTGCAGGCGAGCGCATCGAACATCGACCCGGTGCACAGCCGCCACGAACTGCGGCAGATGGCGATCGGCCTGCGCATGCAGGTCACGCCGCTGCAGATGGCGCTGGCCGCCGCCGCCGTCGGCCAGGGCAGTGTGGTGGTACCGCGCCTGCTGCTGGCACTGGACCAGCGCGCGGCCAGGCCAGCGGCCGCGCAGGCGCTCGGCGTGCGCCTCGAGCGCATCCGCGCCGGCATGAAAGGGGTGGTCGATGTCGGCACCGCCGCCAGCGCCTTTGCCGATGTGCGCCTCGCTGGCGTGCGGCGCGGTCTGTTTGGCAAAACCGGTACCGCCCCCACCGGCGACGGCAGCGCCGCCACGGTCTGGTTCACCGGCTGGCTGGAAGCGGGCAGCCTGCCAGGGCAGACGCACCGGCTGGCGCTGGCGGCGTTTGTCAGCCACTCGGCGGGCAGCGGCGGCGAACATGCGGCGCCGATGATCGCTGCGGTGCTGGCGGCCAGCGCCGGCGAGAAGCCCAAACAGAGGGGTAAATAGGGGGCTGACGTGCGGCTGCCCGGGCGCCAATCTGTGGCATGATTTCCATGCGCCCGTCATGGGCATTGGAACGGGGAAGGTATGCGTCTGCCGGGAACACGGTATCAGGAACACGGCTGGGAACTGGTGCGAAAACTGTTGGGGCAGTGTTCGTTGCAGGCCTGCGCCGCTGGCCTGCCCGCACGGATTGTCAACGTCAACGTTAACAACAGCGCCAGCGCCGCGCTGGCGGACTGCCTGGACGACTACATCGAGCGTTGCAGCGGCGCCTTGCGCGCCAGCGCCCGCCAGCCACGCGCCGCCGCCGATGGCAACAGCTATGGCGAGAGCGTGCTGGAACTGGCGCTGGCGCTGCTGTGCGAGCTGCAGGCGCGGCCAGCCGACTGGCACGCCCTGGCGGCGGCGCTTGGCGCCGACGCGGCCCGTCTGGGCCATTTCTGGCAGCAGCCCGGCGGCGAGGCCATGCTGCGCAAAAAATTCAACGATATGTATGCGCTCCTGCGCGACAAGGTCGATTGCGACAATTACATCGTCGCCTGCGGCCGCCCGTGCAGCGCCAACCGCATGTACGCTTACCGCATGCTCGACACCGCATATGCCGACATTGCCCGCCTGTTCGACAGCTGGCGCGAGGCGCCCGAGCAGGTGGCGGCGATTCTAGGGCGCGCCGTCGATGCCGCTGCCGCCCCCATTGAAGTGCGCCAGATGAAGTCGATCGGCGACTGCCAGGCGGCGTGGCTGATCGCCTGGAGCGCCTCGCGCGAGCGCTTCACCGGTGCCGCTGGCCCGCTGCACACCCACTCGAAGCGTTTTGCCAATTTAAAAAACAGCCCCGATAAAATCGCCGCCATGCTGGCGGAAATCGGCGACTATGAACAACTGTCGGCCAACGGCGACGGCCCGTGGCAGCAGGATGCCGCCGACGCCAGCGCCTGGCTGGACGATCTGGCGCGGGTGTTGGACGACGCGGTCGATGATGACGGCGATGGCGGGCGCGTGCTGGCCCGGCCCGCCGCCGCCGCCGCTGCCGATGCCGATGCCGATGCCGATGGCGCCGACCACAGTGCAGCGCGCAGCGCACTTTCAGCGCCCCCCAGCTACGTTTCAGTGGCGCTGCTGGCCGGCGACGCTGCTCTCTGGGCGGCGCGGGCGATGGCCGGCTGTTCGCTGCCGGTGCAGCTGGCGGTCTATTTGAAGCTGGTCGGGGCACGCGACGACTGCTACCGGGCCGAATGGCTCGACGGCGTCAGCGGCGAGCTGCCCACCATGGCCCAGCTGGCGGCCCTCGACGGCGTCTCGCTGCCAACCCTGCGCAAGCGGCGCGACAGTGCCATCGCGGCGCTGCAGGCCGGTACGCAGGCCGGGCCGCGGCCGGGCGGCGGCACCGATGAACCAATCAGGAGAGCACAGTGAACAAGCGGGTAAGCGATTCATCCACCCTGGCGCGCAAGCTCGCTGGCGCGGCGCTGCTGGCGCGCCGCGTCGACGGTGATTATCTGGTGCTCAGTGACGCCACCTTGTGTGCGGCCATCGATGGCAGCTGCCCCTTGCGCAGCGCCGAAGCGCAGGCGCTGGCGGGCTCGCCGTTGACTTTGCGGCGCCTGCGCCTGCTGGCCGATGGCATGCGGGCGACGCCGTGGAGCGCCAGCGCCGGCATGCTGCGCGCTGCCGCCAGCGCTGACAGTTCGATGGCAGTCCTCGAGACCGACGACGGCCACTGGGCGCTGCACTTTGTTTTGCAGGATGGCCAGTGGCAGCTGGTGCTCAAGCTCGACGCCGCCGCGCCGTTTGCCGCCCGCCTGCTCGCTGGCGACGGCGCGCCCTTCATCGAAGTGCGCGACGGCGCCGGCGGCCTGCTGCTGCAGGGACGCCTCGATGGCGACGGCGAATGCGAACAGGCGTGGCCATGCGCGCTGGCGCCAGCCTTGCATTTCCAGCAGCACGGGGCGCGCTTTACGGTGACGCCGGTGACCCTGGTGGCGCCGGCGGGGCCGGCGCGATGATCGAGCTGGCCAGCCGCTGGTGGCAGCGCTCGCGCCGCGCCGCGCCGCCCGACAATGCAGCGCTGGGCGAGAGCGTGCTGGCCATCGCGGTGCCCGCTGCCAGCGTGCAGGGCAGCGCCTGCGATGCGGTGCTGATCGCCGGTGGCGGCCGCAGCCGCCGCAGCAGCGCTGCGGCGCCGCTGGCGCCCGAGCCGGACGAGACGGCCTGGCTGTTTCACCCCGGTCCCTACCACTGCGTGCTGCGGCCCTTTGCCGCCGCCCCCGAGCTGGGACTGCAGCTGTGCTTTGTCATCGATGGGTCTGACCCGCGGCTGGCGCAGCAGCGCTTTGACCTTTACCTGGCCAGCGAAGTGCAGGGCAGCGCGGTGGTTCTGGCGCTGGCGCCGTTTTGCGCCGCCCTCGAAGCGGCGCTGCAGCAGCAATTGACGCAAGGACAGCTGGAGCTGCCGCCTTGCACCAGCGTGGCCGAATGGAACCGCTTTCGCGCTGGCCTGAACCGCCTGCTGTACCAGCGCTTTGGCGTGACGCTCGACGATTGCCTGCCGGTCGATCTCGGTGACCGCATTGATTTTGCCGCCATGCTGGCCGCGCGCGTTGCCAGTGCACCAAAAGCGCAGCAGGATGCCGAAGTGGCGCCTGCAGCGGCGCCAGCACAATCACAATCACCAGCACCAGCACCAGCACCAGCACCAGCGCCGGCCGCCGTCGACGCCGCGGCCCTGCGCCGCCTGTTCCTCGAGCTGCCGTGCCTGACGGCCGCGCTGCGCGCCGCCGTGCTGCAAGATGAGACGATGGCGGCGAACACGGCGCAAACTGCGGCGCTCGATGGGTCCCCGCAATTCCGCCGCCAGCAGGCACTGTGGCGTCGTCTTGACCTGGTTAACTTGCAGGTCAGCACCATGCCGGCGCTGGCGCTCGCTGCGCCCGGGCTGGCGCTCGGCCGCAGCGAGCAGGCGCGGCGTGCCCGCCACAGCCAGCGCGCCTGCGCTGCGCTCGACGATGGCTGGGCGCTGCTGGCCCGGCTGGACGGCACTCCCCGCCGCGCCGCCGACACTGCCGCCGCTGCCAGCGACGACGCCGAGCGCATCGTCGCCAACCTCGAATTCGATCTGCAGGAACGGCGCGCGATTGCCGCGCCGGACAGCGGCGAGATGGCAGCGTCATGAGCGCCGCCGCACCTGTACCATCGGCCAGCGCCAGCGTGTGCAGCGTCCTGGCCGATGGCAGCACGCTGACGGTGACGGCCACGCGCCGCCCGCGCGCCAACCGCGCCGACATCAAGTGCAGCGTGCCGGCCTCGCCGGCACTGGCCGCGCGCCTGCAGCAGGTGCTGCAACTGGCGCGTCTGACCGAAGCGCGCTTCGACAGTCGCGATCAGGTGGTGGTCAGTTTTGATGCCACCCCTGCCGATCTGGAGCGCGACTGGGAACTGCCAGCAGTGCTGGCCGACCGCCTGGTGCGTGGCCTGTATCAGCCACGCAAAGCGGTGTGGGCAAATGGCTGGTCGGACCACTGGCAGCTTGGCCGCATCGATGGCAGCGCGCTCGCCGCTACCGATGCGCCAGACGTACCGGCGGGGACGCTGGTGGGCGGGCCTGACGGCCTGGCTCACCTGGGCATGTTGACCGGCCGGCCCGACCAGGCCGGGGCGGTATCGAGCGCACGCACCTGGTTCCCGCTGCACAGCGGTGGCGTCAACGACAGCCTGTGCTGGGTCGAGGTCAGCGTCTATCCGCTGCTTGCTGGCGCCGCTGAAGAAGAAGAGTGCATCGCCGTGCCGGGGCTCGATGTGCTGGGGCAGACAGCGGTGCGGGCGACGCTGGCGGCGGCGCGCCGCTTCGACCCCTATGGCAGTGGGCGCTGGAACAGCGTGGTGCGCTTCGGCGCGTCGCGCTTCCAGGGCAATTCGTGGCAACTGGCGGCGGTGATGGCCGATCGGCTGGCGCGCGGGCGCGAATTCGTGCCGCGCGGGCGCATCCTGGCCAGCGGCTGTTCGGCCGACTGGCAAAGCGGCCGCGTCGACACCGTCGAGGCGCGCGAGGCCAAGCTGGCGCTGCTGCTGGCGCAGGCGGTGACGGGGGACCGCCTGCTGTTGCCGGCGGCGTGGGAGGCGGCACTGCCAGCCGGCTTTGTCGAAGCGCTCGCCGCCAGCGGCGCCAGTGTCGCCTGTGTCGAACGCATTGGCATGATTTGAAACTCGTCCCTGCGCGCGCCCTGCTAGAATCGGAGGGCGGCGCGGGCAATGCAGGGCAGGGCAAGCCTGCTTCGATAGCGCCAACTGATGAACCGGGAGCAGGTATATGCAGATGTTTGGAATGGGCGGCGCCAAGTGTCCCCGCTGTGAGCACAAGAATGCCGGCACGGCCGCTTACTGCGCGCAGTGCGGCCTGCTGCTGGGCGCGCCCCGCAATGCGCCCGTGCTGGTCGATAATCGCTGGATCGCCGGCGCTGACGAACTGGCGGTGTTCTTCGGTGTGCAGGCGCTAGCGGGCCTGTTTGTCAAGACCTTGCGGGTACCGGCCACCACCCGCGCCTATATTCTTCAGGGTGGCGCCGCCACCGAGGTGCCGCAGGGCGACTACGAGATCGAAGGTTTTTTTAGCCGCTTGAACAACCTGCTGCGCGACGACCACGCCGAAATCCTGATCACCCGCAGCACCCCGGTGGTGCTGGTGTTTGCCTTCGACGAGCTGGCCAGCGCCGAGCACCTGGCGCTGTCGGTGCAGCTGTCGGTGAGCGTGCAGATCGAACAGGTGGCCGCGTTTGCGCGCCACTTCATGACCATGCCGGGTACCGTCAGCAGCGCGCAACTGGTCGAACTGCTGGCGCCGTCGGTGCGCCAGCTGGCCGCCGAATTCATCGCCGGCCAGTCACTGCGCGACATGAGCCGCAATGGCGCGCTGCGCGCCCAGTTTGACGAACGCCTGCAGGGCGGCCTGCAGCAGCGCCTGGCGCTGTATGGGCTGGCGGTGGTGCAGGTCGACACCCTCAGTCTGAAACACGATAAATTCGACGCCCACCGTGCCCGCATCGGCAGCCTGTGGCTGCTGGCCGACGAGCGCAACGTCGAACTCGAACATGCGGGCCACCTCGACGCACTGTATGACGACGGCGAGTGGCAAAAAATCCGCCGCGCCGAAGCCGACAGCCGGCTGCGTTACCGGCGCGCCGAACTGGCGCAGGACGATGCCATCGACAAGGCCGAACTGTCGCTGCAAAACAGCGAACGCCTGCAGGCGGTGCGCGCGCGTGAAATCGAACTGTACTCGCGCATCGTCGAAGCGAAAAACCGCCAGCAGGCCATCGCCGCCGGTGCCGGCGAAGTGCTCGCTGAACTCGAACACGAGCAGGCGCAGAAAAACGCCGCGCGTGGCGATGTCGCTGCCGACTGGGCCCATTCGCGTCACATCGCCCAGATCCGCATGCGCACCGAACTGGAATTGTCGCAGCAGCAGGCGGTGGAAAGCCGCCAGCTGGCGCAGCAGCGCTTTTCGCACCAGCTGTTGCAGCAGCAGATCGGCAACAAGGTGGCGCAAGCGCTGCTGATCGAAGATGAAACGGCCAAGCGCAATGAACTGGCGCGCCTGCGCCAGGCGCGCCAGAGTGCCGACGGTCGCCAGGCGGCCATCGAGCACGAGCAGCACATTGCGCGCCACCAGGCGCTGGCGCTGGTCAATGCCGCCCATGCGCGCGAGGCGGCGCGCCTGCAGGAATGGGAAGACCAGCTGGCGCAGGAGCGCGCGCGCGAACTGGCGCGCAGCAGCGGCGCCCAGGACGCCCTCAGCCAGCACGAAAAACTGCTGCGTACCATCGCCGCCGACGATCTGCACAGCCGCAACGCCGACCAGCGCATGCTGGCCATCGAACAGGCCCGCCACCAGCAGGGACAAGACAGCCAGGAAGCCCAGTGGCAGCAAGAGCTGCGCCGCATCGGCGCGCAGCGCGAAGCGCGCTTTGCCGAGCTGACCCAGCAGGCCGACCTGGCGCGCCTGGAGATCGCCCGCGCCGACAGCCTTGGCGCCATGAGCGACACTGCCAAGCTGGCGCTGGCCGGTGCCGCCAATGCAGCGGTGCTGGCCGATTACCTCAAAACCCAGGTCCACGCCGGCATGGGCGCCGACCAGCTGGCGGCACTGGCGGCGGTGGTGGGCGCCACCAATAGCGTCACGCCGCAGGAAGCGCTGCGGCTGGCCGACCTCCGCGAGCAGCGCGACAGCGCGCGCCGCGAGCGTGACATCGACAAGGACCGCCAGCACCAGCTCGAGCTGATCAAGCTGCAGAATGATGTCAACAAGGCGGCGCTGGCGGCGCAGTCGCAGCTGGGGATCGGCGTCGCCGGCGGCGGCGCTGCTCCTGCCGTTGCTGCGGCCGCGCCTGGCGCGGACGTGCCGCGCTGCCCGCACGGCCATCCGGTGCGCGCCGGTGAGCGCTTTTGCGGCCACTGCGGCGCCGCCCTGGGAGCGTAACAGGCCACGATGTCAGCGCCGCCGCCCACCCCGATGCCGTCCGCCCGCGACAAGTTGCGCGAGCTGCGCGCGCTGCATGAAGATGGCCTGCTCAGCCAGCAGGAGTTCGACAGCCGCCGCAACGCCATCCTCGACGCTGCATATGCACCGACGGCGCCACCTGCAGCGTCAGCCACAGCGTCAGCAAGGGCGGCGCCGGCAGCTGATTCTTTTGGGATGGCGCGCCCGGGCACCGAGCTCGGTCTGATGGTGGGCCAGGAAATCGGCCCGCAGCAGCGCCGCTACCGGCTCGAACGCCTGATCGCCCAGGGTGGCATGGGCCAGGTGTGGCAGGCGCTCGATCTGGCCACCCACCAGGAACTCGGTCACAGCGCGTCGGTGGCAGTGAAAATCCTGCCACCCCAGCTGACCGTCAGCGCCACCCATGCGCGCCTGCTGCTGGAGGAGGCGACCCAGGCGCGCCGGCTGGCGCATGAGCACATTGTGCGGGTCTACGAATGGGCCCAGGACCCGGCCACTTCCAGCTATTTTTTGATCATGGAATGCCTCGAGGGCGAAGACCTCGACAGCCTGCTGGCGCGCGAGACGCGCATGCCCTTCGACCGTGCGCTCGGTCTGCTCGAACCGGTCGCCGGCGCGCTCGCCTATGCGTGGGACAAGCACCGGCTGGTGCACCGCGATATCAAGCCGGGCAATGTGTTCGTCACCAGCAGCGGCGACGTCAAGCTGCTCGACTTTGGCATCGCCGCGCGCGCGCGCTCGTCGGCCAGCAGCATTGGCCTGGAAGCGCCGGCCGATTCCGGTACCGCCGGCTACCGCGCGCCGGAAGCCGGTGTGCACCAGCGCAAACCGGCGCCCACCCAGGATGTCTATGGGGTGGCGGTGATGCTGTACCAGATGCTGGAAGGGCGCCTGCCATTCGATGGCCCGCGCGACCCTGCCAGCACGCTGACGCCAGCGCGTCCGCCCGGTCTGAACGATGCCCAGTGGCGCCTGCTGCAGACGGGCTTTGCCATCGATGCGGCGCGGCGCCCCGCCAGCGTGCAGAAATTGCTGGTGCAGCTGCGCGCCGCAGGCAGCGCGCCAGCGTCGTCGTCGGCGGCGGCAGCAGCAGCGGCAATGGCGCCGGCAGCGGTGCGGCCGGCCGCCAGTGCCGTCGAACTGGCCGCCGCCAGCCAGCGCGAACAGCTGCGCGCGCAACAGCAAGCGCAGCGCACGCTGGAAGCGGCGGCCGCCGTCCAGCAAGCCAATCGCGAGCGGCGCGAACAGGAAAAAGCCCAGCGCCTGCTGCTCGACGCCGCCCGCAGCGAGCGCAAGGAAGCGCTGCGCCGCCAGCTGCTCGAACGGCGCGCGCTCGATGCCGAGACAGCGCGCATCGAGCGCGAAGAGGCGCACAGGAAGGCGCTGCAAGCCAGAGCGGCAGCGGCCTACCGCCAGGAACAGCAGCGTGCGCGCGCCGAGGTGGCCGCCCGCGTGCAGGCCGAACTGGCGGCGCTACTGCCGTCAGCATCGAGCCCGGTGGCCGACAGTGAGGGGGTGCTGCGCGACCGCTTTCTCGATGGCTCGGCGGTGGCGCCCGACCTGGTGCTCATACCCACCGGGCGCTTTCAAATGGGTTCGCCCGAGCATGAGCGCAAGAAGGCGATCGACGCCGGCTCGCAGCAGTCGTGGGTCGAGCGCGAAACGCCGCAGCGCTGGGTCGGCATCGAAAAGCCCATCGCCATGGGCCGCTTTCCCATTACCGTCGGCCAGTGGCGCCTGTTTGTTGCCGCCAGCGGCTGGCAGGCGCCGGCCCAATTCAATTGGGCCGAGCCGGGTTTTCGCCAGGCTGACGATCACCCGGTGGTGGGCGTGAGCTGGCATGACGCCGTCGCCTACGCCGCCTGGCTGTCAAGCATGACGGGCCAGCGCTACCGCCTGCCCAGCGAAGCCGAATGGGAATACGCCTGCCGCGCCGGCACCCGCAGCGCGTTTAGTTTTGGCGACTCCATCAGTACCGATCTGGCCAACTACGACGGCAACTTCAGCTACAACGACAGCCCGAAAGGGGTGTACCGCAAGGGCACCACAGCGGTCACGCAATTCCCGCCCAACCAGTGGGGGCTGTACGACATGCACGGCAATGTGTGGGAATGGGTGCAGGACGTGGTGCACGATAATTACCAGGGCGCGCCCAATACCGGCCGCGCGTGGGAAGATGGCGGCGATCCGGGACGGCGCATCTTGCGCGGCGGCTCGTGGCTGTACAATCCGCGTTATCTGCGTTCGAGCCTGCGCAACGGCTTTTCGGCCACGCGCAGCAACGGCATCATCGGCTTTCGGCTGGCGCGCGAGCTCCTTTAAGGGCGCGCCACCCACACTTTTTTCAGGCACCCACATGAGCATCGCACATTACCTCAAAGCGCACGACAAGGACCTCGGCGGCGGCTTCACCGTGCGCCGCCTGCTGCCGGCAGCGGCCATGCAGTCGGTTGGGCCGTTCATTTTTTTCGACCATTTCGGCCCCATCGATGCCGATGCGGCCGCCAACCACGATGTGCGGCCGCATCCGCACATTGGCCTGGCCACCGTCACCTATCTGTATGAAGGGGCGATGATGCACCGCGATAGCGTCGGCTCGGTGCAGCGCATCGAGCCCGGTGCCGTCAACTGGATGACGGCCGGCAGCGGCATCGTCCACTCCGAGCGCACCCCGGCCGACCTGTTGGGCAAGCCGCGCCGCAGCCATGGCCTGCAGTTGTGGGCGGCGCTGCCGCAAGCGCACGAGGAGGTGGCACCCTCGTTCAGTCACACACCGGCGGTCGACATTCCCACAGTAGCCCTCGATGGTGCCAGCGTGCGCGTGCTGATCGGCAGCGCCTTCGGCCGCAGCTCGCCGGTGCCGACCTTTAGCGAGACGCTCTACCTCGATATCGCGCTGGAGGATTGCGCCGAAGTGCTGCTGACCGATCTGCCACAGCAGGCCGCTCTTTACGTGGTGCAGGGCACGCTGCTGGTCGATGGCGCTGCGCTGGCGCCGGCCACCATGGCAGTGCTCGAAGAGGGCCGCGCTGCTGGCAGCAGCACGCGCTTGCGTGCCGTGGGAAGCGTAAAATTGGTGGTGATCGGCGGCGCCCCGCTCGACGGCCCCCGTTATATCTTCTGGAATTTTGTATCGTCGAGCAAGGAGCGCCTGGCGCAGGCGGCCGACGACTGGGAACAGCAGCGTTATGCCATGGTGCCGGGCGAGACGGAGTTTATTCCGTTACCGAAAATGGTAGCCAAGCCGCTGCGCTGAATCGATGCACGTGTGCAGTGGCGTGCTCAACGTTGTGATGGAGGCGTCATGCACATCCCGCCCAAGCTGCACATTCCCATGACCGTGTTCACCCTGCTGGCCATCATGCTGGCGGGTTTTGCGCTGATTTTCCTGGTGCTGGCACCGTAAAGGTACGCCAGCTCAGGCCGTATGCAAGTCGCCCGTCATGGCCTGCTGCAGCTGGCCGGCGGCGGTGCGGATGATCCACGACTCTGGATACGGTTCGCCGGCAAAGCGCACGTGGCGGGCACAGCCGCCCAGGCGGTCCAGTTGCGCGCCCGGCGCCAGCGCCGTTTCGACGCCGCTGGCAGGGTCAAGGTGCCAGAAACCGCCATCGCGGTGAAACAGCAGCGGCATGGCCGCCGCGCGCGGCGCGCAGGCGCTGGCCGCCAGCGGAAAGCCGGGGTGGCGGCCGGGCGCCATCAGGTAAAAACTCTCGGCACAGTCGCCCTGGTCGAGGCGGTGCAAGATCACTGCGTGCGGCAGCAGCGCCGTCACGCACAGCACCACCACGCCCTTGATGCTGGCGGTCAGTTCAATTTTCATGCCCAGCCGCAGCGGCACCGCAGCGTGCTTGCCGGGCCAGACGCCGTCGAGCAGGATGCCGTAGCGCGACACATCTTCGATCTCGAAGCCCCGTTCGCCCCGGCGCAACAACGCATGGCGGCCCGACAGGCGCCGCGTCAGGCCGCCCGTCTCCTGGCCGGCATCGCCGAAATGGGCCAGCAGCACGTCGCCTTCGGGATCGTACTGTTCCCACCGTCCCAGCACGCATTCATCGAGGGCGAACAGGCGCAGCTGGCGCTGGTCGCCGCAGTCCGGGGCGGCATTGACCAGGCAGGCGGCAGTCAGCGGACACGGATGGGGCGCGGCGTTCGCTGGCAGGTCAATTTCAATCAAGTCTTCGTCCCAGGCGATGCTGGCACAGCCCAGGTCGACCTTGCCGATGGCGTCCAGATTGAGCTGGGCGATCGAGGCATTGCGCGCCAGCACCTCGATATCGAGGCGGCCGCTGCTGCTGCCGTTGAGTTTGGCGATCGAGCCGTCGTCAGCCACCACCCGCACATTTTTATGGGTGGCCAGGAAAGTCTGGTGGATGTCGGTCAGGCTGGCATCGGCGCGCGGCACCAGCAGCAGCATGGTGCAGACCCAGCGGCGCGCCGGCTGACCGTCGTTGCCGCCGCTGTTGACACTCATGCTGGTCAGTTCGACATCGATCTGGTACTGGCCGTGTTCCTTGTCGCGCGAAGAAAATTCGATGAACAGGGGCCGCCATTCGCCGCGCGTGGTGCGCTCGAGCTTGTGGGTGGCGCCACCGCCGGCCATCAGGGCCGAGCGCAGGCGCATGCTCAGCAGGGGGGCGGCGCCCGGCGCCATGCCGCGCAATTCCACCTTGATCGCTTGCCTGCCACCGGCGGCGCGCGGATCGAAGCCGCTCACGTGCAGGTAACAGCGGGCGGCGGTGGGCAGGGTCATGCCGACCGCTGCGGCGGTGGCCACGGTGGTGGTCGCCATGGCGCCACTGCGCGTCGCCCGCGCCGCGCTGACCAGCTCAAAACTGCCGGGCGCGGCTGCCGCCGCTGCCACCGCAGTCACTGCTACCTGCGCATGGCCGGCCGCGCACACTGGGTCGCCGGGCAAGACCCAGAGCGTGCAATGCGGGTGGTCGACGTTGCTGCACTTGTTCATGACGGCGTTATAAATTCCTCAGGTTTGCCAGCTTACCCCCAAACGGTGCAGTTACGGCAAAGCAATACATTTGCAGTGTAACATTTGTTTCCATGCGAACTTAATTTTTCTCCATCGATGCATACGTATGATCATCATTGTGGTTGCCGCTGTTGCTCGCAGCGGACAGCGGCCGGATGACGATGGCTGTCAGATTGTCCAAATGTAAATTGTCGGGTGGATGGTGGCCGAGCGCAGAAAACAGCCGCTCCACCATGGCGTTGGCGTCGGTTTCTCCCAGCAAGGCCGGCCAGCTGTTGACCCACGCTTGCGGCGCCGCGCACGACCAGAAGCCGTCGGTGGCCAGCAGATAACTGGCGTGCGCACGCAGTGTCAGCGCGCGGCGGTCGGGCAGGTGGCGCAAAAACGGCGGCAGCCGTTCGCTGCTGAGCGGATACAGACCGTCGGCCAGCGTCGACGGGTCGGCAAACGCGTTGCCCAGTACAAAAGCCTGGGCGATTTGCGGGCGGTGTTCGCCGTGCACCTGCTGCCACCATTCAGCGGCCTGCAGCACCCCGGCCATGGCAAATGCGGTGGCCGGCACATGGTCAACGGTGAGCACGCTGATGCTGTCGTGGCCCAGTTCATACAACCGCGAGTCGCCCACGTGGTACAGCATGGGCGCCTGGCCGGGGGCGATTTCCAGCAGGGTGAGGGTGGTGCCGGGGCGCCGCGAGGGCGGCCGCACGGCGCCAGCCTGGCTGGCAAAATCGGCCTGCAGGCGGGTGTGCAGGGCGTCGAGGTCGGCGCACACCTCGGCCAGCGTCGACCATGCGGGCAGCGCCAGCAGGCCGGCGACGACCGCCTCGGCTGCCTCGCGGCCATGGCCGTGCCCCCCCATGCCGTCGAGCACCGCCACGCGCAGGTGGCCGGCCGGCCAGTTTGCCAGCTGGGTATCTTGCAGTTGCTGGCCGTGCAGAAAGCGGGCACGGCCGGTGGCGTCGATCAGCAGGAAATTGTCCTGGTTTTCAAGGGGCGTGGCAGGGTCGGCGCTGGCGCGCGAGGCGGCGGCGATGTCGAAGTGCTGACCAAAATCTAAGGGGGGTAAGGCAGGCATCGGGCTGTCCTGGAAGGCGAAGCCACAGCTTAACAAGGATTGGTTCCTGCTAAAGGCCCGATTAGAGGGGGTTTTCCCGCTTGCCCAGCCACAGCGCGATGGCGTTGACGATCACGCAGGCACCAGCAACTGCCAGCGCCGCCTGCACGCCGAGATGGTCGGCCAGGCGTCCCCACACCAGGCTGCCGACGGTATAGCCGCCGGCCATGACGAACAGGTAAATCGACAAGGTGCGCGCCCGTATGTGGATGGGGAATGAGGACTGCGCGGCAGCATTCAGGGTCGACACCACTGCCGACCAGGCCATGCCGCCACACAGCACCAGCGACAGCAGCACCGGTAGCGAGCGCACACAGGCCATGGCGATCAGCATCACGCCATAGACCAGCAGCGCGCAGCTGAGCAGGCAGCGGCGGTCGTAGCGGCAGCGCAGGCTGGGCAGCAGGAAGGCCGCCAGCACGGCGCCGCAACCGAGCGCGCCCATCAGGGTGCCGAACACGCTCGAATTCATGTGCAGCACGTCGCGTACGAATACCGGCAGCAGGCTGGCAAAGGCGATCGTGGCAAAGAACACCGTGCACACGTTGCACAGGATGTGGCGGTAGCGCGGGCAGCCGAAGGCGCAGGCCAGGCCCGCCTTGAGGCTGTCGGCAAAGCCAATGCTGGCGATCACGGCCGGCCGGCCTTCGCGCCACCACGACCAGTACACCGTCAGCAAACCAATGAAGGAGATGGCATTGACGAAAAACAGCACGCCGGGGCCGATCCAGCTGAACAGCACGCCACCGAGGGCGGGACCGATGACGGCGGCGACGTTGTAGCTGAAGTTGTTGAGGGTGGCGGCCGCTTCCACTTCATCGGGCTCGACCAAGCCGGATATGGCCGCCTGCCAGGCCGGCCACATGAAAGCCGAACCGGCGCCCAGGCAAAACGTCAGCGCCAGCACCGGGCTGGCCGAGACGTGGCCGGTCAGCACCAGGCCGGCCAGGGTGCAGGCGCACAGGGCCATGAACAGATTGCAGTAAAACAGGAAGCGGGGGCGGTCGACGGCATCGGCCACCACCCCGGCGATCAGCGCGAACAGAAAGATCGGTACGTAACTGGCGGTCTGCACCAGCGAAGTGGTCGAGGCCGAATGCGACATCGAAGCGATCATCCAGGCCGAAGCGAAGGTCTGGATCCAAGAGCCGAGATTGGAGAGCAGGTTGGCGCACCACAGGTGGCGGTAACGCACGTGGCGCAACGGCTGCGTCAGGGGGACCTTATGACGCACGGTACGCGCGGGCAGGGGGGCGGTGGCGCTGTCTTTGGACATGCACCCGAGTCTACGGTGCGGGCGCGACACTGGTCAATGCTTGATGGAATTAATTGTGACTGTCGGGTATGAACGTTGTAGCGCGGCCATGTCGAAACGCCATGCAGCTTGGCGTGCTGCTATCGAATAAACCAATCATATGAATGATAATGACCATGGCATGGCGGTGCGATCCTCAGCGTTGGCGCGCGTGCGCTTCTTCTGCGCGCCGCAACCACAGGCTGCTGACCCAGCCGTCGAGCTGGCGCTGGCCGATGCTGGCGCGCACCTGCCACCAGTCGCCTGCGCGCACGCCGGTGGTGGTGACCGTTGCGCCGGCCGGCACCAGCGCCAGGCGCGCGCCATCGATGCTGGCGCTGGCGCGCAGATTGAGGTCGTCGAAGGCGCGGTAGCTGGTGCGCTGATACGTCGGTGGCGTACTCGCAGCGGCGCTGCGCGCGGCGGCTTGACCGGCCAGCTGTGCTGGCGCTGGCGCCGTGGTCGGTGGCGCCAGCGCCAGTAGCGCACTGCCGATGCCCCAGCTGCCCGCCGCCACCAGCGTGATCGCTTTCAGATTGGGGCGGCGCCACCAGTGTGCTGGCGTGCAGACCGAGGCCAGCGCCAATGTCAGCACGAAGGCGGCGGCGAAGATGGCAAACAGGTAGCCCATGTGCCTGCCTCAGGCGTCGAAACGCAGCACGTAGTGACCGGCCACCAGGTGGTGCCCGGGCGGCAGCAGATACGGCGCGGCGCCGTCGAGGGTGGCGACGAAATCTAGCCGGGCGTCGAGGTGATAGAGCGCCTGGGTGGCAGCGAGCCGGCCGATCTGAAAGCCGCCGGCGGTGGCCTCGAAACTGAAGGCATTGCGCGACAGGCCGATCCGGTCGGCGCTGGCGCTGTCATCGGTGAGCCCAGCGGCGCTGCGCACGAAACGGGGCGAGTCGAGCACGCGCAGGGCCGCCAGCATGGGGGCGCCACGGCCGAACACAAAGCGGGCGCCGCCGGGTACCGGTAATCCCGGCGGGTTCGACAGCCTGGGCTGCGCCGGCAAGATCAGCAGCGCGCAATAGCGCTCGGCCATGGCGGCGGCGACGCTGGCCAGGCCGATGCTGGCGCCATCCATCGGGCTGAAGCTCGACGGTACGCTGATCGCTTCGCGGCCGGCGGCGGTGATCGCCATCAGCGCATCGTTGCCATCGACGGCAAAGCGGATCACCGCTTCGACCCCGGGCGCGGCCACCGCCAGCTGTTCGTCAAAACCAATTTCGAGGGCGGCGGCGCCGGTTTCGCGGTAGCGCGACAGGCGCGGCAGGGCCAGCGCGGCCAGCGTCACGCGCTGGCCGGCCAGCGGTGCATACGTGGCATCGGCGCTGTCAAGCGCGCCAGCGCCGCGCGCGGTCGCGGGCGCCGCCGCCAGTGGCAGCGCGGTGGCGTCGCTCGCTGCCGGTACCTCGGCGCTGCTCGCTGCCGCTGTCTCTGCGCCGCGCTGCTTCCAGACTGTGGCGGCACGCGCGGGCGCGCCTGCGCTGGCGGCGCTCGCAATCGGCGCACGCGCCGGCGCCGGCGCCCCCAGCCGGGTCACCTTGAGCAGCAGGCGGCGCGCCGGCGTCAAGCCAGCCTTCGAGCGGATTACGTAGTAGCCGCCCAGCGGATCGAAACTGCAGTCGAAGGCTTGCTTGGGCCGCACTTGCACTTCGAGGGGAGCGTCGGCGCCGTCGTTGATCAACAGGATGGCCGGTTCACCGTTGCTGCCACCGGCAGCATCGGCAGCATCGGCAGCATCGGTAGCAGCGGCACCCACCAGCGCCAGCCGCTGGTTCTGGTAGATCGGGCACCGTGTCTGCCAGATCGCGCTGTCGCTGGAGGTGGCGACCTGGTAGAGCACCGCTTCGCCGGCCGCTGGCAGATAGACGGCGTGGCCGAAGCGCACTTCGACCTGGCCCGCTGCGAGCGACTCGGCGCCGACGACGTCGTAGCGCACTTCGTCGTTGCCGAGCAGGTCGCCGAAATCCTTCTGGTGCAGCGCCGCTAGCGAAGCGGCCAGGTCGCGCACGCGCGCGCCGCGCGTGAGGTGGCGGTCATCGTCGACGTCGTCCTGCGGCAGCATCAGGGTGATGTGCGAAAAGCAGCGGGTGGCAGCGCGCCCGCGCTGCTCGCGTGGCGAGCGCTCGAGCAGGTCGCGCAGCAGCGGGCGGCGCGCAAACAGCGCCAGGCCGGGCGCCTGCCACAAGGCTTCGGCATTAAAGACGTCGGCCACCTTGCCTAGCACTTCGTGTTGTACGTAGACGGGCATGATTGCATCTCCTCGAAAGTTTGCGCGCTGATCGCAGTAAACGCTAGCAGGGGGCAGATGAAAAACAGCAGGTGGCTGCCGCCCGCCGACAGAAAGCTCATGGGCTGGCCCATGATGGGAAAGATCGATAGATTGGTGCCCCATGACAGCAGCAGGTGACCGAGCACGAAGGCGGCGCCGCCGCACAGGGCAAAGCAGCAGAAGCGCCCCAGCCAGGCCTGGCGAAAGTCACGCGCTGCCTGCGCCGCCGCATGGGCGCGCGCCGCCACCTGCAGCACCCCAGTGAGGAACAGCGCCTGCAGCAGCCACAGGACGAGGGCCGCCGCCAGGCCGTGGCGGTAGAGGAAAAACGCCGGCGCGAAATCGTCCTGGACCTGGGGGATGCGCAGGGCGGCGCCGCCATCCTGGCCCAGGCTGGCCACGCCCAGCAGATGATCTTCACCCCACCAGCCGCCGGCGGCAATCGCGCGCGCGCCTTGCAGCAGTTGCTGGCCCGTGTGCGGGTGGCTGGCCGGGTCGAGCCAGACCAGGAAGCGGTCGGCATAAAAACTCCAGCCGGCCACTTCGCCAGCGCCGGCGAGGCGCAGCCAGACGATGGCCGCCACAGCCGCCAGCGCCAGAGCGCCGATGGCCGCCACCGCCAGGCGGCTGCGCGCACTCAAGGCCCAGGCAAAGGCCAGCGCCGTGCTCCACACCAGCAGCAGGATCAGCGGCGAGTAATCATCGACTTCCAGCAGCGCCAGCATCAGCAGGGCGGCAAACAGCAGCGCCGGCGCCGCCAGCCGGCACCAGCGCCACAACGGGTGGCTGTGGACCGGCATGGCCACGGCCAGCGGCTGATACCAGCCCATGCCGATCGCCAGGCAGTGCGCCGCCAGCGCGCACAAGGCGAGCTTGGCCAGTTCGACCGGCTGCAGGTCGAATACCCCGGTTTCGTCACCGAACAGCACCTGGGCCGCCAGCGCCAGCAGGGCCACCCCGGCCAGCAGCAGCAGCAGCCATTCGAGGCGGCCCTGGCTGATCAAGCCCGGCCGGCCCAGCCAGCGCAGGCGCAGGTGGGCGCCCACCCCCAGGCCGATTGCCAGCAGGGCAGTGCTTTTCTGGTAGTGGCGCAGCCACGACGATTCTTGCGCCGCCAGTCCCAGGTCGAGCTGGGCCAGCAGACCGATGGCCAGCAGCAGCGCGGCGGCGGCGCTGGCCAGCTGCAGGCGTGCCGGCAGCAGCAGTAACGAAAACAGGGCGGCGCAGCCGAGCAGCACCGACCAGCCGACGCCGGGCGCCGTGCCGGCACGCTGCAGCAGCAGCGCGCCAAGGCCGGCGATGGCCAGCAGGGCGCTGGCGGCGGCGCCGCTGGCCAGCGCCAGGCTGGTGGCGCCCGCTTCGAACGGCCAGCGGCCACGCTGCCAGGCCTGCGCCAGCCACACCACCAAGGCGGCGCACAACGCTGCGGCAATACCCCAGGCGGACCCGCCCGGCAGCTGCCACAGCGTGCGCGTGCGCCATTGCCAGCGCACTGCTGACGGTAAGGGCGCGGCGCTGTCCTGTGCATACAGGGCGACGTGGCCGAGCGGGCGCAAGCTCAGGGTGGCGCCATCGACATGGGCGGCAAAGCGGGTGTGGCCAGCGACGATCGACGTTACAGCATCGAGGCCGTCGGCGCCATCGAGCCACTGGCGCTGCTGCGCCAGGGCGAAGCTGGCGCCGCTGGCCGGCATCATGGTGACGCCGCTACCGGCCAGCAGCAGGCGGCCGTGGTCGATGGCCAGCCCGGCGAGCGCCGCGTCGATACCGGCGATACCGAGCCGGTTGCCGCAATACAGATTGCCGCCAAAGACCAGCGGCCGCGCCAGCGCCAGCGCCGCGGGCAGCAGCCGGTTCCACCAGCCTAGCGCCCGCGCTGCCAGCGTGGCGTCGGGGCAGGCTGGCTGGGCGGCACCGGCGCGCAGCAGTTGCGCACCATCGTACTGCCAGCTGCCGCCAGCGCCGTGAAAGCCGATGCTTTGTTCGCCGGCGTGGTCAACCACGAAGCGCGCCGTGCCCAGCGCAAAAGCGTCACCGGTTGCCAGCGCGATGGCGCCACTGCGCTGGTCGATGCCGCCGCGCTGGATCAGCAGCTGGCGGCTGGCGCTGGCGTTGGCCAGCGACCAGCGGCCGTCGGCGTCGCGCTGCAGATCGAGGTGGGCGCGGTCGGCCTGGGGCGCGGCCAGTTCGCGCGCGCCCAGCGTGAGCTGCTGGCCCGGCGCCAGGCGGATGTCGATGCGTTCGGGTGAGGCCAGCGCCGGCGTCCGGGCGAGCGTCAACCACTGCAGGGCGCACAGCAGCGCCAGCGCCAGGCCGACGACGGCCAGCCGTGCAGGTAGCGGGGCCTTCATGCGATGGCCTGCTCGCGCGCCCGCCTGGCTGGCGCCATTGCGGCGGCCAGCAGGCGGGCAATCGCCAGCGCATGCGGCGGCCGCGCCGCTGGCTGCGGTGCCAGCAGGGTGCGCAGCAGCAGCAGCGCATGGCCAGCTGCGCCGCGTGCGGGCAAATCGTCACAGTGGCGCACGAACAGCGCCGCTTCGTCATCGGCCAGGGTGTGGCAGGCTGCGGGCTGGTTTGCCAGACCGTGCTGCTGGCGCCAGGCCTGGGCCGCATCGATGCAAAAGCGCAGTGGCACGCCACCCGTGATCAGGTAGTACAACAGGGCGCCCAGCGTAAAATAATCGGTGGCGGCGCAGGTGACGTACCCGCTGCCGTCGTGGCCGGCCGTGGCCGCCCACAGCTGTTCCGGCGCCTGCCAGTGGGGAGTGCCGGCATAGGGATGGGGAGCGCGGTCGGCCAGCGCCCGGCTGGTACCGAAATCGGCCAGCTTGAGGGTGGTGTCGCGTGCGCCTCTGCTGAGCAACAGGTTCGAGGGTTTCAGGTCGAGGTGGCGGCGGCCGTACTGGTGCACCTTGGCCAGCGCCTGGTTGACCTGGCCGATCCACACCAGGGCCTGCAGCGGATCGACCGTGCTGCCGGCGGCGCGGCGGCATGCGACCCAGGCGCCAAGATCGCCGCCGAGCAGCTCGAGCGCCAGCACCGGCAGGCCGGCGTCGACGCCGCTGTCGAGCAGGCGCACGATGTGGCGGCCGTCCCACGGCGCCAGCTGGCGCAGGAAGGCCAGTTCGTCGTGGGCACCGTCGATCCAGCGCTGGCGCTGGTCAGGGACGGCCTGCACCATCTGCGCCTGGTTGACAAATTTGAGGGCCACCGCCGGCCCGGCCGGCAAGCGGGCGGCGCGCCATACCAGGCCGTAAGCGGAACTGGCCAGCGGCGCGTCGAGCCGGTAGCTGTGTGACGCCAGTGTAATAATGGTTCCTGCTGCCAGCATGGCTTCCCGCTTCACGACCGGTTGTGGACACGGCGTGTGCCGTCCGCAAAGGCTTAGCAGGGGGCTGCAGCAATATCGGTCAGTAAAGCAACAATGGGACAGGCGCGCGCCCATCCCATTGTTACTTCATTGCAGTGGCAGCCGGTCGATCAGCGGTGATGACCGCCATGGCCCCAGCCGCCGTGGTGACCGCCGTAATAGCCGCCACCGCCGTAGCCGCCGCCCACATACACCACCGCCGATGGCTGGTTGTAGTAGTAGGTGGGTGCCGGCGCGTAATATACCGGCCGCTGTTCCACATAAACGGGGGCCGGCTCGTAATAGCGGGCGCGGTCATCGTAGTAGGCGCTGCGGTTGTCGACATAGCCGCCATTGCTGTAGCTTACGTTGCTGTAACCACGGTTGTCATACCGGTCATTGGTCTGGATCGAATTACCCACCGCCGCGCCCAGCACGCCGCCGATCAGGGCGCCGTTGCGGTCATGGGTGCTGTTACCGATGGCCGCGCCGATGACGGCGCCGGCGACCGTGTTAAAGCCACGGTCCTGGGCCATGGCCGTCGACGAGACGGCCGTTGCGGCCAAGAGCAGGGCGCCTACGAATTTTTTATTCAACATGGCGATTTTCCTTTTGCCCCAGGCTCGATCAGGTTGATCAACAAACGCCGGGCATGAGTTCACTATAGCGACCGCCGCCAGCAGTGCTATTGTTAATACAGACGCTTACATCTGCGGCGGCTGTGTAACAAAGCGCTGTAACAAAGCTGTGCAACAATCGAGCCCAGCGCGACCGGGCACCCGCTGTGTTTCCGCGCGCCGCCTTGCAGAGGCGCACTTGCTCCCCATCTGTTGACCTTCTTCATAGCCAAAGCCTGCCATGCCCCGTCGTGCTTTTTATAAACTGCTCGCCCTGGCGGCGCTCTTGCATCTCTATCTGGGGCTGCGCCTGCTGCCCGCGATGGCCCTCGGCCAGGCGGCGCTGGCGGCCGCCATCGGCTTGTTGCTGGTGTCGTCGGTGCTGGTACCCACCGGGCTGATCGTCTCGAGCCTGCGGCGCGCGCACTGGACGACACCGCTGACCTGGGCCGCGCTATTGTCGATGGGACTGTTTTCCTCGCTGCTGCTGCTGACCGTGGCGCGCGATCTGCTGCTGCTCGTGCTGACGCTGGCCGGCGTTGCCGATCCCGCCGTGCTGCGGCTGTCGGCCTTCGCCGCGCCACTACTGGCGCTGGCGCTGACGGCCCTTGGTCTGGTCAACGCGCGCCGGCTGGCGCGCGTGGTGACGGTGGAAGTGCCGATTGCCGGCTTGCCGGCAGCACTGCATGGCTACACCATCGTGCAGTTGTCCGATATCCATGTCGGCCCCACCATCAAGCGCGCCTACCTGGAAGCGATCGTCGCCCGCGCCAATGCCCTGCGCGGCGACGCCATCGCCATCACCGGTGACCTGGTCGACGGCAGCGTGGCGCAACTGGCCGAGCACACGGCGCCGCTGGCCCAGCTGGTGGCCCGCGACGGCGTGTTTTTCGTCACTGGCAACCATGAATACTATTCGGGCGCGCAGGCGTGGATCAGCGAACTGCGCCGGCTGGGTTTGACCGTGCTGATGAACGAACACGTCCTGCGCGAGCGCGCCGGCGCCGTCGTCATGATCGCCGGTGTGGCCGATTTTCATGCCCACCATTTCGACGTCAGCCACCGCAGCGATCCGCACCAGGCTGCCGCCGGCGCGCCCGCCGGCATCAGCGCGCGCATCCTGCTGGCGCACCAGCCGCGCAGCGCCCTTGAGGCGGTCGATGCCGGTTTCCACCTGCAACTGTCCGGCCACACCCACGGCGGCCAGTTCTTCCCATGGAATCTGCTGGTGCCCCTGCAGCAGCCCTACGTGGCCGGCTTGCGCCAGCTGCGCAGCCTGTGGGTCTATACCAGCCGCGGCACCGGCTACTGGGGACCGCCAAAGCGGCTCGGCGCGCCATCTGAAATCACCCGCGTGCGGCTGGTGGCGGCGTAAGGGCACAGCACTGGCCGGCAGCGCGGTGGCGCCGCTATACTGTTGTTCGTCAGTATTTTTTAACCACCCACTTGTTGAAGGAACCGCATGAACCGTTCTTGCCGCCGCCTGTCCCTTTCCCTGATTGCCCTTGCCGTCGCCGGCACCGCCAGCGCGGCTGCGCCCGGTAACGATGGTGTGGCCCTGGGCAAGATTCGCGATAGCGCCCTGGCCAGCGACTGGGCCTATGAACGGCTGGCCGACATGACCGATCTGATCGGCCCGCGCCTGTCCGGTTCGGCCGGCGCCAGCGCCGCCGTGGTGCAAGTGGCCGAGGCGATGCGCCAACTCGGCGCCAGGGTCACCCTGCAGCCGGTCAAGGTGCCGCACTGGGTGCGCGGCCTCGAGACGGCCACGCTGGTCGATTACGCCGGCCGTCCAGCCGGACTGAGCCAGAAGGTGGTACTGACCGCGCTGGGCGGCTCCGGCGCCACCCCGGCCGCCGGCCTGCGCGCCCAGGTACTGGTGCTGCACGACCTCGACGAACTCAAGGCGCGTGTCGCCGAAGTGAAGGGCCGCATCGTGCTGTTCGACGTCGCCTTCGACCAGCGCATGGCCGATCACGGCATGGCCGGCCAGGCGTACGGCCAGGGCGTGCTGTACCGCGGCATGGGGACCAGGCTGGCGGCGCAGATGGGCGCGGCGGCGGTGCTGGTGCGCTCGGTGGGCGGCGCCGATTTCCGCCTGCCGCACACCGGCTCGTCCGGTTTGCAGGACGGCGCCCGCATTCCTGCTGCTGCCGTCGCCGCCGAGGATGCCATGCTGATGACGCGTCTGGCTGCGCGCGGTCCCTTGACCATGGAACTGGTGCTGACCCCGCAGATCCTGGCCGATGCCGACAGTTTTAATGTGATTGCCGATCTGCCTGGCCTGGACAAGGCCGACGAAGTGGTGGTGGTGTCAGGCCACCTCGATTCCTGGGATCTGGCCACCGGCGCCAATGACGATGCCACCGGCGTCGTCAGTGCGATGGCGGTGCTGGAGACGCTCAAGAAACTCGATTATCAACCGCGCCGCACCATCCGCATGATTGCCTGGATGAACGAGGAAAACGGCACGCGCGGTGCCCAGGCGTATGTAGAGGCGAACCGGGCGCTGGTGGCGAAACACGTGGCGGCCATCGAAAATGACGAAGGTTCGGGGCGCGTGTTCGGCATGCGCACCAGTATTCCGGTGGCATCGATGGTGCACTTCGCCGGCCTGCGCGCCGCCTTGCTGCCGATGGGGGCGGCCGGTCTGCAGCGTACCGATGTGCTGGGCACGGGCGATTTGAGCGGCCTCGAGCGCGCTGGCGTGCCCAGTTTCTCGCCGCTGATCGATGACTCGACCTATTTTAATTATCACCACACCGCTGCCGATACCTTCGACAAGGTCAAGCCGGAAGAGCTGCGCCGGCATGTGGCGGTGATGGCCACCACCGCCTGGTACCTGGCGAATATGAACGAGCCGATCGGCCGTACGCCGCCAGCGCCGGCCCGCTGAACGGCGCAATGGCGTAAAAAAACCCGGCGTGCCGGGTTTTTTGCTTTGTACTGCAGCTGCTGGCATGGCGCCCGCAAGGACTGCCTGCGCGGACTATATGTTCAGCCGTGGCAGGTAACCGGCGGGCACGATGCCAAACACCGACAGCACGATCAAGATCAGCAGGATGATAAACAGCACGCGCACGATCTGCGCGACAGGCGAGGGCAGCGGCAGCATGCTGACCAGCCACCAGATAAGGCCGAAGATGACCAGGTAAATGATCAGGGTAACAAGAACGTTCATGAATTTTCCTCTGCAGCGTGGGATGAAGTTGTCGGATTGGACATAGCCATCATGCCCCAGCCATCCAGAGGCCACTGTTCGCCAAAGCACATATGATTGAAAAATCTTGCCATTCGAGCAGCTTACTGTTCGGAATGGTGTGCGCCTGCCCAACTGACGGCGATGCGGCGCACGGAGCGGGCACGGCCGTGGAACTGGCGGCCATACATGGTCTGGATGCCGCTGGAAAAATTCTGGCCCCAGACCAGCTGCGAGCGCGTCTCTGACTGCTCGGCCGACCAGTACCAGACGCGCAAGAACAGCTCCTTCAGGTTGGCGTGCAACAGCGATAACTCGCGCCGGCTGGGCAAGTCACCACCGCGGTTGATGGCCCAGGCGCGCGCGGCCGACCAGGTGACGTCGTCGATGTCGCCGTCCAGCAAAACCAGGTGATGGTCGGGCGCGCCATTCTTGCCCAGGATGAGACCGGCGTAGACCTCGCCGTCCGGCAAGGATTGCTTGATTGACTCATGGCTACTCATACATTTCTCCAGCGGTGAATCCGGCAATGGATCAGACAGCCATGACGGCCGGAAGTTGCGCCCAATGGTGACCGCTGCGCGCAAAGCTAATCTGGATCAAAGGAGGGCGCTGTCGGCGCCGCGCACGGGCGCGCACGCGCCGGCGCGGTCTTCTCTGGCAGGGCGGGCGAGGTCGCGTAAAATTGGGGTTGCGGTTGCGGTTGCGGTTGCGGTTCCGTGAGCCGGCGGCTGAAGTTGTCCGCTGCGCTGTGCTGTGCTTGCCTGGGCCTTGGGTGCGGGAAAGATGCGACAGCACCCTGCGCTGCCAGTTCCCCCCTCAAGCAGGTGCCTGCAGCCCCTTTTTTGTTCGTTCCCTCACTGCCATGCTCCGACTCACCCTCCTGTTCCTGATCCTGATTGTGTATGGCAGCCTGTACCCGTTCACTGAATGGACGCCGGCGCGCACGCCGCTGTTTGCCTTTCTGTTGCAGTGGCCGGTGCACATTCCCCGCGCCGACCTGGTGCAGAACGTGCTGGCGTACGCGCCGTTTGGGCTGTTTCTGGGCCTGTACCGGCTGCGCCGGCCGGGCGCACGCGCCGCTGCCGCGCTGCGCTGGACCGTCGAGGCGGGCTTTTTACTCAGTTTGACCATGGAATGCCTGCAGCAGTTCGAACCGGTGCGCACGGCGTCGACCGCCGACATCGCCATGAACGTGCTCGGCAGCGCTGCCGGCGCCGTACTGGCGCTGATTCTGGCAGCCACGCCGCTGCCGCCGGCGTGGTCGGCGGCGCGCCACCCGGGTTTGCTGATCGCCCGTCTGCATGACTGGCGGCAGCGCTGCTTCTACGGTGGCACCCTGCCCAATCTGGGGCTGGCGGCAGTGGCGCTGTGGGTGCTCTCCCAGACCAGCCCGCTGGTGCCCGCCTTCGACCTGGCCTACCTGGGCCACAAGCTGGTCGTGCTGGCCTGGCAGCTGCGCGCGGCGGCGCATGCGGCGCTGGCGCCGCTGCTGGTCGTTGCCGCCCAGCTCGTCGCGCTCGGTCTGCTCATGCGCACCGTGCTGCGGCCACGGCCAGAGCAGCGCTACGGCGACGGCGTGTTCGCCGCCATGCTGGCGCTGGTGTTCGCCGTCAAGCTGCTGATGGTGGGGCGCTACCTGGTGCTCTCCGATGTGGCCGGCGCTGCCATCGCGCTGGCCGTGCTGGCCGTGCTGCAGCGCGATCGACGCAGCGGCCGCCGGCGCGCGGCCCTGGCCGGCAGTGTGCTGCTGGTGGCCGGCTTCATTGTCGGCGAATCGCTGGTCGGTGATGGTGGCGGCCTGCACCCGTTCAACTGGGTGCCCCTGTCAGGGCAGATGCGTTCGCTGACGGGGCTGGAAAACATCCTCGAACTGTTCTGGCCATTTTTTGCGCTGGCGTATTTCGTCCGCTGGCTCACGGCCGCCGGGCGCCGCTTCCAGGTCATGATGCTCGGGGCGCTGCTGGTGCTGGCGCTGGTGTTTCAGCTCGAATGGATGCAGCAGGCCTTGCCGGGACGCTACGGCGACATCACCCAGGTGTTGCTGGCTGTGTGCGGCTGGCTGCTGCCGTGGAGCTTCCGCTCGGCTGACTTTCAACGAGCCGCACGGCGCGCCAGCGCGGCCGTCACGCCGGTGGCGATACCTTGAAGGCATCCAGCAGGTGTTCGCTGGCTGCCAGCCGCGCCTGCAGCTCGTGCTGGGTGGTATTGTCGAGCACCATGCCAAACACGCCGATGACCTTGCCGTGGCGATCGCGGTCGGGCAGGTAGTGCACCTGCAGCTTGGCGGGGG
Organism: Massilia sp. PWRC2; assembly: GCF_049896725.1. Classification (NCBI taxonomy): domain Bacteria; kingdom Pseudomonadati; phylum Pseudomonadota; class Betaproteobacteria; order Burkholderiales; family Oxalobacteraceae; genus Massilia; species Massilia sp. PWRC2. The sequence goes on from NZ_JAFCUW010000005.1 coordinate 348,747, forward strand.
CACCGGCAATCGTATTGTCCAGTTCGAACGACACCTCGGCGCCGGCCAGCGCCTGCTCGATCTGTACGCGGACGGTTTCAAAGGCGCTGTGTCCGAACACGTCGCTGATGGTCTTGCCGGCGAGGGCATCGGGCGGCAGGTTGAACCAGCGCTGGTAGCTTTTGTTGGTGAAGCGGTAGCGGAAGTCGCGGTCGATGTAGGACACCAGCACAGGCAAGTTGTTGGCGATCAGGCGCAGCCGTTTCTCGCTCTGGCGCAGCGCCTCGCGCGCCGCCTGGCGTGCTGAAATGTCCTGGATAAATACATGGGCCAGGTAACCATCGTCGGTCAGTTCGCTCTTGAGTGACAGTTCCACCGGCAGCTGGCGGCCGTCGCGATGGCTGGCGCGCAGCTCGATGCGGTGGTTGAGGGCATTGTCACGGCCGCTGTCGTCCATCGCAGCTGCCAGTTTGGCGTGGTCGGCGGTATGCAGAATCAGGCTGGCAAGGTGGCGGCCGTGCGCCTCGTCTGCAGTCCAGCCGAACAGCCGCGCGGCCTGGGCATTCCAGTCGGTGATCAGGCCGTGCTCGTCGAGGGCGACGAAGGCGTCGTTGCAGCCCTCCAGGATGCGCGCCGTGCGCCGCTGGGCGCGGCCCAGCGCCGTTACCAGCGGACGCACCAGGCGGCGCAGGATCAGGGTGCCGCCGGCGACCACCGCCGCCAGCACCAGCAGCAGTTGCAGTACGCGCCCGCGCAAGGGGGCGTACAGCGACTCGACTGCCGAGGTCACCCCCAGAGCGAGGCCGAAATTGCTCACTGGCGTGTAGGCCGAGATGATGCTGGCGCTGTCGGTGGTATCGTTGACGATCCCTGTACCGCTGACGCCGCCAAGGGCCAGCGCCAGGCTGCCGGCCACGCTGCCGGGGTCGGCCTGCATCGGCTGCAGCAGGAAGCTGCGCTGAAAGCGCGTCGGACCACAGGCGAAGCTGGCCTCGGCCGCCGGCACGCCGCTGGCGACCACGCTGCACAGCGCGGTGTCGGTGGTGGCACCCGATTCCTGTACCTCGGCGAGCAGCGCATGGATGCGCGGCAAGCGCGTCTCTACCACCAGCACGCCCACCGTGCGGCCATGGTCGACGATGTCATTGCGCGTTTCCAGTACGTAGCCATCGGCCCAGAACAAAATGGCGCCACCGCCGCTGCCTTGCAGGATATGTTTGACGGTGGCATCACGGATGCTCAGGATGCCGGCGGAAAAGAGTACGGTGCCGTTGGCGGAGAGGAACTGGGCGCCCGTCACCTGCTCGTCAAAATAGCGTTCGGCCAGCTGCGACAGGGAAGCCGTGGCGGCGCGATCGACCGCCCCAGCCTGGCTGCTCAGCCTGGTCATTGCCGAGCGCACGCTGGTGCGCGCGACGATCACTTTCGGATACCACAGGTTCGATTCGATTTCGTTGGCGATCGAGGCGGCGGTGGTGTGGGTGGTCAGCAGCAGGTTGCTGGCGGTCGCTTCTTCGAAACTGCTGCGTAGCACGGCAAAGCCGGCCACCCCGCCGATCACGGCAACAAAGGCGAACAGCACAGCGGAGCGGCGGTTGATGCGGGCTTCGGTGTGGTCGTCCGTGCGCGCCGCTGCCGCCGGGTACAGCAGCGACCATAGCCCCACCGCGCACACGCACAGCACCACTGCGGTCAGTGGCAGCAGGCGGTTGAAGCCAGCCAGGCGGTACAGGTCCTGCAGGCCGAGGGCGTGGCCGATCAAGGCCGCCACGCCGATCATCGCCACCATGGCGGCGGCAGCGCCACCGACACTGGCACGCAAGCCGGGCCGCGGGCTCAACTGGCAGGCAAGGGCGACGCCGATCATCAGCATGGCGAGCGCGCCGTTGGGTGAGGTGCGGCCCGGGTGCGGGATGGCGGCGCTGGGGCGCGCCCCTGCAGCGGCCAGGTCGATCCCCAGCGCGATGTCAAATACGGTTTCCACAATGAAGCCGAGCGGCAGCAGCGTCAGCACCAGCAGGCACAGCAGCACGCTGGCGCGGCGCGCCGCCGCCATTTGCCGCCACGGCACCTCGAGCACGGCGATGGCGTAGCCGGCGCAGGCCATCATCGCCATGTTGAGCAGGCCCATGCGTTCGCCACCGGGCAGCATGTCGTACAACGTCGACAGGCCAGGCGCGCGCCCCAGCAGCAGCAGCACTGCGACAGCGACGACCAGCATGCCGCAGATACGGGAGGTAGGGTAGCGCTGCACGTAAAGGCCGCTCAAAACGTGGGTGAAGCGCTATTGTTACCGAAGATCAATAGACTGGCAATCCTCATTGCCGCAGCGGCCAGTGCGTTCAGTGCGGCTGGGGCGGCGTCAGCGCCCATGCTTTGTTGATAGATACCAATTGTGTAGGATCGATCCCACACAGACGCGGTCGCCTGTCCGGTTGGCATATTGGCTCAGTTGGTTATTCTGGTGGTCCCGAGTCACACGGCTCGAGCATGCCGTCATCATCCCGCGGTGCCGTATGGTGCTCAACGAGAGCGCCGACCAGGGATCGCCCATCCGGGCCAACTCACAGGAGAAACTCCATGCGCACTACTTTGACCACCAGCTTGCTTGCAAGCGCTTTGCTGACCGCCACCTTGTCCACTGCGGCGTTCGCTCAAACTACCAAACAGCCCACCACCACGCCGGGTACGGCGCCAGCGCCGGGCAGTGCCATGCCGGATGCCGGCATGGTCACGCCGCCGGTGGCTGGCAGTGCCGCTGCCAGCGGGGTGATTGATCAGTCGCCGAACGGCGTGAACGGTATGAATGGTTTGAACGGCAGCGCCGGCGCCAGCGGTAGTGCCGGCACCAATGGCATGACGGGTTCGTCGACCTCTGGCAGCACGGCCGCCGGTGCGAACAGCGGCACCATGATGCCGCCAGCGCCCGATGCCATGCAAGGGGGCGCCAAGGCAGGTGCCGCTGGTAGCACTGGTGTTACCGATGGCAGCACCAGCAAATCGGGCAAGAAAAGCAAAACCGACAAAAAGAATTGATTTGTCGCGCAGTGTGCATCGTTTGTACAGTTTGTACAGTTTGTACAGTTTGTACAGTTTGTACAGTTTGTACAGTTTGTACAGTTTGTACAGTTTGTACAGTTTACACGGTTTAGTGAGCCGCTCCAAGCCGCCATCGCCAGCCTCGGGGCAGGCGGGGCGGTAATCGCACCGGCGCGCGCCTGTTGCGCTCGCCCCTCGCGCTTCGGCGCGCGTGACGCCACTGTGTCGTGCAAACGACATGGTGGCGTTGTGTTGTCTGCTGCAAGGGCCGCTCATGCCGGCTGGTTTTTTATCGGTAAGGTGCGCACAGGTCCGCGCCAACGGCGTAGCATCTGAGGTCGCTGGCCGTACTGGCCGCAGCAGCCAGGCAAGTGATCCTGCATGCGGCGCCATTCGTCACTGAAGGGATAAACTGATGAGCACAGGGACCATCCACCTGCACCGCGTACTGCGCGCCAGACCAGAGCGCATCTACCGCGCATTTCTCGACGCCGACGCCATGTCAAAATGGTTGCCGCCCTGCGGCTTCACCTGCAAGGTTGACCACATGGACGCCCGCGTGGGCGGCAGCTACAAGATGCTGTTTACTAATTTTTCGACCGGGCAAAGTCACTCGTTTGGCGGCGCCTACCGCGAACTGCAGCCCTACCAAAAGATTCGTTATACGGACAGCTTCGACGATCCCGCACTGCCCGGTGAGATGCAGACCACGGTAACCTTGCGGCCGGTGGCCGGCGGCACCGATGTCAGCATCGCGCAGGAAGGCGTGCCGGCCTCGATTCCCATCGAAATGTGTTACCTCGGCTGGCAGGAGTCGCTGGAACAGCTGGCCCGGCTGGTTGAGCCGGAACTGGGGCAGTAGGCCTGCAGCCGGCAGCGCCAGCAGATCATTATGCGCAGCAAGAATATGGTGTGCCTGTGGTACGACGGTGGCGCCCTCGAGGCCGCCACCTTTTACGCCAGCACCTTTGCCGACAGTGCCGTCCACGCCGTGCAGCGGGCGCCGCTCGATTACCCGTCGGGCAAGCAGGGCGACGTGCTGACGGTGGAATTTACCGTGATGGGGATACCCTGCATGGGGCTCAATGGCGGCCCCGGCTTTCCTCATAGCGTGGCGTTTTCCTTTCAGGTGGCAACCAGTGACCAGGCCGAGACGGACCGCCTGTGGGATGCCATCGTCACCAATGGTGGCGCGGAGAATGCCTGCGGCTGGTGCCGCGATCGCTGGGGCCTGTCAGGGCAGATCACGCCGCACGCGCTCAGCGATGCCATCAGCAACAGCAACCCAGCGGTGGCCCGGGCCGCGTTCGCCGCCATGATGCAGATGCGCAAAATCGACATTGCCGCCATCGAGGCGGCGGTGGCGGCGGTGCAGTGACGGTGCCGGCGCCGGTGCCGGTGCGCCCCGCAGCGGCAGAAGACGGGCGCCGCTGCGGTGGCCCAGGAGCGGAACCGCTGGGGTGGCGATGGAGCGGCGCCCCTGCTGCGGCTCAGGTGCGGCGCCACCTGCGGTGGCTAAGGAGCGGCGTCCCTGCGGTGGTTTACGCGCGGTGCCGCTGCGGTGGTGTAAGAGCGGCGCGGGGCTTACGCGGGGCGCTCCGGCGCCAGCGGCGCGCTGTTGCGCGCGCAGTTGCGCCCGCTGCGTTTGGCCGCGTACATGGCCTGGTCTGCCTTGCTGAGCAATTGTTCTGGGGAATCGCCGTCGCGCGGGAAAACGGCCACGCCCACGCTGGCCGATAACTGTACCTGGCGCTGCGCCAGCGCCACTGGCTGGTGGGCGGCGTCGATCAGGCGGCCAATCAGCGAGGCTAGCAGCAATTCATCTTGCAGCGCGGGCAGCACGGCGACAAATTCATCGCCGCCGAAGCGTGCCAGGGTGTCCGACATGCGCAGCGCCTTTTGCAGTCGCTGCGCGATGATGGCCAGCAACTGGTCGCCGGCCGCGTGGCCGAGTTCGTCGTTGATGGCCTTAAAGCCGTCCAGATCGATGAATGCCGCCGCTACTTGGCCGCCGTCGGCCCGGGCGCGGGCGATGGCGCGGCTCAGGCGCTCGTGCAACAGCAGGCGGTTGGGCAAACCCGTGAGTGCGTCAAAATTGCTGCGCTGTTCCAGCAGCTGGCGCTGTTGACTGGCAGTGGTGATGTCGGCGAATACGGCGACGTAGTGATGGGGCTGGCCCGCAGCATCGGGGACGGTACTGATGCTGATCCGCTCAGCGTAATCGCTACCATCCTTGCGGCGGTTCCATGCCTCGCCCTGCCAGTGACCGTCGCGCATGATGGCATCCCACATGGCGCGATAAAACGCCGGCCCCTGGCGTCCCGACTTGAGCAGGCGCGGATTGTGGCCTAGCACTTCATCCGCGCGATAACCGGTGATGGCGCTGAAGGCGTCGTTGACCGCCAGAATGTTACCGTCGAGGCTGGTAATCATGATGCCGTCGCGGCTGTAATAGAAAACTGAGGCGGCCAGGGCTTGCATGGCGTCGGCATCGACGGCAGGGGAGACTGGCAAGGCTGAAGGAGCCTGAACCGCGTGGTGCGAGTTTGTGGACATGACCGGACACGGGCACCGTCAATGGGCGAAGCCTCCATCATAGCGAGGCAGGTCAGTGGCGTCGAGACGATGGCGCGCCGGTGCAAAGGGGTTTATGCCCATTTTGAGGTAGATCAAATTGGCCATGTAAATGCGCGCAGCGATCATCGTTTTTGTCCGGGCGTCTTGCTCAAACGGGATGCCAAGCGTTGGCAATTTTGATGTGCCTCACCCGGTTTTACAGCGCCGGTCGAGCGCCGATCAATATATTGGCTGGCCCCCCAGCCGTCGAGCAGTCAGCCCGTGGATTGTTGCGCGGCTAGTGCCAACAGCCGGGCCGGCAGCTGCAGACCCGCAGTACCTCCGTCGCCAACGATGCGATGCAGACGCTGGCCCGCTCGCGCGGCTTGATGCTGGCGTGCTGAAGATGGCATGGCGTTATTGCAGCTGCCACTGGCGACAGCGCCACCTGCCTGCATTGGCATACACCGACACTCCCGGCCCTGTGCTGCCGTACTAATGGGACATCAGCACCGGTGCCGTCATACTTTCCAGAATCGTCTCGGTGACGCCACCGAGCATGATTTCGCGGAAGCGCGAGTGGCCGTAGGCGCCCATGACGATGAGATCGGCTTGCAGATCGGCGGCCGCGGATAGCAGTTGCTCGCCAGCGCGGATTGGCGTGGTGCTGGCGCGCACGGTACAGCGCACGCCATGGCGCGCCAGGTACAAGGCCAGGTCGGCACCGGGTTCGTGGCCGGCGGCGGGCGCCGGGTTAAACACCACCACCGAAATCAGGGCGGCGCGGCGCAACAGGGGCAGGGCGTTGAACACCGCATGGGTTGCCTCGAGGCCGCCGTCCCACGCCAGCAAGATCTTGCTGCCAACGGTGGGAAAACTGGCGGCGTAGGGCAGGATTAGCACGGGGCGGCCGCCATCGAGCACGACCTGTTCTGGCAGCGCGCCGACCAGGTGGCTGGAGGCTGGTTCGTCGAGGTCGGTCTGGCTCAATACCATCAGATCGGCATAGCGTGCCTGCAAGGCCAGGCCGCCGGCCGGATCGTCTTCCATCAGGCGGCGCTCGACGCTGGCGACACCTGCGCTGGCGGCGATGGCCTCGAAGCGCGCCAGCGCTGCTTCGTTGCGTTGGGCAATGGCACTCGCTTCAGACGGCGCCAGCATGGCCAGCTCGAGCGTCACTTCGCGGCCCGCATAGCGCGACACGCCAGAAAAAGCGCTGCCGATCAGGTGGCTGTCGAACTGCACTGCCAGCTGCGCTGCATGGCGCATGCGCGCCTCGGCGTGGCGCGAGGAATCGACATGGACGACGATGGTCTTATAGGACATTTTTCGGCTCGCTGTGGATTGGGTAGCACCAGCGTACGGCGGCGCGCGCGCGCGGTCCAGCGCTAGCTGGCGCTGGGCGGTGCTAGTTTTGGCATTTTTGAGGCAGATCAAAAGTCGCCAGCCTTCCTTTCAAGCGGCCTCAACACAGCCATCGCGCCGCTTGCCGCCGTCCTGGCGCACACTTGATCTAGCGCATACCGTGCGGTGATTCAGGGCGGGTAGGATATATACAAGCAGACCGGCCGTCTTCGATGATCCTGGCCTGCGCCCAATGTTTCTGCACTCACCGATGGAGACTCACCATGGCCCACTCTCAATCATTGACGCGCTTCGATCCCATTGCACGCATGCTCAGCGCCGACCCTTTTCGCAATATCGATGACTTTTTTACTTCCATGCGCATGCCCGCGCTGTTCAGCGGGGCCGAACTCACCCCGCTGATCCGCATGGACGTGACTGAATCGGAACAGTCGTACAAGGTCACGGCTGACCTGCCTGGCGTCAAGAAGGATGACATCAAGGTCAACATCAATGGCAACCAGGTATCCATTTCCGCGCAGACGGAAAGCCGCACCGAGCAGGCCAGCGCCAACCTGCTGTGCGCCGAACGTTCGGTGGGGCAATACTATCGCAGTTTCACGCTACCGCAGGCGGTCGACGATAGCCAGGCGCAGGCGCAATTGAATGACGGCGTGCTCGAGCTGACCCTGCCCAAAAAATCGGCTGGCAGCACCAAATCGCTGACCATCCAATGAGGGCGCCTTTGCCGCAGCAGGGCTGCCTGCGATGTCATCTACAGCGCGGTGTTCGGTGCGGCTTTAATGGGAGCAAGCACCGGCATGCGTAAGCTGACATCGGCTGATCTCACTGAAATCGAAGAGCGCTTGCGTGGCATGCGTATCGCGCTGCTCGAAGCGGTGCGCGAGAGGCGGGCGCAGGGTGGCGGGCAGATGCACTGTGCTGGCAGTGTTCAGCGTGCGCCGCCGGGAGCCCTCAGTGCCGCCTTCGGCGACGTCAATGCCGCCTTTAACGACGCCTTGACCCAAGATGAGATCGCCATGCTGCAACACGAACTCGAAGAGCTGCGCGCGATTGACGACGCGCTCAAGCGGATTGAATTTGGCGTCGGTGGCCTGTGCACCCATTGTGGCGTGCAAATCCCTCTGGGACGCCTGCGGGCCGTGCCTGCAGCGGCCACCTGCATTGCGTGCGCTGCGCTGGTGCAGCGTGAGAGTCGATCCGGCTAGTCCGGCGCCGCAGCTGGCGTCGCTGTTGGCTTAGTTGATCGTTCAGTCGCTAGTTCAGTTGCCAGCGCAGTTGTTGGCGCAGTTGTTGGCGCAGTTGTTCGCTCAGCTGCTAGCTCGGTTGCTCGCTTCGCTGCTGTTCTTGTTGCTGGCTTGCTTGCTGGCTTGGTTGCTGGCCTACTTACTGCCTTAGTTGCTTGCTCCACAGTCAGTCGCGCTGCTGCCACCGCTGACTGTGATCGCTGCAAGTCGACTTTACGGGGGGCAACGGCAAGGCGAATGCGGACGCTGTAGCGGCTGTTCTCGCCCCCTTACGGTTGTTCGTCGGCGGCTGATGGCACTCCTGGGTGCAGCACCAATACGGGGATCGTTGATTCTGCCACCATTTTTTGCGTTTGACTGCCTGCCAGCAGGCGGCTCAGGCCGTGTCGGCCGTGCGAGGCCATGACGACCACGTCGCATTGCTGCGTGCGCGCAGTGTCGGTCAACGCTGTGTGCACCGAGTGTGATAGCACCGTGATGGCCCTGCATGGCACGCCAGCCGCTGTGGCCGCGGCGCACACGCGCTCCGCATGGACACGGGCGGCATCGACCGCCAGGCGTGTTTCGCCCACCACATCGATGGTCAGGGCTGCCTCCGACGGTGGCATCACCAGCGCCGGCTGGGCGACGGCGACGGCGACAAGTTCGCTGTGCCACTGGCGCGCCAGATCAATCGCCAGCGGTATTACCAGGTCGGACAGGGGTGAGCCATCAGTGGGCAGGAGGATGCGTTGATACATGGTGTATTCCTTGGTGGTGCGCCGGCACGGCCGGCATTTTTTGCCGTGCCGAGCGCAATTAATTATGCTGCGGTGAGCGCTAGCGCGACGCTGCCGTCACAGCGAAGCGCGCGGATCATGTCGCACGAATTGTCGAAGTGCGTGCTGCAGAACCTCATGGCCAACTGATGCTGTGAACCAGGATGCGGATTACTGCGATGACAGACGGTGATGGCGCTGCCGTCTTAACATACCATTGCGCATGCCACTGTGCCGCCCGCGCAGCGACGATGGATGCCAGTGTTGCCGTGTTGAAGTCCATCTCACTTGATGCACCTCAATTATTTGCTAAGCGCTCCCCTTCATCCTTTGCCTGCAGGGCTTGCGCGATGATGAAAGCATGCTTGTTCGGCACGCGGAACGCGCTCTTCCTCGCTTCTCTTGTATCGTATCCCCTGGTAGTTCACCTTTGTAGTCTAATCAATCCAACCAAACGGCGGCGCCATGTTCAAACACATCCTGATGCCTGTGGACGGCACCCTCACCATGTTGCCGGGGGTGCGCCGCTGCCTGCGCATGGCGCTCGAGATGGCTGCACGGGTGGAGGCCATCCACGTGGTGGCTCCGGCGGGCAGCAACGCTGCTGTCGACGCTCGTAGCGGCGCGGGCACCGCCCACACCCGCGCCGCGCAGATCATGCAGCTGGTCGAGCGCGAGGCCCGCGAGCAGGGTGTGGCATGCACGACGGCGATTATCGAAGGGGCCATGCCGTGGCAGGAAATTGTCGCCGCCGCGCGCGCTGGCGGTGCCGACCTGATCTGTATGAGTTCGCACGGTCGCAGCGCGCCGTCCGGCGCAGCCCTCGGAAGCCAGACGGCGCAGGTACTCCTGCATGCGCCGGTCGCGGTGCTGGTATTGCGTTGAGTTTGCCTGGCGACGCAGGCTGGGCTGCACTGCGCCGCCCGCGCAGCGGCCCGTTCGGGCCGGGCGGCATGCGCTTAGCATGATCGCTGCCGGTGCCGGCGCGCCTGTTGAGAGGCCCACCTGCGGCAGCCTTGAAAGGCAAGCTCGAAGAAACGACCTCAAATAAACGACCTCAAATAAACGACTTCAAATAAACGACTTCAATTAAACGACTTCAATTAAACGACCTCAAACAAACGACCTCAAACAAACGACCTGAAACAAACGGCCCTGCAAGGTACTGCGTCGCCTGCGGTCGACATTGCTCGCCACTGCCAACGAGCGCGTGTCCTCACATTGATTGCGAGGGGCGCCCGATGGGCGCGCGAGCAGCACCATGCCAGCAGAATTTCAACGGTAGACCAACACCGGAATGGTGCTGTTGACGAGCACCTTTTGGGTCTCGCTCCCCAGCAGCAGCCCCTTCCACCCCTTGCGTCCGTGCGAGGCCATCACCACAAGGTCGCACGCGTGCGCATGGGCGGTGTCGATGATGGCTTGCCACGGGTCGTCCGAGGTGCCGGTCTCGACTGTGCTGCTGACGCCGGCGTCGGCAGCGGCCTTGCTGACAAAGGCCAGGTCGTCGTCGGCGCGGGCCTGGGCGCTCTGGCGAAAGCGCTCTGCGGTGTCTTCCAGCATGTCAGGATCGAGCGACACGGTGTGAAAGCGGGGCATCACGCTCAGGCCGATAACTTCTGCGCCCAGTTTGCTGGCCAAGGTCATACCGGCGAGCACCGCCTGCTGCGATAGCTCGGAACCGTCAGTGGGAATGAGGATGCGGGTGAACATGGTGCACTCCATTTCAAGAGTCAGGTTTTAGTCTGGCTGCCTGTTCGCAGTGCTCGTTGAGCTGTCTCAAACGAATGCCTGCCGCTGACGATCCACTCTTGCTGAGTGTGCTTGCGGCCGGCCCCGAACCAGCGTTGCGGGTCGACCTTCCCGGGGTGGTATCGACGTTGTCGCTTGTGCTAAACTACGGCCCGCTGCCCGGATGGTGAAACTGGTAGACACCCGAGACTTAAAATCTCGTGCCAGTAATGGCGTGCCGGTTCGATTCCGGCTCCGGGCACCAATAGACAGTGTTATAGAGCAGCATGCAGTATCAAAACCCGCCTCTGTCATAGGAGAGCGGGTTTTTTGTTGTGTTAAGCTGTGGCACTGAACATCACCGAAGGTTAGCGATTTCACGGTACTTCTGACGGTACTTTGATTTAGCGCCATTTTGATACCGTCACCGGAGTAGGCCATGCCGCTCAACGCAACGTTTGTCGACAAGGTAAAGCCGGGGCCGGCCGCCGCCGGCGACAAGCACGCGGACGGTGGCGGCCTCTACCTGCTGGTCAAGCAGTCGATCAAGAGTGTCAGCAAGTACTGGCGTCTTGATTATCGTTTTGATGGGAAGCGCAAGACCCTGGCGCTGGGCGTCTACCCAACGGTATCGCTAGCCAAGGCACGCAAACGGCGCGAGGACGCGCGCGAACTACTGGACGAGGGTATTGACCCTGCCGAGGCGAAAGCGTCTGAGAAGCTCAGTAAGGCCCGTGATGCGAACAGCACGTTTGAGATGGTCGCGCGGACCTGGCTTGCGAAGACGTCGACCACGCGCGTTGCAAGCACACAGGAGAAAAACACGACCTGGCTTGAGCGAAATATCTTTCCGGAGATTGGCCCAATGCCGATTGCTGCCATCGGCCCCCGCGACGTGCTGGCCGCTCTGGCAAAAATTGAGGCCCGCGGCGCGATTGAGTCGGCCCACAAAATAAAGCAGCTCTGTGGCCAGGTATTCCGATTTGCCGTGGCCACCGGCCAGGCCGAGCGGGACGTAACGGCCGATCTTCGCGGCGCCCTCGCTGCGATTCCGCGCACCCACTACGCTGCCATCACTGAGCCCAGCGCCGCCGGCGCCCTGATGCGTGCCATTCATGCCTATGCAGGCCATCCGTTCGCAGTTGCGGCCTTAAAGCTGTCTCCACTGGTATTCGTGCGCCCGGGCGAGCTCCGTTCGGCTGAGTGGTGCGAGATCGACCTGGCGGCGGCAGAGTGGCGGATACCCGGCGTGAAGATGAAGATGAAAGCCGATCACCTGGTGCCGCTGTCGCGCCAGGCGGTGGCCGTGTTCCGCGAAATGGACGCGGTGACTGGTGGCGGCAAGTACGTTTTTCCCAGCATCCGGACCGCCGACCGGTGCATGAGCGAGAACACAGTCAACGCCGCCATTCGCAACCTTGGCTACACCAAAGAACAGATGACCGCGCACGGCTTTCGCGCCATGGCTAGGACGATTATGGACGAGGTGCTGGGCGAGCGGGTCGACCTAATTGAACACCAGCTGGCGCACCAGGTGAAAGATGTGAACGGGCGCGCTTACAACCGGATGGCGCACCTGCCGGCCCGGCGCGAAATGATGCAGCGGTGGGCAGATTACCTAGACGAATTGATGCTAAATAATGAGTGACGAAATTGTAAACTTTCCTGCTGGCACGCTGGCTGACGAATCGAAGATGGACAAACTTCGCGGTAGATTTTCGGCGGAATTTTTGAATGATCTTACCGAGCGGATCATAACTGGTTTAGGAGGCGGCGTTGAAGAACGCTTCCGTGTCGAGATTGCGAAAGTGAGGGCGGCTAATCACGATCCAATTTTCATGGAGATCCTCATGGCACGTAAAAACATGCTCCTTGATGATGCAATCCGACATATTGGAAAAATGGTAGAGGTTAGCGAAGCGGACGATGGTGAAATTGATCGCCTGAAAGCTGGGGTTCGGCTCTTGGATCAGTTGCTTGAGTATCATGATGAAAAGTCGTCTGCAGTCGCAAAGTCGGGCGGCGATGGGCGAGCAGCCAAAATAAAGGCACTCGAGGATGAAACAATACGTCTTTATAAATTAGGGCCAGACGGCGATGCGTGGCCTACCGGCAAAAGTCATGCCCCGACTGCTGCACTCGAAATCACGCCAAAGGTTGTAGCATTTTCAAAAGGACGTGGGAACCTCTTGCGCACCACAACAAAACCCCTGGAATGGATTAGGGCGCATCTGAAAGCGGTTAAAAAATAACCCCAGCTAAGCACAAGCCGCTCTCTGCAAAGCATAAGTACCGGCCAACTTAGTTGCCGACCTAGCGTAGAAAATTCTTCCGATAAATGATGAGCCCATCGCACTATGCCGTGCCATTAAGGGGTGAATCATGTCACAAAGAGTTATCCGCATCAGCGAGCTGGCCACGACGCCAGCCACCACCACAAAGCCTGCAAAAAAGGGCAAACTTCCCGTCAGTCCAGCGACCATCTGGCGCTGGGTTCGCGAAGGTAAATTTCCAAAACCGTTCAAGCTGGGCGAGTCCGTCACGGTCTGGGACGCTGCCGAGGTGGACGCCTTCATTGCCGGCCGCTCCCAGCAGGCAGCCCAGTGAGCGCCGCGATTCGCGTGCGACGCGATGATACGAAAAAACGCTTGACGTTCCTCAATGGATGGCCCGATACTAGTTTTCCGGTGCTCAAAACACCACGTACAGCGGCAAAGTCACCCCGAAAGTCAGTGGCATTTTTTACGTCTATTGGTTTTGCTCCAATGGGCGGGAGTGCGGCTAATAAAAGACCCGTAAGGGAAATATGCCCGCCGCCTGTACGCGGTTTTGAGCTCCTGCCCACCTGTCTCAAAAACAGGCCCGTCTCACGTACAGGAGCAAGACAATGACCAAGCACGCCCAAGGTACGCTCGTACCTTCCCCGGCCCCACACCAGCAAGAACAACTCTCAGCACAACGCAAAGCGAACGACGCCGCCGCTTGCGCCGTCATGCTCGACATCATGAGCCCAGCCTGGCCCCCATCCGCCGGCGGCGCCCAGGTGGCCACCAGTGCACTTTCGGTTGACCAGCTCATGCAAGCCGCGTTCTTCAACGGCCGCACCCCGCGCAGCGGCGAGTACAAAGCCGGCACCCGCGCAGTTCTCGAAAATCGCATCGAGCGGAAAGACATCATCCCGCCGTACCAGGCCGGCACCACCGAGGCCGATGCCTACTTTTCCGGCATCGAAGAGGGCAAGTCCATCTGGCGCGCAGCTGTCGCCAAGATCGGCGGCCAAGCATGATGACCCCAATTAAGTCCATATTGGTCGACACCGTTACAGCTTCTGACTTGGCGGACGACATCATCAACGCGGTCGAGATACTGGGCGATCTGCTCAACCTTGCATTACGTGAATGCATCAATTCTGATGATGCTGGCAATGCAGAGTCAGCCATTCGCGCTGCGCGGCGCTACGCCGAAGACGTGCATGCGATCGCAACTGGCCTCGTACGAGGTGCAGCATGAGCGCGCGCAACCCTGAATTTAAAAATGTCGACCGTCCGGCCTACGAACTGCCGGCGCTATTGCAACGACTCGGCACCGTCTCATTCCACGCAGCGCATACGGCTGAACAACGACAAATCGCGGAGGCGGCACGCGACCATGCGCAAAATCTGCAGAGCAATATCGCAGCTGGTATTGATTCTATTGGCCATTTGCTTTATTCGTCCGCCCTCGGCGATACGCCTCCTAACGCTGACCGGCTCCAGCACATCGGCCTTTTAATCTCACACCTCGCCGTGCAGCTGGAGCACTCAATTGATGCGGCCGGCGAGATGGACATGTTCCTTGACTGGAAGACAGAAAAAAATGGGGCCGCTAAATGACGAACCCACTCCATGTGCTTGAGACGATGGCCGATGCTGGCATGCAGCCGGTGCGCCGCGAGGTATGGCTAGGCCTGGGCTTCCGGCCACCGAAGCGCAACGCGATCGAGCTTGATCCGGCGCGTCTGCCCAGCTTTACCGAGTGCTGGCCGGTGGTTGGTCTGGACGTCATCCTGGTCTACCACGGCAACGCCACGCGTTACGGGACCTTGCGTGACCTAAGCCATCGCCTGTACGGCGCCAGCCCGCGCCGCCTGCAGTTGATTGACCTCGATGCTGGGCGTATTGCTTTCCTTAAATTGATGGGGGTTTCATGAATGCAATGACCGATGTAAAAAAATTCGCTGGCGAGCCGGCAGCACCAGACCTGGAAACAACAAGGAAATTTGTGAAGGAATCAGTAGCCAAGGCTGCAAAGGCGGCCTGGCCACCACTTGAACCCCTCGCCAGGACATCGGAACCGGTGCCGTACCCGGCGGAAGCATTGCCCGCCGTGCTGCTGGCGGCCGTGCGGGAGGTGCAGAGCTTCACCAAGGCACCGGAGGCGATGGTGGCATGCTCTGCTCTGGCAACGCTCAGTTTGGCCGCCCAGGCCCACTACGATGTTTCGAGGGCGGAACGACTGACGGGTCCGGTGAGCCTATATTTTCTGGTCATCGCGGAAAGCGGCGAGCGGAAGTCCACTTGCGACGGTTTGCTTAGCCGGGTGCTGCACGATTACGAGACACAGCAGCAACACGATGCAAGGGTCGAAGTCAAATGCTACGAGGCCGATCATTCAGCGTGGGAGGCCATCCGGTCCGGCATTCTCGAATCAATCAAGCAAGCGGCCAAGAGCGCCAAGGACACCAGTCAATCGGAACTGGCGCTGCGAAGGCATGAGGAAATGAAGCCGGCGCCGCCGCGCGTGCCGCGGCTGATCTACAGCGACTTCACGCCGGAGGCCCTGACCTACTCCCTTTCCACAAAATGGCCGTCTGGCGCCGTGATCTCGTCGGAGGCTGGCTCCGTTTTTGGTAGTCACGGAATGGGTAAGGACTCGCAGTTGCGCACTCTGGCCATCCTGAATCAGTTATGGGATGCCTCGAAACTGACGTTCGACCGACGCGGCGAATCGTATGTCGTCGACGGTGCCAGGCTCACGATGTCGCTGCAGGTGCAGGAGTCAGCGCTGATGGACTTCATCGGCCGCACGGGCACGCTGGCGCGCGGCACCGGCTTCCTTGCAAGGTTCCTTGTCGCCAGGCCTCAATCGACGCAGGGAACGCGCCTTTTCACTGAGCCACCTTCGAACATGCCGGCGCTGGCCCAATTCCACGATCGCATTTTGGGTATCTTGGAAGCGCCGGTACCGATCAATGAGCGCGGTGGGCTGGAGCCGCAAATGCTGGCGCTGGCGCCGGAGGCAAAGGCCGCTTGGGTACGGTTCCATGATGAGATCGAGCGTGGGCTGGGCAAAGGCGGCGAGCTGCAGGACGTGCGCGATGTGGCCAGCAAGATCGCCGACAACGCCGCCCGGCTGGCCGCGCTGTTCCATGTAATCGACGCGGGGATCGGCGCCATCTCGGCCGAACACTTCGAGTCCGCCAGCATCGTAACAGCGTGGCACCTGAACGAGGCGCTGCGATTCTTCGGCGAGCTTTCGTTGCCGAGCGGTCTGGCAGATGCCGGCATGCTGGAGGACTGGCTGCTGAACTACTGCAAGATGAACGCCACCGATACCGTCTCGACGCGCACGGTCGCGCAGTATGGCCCCTCCCGGCTACGCGACAAGACCAGCCTGACCGCCGCTGTCGACGAGCTTATCGGGCACGGCCGCGCAGTCCTGATCACCGCCGGCCGCAAGCGTGAAATTCAAATTAATCCTGAACTTCTGGGGGGCTGATCATGGCACTGGCAGATTTGATGAAAAAAGGATTTATCACCTCTGCTACTGCTACTTTGGCTACAGTTGATGCGAAATCCAATGTAAACGCGCCATCTGTAGCGGCAGTAGCGAAAGTAGCAGCAATCGAAGATCAAATACGGAGAGCCGCATTTTCACCTGTAGCAGTTGTAGCGGTAGCAGGCAGGCATATACAAAATCCAGCCTCCGAGGATTGGCGCGAAAAACTGGTCTCTGAATTTATGGAGGTGGACGGCTTGACCCGTCAGCAGGCGCAGGCCATGGCCGCCATATCGGTGCGACCTCGCACGCCGGCGGAGTGGGTCGAGATGTTTGCCGACCTGGATGCCCTGATCAACGCCTACTGCAGCAGCACCATGGTTAGTGACGAAGCGCGGCAGCACATGCGCGCTTCAAGCTACTCGCGGAGCTTGGCCAGCATCCCCCACGCCATCGACTGGTTTCGATCGCAACTGCGAGCCCTGGAAGCCGACCGCACCGGGTAAATGAGCACGCGGCGTGCACGTAGCGTGTACGCCGCGTAGTACCAACACTCCACGCACCGAGCACGAATCGTGCGCACATCATTCAATCTAAATTGCCCTGGTCCTTGGCGGGCAGTCGTACGCGCGCCGCCAGCGCTAGGCAGGAGAAACCATGAACCGCAACAACCGTCTGTACACCATCGACGCCAATGGAGAAAAGCACTTCACCGCGGCCGGCCTGCTGCTCCAATTCTGGGTACTGTCGGAGGGCTCTGGCCCGGCCCTATCTGACGACGAGCGGCGGCATGCCCGTTACGTGGTCGACAGCGTAATCGATACCTGGCACGACGCCGGGGCCATGCCAGCGTCTCATGGAAGCCTTCCGCGACGCCTCCCTAGTGGCATCCCAGCCAGTCAGATGAACGACGGCCAATTGATGCAGGTAATCGACACGATCGAGGAGGCCTGCGCTGCAGTTGGCGCCGCGCTGGTGTTCGAGATCATCTACCCGCTTCATTCGGCGTCGGCTCACTAGCACCACACCATGAGCCTGCAATCCGAAGTCATCCTGCAGATCATCGCCGAGGTCGACCGCATCGACGCCCACGACCATGCGAAGCACTCGCTCAAGCGT
>NZ_JAFCUW010000006.1:0-321047 GCF_049896725.1 Massilia sp. PWRC2
TTTTCATAGCGCCTATTTTTCTTCTTTGTGAACATTTGATAATTTAAGTATGCAGTGACCGAAGTCACTGGCACTTTCATCAAACGCCCACACTTATCGACTGTTAATTGTTAAAGAACTTTATTCGGTACTGATTCTGCGCGGTGCGAAGCGTTGTGTTCGTTGCAGCAGAGAGGGCATATTATGTAGGATAAGTCCTGCACTGTCAAGCCTTTTAAAACATCCTGCTGTTCAGGCAGTACCCGATGAATCATCCGCAACATGTTGATTCGTTGCAGCTTTTTACCGGGAGGCGAACTATAGCAAAGACGCGGCCAGCCTGCAAGGGCCGCCAGCTGTAATTCGAACCAACTTGGGCCGGGCAGGTAGAATGACAACCCTCACCGCCGCCCTCTGCCTCTCATGACAATTATTCTTTCCACCCTGAATGCCCGCTACACCCATGCCTCGCTGGGTCTGCGCTATCTGCTGGCGAACATGGCGGAGCTGACGGCGCAGACGCGCATCGCGGAATTTGTCATCGGCGCCAAGACCACGGAACTGGTCGAACGCCTGCTGGCCCATCAGCCGCGCATCATCGGCCTTGGTGTCTATATATGGAACGTCGAAGAGACCACCAGGGTGGTGGCGATGCTCAAGCGCGTCGCCCCTGGCGTCACGGTGGTGCTGGGCGGGCCCGAGGTGTCGCATGAAACAAGCGGCCAGGAAATCGTCCGGCTGGCCGACTACGTCGTCACCGGCTGGGGGGAAGTGACTTTTACCGACTTGTGCCGGCAAATCCTGGCCGGGCCGCAGCCGCTGATGAAGGTCCATGCGGGTGTGCAGCCGCCGCTGGCCGAACTGCAGCTGCCTTACGCTTTATACTCGGACCACGATATCGCCCACCGCACCATTTATGTGGAAGCTTCGCGTGGCTGCCCTTTTAAATGCGAGTTTTGCCTGTCGGCGCTGGACAAGACGGCGTGGCCGTTCGCCCTCGACGCTTTTCTCGCCGAAATGGAAGCACTGCATGCGCGCGGTGCGCGGCTGTTCAAGTTCGTCGACCGCACCTTCAACCTGAACATCAAGACCAGCCTGAAGATCATGCAGTTCTTCCTCGATAAGCTGGCAGCCAATCCGGACGATCCCGTCTACGCCCACTTCGAGCTGGTACCCGACCATCTGCCCGATGCATTGAAGGAAGGCATCGCCCAATTCCCGCCCGGTGCGCTGCAGTTCGAAATCGGCATCCAGAGTTTTAATCCGGCGGTGCAGGCGCTGGTCAGCCGGCGCCAGGACAATGCCAAGGCCGCCGAAAACATCCGCTGGCTGTGCGAGCATTCGCACGCTCACCTGCACGTCGACCTGATCGCCGGCCTGCCGGGCGAAGACGTCGCCAGTTTTGCGCGCGGCTTTGATCAGCTGGTGGCCTTGCAACCCCATGAAATCCAGTTCGGCATCCTCAAGCGCCTGCGCGGTACCCCCATCATCCGCCACACCGAGCCGTTCGGCATGGTGTTCGATCCCTACCCGCCGTACACCATCCTGGCCACCAGTCTGATCGACTTTGGCACCATGCTGCGCCTGGTGCGCTTTGCCCGCTACTGGGACCTGGTGGCCAATTCAGGCCGCTTTACCCACACCATCGTGGCCCTGCTGGCCGATGCGCCGTTTGAAAACTTCATGGCCTTTAGCGACTGGATGTATGGACAGACCGATGCCACCCACCGCATCGCGCTCGACCGCCTGGCGGCACTGGTGAGGCGTTTTCTCGAGCTGCAGGGGATGGCACACGAGGACGCTGTTGCCCTGGTGCGCAGCGATTGCGCCGGCAAACTCGATACCACCAGGGCCACAACAACGGCGGCGGCAGCGCCCCAGCGCCAGGCGCGTCACCTGGCAGCCTGAGACTGGCCCCTGCTGCACGCTACAGAACAGGTATAGCAGATGCGCCCAAAGTCTTTTACACTGGCGTAATGCCAATTGAAAACGCGCCAACCCTCGACACCCATGCAAGCGACGCCGGCACCACTGACGCCATCGTCGCCGGCGGCATCTGGCAGGTGCACGCGCTCGGCGAACGCAGCACCATCAAAGCGCTCGGCACACAGCTGGCCGCCTTAAAAGACGCGCCGCGCACCTGGGACCTGTCGCAGGTGATCAGCATCGACCATATCGGCGCCCAACTGTTCTGGAATGCCTGGGGCAAGAAACGGCCTGCCGATCTGATCCTGGCGCCGCGCCAGGAAGAGCTGTTCAAGCGCATCGAGGAATCGAGCAAGGTCACCGCGCCGGCGCGCGCCAGCCGCACCGGCGTGGTGATGAAGCTGGGCCTGACGATCCTGCGCTTCTTCGAACACATGGGCGGGTTTATCAAGCTCATCGGCCAGGTGGTGCAAGACATCGGCCGCTTTGTGCGTCACCCGCTCAGCGGCCCATGGCGCGAAGTGTCGGCGAATATCTATCACGCCGGCTTTCAGGCGCTGGGCATCACGGCGCTGGTGGGTTTTCTGATCGGCATCGTGCTGTCCTATCTGTCGGCGCAGCAGTTGCGCATGTTCGGCGGCGATATGTACCTCGTCAATATTCTGGGCATGAGCGTGATCCGCGAACTCGGTCCGCTGCTGGCGGCCATCCTGGTGGCCGGCCGCTCGGGCTCCTCCATCACCGCCCAGCTGGGCGTGATGCGGGTTACCGAGGAACTCGACGCCATGCTGGTGATGGGGATTTCGCACGGCTATCGCCTGATCATGCCGAAGGTGCTGGCACTGGCCATCTCGATGCCGCTGATCGTGGTCTGGACCGATGCCATGGCGCTGATCGGCGGCATGATCTCGGCGAAGATCGAACTGGGGCTGTCGGCGCGCTATTTCATTCAAAAGTTGCCCGACGCGGTGCCGCTGGCGAATTATTCGATCGGCCTGTTAAAAGGCTGCGTGTTCGGCACCCTGATCGCGCTGGTGTCGTGCCACTTCGGTTTGCGCATCAAGCCCAATACCGAAAGCCTCGGCGTCGGCACCACCACCTCGGTGGTCACCGCCATCACCGTGGTCATTCTGGCCGACGCCGTCTTTGCCATCATCTTTAACGGCGTGGGGTTTTGATGGCCGCCGACGACCTGAAAGCCGAGCGCGCGCCGCCGCGCCTGACCAAGATGCCGGCCACCGAGGTCGGCCCGCCACTGGTGGAAATCGATGGCCTGTGGACCAAATTCGGTAAAACCGTGGTACACCAGGACCTCAACCTGGAAATTTATTCGGGCGAAATCCTCTCCATCGTCGGCGGTTCCGGCACCGGCAAGACGGTGTTATTAAGGCAGATGCTGGGCCTCGAGCGTCCTTCGCACGGCACCGTAAAAGTGTTTGGCGAAGACATCAGCGCGGCCGATGCCGACCAGCTGCGGCGCATGCGCAACCACTGGGGCATGCTGTTCCAGCAGGGCGCCCTGTATTCAGCGCTAACGGTGTTCGACAATATCGCCCAGCCCATGCGCGAGCTGCGCGCGCTGCCGGAAGACGTCATCTACGACGCCGTGCTGCTCAAAATGAACATGGTGGGCCTCGGTATCGAGCACGCCTTCAAGATGCCGGCCGACCTCTCCGGTGGCATGATCAAGCGCGCTTCGCTGGCGCGCGCGCTGGCGCTCGAGCCGCAGTTGCTGTTTCTCGATGAGCCGACAGCCGGCCTCGACCCCGATCTGTCGGATGCCTTCGTCACCCTGATCCAGTCGCTGCACCGCGAGCTGGGCCTGACGGTGGTGATGGTGACGCACGATCTCGACACCCTGTTCGCGCTGTCGACCCGCATCGCCGTGCTGGCAGAGAAACACGTGATCGCCATCGGACCGACCCGCGATGTGCTGGCGGTCGACCATCCCTTCATCAAACAGTTTTTCCTCGGTGCGCGCGGCCGGCGTGCCCTCGAAGTGCTCGACGAGCATGACGAAGAACTCAAGCACTACGAGCAAGAGCACCAACAACTGGAGCAGGCCTACCAGCAGCAGCAGCTCGAGCGGCAGGAACAGCACGACCAGCATGACCAGCAGCGCGCACACGACCACCCTGCGCCAGAGCAGCCCGGCCAGCCAGATGCCCCGCTCAAGCACGCACCAAGGACCTAATTATGGAAAACCGATCGCACGCCCTGATGACGGGCTTTTTCACCATCTTCCTGCTCATTGCAGCGATATTGGCCGGCATGTGGTTCAACCGCGACCGCACCGAGCGGGTGCCCTACGTGATCGCCACCACCGAGTCGATTCCCGGCCTCAATCCGCAGGCATCGGTGCGCTACCGCGGCCTCGAAGTGGGGCGCGTTGACGACATCCATTTCAATCCGGCGGTGGCCGGCCAGATCGTCCTGAACCTGTCGGTCGATACCGAAACGCCCGTCACCACCACCACCTACGCCACCCTCGGCTACCAGGGCGTGACGGGGATCGCCTTCATTCAGCTCGACGATGAAAAGACCGGCTCACCCCTGCTCAAAAGCAGCAAGGCTCATCTGGCGGCGCTGCCCTTGCGCCAGGGTCTGCTCGATCAGCTGGAAAAACGCGGCCTGGTGATCCTCGAAAAAACCGATCAGATCACCACCAAGATCAACAGCCTGATGAGCGACGCCAACCAGAAAATCATCATCGGCGCCTTCGACAAGGTGGGCAAAACGGCCGACGCCTACGCCGATTTGCCGAAGCAGCTCGAGCCCGCACTGCAGCGCATTCCGCAACTGACCGCCAAGGCCGAACAGAGCCTGGCCGCGTTCAGCGAACTGTCCGGCAGCGCCACCCGCATGACCAACAATATCGACCGCCTGGCCACCTCGCTGCAAGCGGCAGACGGCCCGCTCGGCAAGCTGACCACCACCATCGACAAGGTGGGTGGCAATCTGCAGGATGTCACCAGCGACCTCACGCTCGAGACGCTGCCGCACGTGGTGTCGATGACGGACGAGGCGCGCACTTCGCTGCGCGCCGTCAAGCGCACCGCCAACGCGCTGTCGGACCGCCCGCAAGGTCTCATCTTCGGCAATTCACCGGCCACGCCGGGACCAGGCGAAGCCGGTTTCGTCGCCCCGACCAAATAAGGAGCATCGATGCCTACCTTCTCTGTTTCTACTGTCCTGCGCAACACCGCTAGCGCTGCCGCTGTCGTCGCGGCCCTGGTACTGGCTGGCTGTGCCGCCGGCAGCAAGGCGCCCGCCGCCGTCACCTACGATTTCGGCTCGCCCGTGCGCCCCATGGTGAGCTCGGCGGCGGCCACCGCCATGCCAGCGCTGGTCATCACCGACGTCACCGGCAACTCCGCCTTCGACAGCGAACGCATGTACTATCGCCTCAATTATGCCGATCCCCTGCAGGCGCGCCCGTACGCCAACAGCCGCTGGTCGACCACCCCGCTGCAGCTGCTGACCCAGCGCTTCAAGTCGCGCATCGGCCAGGCTGGCGTGAAAGTGCTGTCGGCCACCGATGCCTCCACCGGCGTGCCGCTGCTGCGCATCGACCTCGATGATTTCACCCACACCTTCGACAGCACCAGCGCCAGCTATGGCGAAGTGGTGCTGCGGGCATCGCTGTTCCAGGGCCGCATGCTGGCCGACCAGCGCACCTTTACCCGCAAGGTGGCGGCGCCCACTGCCGACGCCGGCGGCGGCGCGCGCGCGCTGGCGGCAGCCACCGACGCCGTGGCCGCCGACCTGATCGTCTGGCTGGGAAGCGCGCAGCTGCCAGCGCGCTGATGCCTGCAATGGACACGCTCGACGATCCGCTGGGCGCGCATGACAGCGGTGCCAGCGCTGCGACATCAGCGCCGGCGCCGGCCATGCGCGAACGTCGCAAGGGCTCGCCGATCGCCCGCGCGGCGCTGCTCGCCTATCTGCTGCTGATTGTCTACGCCAGCTGGTTTCCCTTCAGCGGCTGGCGCAGCACCGGGCTGTCGCCACTGGCCTATCTGACGCTGGTGCCGCCGCGCTACTGGACGGTGTTCGACGTCGGTGTCAACGTGGTCGGCTACATCCCGCTCGGCATGCTGCTGGTCGCTTCGCTCAATCCGCGCCTGCGCGGCCTGTGGGCGGTGCTGGCCACCACCGTGATTGGCCTGCTGGTATCGGGCAGCATGGAAGCGGTGCAGACTTATTTGCCCAGCCGGGTGCCATCGAACCTCGACTTTCTGACCAATTCGGCGGGCTGCTTCATCGGCGCCCTGATCGGCACCGTCGGCGCCCGCAAATACCTCAATCACAGCCGCATGCTGCAGATTCGCGAAGCCTGGTTTGCCCACCACGCCAGCCAGGGCCTGGTGCTGGTGGCCTTGTGGCCGCTGGCCCAGGTGTACCCGCAAAACTACCTGTTCGGCAATGGCCAGGTGCTGCCCATCATTTCCGAATGGCTGTCCGACTGGCTCGAACGCGATATCGACCTGGTAGCCCTGCTGCACCCGGGTGCGGCCATGACGGTCGAACAGTACTGGCTGTCGGAGACCATCGTCACCGCCTGCGGCATGGCCGGCGCCGTGCTCACCATGCTGTGCCTGTTGCGCCCGGGCGCGCCGCGGCTGGTGCTGATGCTGTTGACGCTGGCCGGCGCGCTGGTGGTCAAGACGCTGGCCAGTTCCCTGCTATTTACCCCCGATAACGCCTACGTCTGGATTACTCCCGGTGCGCAGGGCGGCCTGCTGATCGGCGCCATGCTGGTGGCCGGCCTGGCGTTTGCGCCGCAGGTGGCGCAGCGCCGGCTGGCGATGGTGACGATGTTATTGAGCCTGGTGGTGGTCAATTCGATCCCCGCCAACCCGTATTTTGTCTCCACCCTGCAAGGCTGGGTACAGGGCAAATTTCTTAATTTTAATGGCGCGGCCCAATGCCTGTCACTGCTATGGCCCTTCGTTGCCCTCTGGTATTTGCTGCTGCCATCCCATAAACTCAACCGCCAGTAGCGGCGATGATGCATCATCGATGCCCGCAGCTGTGACCGACAAGGAAGACTCTCTGATGAGCGACACCAACGACAAACCGTACTTCAACAAACACGTGTTCTTCTGCATCAATGCGCGCGAAGATGGCCGCCAGTCCTGCGCCGAGCAGGGCGCACTGGCGGCGCAAAAACACTGCAAATCGCGCGTCAAGCAACTGGGCTTGAACGGCGTCGGCCAGATCCGTATCAACCAGGCGGGCTGCCTGGACCGCTGCGAAGAAGGACCGGTACTGGTGGTCTACCCGGAAGGCACCTGGTACACCTATGTCGACAACAGCGACATCGACGAAATCGTCGACAGCCACCTGGTCGGCGGCAAGATCGTCGAGCGCCTGAAAATTTGATACCCCAACTTGTTACTTGTTTAGAAGTTATCCCATGAGCTCACATACCGAACGATTCTCCCTCAGCGGCCACGCCGGCAACATGGAGTGCGTGATCGACCTGCCCGACACCGAGCAGTTTGCGGCGGCCCGCGGCATCGCCCTGGTCGCCCACCCGCACCCGCTGTACGGCGGCACCATGGACAACAAGGTGGCGCACGCGCTGGCGCGCACCTTCGTCGGCCTCGGCTACGTGGCGGTGCGCTTCAATTTTCGCGGGGTGGGCGCGTCCGAAGGCGTGCATGACCATGGCAATGGCGAAACCGACGACATGCAAGTGATGTACGACCACATCACTGCCAAATACCCGGGCCTGCCGGTTGCCCTGGCTGGATTCTCGTTCGGCACCTTCGTGCAATCGCAGTTCCATCAGCGCCTGCTGGCCGCCGGCAAGCGCGCCGAGCGACTGGTGCTGGTGGGCGCCGCCGCCGGCAAATGGGCGATGGCCGACGTGCCAGCCGACACCATCCTGATCCACGGCGAGACCGACGACACCATTCCCCTGGCCGACGTGTTCGACTGGGCCCGTCCGCAAGACATCGCCGTCATCGTCATTCCCGGCGCCGACCATTTCTTCCACCGCAAACTGGGCCACATCAAGAGCCTGGTCACTCAGCTGTGGCGGCGTGATTAGCGCGTCGCGCGTCACATCAGCGTCTATAATTAACCCCACTCTTCAACGGCAATGCCCGAACCCCATTGCCGGCGTTTTTTACCTCACACCGACGACTCCCATGAAAAAATTCCTTGCGGCCCTGGCCGCTAGCCTCGCCTTGATGAGCGCGGCCGTTGCGCAGACATTGCCGCCTCCCACCATCGCTGCCAAGTCGTGGATCCTGCTCGATTCCACCAGCGGCCAGGTAATTGCCGCGCAAGACCAGAATGCGCGCATCGAACCGGCCTCGCTGACCAAGATCATGACCGCCTACGTCACCTTCCAGGCCTTGCGCGACAAGAAAATCGACCTCAACCAGATGGTCAATGTCTCGGTGCGCGCCTGGAAAGTCGACGCCAGCAGTTCCAAGATGTTCATCGACCCGGCCACCCCCGTCAAAATCAACGACTTGCTGTACGGCTTGATGGTGCAGTCGGGTAACGATGCGGCCGTCGCCCTGGCTGAAGCAGTCGCTGGCGACGAAGGGGCCTTCGTCGAACTGATGAACCGCGAAGCGCAGCGCATGGGCATGAAAAATTCCCATTTTGCCAATCCGCACGGCCTGCCCAGCGCGGATAACTATTCGACGGCGCAAGACCTGTCGACCCTGGCCGCGCGCGTGATCAAGGATTTTCCCGAGTTTTACAAGATCGACTCCGTCAAGAGTTTTACGTATAACAAGATCACGCAACCGAACCGCAACCGCCTGCTGTGGCTTGATCCCACCGTCGACGGCATGAAAACGGGCCATACGGAAAACGCCGGCTTTTGCATGATCGCTTCGGCCCACCGTCCCAACGGCACCCAGGGCGAGCGCCGCCTGATCTCGGTGGTGCTGGGCACCACCTCCGATTCGGCGCGCACCCAGGAAAGCCAGAAACTGCTCAACTGGGGCTTCCAGAATTTCGATACCGTCAAACTGTACGCCAGGGGCCAGGCGATCCAGACGCCGGAAGTATGGAAAGGCGCCAAGTCAGCCGTCAAGATCGGCTTTGCCAATGATGTGCTGGTGACGGTACCCAAAGGCGTGGCCGGCAAAATGAAACCGGTGCTCGAACGCAAGGACCCGCTGGTCGCGCCGCTGGCCCTGAATGCCAAGGTGGGCACGCTCAAAATGACGGTGGACGGCAAAACGATTTTGGAACTGCCGGTGGTGGCTCTCGAAGAAGTGCCGCTGGCATCGATCTTTGGCCGCGCCTGGGATTCGCTGCGCTTGATGTTTAAATAATGTTTAAATAAAGTTCAAATAAAATTTAAATAAAGTTCAAATAAAGAGCGGGAGCTTCACCATGCTGTCCACCACTTCGGCTGTCGCGCCGGCCAACTCAACCTTGTCTCCCATCATCGCCGGCATGTGGCGCATGGCCGAATGGCAGCTGTCGGTGGACCAGCGCGTCACCTTCATCGAGCGCTGTCTGGCGCTCGGCGTGAGCAGCTTCGACCATGCCGACATCTACGGCAACTACAGTGTCGAAGCGCTGTTCGGCGCCGCCCTGCAGGCGCAGCCGGGCCTGCGCCAGCGCATGCAGCTGGTCAGCAAGTGCGGCATCAAGCTGCTCGCTCCGGCGCGCGGCCAGTCGATCCAGCATTACGATACCAGCGCGGCCCACATCATCGCCTCGGCCGAGCAGTCGCTGCGCCACCTGCATACCGATTACCTCGACATGCTGCTGATCCACCGCCCCGATCCGCTGATGGACTTCGACGAGATTGCCGATGCGTTCAGCAGCCTGATCAAGGCGGGCAAGGTGCGCCAGGTCGGCGTGTCCAACTTCAGCCGCCACCAGTTCGACTGCCTGCACCGGCGCGTGTCGCTGGCCACCAACCAGGTCGAATTCTCTCCCTTGTGCGTGGCGCCGATGTTCGACGAAACCTTCGATGGCTTGCAGGACCTGCAGGTGGCGCCGATGATCTGGTCGCCGCTGGCGGGCGGGCGCCTGTTGACCGGCAGTGATGCCCACGTCACGCAGTTGCGCGCGGTCATCCAGGAAATTGCCGACCGGCTCGAGCAGCCGTTTGTCAGCGTGGTATTCGCCTGGATCCTGCGCATGCCTTGCAAACCGCGTCCGCTAACCGGCAGTGGCCGCCTCGATGCCATCGCCCTGGCGATGCGGGGCACCACCTTCACCCTGAGCCGGACCGACTGGTTCGCCATCCTGCGCGCAGCACGCGGCCACGAAGTGGCGTAAAGGAGCCGTCGTCATGGACCAGTCCCTTAAAATTGTCGAAGGCAGCGCCTTGAGCGGCGCGCAAAAAAAAGATTTGTTGAACCGCCTGGCGCGCATCGAAGGGCAGTTGCGGGGCGTACAAAAACTGATCGCGCTAGCGGCGCTGCCGGACGATTGCGACGCCGTTGCCCAGCAGATGGCGGCGGCGCGAAAAGCGCTCGACCGCTCTTTCGTGCAACTGCTCACCAGCAGCATGCTCAATCAAAGCGCCAATGCCACCAGCGTCGAACAGGCGCGCACCAGTGCCGAGCAGCTGGCGGCGATGCTCGACAAGTTCGCCTGAGCGGGTCCGCGCTTAATCAGTAAACACTTGCGGCGGCGGGATTTTGGTCCAGCCTTGCATCCAGGCGATGTTCAACAGCAGCGTGGCGCTCACATAGACGAGGAAAAACAGCACAAAGTATCGTGTCTGCAACCATGCCAGCAAGCCCAGGTTGATTGCCAGCGCCAGCCACAGCCACTTGTTTTTCGGCTGCTTGGAGCTGGGAAAGCGCACGGTCGACACCATCAGCGTACCGACCCCGACCATCAGCAACATCACCAGCCACGCTTGCAGCATGGTGGTCAGCGGCGCCGGCCAGGCCACCACCACGGCGGCCACGCAGGCGGCACCGGCGGTAATCGGCATGCCGACAAAATAGCGCGGATCGGTGCGGCCCACGCTGACATTGAAGCGGGCCAGCCGCAGGGCGCCGCAAGCGACAAAGATGAAGCAGGCGATGCCGCCGGCGCGCAGCAAGGTGGGGTGGTCCTGGCCGAACTGGGCAAATCCGTAGCAGTACAACAACAGCCCCGGCGCACAGCCGAAATTCATGACGTCGGCAATCGAATCGAGCTGCATGCCGAAGTCGGACTGGGTGTTGGTGGCCCGCGCCACGAAGCCGTCGAGGGCGTCGAAGATCCCGGCCAGCACCAGCAAGATGGCGGCCATGCGGTAGGCCGACGGATCGCCGACGGGCGCATTGTCGACCGAAATGACGATGCTGCCAAAACCACAGGCGATCGATAGCAAGGTGACCATGCTGGGCAAGGCAAACTTGGCGCGCGCCATGCGCTGTTGGCGGGTAGATTTCAAAATAGGAACTCGTGGTGGCTGCGAATGGCCCATTTTACAGGGGCTGGCAATAGGAGCTAGTTCCATCACGCTGCCAGCAAACCTCACTCAATTGTAATAATGACCTAGAATCGTGATTACTCCGACCCGCCAATCGAATCATGACTTTCAACGCCTGTTGCCGCCGTATCCTGCCCTTGCTGCTCGCCGGCCTGCTCAACGCCTGCGGCGGCGGCGCTAGCGACAGCGCCAGCACGCCGGCGGCGACACCCGCCAATTCCACCACGTCCGACAGCGCCGCCAATCCAGGTGCGCCCGTCAGTGTCGGCAATGTCGCCGTCGACGGCCGCAACTGGATCAACTACCGGCGCAGCCAGCTGGGCCTGTCGATACTGAGCGACAACGCGCTGGTCGCCCAGGCGGCGCAAAGTCACTCGGATTACCAGCGGATCAACGATCTGATCAGCCACGATGAAGATCCGGCCAAGAGCGGCTTTACCGGCATCGGCCTCGATGCCCGGCTGGCGACGGCCGGTTTTAAATTGACACGAAATAATTTTGCGTACGGCGAAGTCATTTCCGCCACCACCAATCCGTCCGGCTTTTTTATGGCGGAAGAACTGGTGACGGCAATCTACCACCGCTTCGTCATGTTCGAGCCCGTGTTCAAGGAAATCGGTACCGGCTCCGGCACCACGCCGCGCAGCTATACGTATTTCACTGCCGACTTCGTCGCCAACAATGGCTATGGCCCGGGGCTGGGCCGCGGCCGCCTGGCGGTGTGGCCGTTTAACGGGCAGAGCGGGGTGCGGGCAAATTTTTTCAGCAACCAGGAAACCCCTGATCCAGTCGACGGGGTTGATGAGGTCGGCTACCCCGTCAGCGTCCAGGGTGACATCAGCGCCACGCTGGCCGTGAGCAGCTTTACGATACGCCCCCGCAACGGTAGCGTGCTGGCGGTCAAGCTGCTGCAAAGCGCCACCGATCCGCACACACCGTCGTCAGCGGCCGCCATCATTCCACTGAACAAGCTTGATGGGGCCACCGTCTATGATGTCGCCTTCAGCGGCAGCGCCGATGGCGTGCCGGTCACGCTGAGCTGGTCATTCACCACCAAATAACAACACAGGCCGCTGCCATCACCAATGCCGCACGATCACATCAGCGACCCGGCCGCCGCCAGCGCGGCCATCCTCGACAGCGCCGAGGCGACCGCGCGCGTGCTGGGCGACGGCGCCCTTTATCTGCGCATGCTGCGCCGATTTCAGCATGATCATCCGGCCGGCGCCAGCCCTGTTCGTGCCGCCCTCGCCAGCGCCGACAGCGCCCTCGCGCACCGGCTGGCGCACACACTCAAGGGCAGCGCCGGCATGATCGGCGCCCATCGCCTGCACGGCTGCGCGGCGCGTCTCGAACAGCGCCTGCGCACGGACGGCGCGGCCGCTGCCAGCAGCGACCTGCTGCTGCTCGAACAGGCCATGGGCGATGTCTTGCTGGCCATCGGCGCACTGGTCGACGGCGTGGCCAGCGTGCCGCGGGCAACGGCGGCAGCGCTGGCAACAGGGCCGGCCGTCGCCGCTGCTACCCTGCTGCTGGACCAGCTGGACCAATTGCTCGATATGGGCGATGGCGCCGCCATCGACCTGCTTGAGCGCGGCGCAGCGACGATCAAAAACGCCATCGGCAGCGTTGCCTTCAGTGAAGTGATGCTGGCGGCAAACGCGTTTGATTTCGAAGCGGCGCTGGCCAGCGTGCGCCGCGCCCGCAGCGGGCTGGCACATGACCCGGTGCGACTGGCTAAGGAGTAAACGCCGCCTCGTCATCGAAGCCGTCGGCGCACGCCTTGTTGCAAAAGCGCTTGACACTGTCGAGCGTTTTTTCGCAGTACCAGCACGATCCCTTCGGTGGCAGGCTTTGGCGCGCGCGCACCGGCACAGTGGGCGGCGCGAGCGTGGCGTCGGCCGCAGTGGCATCGATCTTCGTCACACTCTCTTGCACGGTTCCCACAATGTCCCCTTTCGAGCGGCGGCCCGCGTAAATTTCTACGGCAAGATTACTTCAATGAAATACCGCAGGCATGATTTGCATCAAGCAGGACAGGTGGCCGTTTCCTGAAGCAGTGGCAATACGATACAACACAAGTTACGCCGAATAGCCGGGGTGCGCAATCAACAACGGCGGCCCGCGACGCGCTGTCGCCGTGCCCCAACAACGCGACAATATGCTAGCGCACTGGTTCGACGTGAATGACGAGCGCGTCGGCGCTGGTGCGGATGGCAGTGGGCACGAACTGCACGCCGCCATAGCGTAAATCTTCCATCTGAAAGTGATAAACGGGTAACTCGCGCATCGATTGTTTGAGCAGCACATTGACCAGTGCAGTGAACTGCTGCTGGCGGCCGCCATCGGCACCGTCCACGCTGAGCTGGTCGAGGCGGGGATCGTTGAGGAACACGTCGCCACGGGCGACGTCGATCGATAGCCGTCCCGACAAGGCCAGGCTGGCACCCCACGACTGCTTGATGAAGGGGGGCGCCACCAGCGCATCGAGGCGCAGGCCGACCCGATCGCTATCGGCCTGCATGAACAGGCGGGGATTACTCAATTGTACGTCGAGCAGTTCGATCGCCTTGTTATGCAAAGGGAAGCGGCGTTCGACGCCCGCCTGCAGTTTCGACAAGGGAATGCTGACGTCGCGCGGGCCGACCAGGCTGGCGCAGGCGGACAGGCACAGCAGCGCAACCAGTACGGCGGCAACACGACAATGGTGGGCGATCAGGGCAGGCATGGCAGTGAACATAATAAGACGCGACCGCGAAAGCCTAGCACATCAGTGCTGCGGCCGTGCTGGCCGCCACGCGGCTGACCTCAGTCACGCCAGGCAGCGGCGGTACAGGGCCAGATAGGCGGCGGCGGCACGTTCCCAGGTGAACTGGGCGGCATGGCGGCGCACGCGCTCGGCGCCGCCGTCGGCAAAATCGGCCAGGCCCCGCTCGAACACCTGGGCCATGTGCTCGGGTTCGAAATCATCAAAATAATAGGCGGCAGCGCCACCCACTTCCGGCAGCGATGTCAGCGTCGACAGGAACACCGGCTTACCGTGGTACATCGCCTCGATCACCGGCAAGCCGAAACCCTCGGCCAGCGAGGGAAAGGCAAACGCTTCGCAGTTGGCGTAATACCAGTTCTTGTCAGCGGCGCTGACGGGGCCGGTGATGATGACGCGGTCGGCCACCCCCCAGGCGGCGGCCTCGGCCAGGATTTTTTGTTTGTACGGTTCCTGCACCACGCCGGCAATCAGCAGCTGCCGCTGGTTGCCGCGCAACAGTGGCACCAGTACGTGAAAATTTTTCTTGGTGCACAGCATGCCGAGGGCGAACAGAAACGGCTGCGCGGGCACGATGGCAGGCCGATGGTCCACCGGCGGCAAGCTCCAGTCGGCGCCATTGTGAATCACCGACAGCTTGTCGCGCGCCTCGGGGAAAAAGCGGACGATGTCGGCCGCAACAAAATGCGAAATCGCCACAATGTGATGGGCCCCGGCCACTTTGACGCGCAAGCGCTCGAGGTGCTTGCGGACACGCACGTGGTCGCTGCCCTGCTCGTGCACCTGGTTCAAATCGTGTACCGTCATGATAGTGCGGCCATGCACCCGCGCCGGACCGAAGCGGCAATACTGGTCGCCGAAATGGACCAGCTCGAAGTGTTTTCGCAGGGGAAAAAACCAGCGATGATATTTGCGATGCCGCACATAACCGGCGGCCTCGCCCAGCACGCCATGCTGCTGCCGGTAGGTGTAGACGCTGACCGTCATGTCAGGCTGCGCCTGGCGGACGATTTCACCGCCAAGCCGGTGACCGAAGCTGTGCAGGCCGGTATTCGCGTGCCGCATCGAGTCCAGCGTCAGCAGCACCGCCGGCTTCATGGCTGGCTTCATGGTCGATCCCCGTGTGCCAGCGCGCGGCTGCGCCAGCCCACCACCACGGCGGCGACGGCGTCGACACTGATGGCGGCCATGCAGGCGCAACTGCCCGCCCCCGTACAACTGGCGCAGCGGGTGGGCGCGGCCAGCGACTGCGCCTGGCTGCCCAGCGCGCCCCAGCGGGCAATGTCGATCGGCTGAATCGGCGGGAACAGGCCCAGCGCGGGACGGCCCAGTGCGGCGGCCACGTGCAGGGGACCGGTACCGCTGGCCACGAGGCCATCGGCGGCGCCGATGAATGCCGTCAAGCCGGCCAGATCGACCGTGCCGCACAGGTCGCGCACGTGCGGCATGGCCAGCAGGGCGGGCGCCTGCTGGCGCAGGAAGGCGCCTTCGGCTGCGCTGCCGGTAATCCAGATAGCCACGCCGGGCAGCGCCTGCAGCTGGCGCGCCAGCGCTTCGTAGTGACCGAGCGGCCACTCGCGGCCATTGCCATTCGATTTGGGATGCAAGATCAGATTGAACGGGGCAGCGGCGCGCAGGGTGGCGGCCGCCGCCAGCGCCGGCGCCTGTAAGCCATACAAGGAGGCAATAGCAGCGAGCGGCGGCGCATAGTCGATGCCGAGCGGGCGCAGCAGTTCAAAGTTCAGCTGCGCTTCATGCAAGTGCGAGCGCGAGCGGTTGAAATGGGCCAGGCGGTTGCAGTGAAGCCAGTGAAACAGGCGATGGCTGGTGCCGACCCGCTCGGCCACACCGGCGCGGCGGGCCGCCCTGGCCAGCCGGCGGTTGGGGAACGCAAAGATGACGATATCGTAGGTGCTGCCGGCGAACAGCGCGGTGGCGGCATCATCGCTGTCATTGTCAAACGTCAGCACATGGTCGACATTGCGACATTGCGCGACCACCGGCGCGGCGTACGGGCGGCACAGCACATCGACCGTCGCACCGGGCCAGCGCTGCTTCAGATAGCCGGCCAGCGGCAGCGTCAATACGACATCGCCGATATTATCGGTACGACAAATCAAAATGCGCGCGCGCGCGCGCCGGGCATCGGCGGCGGCGTGCCTGGCGGCGACAGCTTTGTGATTTTTACCAAGAAGACCGTAAAAGAATACGGGGATTGCCATGCTCATACTCGTCCGAAAAGAAAGCCGTCCGCCTCGATCTGGCAGGCCGGACACCGCTGTGATCGGCGATCTGCGCGCGGCCGGTCGATTGTAGTGCGACAACCCATCGAGCGCCGACTATTTTTGTAAAACCGGTATAAATCGTGTCAATCTACCATCATTTGCCAATGCAAAAGCGACCAAAAATCACTCCCAGCAAATCATCCGACGAGAACGCTCCCGTAATGGATGACAGTTGCGCCTGTGCCAGCCGCAATTCTTCGGCAAACAGATCGAGCGACTGGTCGCTCCGGGCCGCATGGGCGGCGGCCACGTCGAGGTGCTCGCGTGCAGCACGCAGGGCGATCAGGTGGCGTTCGCGGGCCAGGTACAGCGATTCACCGGTCTGCTGCCAGCCGGCGATGCGCAGCAATTGCTCGCGCAGCAGGTCGATGCCGCTGTGTTCGTTGGCTGACAGGTAGACACTGACGGCGTCCGGCGCCACCTCGACCGCACTCTGATGGCCCGACAGGTCGATCTTGTTCCAGATGCGCAGCACCGGCACGCCGCGCGGAAAGGCGGCGACGATGGTTTCATCGGCGGCGGTGGGGCCGTAGCTGGCGTCGAGCAGGTGCACGATGACATCGGCCTTGACCACCTCGCCCCAGGTGCGCTCGATGCCGATCCGCTCGACCTGGTCGATGTCTTCATCGGCCGCGCGGATGCCGGCGGTGTCGATGATGTGCAGCGGAATGCCCTCGATCTGGATGGTTTCACGGACCTTGTCGCGGGTCGTGCCAGCGATCGGCGTGACGATGGCAATATCGGCGCCGGCGAGCGCATTGAGCAGCGACGATTTGCCGACATTGGGCTGCCCTACCAGCACCACATTCAAGCCTTCGCGCAACAGCGCACCCTGGGCGGCCTGCTGGAACACCTTGTCGAGCGAGGCAACGATCACGGCCAGCTGGCCGCGTGCATCGGATTGTTCCAGAAAATCGATTTCTTCTTCAGGAAAATCGAGGGTCGCTTCGACCAGCATGCGCAAATTGATGGTCTGTTCGACCAGCACATGGATGGTTTTCGAAAATGCACCTGACAGCGACTGGGTGGCAGAGCGCGCGGCCGCCTCGGTGGAAGCGTCGATCAGATCGGCCACCGCTTCGGCCTGGGCCAGATCGAGCTTGTCGTTCAGATAGGCGCGGCGGGTGAATTCACCCGGCTCGGCCAGCCGCAAGCCAGCCGGTTCGCCCGCCTGCAGCACGCGCGCCAGCAACATTTGCAGCACCACCGGTCCGCCGTGCCCCTGCAGCTCGAGCACATCTTCACCGGTGTAGGAATGGGGGCCCTTGAACAGCAGGGCCAGGCCCTGGTCGATGACGCTGCCGTCAGCGGCGGTGAAATCGATAAAGGTGGCATGGCGCGGGCGCAACACCACGCCGGGGAACAGGGCAGCGATCAGTGGCGCCAGGTCCTTGCCGGACGCGCGTACCACGCCGATGCCGCCGCGCCCCGCTGCAGTGGCGATGGCGGCGATGGGGGAAGAGTCAAGTTTCATGGGGAGGGATTTTACCTCCTTCCCCATGCTTGCTGCGGCTGCTACTTCAGGATGGCGCCTGGTCGGCCCCTTTCGGCATCTGCCGCAGCAGCTGGCGCACCATCAGCGCCACCGCCAGCACCCCGATCACCAGCACCGACCACAGCACCACGTTGCGGGCGCGCGCGCTGCCGCCAGCTGGGCGGCGCTGCTACCGCTTGCGGCACTGGTTCGGGTTCAGTTGCCGGTGGTGCAGGCAGCGCTACCGACTCGGGCGCAGGTTCGGGTTCCGGTTCGGCTACTGGTGCAGGCACCGCTGCCTGCTGGAGCGCCGGTTCGGCTGGCGGCGGAGCGGACAGTTCGGCTGCCAGCACCATCCCGGCAGTGGGCGCCTCAGCGACGTTCTGCGCTGCCAGTACTTCCAGCCGCATCAGGCGTCGCTCCAGGCCGGCCAGTTCCTGTCGAAGCGACACCCCGTCGGCGCGATCGCCGTCCTGCTTGCGTCCTAAAAACATGGCGGCTATTAGCACTGGATAGCCCAGTACAAACACCACCGCCATCAACATCATCAAAAAGTCGTTCATCGCCGGCCCCCCAACGTGCTGTGAGTGGCGGGACGATGGCATTCTATTGATGCGTCAGTGCAAGAAGTTGGCCCCTGCCGGCTCCGAGTGTGAAAGCGCTAAAACGCAACGCGTTGTTCAATATCAACATTGACCTGATTAAAATTTGTCCAGGCGAAAAAAAAGGACCAGTCCGCAGACCAGTCCTTTGATATCACATCAACCGCCTCAGCTTACGCCGGCTTGGCCTGCGCAAATTTCTTGGTGATCACCCATTGCTGGCCGATCGACAGGATGTTGTTGACCACCCAGTACAGCACCAGGCCGGACGGGAAAAAGAAGAACATCACCGAAAAGGCCAGCGGCATAAACAGCATCATCTTCGCCTGCATCGGATCGGCCGGCGCCGGGTTCAACTTGGTGGTGATGTACATCGAGATCGCATACAGCACCGGCAGGATGCAGTACGGGTCATGCTGCGACAGGTCCTGGATCCAGCCCATCCACGGCGCGCCGCGGAATTCGACCGACGCTTGCAGTACCCAGTACAGGGCGATAAACACCGGCATCTGCACCAGGATCGGCAGGCAGCCACCCAGCGGATTGATTTTTTCCGCCTTGTACAGCTCCATGGTCGCCTGGTTCATCTTGGCGGGGTCGCTCTTGTAACGCTCGCGGATCGCCTGCATCTTTGGCGTCACCAGTTTTACTTTGGCCATGCTCTTGTAGCCAGCTGCCGACAACGGGAAGAACAGCAGCTTGATCAGGATGGTGAAGGCGATGATGGTCCAGCCCCAGTTGCCGAGGAGGTTGTGGATCTGGTTGATGACCCAGAAAATCGGCTTGGCGATGATGGTCAAAAAGCCATAGTCCTTGACCAGGTCGAGACCGGGCGAGACTTTTTCCAGCAGCGTTTCATCCTGCGGACCCGAGTACAGCTGGGCCGTGGTGCTGACCACCGCGCCGGGCGCCATCGTGCCCAGCGGGCTGACGGTACCAATCGCGTAACGGTTGGTGTCGACCTTCTTGGTGTAGATTTCACGCGCAGTGTTTGGCTGCGGCACGAACGCCGAGACGAAGAAGTGTTGCGAGATGGCGACCCAGCCGTTGTTCGACTTGGTGGCGTGATCAGCGTGGCCATTCTTTTCGATCTTGGCAAAGTCCAGCTTCTGGTACTTGTCTTCCGGCGTGTACAGGGTCGGACCGGTAAAACTGCTGTTGAAATATGAATCGCCTTCTGGCTTGTTACCGTCATGCAGCAATTGCAGGTACAGCTGCGGCGTCACGGCGGCAGCGCCGACGTTGGCAACGTCGTGACGCAGGTCGATCACATACGAGCCCTTGTGGAAGGTATAGGTCTTGGTCAGCTTGACGCCGCCCGCTTCCGATTCGAGCACCAGTTGCACCTGATCGCCGCCATCGATGGCGCGCACGCCTGGCTTGGCGGTAAAGATGGTGTTGTGGTTGGGCAGCCCGGTGGCGCCGACCAGGCCGGTCTGGGCCAGGTAAGCGTGGTTGGTGCCTTCATCGAACAGCACTTCGTTCTTGGTCTTGTCGACCAGAGGCTGACACCACTGGAACAGGCCGAAGCAGCCGCCGAACCAGCCCGGGTGGCCGGTCTGCTTGTACTTCAACAGTTCCAGACGGCGGACGACGCCACCGGCGGTATCGATGTCGACCTTGATGACATCGGTGCTGATGGTGATGATCTGGCGCTGGGCGGTCGCAGCGGCCCCTAGCACGCCGGGCACGACAGGCGCACCGGCGGCGGCAGGCGCTGGCAGGGCGCTGCCCGCGCTGCCATTGGCGGCAGCAGGGGCAGCGACCACCTTGGCCGGCGTCGGCCGCGGATTGAAGAAGGACTGCCCGCCGTTCGCCACCATCCAGTCGTTCCACAGAACGAACAGCGAGACGGCGAACACGATCCACATGATGGTGCGTTTATTGATTTCCATTGAGGTTTCTGTCAGCAGTGAGAGTCAGGTGAATCGGAGAAAATGTCAGTGGTGGCAAGCGCAGGCGCCCGGCGTCGGATCAGACTTGGGCGGCACCGGATCGAGGCCGCCCGGGTGCCACGGATGGCATTTGCCGAGGCGCCGCACGGTCAGCCAGCTGCCGCGCGCGGCGCCGTGGGTGCTGATGGCCTCGATGGCGTAGTGCGAACAGCTGGGATAAAAACGGCAACGCTGCCCCAGCATCGGCGAGAGCAGCAACTGGTAAGCGCGCAAGGCGATGACGAGCAGCCGCTTCATGGTGCGGGCAGCGGCGCGGCCGCGGCAGCGCTGGCAGACAAGCGCGCCAGGCGCGCCGAATCCTTCGCCTGCTGAGTGAACAGGCGGCTGATTTCGGTGCGCACGGCCAGCTTGAGCGCACTATTCGTGGCCGGTCCGCTTTTGGCGTTGACCGGTTTCGCCAGCCGCACGATACAGTCGAGCGCCGGCAGCGCCGTCAGGCGAAACAGCTCGCGGGTGACGCGCTTGATCGTGTTGCGGGTGACCGCGCGCGGCGCAAACCGTTTGGCCACGACAACGCCGAGCCGCGCGTGAGGCAGCTCGGTGGGGCGGGTGTAGAGAACGAAATGCGCCGTTTTTTGCGCCGGACGCAAACGAAAAACGGATGAAAATTCATCCGTTTTAACGATACGCCGAACGCGCGCGAAGTCGTGTGAACCTTCGCCCGTCATGCCAGACTTATACAGCCAGGCGTTTGCGGCCCTTGGCGCGGCGCGCATTGAGGACATCGCGACCGCCACGGGTAGCCATGCGTGCACGGAAGCCGTGCGTGCGCTTGCGACGGACGACGGAAGGTTGGTAAGTACGTTTCATGGTGGTCTCGCTTAAAGCTAAATAAAGTGCAAAATCGAATCTGACGTCCCGTCAGTGTAGGGCGCAAATGACATTTCGCAGAGGGTTAAGCCAGCGACACGCCAAAGCTGATATTTCTTCGCCCGCTGTCGCACAATCACGTCAAACGCAGCCAAATTCGACTGTCTGACACAGAGTCCGGTCGGGGAACCCTGAATTAGACACCAGATCACCCTGCGCTGTCAACGTTGGCATCATTTTGGCGGCCGCTTGCCTTGCCGTTAAGCCACAGGTGTCCTGCCACCGCCGGGCCGGCAAGCGTGACTTGCCGCTACGTGCAGCCTCAACAAATTCGGCGTCCCCCTGTGGATAACTTCGGCCTTCGCAGGTAGAATAGCGAGTTACGTGTGAGCTTTTCACACCCCTGTTACCACAAGACGATTCATGGAAAATTTTTGGCAGACCTGTTCCGCGCAGTTGGAACTGGAGCTGACACCGCAGCAGTTT
This sequence comes from Massilia sp. PWRC2, assembly GCF_049896725.1. Taxonomy (NCBI): domain Bacteria; kingdom Pseudomonadati; phylum Pseudomonadota; class Betaproteobacteria; order Burkholderiales; family Oxalobacteraceae; genus Massilia; species Massilia sp. PWRC2. The sequence goes on from NZ_JAFCUW010000006.1 coordinate 21,706, forward strand.
AGTGCCTGGATCAAGCCCCTGGTCGCCCTCGACTTCGAAGACGGCCGGCTGCGCATCGGCGCGCCCAATCGATTCAAGCTCGACTGGGTGAAGACACAATTTGCCACCCGCATCACCGCGCTGGCGGCGCAATATTGGGAAGCGCCGATCGAGGTGCAGTTCGTGCTCGACCCAAAAAACGCGCTGCCGAAAAAAGCGGCGGCGCAGGTCAGTGCGCCGGTGCCCGACAGCATGGGCAACGATATGCGCACCGGTGCACCGATCGGCCAGGGTCAGGGTCAGGGTCAGGGTCAGGGAGTGGGCCAGAGTTTTCCAGCCCAGGACAATATCGCCAATTCGCCGCGGCGCGAGCAAAGCCGCATCAATACCGAGCTGACATTCGACAGTTTCGTCACCGGTAAAGCCAACCAGCTGGCGCGCGCTGCTGCCATCCAGGTGGCGAATAATCCGGGCGTGTCGTACAACCCGCTGTTTTTCTACGGCGGCGTCGGCCTCGGTAAAACCCACCTGATTCACGCCATCGGCAACCAGGTGATGGCCGACCAGCCGGGCGCGCGCATCCGCTATATTCACGCCGAGCAGTACGTACGCGACGTCGTCACCGCCTATCAGCGCAAGGGCTTCGACGACTTCAAGCATTACTACCATTCGCTCGACATGCTGCTGATCGATGATATTCAGTTTTTTGGCGGCAAAAGCCGCACCCAGGAAGAGTTTTTCTACGCCTTTGAAGCGCTGATCGCCGCCAAAAAACAGATCATCATCACCAGTGACACCTATCCCAAGGAAATCACCGGGATGGACGACCGCCTTATCTCACGTTTCGACTCTGGCCTGACGGTGGCGATCGAGCCGCCCGAGCTGGAAATGCGGGTGGCGATTCTGCTCAAGAAAGCCAATTCGGAAGGCGTCAATTTTTCCGACGACGTCGCCTTTTTCGTCGCCAAGCACCTGCGTTCGAACGTGCGCGAACTCGAAGGCGCCTTGCGCAAGATCCTGGCGTATTCGCGCTTCCACGGCAAGGACATCACCATCGATGTCGTCAAGGAAGCACTGAAGGACTTGCTGTCAGTGCAAAACCGGCAGATTTCGGTGGAAAATATCCAAAAGACGGTGGCCGACTTTTTCAACATCAAGGTGGCCGACATGTACTCGAAGCGGCGGCCGGCAAATATCGCCCGCCCGCGCCAGATTGCCATGTACCTGGCCAAGGAATTGACCCAGAAAAGTCTGCCGGAAATCGGCGAACTGTTCGGCGGACGCGATCACACCACGGTGTTGCACGCGGTACGCAAGATCGCCCTCGACCGCACCAAGAACGCCGAATGCAACCACGAATTGCACGTGCTCGAACAGACGCTCAAAGGCTGAGGAGGCGCGGGTGCGCGCAGCGTGGGCGGCCAGCAAAATAGCGTTATTCAGGGCAATTTCTGGCAAAATAGCGTGGATGTTTATCGCCCAATAGTTACAACTTAAGCAACGCCATTTAACCGTTAAATCGATCAACCTACCGAGGATTATTATGCAATTGGTCAAAACCACCCGAGATACCCTTCTCCGGCCACTGCAGATCGTGAGCGGTATTGTCGAGCGTCGGCACACCATGCCGATTCTGGCCAATATCCTCATCCGCAAGGACGGCGAAAACGTCTCTTTCCTGTCGACCGACACCGAAGTGCAAATCACCACGCACGCGCAAATCGGTTCTGGCGCCGAAGTGACGGGCACCACCGTTGCCGCCCGCAAGCTGCTCGATATTCTGCGCGCGCTGCCCGAGTCGGGCGACGTCACCATGACGCTGCTGAACAAGCGCCTGACGGTGCAGACCGGCAAATCGCGGTTCGCCCTGCAAACCCTGGCCGCCGAAGAGTTCCCGACCGTCAATGTCGCCGACACTTACAGCGCCAGCGTCACCCTGCCGCAAAAAACCCTCAAGCACCTGTTCCAGATGGTCCATTTTTCGATGGCCCAGCAAGACATCCGCTACTACCTGAACGGCCTGCTGCTCGTGCTCGACGGCAAAAACGTGATCGCCGTCGCTACCGACGGCCACCGCCTGGCGTTCTGCCAGGTCGAAACGGAAGAAGAGTTTACGCGCCAGGAAGTGATCATTCCGCGCAAGACCATTATCGAACTGCAGCGCCTGCTCGAAGAAAGCGACGAGACTGTCCAGCTCGACATCTCGGCCAGCCAGGTCAAGCTGACCTTTGCCGATATCGAACTGGTCTCAAAACTGGTCGAAGGCAAGTTTCCCGATTACACCCGGGTGATCCCGAAGGGTTACAAAAACGACTTCACCATCGGCCGCGATGAACTGCTGCGCTCGCTGCAGCGGGCCGCGATCATGACCAGCGACAAGTTCAAGGGCGTGCGCTGCATCATCACCCCGGGCAGCATGAAGATCAGCTCGACCAATGCCGACCAGGAAGAAGCGGTCGAAGAACTGGAAATCGACTACGGCGGTGAATCGGTCGACATCGGTTTTAATGTCACTTACCTGCTCGACGTGCTTAACAATCTCAAGTGCGACCAGATTAACATCGCGCTGGGCGACTCGAATTCGTCGGCACTGATTTCGATTCCGGATAATCCCGACTTTAAATACGTCGTTATGCCGATGCGGATTTAACGCATTTAGCAGGGGGACTGGCGTCGAAGGTGCCGGTCCCCAGTGTACCCATTGCGTCAGCAGAATTAGCACCACCGTTCCCAGAGAAAGCAGTCCATGTCCGAAAACACCGCACCAGTTCCCAATTCCGAAGAATACGGCGCAGCACAGATTCAAATCCTGGAAGGGTTGGAAGCGGTGCGCAAGCGGCCCGGCATGTATATCGGCGACACGTCCGACGGCACCGGCCTGCACCACCTGGTATTCGAGGTGCTCGACAATTCGATCGATGAATCGCTGGCCGGCCATTGCACGGAAATCCACGTCACCATCCACGCCGACAATTCGATTTCCATCACGGATAACGGCCGCGGCGTGCCGACCGGCCTGAAAATGGACGACAAGCACGAGCCGAAACGTTCGGCAGCAGAAATCGTCATGACCGAATTGCACGCTGGCGGCAAGTTCGACCAAAACTCGTATAAAGTCTCGGGCGGTTTGCACGGGGTGGGTGTGTCGTGCGTGAACGCGCTGTCGAAACTGCTCAAACTGACCATCCGCCGCGACGGCAAAGTGCACCAGATGGATTTTGTGCGCGGCGTGCCGCAAGAGCGCGATATCGAAATGCGCGACGGCATTGCCGTCTCTCCCATCCGCGTGGTTGGCGAAACCGATAAACGGGGCACCGACGTCCATTTCTGGGCCGACGAAACCATTTTTAATCACGTCGAATTTCACTATGAAATTCTGGCCAAGCGCATTCGCGAACTGTCCTTCCTCAACAATGGCGTGAGCATCAAGCTCACCGACCAGCGCACCGGCAAGGAAGAACTGTTTGCCTTCGAAGGCGGCACCCGCGGCTTCGTCGAATACATCAACAAGACCAAGACGGTGCTGCACCCGACCGTGTTCCAGGCCACCGGCGACCGCATGTCGGACCAGAACACGAATATCAGCGTGGACGTGTCAATGCAGTGGAATGACGCCTACAACGAACAGGTGCTGTGCTTTACCAATAACATCCCGCAGCGCGACGGCGGCTCACACCTGACCGGCTTGCGCGCGGCGATGACGCGGGTAATCAACAAATACATCGACGAGCACGATTTCGCCAAAAAAGCCAAGGTTGAAATCAGCGGCGACGACATGCGCGAGGGACTCACCTGCGTGCTGTCCGTCAAGGTGCCGGAACCAAAATTTTCGTCGCAAACCAAGGACAAGCTGGTGTCGTCGGAAGTGCGCGGCCCGGTTGAAGAAATCGTCGCCAAAACGCTGTCGGACTACCTGGCCGAAAAGCCGAACGACGCCAAAATCATTTGCGGCAAGATCGTCGAAGCCGCCCGTGCGCGCGAAGCGGCCCGCAAAGCGCGCGATCTGACGCGCCGCAAGGGCGTGATGGATGGCATGGGCCTGTCGTCCAAGCTGGCCGACTGCCAGGAACGCGACCCCGCCCTGTGCGAACTGTACGTGGTCGAGGGAGACTCCGCAGGCGGCTCGGCCAAGCAGGGCCGCGACCGCAAGTTCCAGGCCATTTTGCCGCTGCGCGGCAAGGTGCTCAACGTCGAGAAGGCGCGTTTTGAAAAAATGCTGTCGTCCGAGCAGATCACCACCCTGATTGCCACCCTCGGCACCTCGATCGGCCCTGACGAATTTAATATCGACAAGCTGCGCTACCACCGCATCATCATCATGACCGATGCCGACGTCGACGGCGCCCACATCCGCACCCTGCTGCTCACCCTGCTGTACCGGCAAATGCCGCAGCTGGTCGAACGGGGCCACGTGTACATCGCCCAGCCGCCCCTGTACAAGGTCAAGGCGGGCCGCGACGAGCGCTACCTGAAAGATGACGTCGAAGAAGCGAGCTACATGATGACGGTGGCATTGAACACCGCCAGCTTGATGCCGCGCGACGGCGCCGATCCGATTACGGGCGACGCGCTGGCCGAGCTGGTGCGCCAGTTCAACCTGTCGAACGCCATCATGATGCGGCTGACGCGGATGATCGACCGCGCCGCGCTGACCGCCATCATGACCGGCGTCACGCTCGACATGACCAGCCTGGCGGGCGCCACGGCGTCGGCCGCGGCGATGCAGGACGTCATCGCCGACCGCGCAGTCACGGTCAGCGTGCGCTCGGACGACCTGACGGAAAAGCACAGCCTGCGCATCGAGCGTATGCACCACGGCAACATCAAAGTCACCTCGATCGATGCCGATTTTACCGACAGCGCCGACTACAACGTGCTGGCCGCTGCCGCCGCCACCTTCCAGGGCTTGATTGGCGAAGGCGCGTTCATTCGCCGTGGCGAAGGCGAGCGCGTCAAGGAATCGGCTGTCGTCGACTTCCACCACGCCATGCAATGGCTGCGCGACGAAGCCGAACGCACCGTCACCAAGCAGCGCTACAAAGGGCTGGGCGAGATGAATCCGGAACAGTTGTGGGAAACCACGATGGACCCGAAAGTGCGCCGTTTATTGAAAGTGCAGATCGAAGACGCGATTGCAGCGGACCAGATTTTCACCACGCTGATGGGCGACGATGTGGAACCGCGCAGGGCGTTTATTGAATCGAATGCACTGCGGGCGGGGAATATCGACGTGTAAGTATTTTGTAGCTGGAGTCATCAATTGCGGTTTTGTAGCCCGTCCATGAATAAGTGATAAATGGACACGCCACGATCGCTTGATTGACCAATACCGCTAGCAACGCGGGAACAAACACGCGGCCACCTCAATGAGGTGGCCGCTGTGCTTTGCGCCATCGATATGCCTTTTCAATCATGAACTAACGCAATGTGGCTGCGGCGACCATCAACACAACGTTGCATCGGCTGGACGCTTGCGGTAGAAACCACGCGTCTGCCTTAACTTGCAAAAAAGATGCGCTTCGCATGCACTTGCGCGGCTGTGGCTGGTGCGCCACTGACCCGCACCAATCACCCCTCCAAGCAATATATTTTTCTTAAATGCATCTATTTGTGACACACTATCTGCGCAATATTCCCATACTTAGTTACAAACTGTGCGCTCGCGGCGCCGCTGTCCTTGCCCTCAAGACGGACCACCCCATGACTGACATAACGACAGCAATACCTGCGGATCCGCCGCGGAACCTGTTTGTTGCGATGCCGTCCTGTGCGCCGGCAGGTGCCCGGTGAGGGCGGCCATCACGGTCGATGCCGAACGCCCGCTTGCGTCCGCACGCCACCAGTACAAATTTTTTTACCTGTGCGCCCTGCTGCTGCTGCTGATCTGGAGCGTCATCTGGTACGACCTGGTGCGCAGCCGGGAAATTATCCTCAGCGAAGCGCGCGTGCAGTTGCATGGACAGGCGCGGGTGTTCGCCCAATACGCGTCGGCCAATGTCAAGCGCCTGAACGAGGCACTACTCGATTTACGCGGTGACTGGAAAGGCGATACCGCGCAGTTTGCCGATCTGGTCCGGCATCGCCAGGGCATGATCGACGATCTGTTGTTCCAGGTTGCGATTATCGATAAAGAGGGCATCCTGCTGTTTTCCAACCTGGGCCGGCCGACTGAACGCACCGACCTGCGCACGCGTGAGCATTTCCTCGCCCACCAACGGGCGCCGGACAAGGATGCCTTGTTCATCAGTAATCCGGTGAAAGGCAAGGTCTCCGGCAAATGGTCGCTGCAATTTACCCGCCCTTTGCTCAAAAACGGCCGCTTCGACGGCGTCATCGTGATCTCCGTCAGCCCCGAACTGTTTAGCGACTTTGCCAGCCAGTTCGCCAGCGAAGAGAGCAGCACCTTTGTCGTCCTCAAATATGACGGTACCCTGATGGCGTGTTCGCCGGTGACCGATTTTTCCACCGCGCCGAAGGTCGACATGAGCGACTATCTGGCGGCCCGCCGCAGCGGCAGTGACACCATCGTGCGCGCCTCGACATTCGACCACGCAGAACGCATGCTCGGCTTTCACTTCCTGCCTGACTATCAGATGGTGTTCGTCAGCGGCGAGCGCATGGATGTCCTGCTGCGCCCATACCAGGCGGGCCGCGATAAACGGCTGGCGCTCGCCAGCGTGCTCTCGGCCGGCTGCCTGTGGCTGTGTTATCTGCTGGACCGCACCGCGCGCGCGCGCCAGCGCATTTCGCAGCGCCTGGTCGAGCGCGAGCGGGTGCTGCGCGAGTCGCAGGAATTTGCCCGCATCGGCAGCTACGGCTACCACAGCGCAACCGGCCAGTTCAGCCTCTCGGCAATCGCCGAGGAGATTGTGGGCGCGCGCACGAACTGCACGCTGGCCACCCTGTTGCGGATGATCACGCCGGCCCACCGGCGCCATGCGCTCAGCGAACTGAAGGAGGCGGTACGCCAGGGCGCGCCGTTCACGGTGGCCTATCCGGTGCGTCGCCAGAACAATGGCGTTGACTGCTGGATCGAGGCGCGCGGCTATGTCGACCATGCGGCAGCGCCAGATGCGGCGCACGTGCTGGGCGTGGTCCAGGACATCACCGAACGCAAAAAATATGAGCAGCTGCTGCAAGACAACCGCAGCGAGCTCGAAACACTGGTGGTCAGAAGGACTGCGGACCTGACCAGCAGCAACGCCACGCTGCAGAAAACGCTGGCTGACCTCGCGCGCGCCAACAGCCACCTGATTCATTCGGAAAAAATGGCGTCGATCGGGCAACTGGCGGCCGGCGTGGCGCATGAAATCAACAATCCGATCGGCTTCGTCATCTCGAACATGAACAGCTTGCGCGGCTACCTCGACAAACTCATGAACGTCATCGCCGCCCACGAACAGGCGGCCGCGCTGGTAGCGGGCAACCCGGTCGCGCCTGATGCCGACCTCGACTACATCCGCGACGATATCGGCGACTTGCTGCGCGAATCGGACGAGGGCTTGCAGCGAGTAAAAAAGATCGTCCAGAACATGAAAGACTTTGCCCACGCTGGCGAGGGCCAATGGCAGCAGGCCGACCTGCACCACGGCATCGTGACCACCTTGAACATCGTCGCCAGCGAACTCAAATTCAAGGCCAACATCGTCAAGGATTTCGGCACGCTGCCACTGGTGGCGTGCATGGCCACGGAACTGAACCAAGTGTTCCTCAACATCCTCATGAACGCCGGCCATGCGATCGCCCACGGCGGCCAGATCACCATTGCCACGGGGGTCGCTGGCAAAGAGGTGTGGATCAGCATCGCCGACAACGGCGCCGGCATGCCGCCCCAGGTAGTCAAGCGCATCTTTGAACCGTTCTACACGACCAAGCCGGTCGGCGTGGGCACGGGACTGGGACTGTCGATTTCCTACAGCATCATCGAGCAACACCGCGGCCGCATCGAGGTCAGCAGCACCGTCGGCGTCGGCACCCGTTTTTGCATCCATTTACCGATTGAGCGCGCGCCGGCGTTGCCGCTCAACGCCTGACCAGCACGCAACACCGTGTGACGTCGCCTGCGGCATCGACGCCCACGCGCGATCGTGCCATTGCATGCTTGATTGAGCGGCCGAGCACGCGTTTGAACCTGCGCGCGCAGCTTGTCGCCGACTACCATACTGTTGTTGGACGAATAACGATAGAATTCAAAGGCCCGTGGATTTCCATGGGCCTTTCTACATCGGATCCCACATGGTTTTACGCTTGCGCCCATTGTTTCAGCTAACGGTCACGGCAATGCAGCAGGGCTTGGCAAGATGAGTGCCGCTGTCCTCACCGCACCGGCGCCACGGCGCCTGAACCTGGCGATCGCGCTGTCGCTGCTGGCGCATGCGCTGTTGTTAAGCGTGGCGCTGGGCGGCCAGAGCTTCGGCATGCCAGACCTGCACTTGCCGTGGCAACAGCGCCCGCTCGCGCTCAGTGATTTGCACGTCACGCTCGCTGCATTGCCGTCGGGCCTGCCGAGTGCCACGGCGCTGTCGCAGACGCCGGATCGAGCTGTGAGCACGACGCCGCTGCCGCCGGGCGTGGCGGTGGCCAGTGTGGCGGCGCCCGCCCCTGCTGCGCCGGGCGCGATGCAGGCGGTGCTGCCGCCGGCCGAGCCAGCAAACGCGGCGCCGGCCCCAGCACAAGCGCAAGCCGCGCCGCACCCCGACGTCAATTTGCCGATCGCGCCGGCAGCGCCGCCGCAGCGTGCGGCCGCCACTAACGTCGAGCGCAAGCTGGTCGACAGCGCCACCGAGGCTGCGGCGGCCAGTGCTGCCGCCGCCGCAGAACAGGCAGCCCAACAGACATTACAACGAGCGGCCCAACAAGCTGCCCAACAAGCGGCTGAACAAGCGACGGCGCAGGCGGCCGAACAAGCCGCCGCACACCAGCTGGAACAGGCAGCGCGCGTGGCGCAGAACCTCGCGCGCCAGCGCCAGGCAGAGGCGGCCGCGGCGGCGCAGCGCGAAGCAGCCATGCAAGATCAGCAGCGGCAAGCGGACCTGGCGGCACGTGCTGTCGAGGCCACCAAGGCCGATGCGGCGCGGGTGGCGGCACAACGCCAGCAGGCGCAACAAGAAGAAACGGCGCGCCAGCAGGAGCGCCAGGTCCGCGAACGCGCCGAGGCCGCCCGGCTGGAAGGCGAACGCGCGCAGGCAGCAGGCATCGACAGCGAGAAACGCGAACAGGCAAGGCAGGCGCAACTGGCAGCAGCGGCGCGCCAGCAAGCGGCCCGGCAAGAGCTGGCACGCCAGGACGCCCTCAAGCAGGAAGCCGTGCGACAAGACCAGATCAAGCAAGAACTGGCGGGCCAGGAAGCACGACAACAGGCACAACAACGGGCACAACAACAGGCACAACAAGAGGCGCTGAAGCAGGAAGCGGCGCGGCAAGAGGCAACCCGCCAGGACAACATCAAGCAGGAAACTGCCCGGCTGGACACCGCGCGGCAGGAAGCTTCCCGGCAAGAATCTGCCCGGCAGGTGGCTGCCCAGCAGGCGGCCAGCCAGCAGGACAGCACGCGTCAAGAATTGGCGCAGCGCCAGAAGGAGCAGGAAGCCAGGCGCGAAGAACGGCTGCGGGCAATCGGCAAGCAACTCGATGCCGAAGCGGCCCAGCGTGACGCCGCTGCGACCCCATCGCGTTCGCTGCTGCCCGCATTTAGCACCCTGCGGCGCGCTTACTTGATGGGACGAGCCGACCCGAATGCCGAGCTGGTCCGATACGCGGAGAACATGAGCCGCAAGATCGAAGCCAATATGACCATCGAGATGGTGCGCGAGGTGGTCAAGCAGCCGCACACGCAGCCGGTGGTGACGGTGGCCATCCGCGCCGATGGCTCAATCGAAAAAGTGACCTTCGTGGTCTCCAGCGGCGTGCGGGCGATCGACGAGTCGATCCGCAACGTGGTGGCCAGCCAGGCACCCTATGGCGCGTTTCCAGCCGCGCTGGCGCGCCAGTACGACGTGGTCGAGATCCGTCGCAACTGGGTGTTTGATGTGGCCATTCGCTTGCAGTGAGGCCCGCCAATCAGGGGCGTTGACGGCTGTCCACGACCGCGGCCCTGACGCCTTTACATAACTTTACAGGCCAATGTCTTCAGATCCGCACGCATTTCCCGTTAAATACTTGTATCTAAGAAAGCTAAGAAAGGCATCCGATGAGCACAACGATTAACGGCAGTAGCACCACGGCGCTGGCAACGGCCTTGTTCGACAAGCTCGACACCAAGAAACAAGGCTACCTAGAGCAGGCCGATCTGCAGACGGCTTCCGCCAGCAGCAGCGACAACGCGAAGACGGCGGACGTGTTCAAGGCACTCGACAGCGACAGCGATGGCAAGGTGACCAAGAGCGAGCTGTCGGTGGCGTTGCAAAAAGTGGGCGATCAATTAAATGCGCAGGCGGACCAAGCGCGCGTGACGGCAGCCAGTGGCGACACCGCCAGCGCGAGCGGCAGCAGCGCGCCGCCCGCCGCTGCTGGCGGCCCGCCACCTGGCGCGGGTGATCGCGATGGCGCTAGTGACGGCAACGGCGCGGCAGCAGCGACGCCATCGACTGCGGCGACGCCATCGACTGCGGCCAGTCGATCGGGCACTGCCCCGGCGTCAGCCTCTGCATCGACGTCTGCCACGTCATCGACTGCCTCGACCATCAAGTACATCGCTGCGGCGGACACCGACAACAACGGCACCGTCAGCGACGCCGAAAAGGCCGCCTACGACAAGGCGCAGGAAGCGGCGCTGGTCAAATCAGCGGAAGAAAAGGCAGCGGCATTGAAAGCGCAGACCCAGGTGGACCAATACAAGGCGGTCAGCAGCAGCGGCGATGCAGCGTCAGGCCGCGCCGCTGCGGTTGACGTCTCAGCCTGAGCGCAAGCGCAGCGTCCGGTCAGTTCTGGTCGGCGTCGATCGCCTCAATGATTTCGGTCACCTTGGCAATCGCCACCGCGTTGCCCTGCTCGGCCGCCTGCACATACAAGGTCAGGGCTTGCTCGAAATTTTGCACGACGCCCACCCCATAAAAATACATGGCTGCCAGATTGCACTGGGCGATGGCGTTGCCCTGGACGGCTGCCAGCTGAAACAGCTGCGCGGCCGTTTCAACATTTTGCTCGACCCCCTGGCCATTGTCGTACATGACGCCGAGGTTGGTCTGGGCGGAGGCGTTGCCGCTGGCTGCGGCGCGCCGCAGCCAGTACAACGCCTGTTCATTGTCTTGCGGGACGCCGCGGCCGACGTCATACATCACGCCCAGATTGTACTGGGCCATCGGATTGCCCTGATCGGCGGCCAGCCGGTACCAGTGTATTGCCTGGCCAAAGTCGGGGGTGACGCCGGTGGCGCGCTCGTACAGCACGCCCAGGTTGTACTGGGCAGTGGCATTGCCCTGTTGCGCCAGTGCCTTGCAAATTTCCAGTGCGCGCGCGCCATTGCCCGCTTCGGCCGCGGCGGCGGCTTCGCCCAGTGCCTGATCTTCTGAAGATAGTTGTTCGTTTGCTGCTTGCATCAATAAAACTCCTGGTCGGATTCTGCGGCTCGGGCGCGGCCTTGGCGCCTTCCCGCTCGGGAAAGGCGTCAGATCATCAAAATTATCACATACAGGACAGCGGAGGCGGAATATCTGTTGCAGTCGGCCCTGTCAGGGACAACTACCGTAGGCATAGTAGCCGGGCGAGGTGCGGCGCACATCGGTGAAGGCGACCACCGAATACACGCCCAGGTACTGGTTGGAATTGACGGCATACACCTGGCCACCGGCACCGAGGTAGGCGCGGCCATAATAGACGTGCCAGAAATTGCTGTCGTACCAGTGGCTGCAGCTGAAGGGCGCGGCGCCATTGCCGCTGGTGATGCGGTCGATCATGGTTTTGATGGCAACCATCTGGCCGCCGCTCTTGGCGGGAAAATTCAGGTCATCGTAGCCCCACCAGTCCCAGCAACCATTCGGATTGGCCGCCGTGGTGCCGGCCTGCGGGTACAGCACCACGATCTTGTTGGTATCCGCCCAGCGGTTGTAGCCGGCGTTCTGATAAAAGGCGGTGCCGACCATGGCGACGCTTTGCTTGCAGCCATGGAAGGCCACATGGAGCCGGCACGCCTGCCCGGCCGCGCAGGCGGCTGGCACATAGGCATAGCCGGTGCTGGCCATGCCATGGGCGGTCGGATTGAAATTACCCCAGAATACCGACTGGTCAAAGTTGATGAAGCTGCCGCCCAGCGTGCTGACGTTTCTCGGTGCCAGCGGGCCGTACAGCCAGTTGAGGATGTCGCCGGCCGTGTCGAAATTGCAGTTACTCACATACGGCGGGCCATTGACGCTGCAGCTGTTGCCAAAGAAATCGGTCGGCATGGTGTGTTCGGCGGCCAGATTGTTTTTATAGCGGATGCTGGCGGCCGGCAAGTAATTGCCGTACATGCTGCGCAGGTCGTTCATCACCGCCTGCTTGACGGTCGAGTCGAGGGTGCCGGAAAACAAATAGACGCGCGAGCTGGCGAGGTTGCTGAGCGGATCAATATAACCATTGCTCGACCAGATGCTGATCACCGCGCTCAGATACGGCAGATTGCGCGAGCCGCTGTCAGCCATGCACGGCCCGGTGGCGATCAGCACATTGCCTTGCGAGCAGTAGACGGGGCCGCCGGCAACGATGCCAGCGCCCTTGCGGATGGTCGTTGAATAGGCAAAGTGCATCTGCGCGGCCATGTAAGCGCCCGACGACAGGCCCGACACGGACACCTCGTTGACACTGATGTTGTACTTGGGCAAAACAGTGGCACCGACTGCGCTCGACGTATGACTGCAAGCGAGCAGGCCGCCCAGCAGACAGGCCAGCAGGCACGAAAACAGACCCGAAAAGGTAGGGCGACGTTCCATGCTTTCTCCCGTTTTATAATGAGCAAGCGTCTGGGTGAACCAGCCTTGGACGGCGTAGCGCCGCCACGTAGAGTCAGAATATGCCGCAGTCAGTGATTGTCAAGCGAGGGGGAGCGTCAGATCCGTTCGACCAGCTGCTGCGCGGCCCGCTCGCTCATCACCAGCACCAGCTTCAGGCGGGCCCGCGTCATGCCGACAAACAGCTTGCGAAACACCCGTTCATCGATGGCCGCGAAGTCGATTTCCGTAAAAATGACGGCGGGCGCCGACTGCCCCTTGAAGCGGTACACCGATTCAGCCAGCAAGCCACCGTCGCGAAACAGCGGGTGTCCAAGGACGTCGTAGTGGCCGGTGAACGATTTGAGCGTGTGGGCGTCGCCCAGGGTGTCGAGATTGAGAATGGCGGAATGTTCGCGGCCACGAAAGGCGGCGATGGCAATATCGCTGCGGCCAAAGCCAGCCGCCAGGCACAGGGTAATGGCGTGCTTGGTCTGTGCCAGCAGGCTGGCGTTGTCGGTATAGACCAGGTATTCGATATCGGCGCCGTCGAACGGGCTGGCCGGCGCCACCGGTTCGCGCGGCGCGCTGGCAGGGGCGATGGCGGCAAGCATGTCGACGATCTGGCGCGGACTGCGGTAATTCGCATTCGAGTGCAGCACCACCCAGCCCGGCAGCGGCACCGGGGCGCGCTGATACAGGTTCTGGGTGGGGTCTTCCAGCCAGGTAGCTCTGCCCGGCGACTTCAACATGCGCAGCAGGATGTCGCGCCAGGCGACGGAAAAATCCTGGCCTTCATCGACGATCAGCACATCGTATTTCCAGGTGTCCGGCAAGTCGGCGCGGGCCAGTGCCGTTTCCATGATGTCAAACACATCGGCGGCAGCGTAGTCGGGCGTTTCGCCGCGCGCGCGCAGGAACGCGTCGCCCAGCATGTGAAAGGTGGCGACGCGGCCGCCGGCCGGTACCAGCCGTTCAATATGGTCGGCCAGCGGGCGATTAAAACAGACGTACAGGGGCCGCAGGCCGGCGTCGATGGCGGCGCGGTATTCGGCCAGCGCCAGCTGGGTCTTGCCGCTGCCGGCCGTGCCAATGACGTGCAGGCGGTACGGTGAAAATTCGAGCCGCCGCGCCCACGTGCACAGGCCGCCGGACAGGCGCGTCACCATGCGGGTGGCGCAGCCGATCATGGCGCTGGGATCGGGGCGCAGGCTGAGGGTGTCGCCCAGAAAGCGGGCGACTTTTTCGAACTGCTCGCCGCTGTCGGCGGGGTCGGTCAGCGGCAGCAGTTCGCGCACCATGTCGGCCAGGCGGTGCTTGCTGCCGGCGTCGATGATGTGGCGCGCATCGATGCCGGCCAGCTGTGGATCGCGCACGATGTAATCGGGGCAGTACAGCAGGTAATCGACTGACAGCGCGACTGGCAGCGCGACTGACCGCGCGCTCGAGTTCGTGGGGCTGTCAAAGCGGCGCCGCAGGGCATCGATGGTACGCACGATGCGCGCTTCGATATTGCGGGGTTTGCCGCGGTAGTTTTTCACCAGGCCATCGGCCGTTTCGGTCAGAAAGCCCGCCTTTTGCTCGATCAGCAACAGCCGGCCGCTGGGCGCCAGAATCATAAAATCGATGTCGCCATATGCCGAAAAACCGTGCTCGGCATTGGTCCAGTGGACGCCGTGATAAATGCTGTACGGCGTGTCGGCCAGACTCGCCTCGAGCGTTGCCAGGGTTTCGATTTCGCGCGCGGCAGCGCCGGTCACGGCCATGTCACGCCAGCCGGCAGGATGAATGTGCGCCATGAATGTTGCTCACGCCTTGCGGCGGCGGTGGTGGAAATAGGCCATTTTATGCGCTGCGCAGGGACGCACGATCTGCGCCGAGGATTTTTTTATGGGCGATGGACTGGCCAGCAGGCGGAGGTGAAGGTAGCCCCGACAGCAGCGGGCCACAGCGGGTTGGACGGCAACCAGCGGCCAAGCAATTTGCTGCACCACGGCAACCGCGCGGTCTGTGCACGCAGACACTTGTAGAATTATTATTTTATTTTCCACCAAGGTCCGCATGAGCACCACCGAATGGTTCTTGTTAATCGGCTGCCTGATGCTCGCGCGCGGCCTCGCCGCCACCACCATTGCGCGCTTGCCGGTGACCTCGGCGATGGTGTACCTGGTGGTCGGGGTGGCGCTGGGGCCGATGGTGTTCAAGGTGTTTCGCTTCGACCCCGTCAGCCATTCGAAGGCACTGGAAACGCTGACCGAAATTGCCGTGCTCATTTCGCTGTTTTCGGCTGGCGTCAAAATGCCGGTGCCCTTCATTTTCAGCCGCTGGTCGCCATCGATCCGGCTGGCGTGGCTGTCGATGGCGATCACGGTGGGGATGGTGGCGGCATTCGCTACTTTTGTGCTGGGCTTGCCACTGGGCGCCGGCGTGCTGCTGGGGGCGATCCTGGCGCCCACCGATCCGGTCCTGGCCACCGATGTACAGGTGCGCCACGCCGGCGACGACGACACCCTGCGCTTTACGCTGACCTCGGAAGCGGGCATGAACGACGGCTCCGGTTTTCCCTTCGTGATGCTGGGGCTGGCCCTGCTGGGCGCGGACGCCAGCGCCATCGGCGCCGGGGGCTGGCAGTGGCTCTTGCGCGATGTGCTGTGGGCCACCTTCGCCGCCATCGCCATCGGCCTGGCCGGCGGCGCCGCGCTCGGACGGCTGGGCTGGCTGCTGCGCAACCAGGCGCCGAAGCATGAAGTACTCGACGACCTGGTGGGACTGGGCTTGATTGCCGTGGTCTACGCGCTCGCCGAACTGGCCCATGCATGGGGATTTCTCGCAGTGTTTTTTGCCGGTATCGGCCTGCGCCATACCGAGCTGCTGCTGGCCGGCGCCCACAAGAACCGCCGCGGCTTGCTGGTGCCCGACGATCCCAAGGCCGATCCCGCCAACGACGAGGTGCCTGACCGCGCCACCACGCCGCTGGCCGTCAGCGCCGAGTCGCTGGTATTCAAGGAACACCTCGAGCGGCTGTCCGAGCTGACCCTGGTGCTGCTGCTGGGCAGCATGCTGACGCTGTCGAGCTGGAACTGGCGCACCTGGGGCACGGCGCTGTTCCTGTTCGTGGTGGCCAGACCGCTCAGCGTGCTGCTGGGACTGGCGGGCACCGGATTGCCCTTGCGAATCAAGCTGATCATCGGCTGGTTCGGCGTGCGCGGTATCGGTTCGCTGTACTACCTGATGTACGCCATCAACCACGGCTTGCCCGCGACGCTGGCACGCGATCTGCTCCAGATCACGGTGGTGGTGGTGGCGCTGTCGATTATCGTCCACGGCACCAGCGTCAAGCCGCTGATGGACCGCTTTGGCAAGCGAGCGCCGCGTGCCGGTCGGTGACGGGCCGCTGCGGTCCGGGCGTCGCCAGGCTTTATACTGCCGGATGACTTCGACTTTCACAGGATCTCCATGAAACGCCCTCGCTTGCTCACTGCGCTGCTCGTCCCCTTCCTGCTGTCGGCCTGCATGCAGGAAACCACCAGCTATATCGTCGACGACCGCGACCATGCCATTTCCCTGCGGGCGGAACAGGATTATTTCTGGAGCGATGCGGTCGCCCTCAAAATGGTGGTGACCAACCTGCCGGAATGCCAGCGCCAGTTCCCGATGACGACGGTGGCGACCAATGCGGTGGAGGTGGAACTGTATGGCGCCGGTGACGGCGTCTATTCGATGCGGGTGGGCGCCCAGGTGATGCGCATCGAGATGGCCGGCTGCACCCGGCTGACCGAGCCCACCCCACAGGAACTGGGCCAGCGCGTCGGCACCTTCCGGCTCGACGCCGACAAAAAATTGGTCTTCGAGAAAGCGCCGGACGCCCCAGCGCCACCAGCGGCGGAACCGAAGGGCGCCATCCCGGAGCCGGCAGCATAAAGCGCGCACGCGCGCAGGCCAGCACGCAGCTGCGCGTCCCACCGGCCGCGAAATCACTGGCCAGCCCGGCGCCGTAGCGCAATTGCCGTGGTCGGCTTGCCGAGCGCGATCAGGGCGTTTTCCAGCAGGCTCGGTTCGTCCGCGCGCTGCAAGGTCCACTGCGTAAAATATTCGTGCACGGTGCGCCACGGCGGGAACGCTGGCGGCATGCTGCGCCACGGCGCAGCCGTTTCGAGGAAATACAGGATGGCGCAAAACACATCATATAAATCGTGCTTGCGTGGCCGCGTCTTGCGGCGCGCGGCTTCGAGCAAGGGGCGGATGCGCTCGAAGTCTTCGCGGGAAATGTCGCTCGGGTAGACTGGCCTGGACATCGTCAACCTCCAAATTCTATTGGAGGGCTGGAAGCAGAACAGGTTCCCGAAATTTGTCCGACCCCGCCAGCGCCTCAGGCGGCGCTGGCGGTAGTTGCCACGGTCAGTCGCGCGCGAGCGCCAGAAATTCCGTGCGCAAACCGAGGTTGGGCTGCAGTTCGCCCAGCATGGCCGAGGTGATGGTTTCTTCGCCAGGGGTGCGGATGCCGCGGCTTTCCATGCACAGGTGACGACACTTGATCACCACGCCGACCGCTTTTGGCTCGAGTACTTCCATCAGCGCGTTGGCGATCTGGATCGTCAGCCGTTCCTGCACCTGCAGGCGCTTGGCAAAGCAGTCAACCAGGCGGGTCAGCTTGGACAGGCCGACGATCTTGCCCTGCGGCAGATAGCCAATGGTGGCCTTGCCGAAAAACGGCGCCAGGTGATGTTCGCAATGGCTGTAGACGGGGATATTGCGTACCACGATCAATTCGTTGTAATCCTCGGCGCCGTCCTCAAACGCCTTGAGCAGGGTGACCGGGTCCTGGCCATAGCCGGAGGTCCAGTGCTGCCATGCCTTGGCGACCCGCGCGGGTGTTTCCACCAGCCCGGCACGATCGGGGTTTTCGCCCAGGCTCACGAGCAGGCGGCGCCAGTCGTTTTCGGTAAAGTCGTCGTGGTCAGACATCGTGTTCTTTCAAAATATTCGATTTGCCGACAGTATATAGAAATTCGACGTTTTGCTTGGCCGCCCCCCTTTTTCCTGCCAGTTGACAAGACCTGACTTTGCGCAAACCGTACGCCTGTTGCACATCGCTGCGCTAGCGTAAAACTGTCCACCTCGAGCGGGAGCGCCTCATGTTAAATAGTTCAATTATTGAAGTTGCAATCGGCCTCAGTTTTTGCTACGCCACCCTGGCGCTGATGGTCAGCACCGTGCAGGAAGCGCTCGCCTCGGCCCTGCATTTACGTGCCCACACTTTGCTCGACGGCATCAAATCCATGCTCAACGATCCCCATTTCACCGGTCTGGCGCGCGATCTGTACAGCCACGCCCTGATCAACCCGCACGACGATGGCCAGGCCTTGAATCAGCACGCCCTCAAGCACAAGCCGTCGTATATCCAACCCCTGCACTTTGCCATTGCGCTGACCGATGCGATCGGGCGCACGCCAGGTCACAGCGGCCGGCTGGGCGACGACATCGCCGCCGTCGGCGACGTCCAGTTGCGGCGCGCCCTGCAAGGCCTGTACGTGCGCGCTGGCGGCGATATGCAACAGTTTCAGGATGGTGTGGCCGGCTGGTTCGACAGCGCCATGGCGCGCGTGTCAGGCGAGTACAAGCGCCGCTCGCTGCTGATCAGCCTGCTGCTGACGCTGCTGCTGACGGTGTTGTTCAATATCGACACGGTGCATTTGTTGAAGACCCTGTGGCAGCAGCCGGCGCTGGCCGCGCAGATCACGGCGGCGCCGGCGGCACTCGACCGCCAGAGCATTGATTTGCTGTTTGCCTTGCCGATCGGCTGGTCGCATTTTCCGCCGGCGTTCGACCGCGCCTTCCTGCTGCAGGTGGCCGGCTGGCTGATCACCGCCGCCAGCGCCCTGTTCGGCGCGCCGTTCTGGTTTTCGACGCTGCAGCGATTTATGCAATTGCGCGGTACCGGTGCCAAGCCGGCAGAAGCGGAGGCACCCACGCTAGCGCGGCCGGAGCCCACGCGCGGCGGTTGGGGCGCCGGTACCTGAAGCGCCTTCAATGCATAAAAAAACCGGCGTCGCCGGTTTTTTTTGACTGGGTCAGGCCGGCCGGTAAGTGTCGACCAGCATGCTCGAAATCGACACATGCGGCACTTTTTCCGGCCATTCATCGCGCGGGCCGAACCAGCGGGCCTCTTCGATTTCATTGGCATCGACGCGGATCTCGCCGCCGGCGTAATCGGCGGTGAAGGCGATCATCAGCGAATGGGGAAATGGCCACGACTGGCTGGCAAAATATTGCAGGTTCGTCACCGTCAAGCCTACCTCCTCGAACACTTCGCGGTGCACCGCTTCTTCGATCGATTCGCCCGCTTCCAGAAACCCTGCCAGCGGCACGTAGCGGGTAGTCGATGCCTTGCTGTGCTTGGCCAGCAGGAAGGCGTCGCCCTTGCGGATCAGCACCATCATGGCAGGTGAAATGCGTGGGTAGGCCATGTTGCCGCAGCGGCTGCATTTGAAGCAGCGTTCGCCCGACGCCAGTTCCATCGGGTTGCCGCAGGCGCCACAAAAACGGTGGGTGCGCGCCCATTCGGCCAGCTGCGAAGCACGCCCGGCCAGCCCCAGTAAATCGTCGTCCAGTTCGCCAAACAGCGAACGCAGGCCACGCCAGCCGTAGCCACCGGCCGGTACGCTGTCGCGCTCGACCCAGCCGGCCCGCACATAACGTTCACCCAGCAGACCGACCGGCACCAGCTGATGCGGTCCCAGCTCGAGCTCGGCCACGGCGGCGCGGTCGGGCAGCGCCAGATCGTGCTCGCGCACCAGCACCTGGTTGCCGTGAAACAGAAACGTCAGCGCTGCGTCATCGTCACGCGGCGCCATCAAAGGGGTAAACGTGGCGGGGGTCTGGAGCATGGCGAAGGGAATAAAGTGGGGACCGTTCATGATACCGGCTTTCGGCGCCGGCAGTTGAAGGCGGCCGATTTACGGGATCAAGGCATGGCGCCGGCACCGTCACTGGGATCGGCCAGCGCGATCACGGTGTCGCCGGCGGCGGCCACGCAGCCCTCGGCGATCGCCGTCCAGCCGCGGTGCAGCACCACCTGGCGGCTGTTGTGGCACAGTTCGACCCGCTCGGCATCGGGCCAGCGTTGATGGGCAAACGTTTCCAGGGTGGCGGGCAGGCTGATGGCCAGCTGGCGCGCCTGGCGCGCTGGCGCCGGGTGGTCGCCGAGGTGGACGAAGGGGACCAGGGGCGCCACCCACATCAGCCATCGCGATGGCACGCTGACCGGCGCCGGCGCGTACGGCGCCGCCGCCAGCCAGGCCTGGGCACGGTCGCGTAAATCGTCGCCGTCGGCCAGGTCGCCCCAGGCCGCCGCCATCAGCTCGGCAACCCACTGGTTGCAGTTCTGGTAGCGCAGGCTGAACGGATAGGCGGTGGCGCTGTAGGCGCTCGAGAGCAGGTGCAGCGCGCGCGGGGTGTCGAGGGCAGCCTCGCGCAGGGCGGCGGCAGCGGCGGCCGGCACCTTCACAATGGAAACGTAGCCGAGGGCGGGATTGTCGATGCCCATGGCGAAACCGGCCATGCCCTGGTCGAAAATGCGCGGGCGCCCCTCGTCGCAAGCGTAGTACAGCTGGCGCGCCGACCAGGCGCCGGTGGCGCTGCGCCAGGCCACGCCCGTGTGGGAGTAACGGATGCTAAAACGGGACAGGTCGAGACCGGAACGGCTGACCAGCACGGCGCCAGCGCTGGCATCGTCGGGCGCACCATCGGCCAGTTCA
Source organism: Massilia sp. PWRC2 (assembly GCF_049896725.1). NCBI lineage: Bacteria > Pseudomonadati > Pseudomonadota > Betaproteobacteria > Burkholderiales > Oxalobacteraceae > Massilia > Massilia sp. PWRC2. Next base: position 42,344 of record NZ_JAFCUW010000006.1, read on the forward strand.
CGGCGGACGATGGCGGCAAAGCGCAGCAAGGTGTCCTGCTGGCTTGCCGTCAGTGGCTGCAGGCGGTCACAGAACGCCGGTGAGCCCGACTGCGCATGCGCGCTGGCAGTCAAGGCGGCGCCCACGCACAGCAGCACCAGCCGGCATCTCACAAGCTGACCTTGCGGGCCGCCAGTTCCTGGTAGACGTCGTCGGCCAGTACCAGGAAAAACGCTTGACGGGCGCCGTCGCCGCGGGCGAACTCGAGGCCGTAATCGCGGTTTTTCACCTGCACCAGCACGCCCGCCGTCAAGGCTTGCTTGTCGGCGATGTTTTGCGGCAGGTCGAGGACGATGCGCTGCTGCGCATCGGCGCCCAGTTGCATGGCCAGGCGGGTGCTGTTGGCGCGGCCCGGGGTGGGCGTGACGTCGAGGATCTGGTAAGTGCCATCGGCGCGCTTGTTGTTATTGGTCGAACTGTTGCTCGAACCTTGCAGCGAATCGGACACGCTGCCACTGGACGCCGAGCCGGCGCTGGACGCCGATGAGGCAACACTGTCGGCGTGCACCTGGCTGGCGCTGAGCACGGCAGCGGCAAACAGCAGGTGACGCAGGGTAGCGGTCGGGGTCATGAGGTTTCCTTGAAGTAGGTGACGAATCAAACGGAATATAGCAGGGCAGGCGCCCGCTGGCGATCACCGGCGTGGCGGCCTGACCACGTTTCAGGGAACGTTACCCACATCACCGGCAGCGCCTGGTGCCAGCCGGCGCGCGACGTCACCATGCAGCGCCAGCGGCATGGCGCGTGCCCAGCGGTTCGACGACAGCGAAAACGTCAGCGCGCGCACCTGGTGGTACCAGCCAGCCGGCACGTAGAGCAGGTCGCCCGGTTTGACGATGCATTCGATAAATGTCGCCTGGCGCGCCAGGGGGAACTGGTCGAGGTCCAGCGCTTCCGGGTCGACGGGCGAGCCGAACAGCAGGGGATTGGCTTCGCGCACGTACAGATAAGCATCGTGATGGGGCGGCGCCAAAGTGATGCGCTTGCTGCCCCAGATTTGCGCAAAAATATTGTCGTCGAAATCACAGTGCAAGGGGGTCACCGTGCGCGCCGGGCCGATCCAGAAGCGGGGCGGGCCCAGCTTGTCGAAATAGGCCGGCCAGTGGCACAGACGGTTCAGTTCGCGCAAGGCCAGATTGCCGAGATAAGGTGGCAGGCCGGGGGAGGCGGCGCCGGCCTCGGCCTCGACCAGGTCGAGATACTCGCCCATCGACATGTCTTGCATGGCGCGGTCGGCGGCAAAGGCGGTGTTGATGTAGTCGCCCACGCGCGCGCGCACCGGCAGACTGGCATAGGCCTCGCGCAGCAGCGACGGCTGGCACGCCGTCAGCGGCCAGCGTTTGACCACGCCGTCGATCAGAAAAGGCAGACCGCGCGCCGCCTGCTGGCGAAAGGCGGCGCCGTCGAGACGCCCGAAGCGGGCGATGGCGCTGATCGCCGGCGCCGCGCGGGCGGCAGCGCGAATGGCGTCGCGCATGGCGGCAATCGAGTGCACCGCGCGGATGGCGGCATCCTTGCGCGCGCGCGCCTGGCGCACGGCGTCATCGCGCAGCGCTGGCAGCGCCAGCCGCGGCGGCAGGCGGCGGGCGGCCGCGGCTGGCGGGCGATCGTGCGGCGGAACTTGTTTGGATACCATCACTGCTTTCGTCGTCAGGCGGCCGGAGCGCCGGTGCCGCAAGAGCGAGATGATAAGGCAAATCAGCGCTGCAGATCACAGCCCGTAGTGGTAGGCGCCATCGGACTGGTCGGCAGCACGATCGACGGCCAGTGTTTCGCGCAGATGGACGAACAACAGCGTTTCGAGCAGCCAAACAAGGCTGAACGGTTGGGATGACGACGCTGCGTGCATGGTTGAGTTGAACATGAGATAGCTCCTTGGTAGATGGTGCGGGAACCCTCCCCTCGTGGCCGGGAGCAGGGCATGCCGTCATCATGGCGGCGCTGCCGTGATCGATCCAATAGCGCGCAGGGATCGTTTAATAGATGGTGCTTATCAAACTGTCGAAGCGCGCCTGCAGTGGGGTTTGCAACATCATGGCCAGCACCGCCGCCGTGATCGGTGCGGCGGGTTCCTGGCGGCGCACGACCAGGCCGATATCGCGCGCGATGGCCGGGGTAATCGGCACGACGGTGAGTTCCTCGCGCAGTTCGACCAGGCTCAATACGCTGTGGGGAATGATGGCGCACAAGTCGCTGAAGCGGATTTGCGCATACAACGCGAAGATGGAATCGGTCTCGAGCCGCACCGACGGCCGCACGCCGGCGCTGCGGAAGGCGGCATCGATGATCTGGCGGCCCTGCATGTTTGCCGTCAGCAGACACAGCGGCAGCGCGGCCGCCTCGGCCCACGTCAGCGTGCTGCGCCCGCCCAGCAGTGCCGCATCGCGCGCCACCATCACGTAGCGCTCGGCGAACAGCGGGTGCAACTCGAAACCGCCGAGTGCGCGGTCGTCCAGAAACGTCAGGCCGATATCGAGGTCATAGCTGTCGAGCCGCCGAACGATCTCATCCGAAGGCAGCGACAGCAGGGTGATGTCGATGCCCGCGTAGGCGTGCTGGCACGGTGCTGTCAAAAAGGGCACGACCGGCATCGCGGTGGGAATGGCGCCGATGCGCAGGGTGCCCGACAGGCTGGTGTGGGCCTTATCGGTTTCTTGCCGCAGCGCCTCGTAGCTCGACAGCAGATGCTGGGCCCAGCCGACCACGCGCAGGCCTGCTGCCGTCATGCCCTCATAGTTGCGGCCACGGCGCACCAGCTGCAGGTCGAGTTCAGTCTCAAGCTTGCGAATGGCGCTTGACAAGGCCGGTTGTGAGACATGGCAAGCCTCGGCCGCGCGCGAAAAATGGCCGACCTCGGCCAGGGTAACCAGGTATTGCAACTGGCGGATAAACATGGCGCCTTTCGTGAGCGGTTGCGGTTGCGGGGCGGCGCAGCGCGATGGCTGCTGCGTCTTGCAGTTTAAACACAAATTTCCTGCAGGACGGCGCGAAACACGTTATATTCCTGCGGATACATCGAGCATTTACCCGTGGAGTTCCTATGATCCGTTCTAGCGTCCTGTTCGCCCTGCTGGTGAGCACCGGCATGGTCCATGCCGGTGACGTGCAGGTGGCAGTGGCCGCCAATTTTGCCGCGCCGATGAAAGAGATTGCCGCCAGATTCGAGCAGGACAGCGGCCACAAGGTGCTGTTCAGTGTGGGCTCGACTGGCAAGTTTTACGCCCAGATCAAGAACGGCGCGCCGTTCGACATCCTGCTCGCAGCTGACGATGAGACCCCGGCCAGACTGGAAAAAGAAGGGGCCACCCTGCCCCACAGCCGGTTCACCTATGCCATCGGCAAACTGGTGTTGTGGAGTGCACAGCCGGGCGTGGTCGACGACAGGGGCGAGGTACTAAAGCAGGCCACATTCGCCCACCTGTCGATTGCCAATCCAAAACTGGCGCCGTATGGTGCGGCAGCAGTCGAAACGCTGCAAAAGCTGAGTCTGTATCAGGCGCTGGAATCAAAACTGGTGGTCGGCGAGAGCATTGCGCAAGCCCAGCAGTTTGTCGCTTCCGGCTCTGCCCAGCTGGGGTTTGTCGCCATGTCGCAAGTCTACGAAGGCGGCAAGCTCAAGTCGGGTTCGGCGTGGGTGGTGCCGGCCGGCCTGTACGCGCCGATTCGCCAGGATGCGGTGGCACTGGCAAAGGGCAAGGGGAACCCCGCCGTTGCCGCCCTGCTCAAGTACATGCAGGGCGACAAGGTCAAAGCCATCCTCCGTTCGTACGGCTATGCGCTGTAAAAATGCCGGTCTCCGTGGTGCGCGGCGACCCACGAAAAGGCGGCGATATTGACCACAATGACGCCGACCGGACAAATTCACACCGCCGAGCTTAGCGGCAGCCTCCTGCCTTTTCCCCTGTAAACGACGGCTGCCGGCAGACCACGCCAGGTCATCGACTTGTCATTTTTTCTTGTTAATGTAACCAGCATAACTTTCCCCCTGGAGCAAACAATGAAAACAAATGTGACCCTGATGGCAGCGCTGGCCGCAGTCGGTTTGGCCGCTTGCGGCAGCGATTCCACCACGGCTCCAGCCATTCCGGAGGGCACAACCGTGACGCTGGCGCTGATGGAAACCACCGACATCCATGCCAACGTGATGAGCTACAACTATTACGCGCTGGCGGAAGACACCAGCCTGGGCCTGGAGCGCACCTCGACCCTGGTGACGGCGGCGCGCGCGGAAAACCCCAACAACGTCTTGCTCGACGATGGCGACGTCATCCAGGGCACCTTGCTGGGCGACTTGCAGGCGGGAACAAAACCGGTCGCCTGTAGCGAGACCATGGCGGTGCACAAGGTGATGAATGCAATGAAGTACGACGGCGGCGGCTTCGGTAACCACGAATTCAATTACGGCTTGCCGCTGCTGAGCCAGATCACCAATACTGACTTTGGCATTCCCGGTGTCACCAAGCCGGCCGCGACCTGCGGCGCGCCGGCGTTTCCGCTGGTGCTGACCAATGTTACCAGCGTCGCCAGTGGCAAACCGATCATCCAGCCCTACACCTTGCTGCCACGCACATTCGCCGCGACGGCGCCCGATGGCAGCAAGCTGAGCGTCAAAATGAATATCGGCGTCATGAGTTTTGTGCCGCCGCAAATCCTCGAGTGGGACCAGAAAAATCTGGCCGGTAAAGTGGCAGTGGCGGGCGTGCAGGAAGCGGCCAAGCAGTATGTGCCGGAAATGCGCAGCAAGGGCGCCGACCTGGTGGTGGCGCTGTCGCACGGCGGCCTCGATCCCAGCACCTACAGCCCGAAGATGGAAAACGGCAGCTATCACCTGACCAGCACCGGTATCGATGCGCTGCTGATCGGCCACTCGCACCTGATTTTCCCGAAAGGCAAAGAGACCGGCGCGGCCGCCCTCGACCCTTCTTTCGCCGCCTTCCCGGCCAGTGCCAAGATCGACGCCGTCAACGGCTTCGTCAACGGTGTGCCAACGGTGATGGCGCAAAGCTGGGGCCGGCGCCTGGGCATCATCAAGATGACGCTGGCCTACCAGGGCGGCAAATGGGTGGTGCAATCGGACAAAACGACCGTCGAATCGCGCGGCTTCAAGTACACCGACGGCGCCACCAATGTGGCCGTCGACCCGGCCGTGGCGCCGCTCGTTGCCACCGAACATGCGGCCACCATCGCCTTTGCCAAGCAGCCACTGGGGGTGGCGACCGAGTTTGAAATGTCGGCATATTTCGCCCTGGCTGGCGATGTCAGCGCGATCGAACTGGTCAACCAGGCGCAACTGGCTTATGTGAAAAATTTTATTGCCACCAGCACCGATGCGACCATCGCCAGCTACAAGAGCATCCCGGTGATTTCGTGCAGCGCACCGTTCAAGGCGGGCCGCAATGGCCCCTCCGACTTCACCGACGTCGCCCCGGGCGCCAGTGCGGCGGCGCCAGTCGGCCTGCAAGTGCGCAATCCGGGCGACCTGTATTTGTACAGCAATAACAATCTGCAGGCGGTGAAGATCAAGGGATCTGATTTGAAGGCCTGGCTGGAAGCGTCTGCTGCACAATTTGGCCTGATCGACCCGGCCAAAACCACCGAACAAGACTTGGTGCCAAGCTACGGCACCATCTATAACTACGATGTCTTTTATGCGGAAAACAATGCGCTGACCTATCAGATCGATGTCACCAAGCCCGTTGGCAGCCGCGTGGTAAACATCAGCTACCTGGGGAAAACGGTGGCCGGCACGGACGACTTCATCGTCGCCACCAACGACTACCGCGCCGGTGGCGGCGGTGCGGTGCCGGGCATCGATGGCAGCAAGACCATCATCAAATCGCCCGATGCCAATCAAGCCATCGTCAGCAACTATTTGACGGCGCTGGGCGGCGCAAGCGGCAAGGTCACGCTGGCAGCCAACGGTAGCGCCCGCAGCTGGAGCTTCGTCAAGGTGGCGACCGCCGGTCCGGTGATCCTGCGCTCGGCGCCGGGCCACCTGGCACTGGCCCAGAGCAGCGGCATCAGCACCATCACGGCCGAAGGCGGCCTCGATGCCAGTGGCTTTGCCAAGTACCGCGTCGATCTGAGCAAGTAAATGCAAGCGACCGCACCCGCGCGATTGACAGCGGCAGCGTTAGTACTGGCGCTGGCCGTGGCGCTGTGCGCCTGCCAGCAGCAGGCACCCACCGCCGCGCAGATCGAAACGCTGGGCATGCAGGCGCGCCAGCAAAACGCTGCGCCTGCGCAGCGGCAGTTGCTGGCATGGTCGGCGCAGCAGCTGCCGGTGGCGCAGCGCGAGCTGGCGCTGCTCTACAAGAGTCGGCCTGATCAGCGCACAGCCGCCTTGCGCCTGTTCGAGCAGGCGGCACGGGCGGGCGATGGCGACGCCGCCTTCGAGCTGGGCGACTTGCTGCGCACGGGCGTGGTCGGCACGGCACCGGCACCGGCGGCGGCAGCCCCGTGGTATGCGATGGCGGCGGCGCGCAAGCATGCCGGGGCGGCCTTGATGCTCGGCATGCTGTACAAAAATGGCGAAGGGGTCAGGCGCGACGACGCCGTCGCCGCCCACTGGCTGGACGTGTCGAGCCAGCTTGGCAATCCGCATGCCACGTTCTTGCTTTCCAATATGGTCAAGCAGGGTCAAGGGGTCGCCAGGGACCCGGCACGGGCCCGCTACCTGCTCGAACAGGCGGCCGACCACGAGTACCCGCCCGCCATCCAGGAACTGGCCATGATCGTTCAACTGGGCGACCAGTTCAGCGCCAAAGACGAACGCCAGTCCGGCCAGTTGATCAAGGAAGCGACGGAGCACCGCCACAACAACTGGAACCGCTTCTGACCGGCAGCGCAGGTTCGCCAAGTGCAGTGCAAGCACCGCGATGGTGAAAGAAAAAGCCCTGTAAATCACTGATTTACAGGGCTTTTATATGCGGAGAGCGGGGGAGAGCGGCGTTGTTTTAAAACGGAATATCGTCATCCATATCCGAAAAATTCGGTGCCGGCTTCGGCTGCGGGCGCGCGGCCGGGGCCGGTGGCGCCTGGCGCTGCTGTGCCTGCGGACGGCTTGGCGGCGCGCTGTCGTAGCCGCTGCCGTCGTCCATGCCGCTGTCGCCGCCCATGCCTTGACGGCCGCCCAGCATTTGCATGTTTTCGGCAATGATGTCGGTCGCGTACTTTTCGACGCCGTCTTTGTCGGTGTATTTACGGGTTTGCAGGCGGCCTTCGACGTAGACCGACGAGCCTTTTTTCAGGTACTGGCCGACGATTTCAGCGAGGCGGCCGAAAAACGAGATGCGGTGCCATTCGGTCAGCTCTTTCGCTTCGCCGGTGTTCTTGTCTTTCGATTTATAGCTGGTGGCGACAGCGATATTGGCGATGGCGTCGCCGCTGGGCATGTAGCGAATTTCCGGATCGCGGCCAAGATTGCCGACGATGATGACTTTGTTGACTGAGGCCATGTGGTGCTCCGATGGATGTTGTGAACCCTGACACTGCATGTGTCCAAACGTCAGGGAATTGGCGCCCGAAGGCAGTGTGTATTATATATCGCAGCACCTGCCCCACCGCAGTCGGCGCAGCGCTGTTTTACGGGCGCTGGCGCCGCCCTTGCGCGCACGCACGGGCGCTAAGCAAAAAATGCGTTGTTTATTTTGCTTTTATGGCTGCTTTGCCATTGGAATGGGGCCGCTTCTGCCCATCTGGCCTGGCATCACTCAGGTCATCTCCGTGGTTCGGCGCCCGAACGGGTTGCGGCGTGGCGATCGTCCGCGTTGTGACGTCATGCAACAAAAACCGCTATAGTGATACGTTCTTTTTTTGCCGCCCCCTCCGTGCGCAGCACGTGCACAATTACCTGAAAGCCAGCCCGTTTAAATGGATGAAATTCGTATTCGTGGTGCGCGCACGCACAACCTGAAGAACATCAATCTCGACTTGCCACGTAACAAGCTCATTGTCATCACCGGCCTGTCCGGTTCCGGCAAATCGTCGCTGGCATTCGACACCCTGTATGCGGAAGGGCAACGGCGTTACGTCGAGTCGCTGTCGGCTTACGCCCGCCAGTTCCTGCAGCTGATGGAAAAGCCCGATGTCGATCTGATCGAGGGGCTGTCGCCCGCCATTTCGATCGAGCAAAAAGCGACCTCGCACAATCCCCGCTCGACCGTCGGCACCGTCACCGAGATCCACGATTACCTGCGCCTGCTGTATGCGCGCGTGGGCACGCCGTACTGCCCGCTTCACCCGGAGCACCCGCTGGCGGCGCAAACCGTCTCGCAGATGGTCGACGCCGTGCTGGCGATGGCAGACGGCACCAAGCTGATGATTTGCGCGCCGGTGGTGGCGAACCGCAAGGGCGAACACGTCGACCTGTTCGCTTCGATGCAGGCGCAGGGCTTTGTGCGTTTCCGCATCCAGAGCGGCACCGCCGAAGGCCGGGTGTATGAAATCGACGACATGCCGAAGCTGAAGAAAACCGAAAAGCACACCATCGACGTCGTCATCGACCGCATCAAGGTGACTGGCGACATCAAGCAGCGCCTCGCCGAGAGTTTCGAGACGGCCCTGCGACTGGCCGATGGCCGCGCCATGGCGCTGGAAATGGACAGCGGCGTGGCGCACGTGTTTTCCAATAAATTCGCCTGCAATGAGTGCGGCTATTCGCTGCAGGAACTGGAACCGCGCCTGTTCTCGTTCAATAACCCGATGGGTGCCTGCCCCGAATGCGATGGCCTCGGCCATATCGAGTTTTTCGATCCCAGGCGCATCGTCGCCTTTCCCAATCTGTCGCTGGCGTCCGGCGCCATCAAGGGCTGGGACCGGCGCAACCAGTTTTATTATCAGATGCTGTCGAACCTGGCCGCGTTCTACGAATTCGATATCGACATGCCGTTTGAAAAGCTGCCGGCAGTGGCACAGGCGGCCGTGCTCAATGGCTCCGGCAAGACCAGCATCCCGTTTACGTATGTGAACGAGCGCGGTCGCACTGTCGTGCGCGAACACACCTTTGAAGGCGTGGTCACCAATTTGCAGCGGCGCTACCGCGAAACCGATTCGATGGCGGTCAAGGAAGAACTGGCCAAGTTCATCAACGAGAAACAGTGCCCCAGCTGCGACGGCGCCCGCCTGCGGGTGGAAGCGCGCTACGTCAAGCTCGGTACCGGCAAACAGCAACGGGCCATCTACGAGATCGCCAACAAGCCGCTGCGCGCCTGTCTCGATTATTTCGAGAAGCTGACCTTGAAGGGCGCGAAAAAAGAGATCGCTGACCGCGTGGTCAAGGAAATCATCTCGCGCCTGAAATTTTTGAACAACGTCGGCCTCGATTACCTCTCGCTCGACCGCAGCGCCGATACCCTCTCCGGTGGCGAAGCGCAGCGCATTCGCCTGGCGTCGCAAATCGGCTCCGGTTTGACGGGTGTGATGTACGTGCTCGATGAACCGTCGATCGGCCTGCACCAGAGGGACAACGACCGCCTGATCGAAACGCTCAAGCACCTGCGCGACATTGGCAACAGCGTGCTGGTGGTCGAGCACGATGAAGACGCCATCCGCACCGCCGACTACATCGTCGACATGGGGCCGGGCGCGGGCGTGCATGGCGGTGAAGTGATCGCCGAAGGCACGCTGGCGCAAATTTTAAAGAACAAGAAATCGCTGACCGCCAAGTATTTGAATGGCACCTTAAAAATCGAGGTGCCGAAAAAACGCCATATCGCCGATCCGAACCGCCAGCTGGTGATCACCAATGCCACCGGCAATAACCTGAAAAAAGTGTCGCTGCAATTGCCGGTCGGCTTGATGACCTGCGTGACCGGGGTGTCTGGCTCGGGCAAATCGACGCTGGTCAACGACACGCTGTATCCGGCACTGTCGCGCCATTTATATGGTTCGCAAACAGAACCGGCGCCGCACGATGCGATTAGTGGACTCGAGCATTTTGACAAGGTCATTTCGGTCGACCAGGCGCCGATCGGCCGCACGCCGCGTTCGAATCCAGCCACGTACACCGGCTTGTTCACGCCAATCCGCGACCTGTTCGCCACCGTGCCGTCGGCCAAGGAGCGCGGTTACAGCGCCGGTCGTTTCTCGTTCAACGTCAAGGGCGGCCGCTGCGAAGCGTGCCAGGGCGATGGCGTGATCAAGGTAGAGATGCACTTTTTGCCGGACGTGTATGTGCCGTGCGACGTTTGCCACGGCAAGCGCTACAACCGCGAAACGCTCGAGGTGCAGTACAAGGGCAAGAACATCACCGAAGTGCTCGACCTGACGGTGGAAGACGCCCACGAGTTTTTCAAACCCGTACCAGTCATCGCCCGCAAGCTGGCAACCCTGCTCGATGTCGGCCTCGGCTATATCAAGCTGGGCCAGAGCGCGACCACGCTGTCGGGTGGCGAGGCGCAGCGCGTCAAGCTGTCGCTCGAACTGTCCAAGCGCGATACCGGACGCACCCTGTATATCCTCGACGAGCCCACCACTGGCCTGCATTTTAAAGATATCGATTTGCTGCTCAAGGTGATGCACCGCCTGCGCGACCAGGGCAATACGCTGGTTGTGATCGAGCACAATCTGGATGTCATCAAGACGGCTGACTGGATTGTCGACCTGGGGCCGGAAGGCGGCGCTGGCGGCGGACGGATCGTGGCGTTCGGTACGCCGGAAGAAGTGGCAGCCAATCCGGAGAGTGTGACCGGAAAGTATCTGGGGCCGCTGTTGAAATAGCGATCACCGTTGATACGGTATAAAAAAGCGGGGATGCTGGCATCACCGCTTTTTTTCCTTTGGTAAACATCGGGACAGGCACCGCTGGTGCCTGTTTGCCGCCGTTACTCCCGCCGTTACGCTGCCATGCGGCTTTGCAGCGCCAGGCGGGTGTCGACCAGTGCCTGTGGCAGGTGGTAAGCGAGCTTGTCGAACAGCTCGTCGTGCAATTTCACTTCATCGTGCCAGGCGGCGCCATCGATGGAGGTGATCTGCTCGAACTGTGCGCGGGTAAACGGCAGGCCGTCCCAGTTCATGTCGTCGAAGCGGGGCGAGGTGCCGAACAGGTGGTCGACGCCGCCAGCGTTACCCTCAATGCGGTCAAGCATCCATTTTAAAACGCGCATATTGTCGCCAAAGCCGGGCCAGACGAAGCGGCCTTCGGCATCGGTGCGGAACCAGTTGACGCAGAAAATCTTTGGCATGGCGGCAGGGTTGCTCGCGCCGATGTCGAGCCAGTGCTGAAAGTAATCGCTCATGTTGTAGCCAATGAAGGGCAGCATGGCGAACGGGTCGCGGCGCACCACGCCCACCTTGGCGGCGGCGGCGGCAGTGGTTTCCGAGCCCATGGTCGCTGCCATGTACACCCCTTCGGTCCAGTTGCGCGCCTGCGTCACCAGCGGCACCGTGGTCGAGCGGCGCCCGCCGAAAATGAACGCCGACAAAGGCACGCCAGCCGGATCGTCCCAGGCCGGATCGAGCACCGGGTTTTGCGTGGCGGCGACCGTGAAGCGCGAGTTCGGATGGGCCGCCTTGCTGCCAGAAGCCGGCGTCCAGTCCTTGCCCTGCCAGTCGATCAGGTGGGCCGGTGCCTGTCTGGTCAAGCCTTCCCACCAGACGTCGCCGTCATCGGTCAGGGCAACATTGGTAAAAATGGTGTTGGCGCGCATCGATGCCATGCAGTTGGCGTTGGTTTGCTCGTTGGTGCCGGGCGCGACGCCAAAATAGCCCGCTTCCGGGTTGATGGCGTACAGGCGACCATCCTGGCCCGGCTTGATCCAGGCGATATCGTCGCCGATGGTGGTCACTTTCCAGCCGTTAAAGGCGGGCGGCGGGATCATCATGGCGAAGTTGGTCTTGCCGCAGGCCGAGGGAAAGGCGGCGGCGACGTAGTGCTTTTTGCCTTCGGGCGATTCGACGCCGAGAATGAGCATGTGTTCGGCCAGCCAGCCGCTGCCACCCGCCGCGGCTTCCTGCTTGCCCATGGTGGAGGCGATGCGCAGGGCGCAGCATTTTTTACCGAGCAGGGCATTGCCACCGTAGCCGGAGCCATACGACCAGATTTCGCGGGTTTCCGGATAGTGCACGATGTACTTGGTGGGGTTGCACGGCCAGGCGACATCTGCCTGGCCGGCCGCCAGTGGCGCGCCCACGCTGTGGACAGCCGGCACAAACTCGCCATCGCTGCCCAGCACCTCGTAGACAGCCTTTCCCATGCGCGTCATGATGCGCATGTTGACGGCGACATACGGGCTGTCGGACAACTCGACACCGATGTGGGCGATGGGCGAACCCAGCGGCCCCATCGAGAACGGCACCACGTACATGGTGCGGCCTTGCATACAACCATCGAACAGCCCGTGCAGGGTGGCGCGCATCTCGGCCGGGGCGATCCAGTTGTTGGTCGGGCCGGCCTGCTCGCGGGTGGCGCTGCAAATATAGGTGCGGTCTTCCACGCGGGCGACGTCGGACGGGTCGGACAGGGCGAGGAAGCAATTCGGGCGCTTGGCGGGATTGAGCTTTTGCAAGGTGCCGGCAGCGACCATGTCGGCGCACAGGCGCTCGTATTCTTCTTGCGAGCCATCGCACCAGACGATGTGGGCCGGCTTGGTCAGCGCGGCAATCTCGGCCACCCAATTGATCAGGCGCTGGTGTTTAAGATAAGCTGGTACGTTCAAGGCGGCGACGCCTTGCAGGACAGGTTGATTCATTTTGTCTCCAGTGCAATAAAAAATGCTGGTCTGCGCCGTCTGCAAGAAAGTCCACCCAAACTCGTCATACAGCGGCAACGAGGCTGCAACGGCTGTCAATATGCGGCCGATTGTACCCCTCAACGGCGCCCGCAAGGCGCCACGCCGACAAATTTGTAGTAATAATAGTTGAGTGAAGTAGTAGGCTATTCAAACCACTTGTCATCCCTGTTATTTCCCTACGAAGTTTTATTATTGTTCCAATAACGCATATGAAAATAGCTGTACTCGACGATTATCAGGATGCCGTGCGGCACCTGGACTGCTTTGCCCTGCTCGATGGTCACGAGGTCAAGGTTTTCAATAACAGCGCGCGCGGCGTAGGCCAGCTGGCCATCCGGCTGGCGCCGTTCGACGCCGTGGTGCTGATCCGCGAACGCACGGCCGTGCCGCGCGCCTTGCTCGACAAACTGCCGAATCTGAAACTCATTTCGCAGACGGGCAAGGTGGCCGGCCACATCGATGTCGCTGCCGCCACCGCCGCCGGTATCGCCATTGCCGAGGGGGTTGGCTCGCCGGTGGCACCGGCCGAACTGACCTGGGCGCTGATCATGGCGGCCAGCCGCAAGATCGTGCCCTACGCCAGTAATCTGAAAGACGGCCTGTGGCAGACGGCGTCGATCAATCCGCATCTGAACGGCCTGGGGGTGGTGCTCCGGGGCCGCACGCTGGCGATCTGGGGTTACGGCAAGATCGGCAAGCTGATTGCCGGCTATGGCAAGGCGTTCGGCATGCGCATCCTGGTGTGGGGGCGCGAGGCTAGCCTGGCGGCCGCCGCTGCCGACGGCCACCAGGTGGCCAGCTCGAAAGCGGCACTGTTTGCCGAAGCGGACGTGCTGACGGTGCACCTGCGGCTGGTCGACGCCACCCGCGCCATCGTCACGGCCGCCGACCTGGTCCTGATGAAGCCGGGTGCGCTGTTCGTCAACACCAGCCGCGCCGAACTGGTGGAGAGCGATGCGCTGGAACACGCGCTGCAACAGGGACGGCCGGGCCACGCCGCCATCGACGTGTTCACCAGCGAACCGCTGGCCGCCGACGCCCCGCTGCTGCGCATGCCGACGGTGCTGGCGACGCCCCACCTGGGCTATGTCGAGCAAGACAGTTACGCGCTGTATTTCGAGGCGGCATTCCGCAATGTGTTGCAGTTTTTCCAAGGACAGCCCAGCAATATCCTCAATCCGGCGGCGCTGCTGGACAGGGGCCCGGCAGGACTTGACAGCGGCCGGTGAACAGGAGATTGTTATGTCAAGTTCATATCAACTTGATACAACAATTACCGGGAAAAACATGAAACGTTTTATTGCACTGTGCACCGCCGTGCTGCTGGCAGCGGCGGCCCCCGTCGGCTGGGCTGGCCAGGCATCTTCATACTTCAACAATAGCGGCCGCACGGACGCGCTGTCGGGCGGCGTCCGCATGATTCCCATCAGCACGCCGAGCGGCAACTTCAAGGTCTGGACCAAGCGCGTCGGCAACAATCCGACCATCAAGGTGCTGCTGCTGCACGGCGGCCCCGGCGCCACCCACGAATACTTCGAAGCCTTCGACAGTTATTTTCCCGGCGCCAGCATCGAATACTATTATTACGACCAGCTCGGTTCCGCCTACAGCGACCAGCCCGATCAACCGGCGCTGTGGGAATTGCCCCGCTTCGTCGAAGAAGTTGAACAGGTGCGCAAGGCGCTCGGTTTAAACAGCAGCAACTTTTATATTCTGGGTCACTCGTGGGGTGGCGTGCTCGCTGCCGAATATGCCCTTAAATATGGCAAGAACCTGAAAGGGATGGTCATCTCGAACATGATGATGAGCATTCCTGCTTACAACGCCTACGCCGACAAGGTATTGATGCCGGCGATGGACCAGAAAGCGCTGGCCGAGATCTTGCAAATGGAAAAGGACAACAAGACGGCCGAGCCACGCTATATGGAATTGCTGGCGCCGTATTACGAAAGCCATATCCTGCGCATGCCGCAGGCGCAGTGGCCGGAGCCGGTCAGCCGTGCGTTTGCCAAGATCAACCCGAAAGTCTATGTGCCGCTGCAGGGGCCCAGCGAAATGGGTTCGCACAACTCCAAGCTCGAGCACTGGGACCGGGTCGCCGATTTGCCGAAAATTAGCGTGCCGACGCTGGTCATTGCTGGGCAGTACGACACCATGGAACCGGCGCACATGAAGATGGTGGCGGCGAAGGTGCAGCGCGGGCGCTATCTGCTGTGCCCGAAGGGCGGGCACATGGCCATGTATGACGATCAGGCCGTGTATTTTGGTGGCTTGATCCGCTTTTTGAAGGATGTGGATAGTGGCAAGTTTTAAGGCAGGCAGGCAAAAGCGCTGAGGCTGGGGGGCATTCGGCCAGGCACCTGCGGTGCCAGTCCCCCCTGCGGCCGGCTTCGCTTATTTTTCGGGCGTCAGATCGACGCCGGGAGCGAGCACGATGGGCGACGCCGGCATGGCGTGGGCGCGTGTCCACAAGCCGGCCCAGCCGGGCGGCCAGCCGATTGGCGGCCCTGCATACGGCGGCAAGCCGGCGCGCACGCCGATCACCGGCACGGGCGGCACGTCCTTGAGGCCATCGGCGGTGGCCTTTTCCATGTCCAGACTGTACATATAGCCAGGCAGCAGGTGGCTGCAGACATCCTTGAACCAGGCCGTGTGGTCGTCATCGCGACCGAGTGCCTGCGCCAGGCCCTGCGGATCGAATTTGGCCAGCGCCGTCACCAGTTCATCGGTGCTGGCGCCCGGCGAATCGCCCCAGCCCATCACCGGATTGACGTTGTAGTCGGCGCCCGAACCATACCAGCCTTCGCGCCATGGCCGCTGCATCCACTGGCGCTGGCCGGTGAACAGGTGCCAGCGCCAGTGCAGACCGGACGGCTTGGGCCACGAATACAAATACAACTTCTGGTAGCCCGCTTCGTGCAGCGCCGCCACCATCGCCATCAGGCGCGCGTGCGGCATGCGGTCGGGTGGCGCGCGCCGAAACAGGATCGCTTCGCCATCGGCGTGCTGGACGTCGTCGGTCGACAGGTTCAGATCGAGCGTGCGTTGTTCACTGCCGAAACGGGCGCTGATCCAGCCGGTGAGCAGGTTGACATGGACAATCACCCCATAGCCGCGGTGGCGATGAAAAATGACGGTGCCGGGGGCAAGCGTTTTCATGGGTTATTCAATGGTTGAACGGTAGCGAAGCCAAACTGACAAACAAACTGACAAACAAACTGACGGAGATTTTAGCGCAGTCGGCGGCCAATTCAAGCGCCGCGCACTGTTTCGCTGCGGCCGTTGTTATGATGTGGCCTGCGATTTTTTTGAACTTTTGACACAACCATAAGCGACACCACCATGAGCTTGCGCATCATCGCCACCGGCGGCACTTTCGATAAACACTATGACGAACTGACGGGCACACTCGGTTTTGCCGACAGCCACTTGCCGGCAGCCTTGGCACGCAGCCGCATGACGATCGGCGTCGTCCTCGAACAATTGCCCCTGCTCGATTCCCTCGACATGCAGGACGCCCACCGCCAGCGCGTGCTGGCAGCCTGCCAGGCCGCGGCCGAGCAGGCCATCGTCATCGTCCACGGCACCGACACCATGAAAGAAACGGCGGCCGTGCTGGGCGCCGCCGCCCTCGGCAAGACCATCGTGCTAACCGGCGCCATGATTCCCTACGAAATCGCCAATTCCGATGCGCTGTTCAACCTTGGCTTTGCCGCCGGGGTGGCGCAAACCTTGCCGGCCGGCGTTTATGTCGGCATGAATGGCCAGGTGTTCGCCTGGGACAATGTGACCAAGAACCGCGCAGCCGGCGTCTTTCAACCACTGTAAGCGCCGGCTCCGACGGCATCGGCGTCGTTAGCACGCACTTACTTATTTGCCTTGGTTATGCGTTCGCTTCGCCGCCGAGTGCTTCGACGATGTCGGCCATCAGCTTGGCCAGTTCGCCCGTCATCAGCATCATGTCGTTGTCAAACCGTTCTTCGTCATTGCGGGTCGAGGTGTCTTTTTCGGTGATGACGTCGAGCGGCTTGATGCCCTTGATGGCCAGCGATTCGGTGAGCACAAAAGAAATCTTGTCGTCCCAGGTCATGGCCAGGCGGGTGCACTGCTTGCCGGCGGCGATGTGGCGGCGGATATCGTCCGCTTCCAGCGCGTGCTTGACGTAGCGCACGGCAGCCTTGCTGTCGCCGGTGGCGCGCAATTCGGTGTCCTGGTCGATGGTAAAGCCGACCGGCGCCTCATCCGTTTCCAGCCACGCCGTCATCACCGCGACGGGCGAGCGCTGCACGCGCAGGCTTTCCAGCGGCATCTTGTCGACCGCCTTGAGCAGCAACTTGATGACATCGTCGGCCTTGGCCGGGCTGGCCGCATCGACCACCAGCCAGCCGTTGACGGGATCGATCCAGGTCCACACATTGCTGCGGATGCTGAAGGCACGCGGCAGCAACTCGTCGGCCACGCGTTCTTTCAATTCTTTCATTGCCTTCTTGCCTGGCGCGAAACCCTGGGCTTCTTCCAGCTCGGCTGCCTTGGCCTTGGCGACCTGGTTGATGACCGAACTCGGCAACAGTTTCTTTTCCGTGCCCAGCAGAATCAGCATCTGTTTGTTGACGGTATGCACCAGCTGGCCATTGCCGCGTGGCGAATCCCAGCCCTGGCGCAGCAACTCATTGCTGGTGGCGGGAACAAAACTGCCCGGTTCAAGGGCTTTTTCGAGCTGCTCGGGGGTGAAATTCCACGGTGCCGGCAGGCGGTAAATCTGGAGATTCTTAAACCACATAATTGGTGTCCGATTGATTCAGGATAGGTACATTACTGCAGGAGGAACGCCATTCTACACGCTCGTCGCGGGCAAAAATGACGCGGTGAAAGAGATCAGCCATTTATGCCGGTGAACAGCGACAGCTGCTCCAGACTGGCTTCTTCGCCGAGGCGCACGCCCAGCCCCAGCAGGCGCACCGGCTTGTGGCGCCGCAGATAACCGGTCTCCAGCAGGTGGCCGAACTGCACCAGGTCGGGGGTGGTGCCGAGGCACTCGACGGTAGTTTGCTGAAAATCGCTGAATTTGATTTTGGCAAACAATTTATGGATATGGCGCCCCGCCTCGGCCCGCTCGATGCGGCCGAGCAAGCTGTCGAACAGTTCGGGCAGCAGGGCCAGGCAGGCGGGCAAATCGGGCACATCGACCGTATAGGTTTCTTCGACGCTCACCGATTTGCGTTCGCGCTCGCTCGACACCACGCGCTCGTCGATGCCGCGGCACAAATCGTGCAGGCGCGCGCCAAAGCTGCCGAACTGTTGCTGCAACTCAAGCATGCTCCAGCTGCGCAGGTCGGCACAGGTCTGCACCCCCAGGCCGTTCAATTTGGCCGCCGTCACCTTGCCCACCCCATGCAGTTTTTTGACGGGCAAGGCGGCGACAAAGGCGTCGACCTCGGCCGGGCGCACCAGAAACAGGCCATCGGGCTTGTTCCAGTCGCTGGCGATTTTTGCGACAAATTTGTTCGGGGCAATGCCGGCCGAAGCAGTGATGCCCACCGTATCGAAAATACGCTGGCGGATTTCCTGGGCAATCAGGGTGGCGCTGCCCTTGCAGTGGGACGAACCGGAAACATCGAGATAGGCCTCGTCCAGCGAGAGGGGCTCGACCAGCTCGGTGTAATGGCCATAAATGGCGAGGATCTGGCGTGAAGCCACCCGGTATTTTTCCATATTTGGCCGCACCACCACCAGCTGCGGACACAATTTGAGGGCTTGCGCGGTGGCCATGGCCGAATGGATGCCATAGCGGCGCGCCTCATAGTTGCAGGTGGCCACCACGCCGCGCTGATCGGCACGCCCGCCCACCGCCAGCGGCACTGCGCGCAGGGCAGGATTGTCGCGCATTTCGACCGAAGCATAAAAACAGTCGCAATCGCAATGGATGATTTTTCGGGCCGGGATATTCACGCGGGAAAATAGACTACTGTAAATCTATACAGTATATCAGAGCCTCGCTTGATGAAAGCCCTGGGCGGGGGTGAACTCGCCGGCGGCGCAGCCATCCAACCCAAAGTTGGCAGCCGCAGGGGGACTGGCACGCGGTGCCTGTCCCATATCCGCCCATCCACCACTTTCCGGAGCACCCCATGCCAAGATCCGCCCGCATCGACGTTGCCGGCACCGTCTACCACATCACCTGCCGCGGCGATCGCGGCGAGCCCATCTATCGCGACGACCACGACCGTCGCGGCTGGCTGCGTCTGTTAGGCGAAACCTGCGCGCAGCAGCGCTGGCGCATCCACGCCTTTTGCCAGATGGGCAATCATTTTCATTTGGTCACGAAAACTCTTGCGCCCAGTCTCAGCGCTGGCATGCGCGACTTGAACGGCGCTTATACCCAGCGCTTTAATGCGCGCCATACCACCCGCGGCCACGTTTTCCAGGGGCGACTTCACTGGGAGATCGTGCAACGGCAGTCGCACTTGCTGGAATTGATCCGCTACGTGATTCTCAACCCGGTGCGGGCAGGCTTGGTCGCAACACCTGGAGGCTGGCCGTGGAGCAGCTATGCGATGACGTGCGATGCAGCGCGCTGTCCGCCATGGCTGGAGACGGGGTGGCTGGCGCAGTTAGGCGAGCGGCGCGAAGAAGCGGTGGAAGCGCTCCGGCGCTTTATTGCTGATGGGGTTGATCAACATGGGGACCGGCACAGTGTGCCAGTCGCCCTGCTACAAATGTCGCAGCGCAACTAAAAAAGCCACGGTTCACACCGTGGCTTTCACTACAACGTCGAACGACTTAGCGTCGAACGGCTTAGAAGCTGCCCTTGAACTGCACGCCAAGCACGCGTGGCTCATTGGTAAAGCCGGTCAGGTTGTTGAAGTCGATGCCGCCGGTAACGCGACGGGTGTCGCCAATATTGCGACCGAAGGCAGCCACTTCATACTTGCCATTGCCGAAAATGTAGCCCACGCGCAAGCCCGTTTCGGTCAGCGATTTGCCAGTAAATTCAGCCGCTTCGTAGAGGAAGAAGTTGATCTGGCTGCGGTGCGAGACGTCGACCAGGGTGTACAGCTGGCCGTCGGCCAGGTTCCACTGGTAGCGGGCCGAGGCATTCATGGTGTATTTCGGCGCTTGCGGCAGCGGGTTACCGTCGATGACGACGCGGCCGGCGGCGTTGATCGGATCGGTGATCGTGCACTGCGCGCACTTGTTCACCGACAAAGACGCATCCTTGATCTCGGTGAAGTTGTAGCTGCCACCAGCGGTGACCTTGAAGTCGCTGGTAATAAACGCTTCGAAGTCGACTTCGGCGCCACGGCCTGCGGTCTTGGCGGCGTTGATCAGGCGATTGACGTTCGAATTGCCGCCGACCACGGTCAGCTGCTGGTTTTTGACGGTGAAGTCATAGACGCTGAAGGCGACGCGGCCGCGGCGCTGGAACAGGTCGGCCTTGATACCCGCTTCGTACGAAGTAATGGTTTCGGCATCGGCCACGGTGATCGGCACCGATGCCGAGGCGGCAGCGATACTCGGTGCGCGAAAGCCGGTGGCAACCCGCGCATAAACGTTGACGTCCTGGTTCAGCTTATAGGTGGTGCTCAGGTCCCAGTTGACCTTGTGCTTGCTCTCGTTGACCGAGGCGGCACCGATCTGCGCCACGTTGACGGCCGAAACGGTGTTGAAATCTTTTTCGTCATTGGTGTAACGCAAGCCGCCACGGACCGTCCACAGGTCCGAGATCGCATAGTTGACCGAACCGAAGGCCGCCCAGGCAGTGTTCTTCTGGTGGCTGGCCAGGTGCGAGGTCTGGAGGCCGCTGGTGCTGTCGAAGTTGTCGCTGTAACCGTTGGCATCTTCATTAAAGTAGTACAGGCCAGCCTGGTAGTTCAGCGGGCCGGCATCCTTCGATTCAACGCGCAGTTCCTGGGTGTATTGCTTGACGCCGGAAATGCCGCCTGCGGTTTCTACCTGGAAGGGAATGAAACCAGGACCGGCCAGGGCGCCGCCATCGATGTCACCGCGGCTGAGGTAGCGATTGACCTGTTCAAAACCGCTGATCGAGTACAGCTTGACGGCGCCCAGGTCCCACGACAGACGCACATTGGCGCCGGAGGTTTTGAGGTTCTGGTAGTTTTGCGCGTTCGACACCAGCTTGTCGAGGTCGACGCCGGCGGCGATGTCGTTCGTACCCTTGGTGATCAGGTTGGCGCGGAACAGGCGTGCGCTGCCGCTGGTGATGCGCTGGTGCACGTTGAACAGGGCATTGAAGGTGGTTGACGGCGTGTACAGAAACTGCAGGCGCTCGGCGTGTTCATTGTAGCCATCGAGTTCACCCCGTTTGACGGTGAAACCGGTATCGGCGTAATTGTCGACGTAGTTGTCACGATGCTGGCGCAGGGTCGAGAAGCGCATCGCCCATTCGCTCGACAGGGGCACGTTGACGGCGCCATCGACGTTGACGGTGTTATGCGAGGCGACGCTGGCGTTGTAGTAGCCCTCGATTTTCTTGCTGTTCGGCTTTTCTGATTCCAGCTTGACGACGCCGGCCGGGGTGTTGCGGCCGAACAAGGTGCCCTGCGGACCGCGCAGCACTTCGACGCTGGCGACGTCGAATATCGGGTAACCCTTGAGAATCGGGTTTTCCTGGACCACGTCGTCGTAGATCAGCGAGACCGGTTGCGAGGCGAAGGTGTTGAAATCGGTATTGCCGTAGCCGCGGATGTAAAAGCGCGGGAAGGTACGGCCGTTCGACGACTCGACGTTCAGGCTGGGCACCTTGGCGGCCAGCACGCGGATGTCTTCGCCACCGGAGACGATGGTGTCGAGACGTTCACCTTTAAGGGCGGTGACGGAGACCGGCACTTCCTTGATGTTTTCAGTACGACGCTGGGCCGTCACGGTAACCGACTGCAACTCGGGGGCGCCGGCCTGGGCGCTGGTGGTGGTTTGGGCGAAGGCAGCCGCTGGCAGCAGCGCGCTCAGGGCCAACGCGGCGCCGTGGGCGCGCAACACGCGCTGGTGCATCTTGGACAGCTTGATCATGTGATATTCCGCAAAAATGGTGAAAGGAGGGCAAATCGCCCCCATCGTATTGCAACGTCTGTCTCCGCCATTGTGGGCGCCTGCATCCTGGGGATGTCTGCCGGGGGCACCTCGTAAGAAGCGGGCATTCTCTTCCATTGCGCGTAAATCAAGCAAGGGCCAATTCAACGACCGTATATCGCTTACAACAAACTTGTCTTTTATTTACATTCGTAGGAACGGCGAATTCACAGCAGAAACGCTGGGTGAAAAAAAGCCCTTGCGCGGTGCGCTATTGTTGGATATGATTCGGGCCTCTTCAGACGTGGTGACAAACGTCGGATGCAGTCGAAATTGAAGTGTGCGGGCGCTTAGCTCAGCTGGTAGAGCGGAGCCCTTACAAGGCTTAGGTCGGGAGTTCGAGCCTCTCAGCGCCCACCAAATAACTGCATCATGATCAGCAACACCGATCAGAGTAATACGGAGTGGTAGTTCAGTTGGTTAGAATGCCGGCCTGTCACGTCGGAGGTCGCGGGTTCGAGTCCCGTCCGCTCCGCCAGCATCAAAGGAAAAGCCCCGCCTGTCGGGGCTTTTCCTTTATATACACGGGTCAGAGGACTTCCCCTGCGGAAAGTCCGGCTTGGGACTCGAAGCGATTCGCCTGCCAGCGAAGCGGCGGCCTGCAGGATGCAGGCGAGTCCCGTCCGCTCCGCCAGCATCAAGAGAAAAGCCCCGCTTAACTGAACGGCGCACCTACCTCAGACACCCCCCGCGGCGCTACTCCCCCACACTGACGCGGTTGCGCCCGCCCCGCTTGGACGCATACAGCGCCTGATCAGCCCGCGCCAGCGCGGTGTTGATCGCTTCGGCGCAGTCAATGGCCACCACTCCTATGCTAATGGTCATCGAATAGGCGCCGCTGGCCGTTACCAGCGACGACGCCGCCACACTGGTGCGCAAACGCTCGGCGGCCAGCATGGCGCCGTCCAGGTCGGTCGCGGGCAACACCAGCGCGAATTCTTCGCCGCCGAGGCGCCCCAGGATATCGTCATCGCGCAAGGTGGTGCGGGCGGTGGCCGCGAACAGCGCCAGCGCTTGATCGCCGATGGCATGGCCATGGCAATCGTTGATTTTTTTAAAATGATCAATGTCGATCATCAACAGGGCGAGCGGACGGCCACGCCGCGCGGCGCGTGCACGCTCGGCACGCTCAAAAAATGCCTGGCGATTGAACAAGCCCGTCAGGCAATCAATGGTGGCCAGCCGCACCATGCGCGCATCGTCTTTTTGCTTGCAGAGCAATAGAAAGCCGAAGCCGTTGACGATCATCATCAAATAGCCCACTGCAAAGGTGGCGTTGAGAACGACTCCGCCCGCCAGCAGGTACAGGTGCGGCGCGCTGATCCCGTGCACGGCGTGCGCCGCCAGCACCACGGCAAACACAGCGTTGTTCAGCCCGATCCAGCGCTGCATTACCGATACCCGCCCCCAGTCACGCAGCAAGAGCGCGGCCATGACCAGACTGAAGGCCCCGACCTCGGCCGCCACCAGCCGCAGCAATTGCGCCGGCGGCAGTTGCACTGCAAACATCAAACCGATGGCCGCCAGCGCCAGCACCGTACATGAGCACAACCGCGTACGCCATGCCGGCAATCCCAAAAAGATGCAATATGCCACCAGCTCTATCGCCGTGCCGCCGATCAACAGAGCGTAGCCCATGAGCGGCACGCCGCCCCACTCGATCTCCGGCCGTAGCCAGGCCACCAGGTGGGCGCTGCCCTTGAGCAAACGGGCAGCAGCCCAGGCACGCATTGCCGGATTGCATGCCTGACCGTCCGCATAGCCGGCCATCAGCACGCCCAGGCCGATGTTGCCGATCGCGAGCGCCAGCAAGAGAGTACGGATGTCGATCACTGCAGGTCCTTGGTGATACTGCCGGCGCCACGATGGTGGGGGAGCGCCGGCAATCCATCACGGCCGCGGGGGCAGCCATCGGTGCACGTTACTGCAATTATAATAAATATTACTTTTTAGCACTATAGTAACCGAAAAGAAGCTTGATGACGCAACTCGGTGGCGCTCGCTGACTACGCAAAAAGTTTCAGGTAAAAAAAAACAGCTTCCATGGGGAAGCTGTTTGTATCTCAAGCGGTGCGACTTGCTGGTCGCCTACTTGCGCCCGCTGCGCGCCTTGACAGCGACACTAGCCGCTTTCGGCCGCGTCTTGATGGTCGCAAGAATTGACGGCCGCACCTTCGATTCAGGCGCAATGAATGGCGCCGGCGCCGGCGCCCGCGCGGTGGCGCGCTTGGGTGCGGCGGCGAACTTGTCGAGGGTGCCGGCACCCGAGGTCTGGCGCTTGCGTTCGCCAGCAGCGAGACCGCCGTCTTCCGACGCTTGCCAGCTGGGCACGAGGTGACGGTCGCTGTTACCGATCAATTCGCCGCGGCCCATATTGACCAGGGTTTCGCGCAGGATCGGCCAGTTGGCCGGGTCCTGGTAGCGCAAGAATGCCTTGTGGGCACGTCGCACCTTGCCGCTGCGCGCCGTTTCCACCACTTCCGAATCGGCCGTGACCTTTTTCAGGGGATTCCTGCGCGAGTGGTACATGGTGGTGGCCATCGCCATCGGCGTCGGCATGAAGGTTTGCACCTGGTCGAGCTTGAAATTGTTTTTCTTCAACCACAGCGCCAGGTTCAGCATGTCTTCATCGGTGGTGCCGGGGTGGGCAGCGATGAAGTACGGGATCAGATACTGCTTCTTGCCCGCTTCCAGCGAAAACTTGTCAAACATGGCCTTGAACTCGTCATACGCGCCGATGCCCGGCTTCATCATTTTCGACAGCGTGCCCTCTTCCGTGTGTTCCGGTGCAATTTTCAGCAAGCCGCCCACGTGGTGGGTTACCAGTTCCTTGACGTACTCGGGCGAGCGCACTGCCAGGTCATAACGCAGGCCGGAACTGATCAGCACTTTCTTGATACCCGGAATGGCGCGGGCCTTGCGGTACAGGGAAATCAGCTTGCTGTGGTCGGTGCCCAGATTGACGCAGATGGTCGGAAACACGCACGACAGGCGACGGCACGATTCCTCGATCGTTTTTTCCTTGCACGCCAGCCGGTACATATTGGCGGTGGGGCCGCCCAGGTCGGAAATGGTGCCCGTAAAACCCTTGGTCTTGTCGCGGATATGTTCAATTTCGCGCAGGATCGACGGTTCGCTGCGGCTCTGGATGATGCGCCCTTCGTGCTCGGTAATTGAACAGAAGGTGCAGCCACCAAAGCAGCCGCGCATGATGTTGACGGAAAAACGGATCATGTCCCAGGCGGGAATCTTGGCCTTGCCGTAGCTCGGGTGCGGCGCGCGGGCGTAATTCATGTCGTAGACACCATCCATCTCGTCCATCGCCAGCGGCAGTGGCGGCGGATTGAGCCAGACGTCGCGCTCGCCGTGCGCCTGCACCATGGCGCGCGCATTGCCGGGATTCGATTCGAGGTGGAACACGCGCGAGGCGTGCGCATACATCACGGGGTCATCCTTGACAACGTCGTAAGCGGGCAGGCGCACCACGGTTTTATCGTGCTGTTCCTTGGCCAGCGCCAGCCGCTCTTCGCGGCTCATGATGCGGATCGGCTTGATGACGTCGGGCGCCACCGCATTGTTGTCGGTGGCGCAGGCGGCCTTGTCTTCCTGCGCCATGGCGTAGGGGTTCGGGTGGACGTCGACCTTGCCGGGCACATCGACGCGGCTCGAATTGGCCACCGACCAGTCGGGCGCTGGCAACCAGCCGCTGGGCACCATGAAGGCGGTGCCCCGTAAATCCTTGATGTCGCGGATCGCTTCGCCAGCGGCGAGGCGGTGGGTCAAATCGACCAGGGCGCGCTCGGCATTGCCGAACAACAGCAGATCGGCCTTCGAATCGGGTAGCACCGAACGGCGCACCTTGTCCGACCAGTAATCGTAGTGGGCGATGCGGCGCAGCGAGGCTTCGATCGAACCGATGATGACGGGCACATCCGGAAACGCTTCGCGCGCGCGCTGGGCGTACACGGTGACGGTGCGGTCGGGCCGCTTATTTGGTTCGCCGTTGGCGGTATACGCGTCGTCCGAGCGGATCTTGCGGTCGGCCGTGTAGCGATTGACCATCGAATCCATATTGCCGGCGGTGACGCCGAAATACAGGGTCGGCTTGCCGAGAATGCGGAAGGCGTCGGCCGAGTGCCAGTCGGGCTGGCTGATGATGCCGACTCTAAAACCCTGCGCTTCGAGCAGGCGACCGACCAGTGCCATGCCGAAGCTGGGGTGATCGATATAGGCGTCGCCGGTGACGAGGATGACGTCGCAGGCATCCCAGCCGAGGGCGTCCATTTCGGCGCGCGACATGGGTAAGAAGGGCGCAACAGCGGCGCGGCTAGACCGCTTGGGGACGGTAGCAAACAGATTGATTGGGGAGCTCATTGGGCAGCATTGTACCGGAAAACGCCCGCAATTAACGCCGGCCGGCCCGCCGAATCGGGTCCTGGCCGCCGAAAAAGCGCTTACATTTCAATAGCTTGTGTTGTTAATGCTACAAAATCAGGCAGCCCGGACGGCTAGATGCCCATGCTTGAGAGCATATTGCCCAGTTCGCGCAGGGCCGGTTCGAGGTGCGGATGCTTGACGGCAAAGCGCGCCGACAACTCCTGGCTGCGTTCGGCCAGCCCGTAGGTGGTGCTGGTCGGTTCAAGCGCACCGGCGTCGGGCGCCAGGCGGCGATCGAGCAGGGTCTTGATGTCGCCGTCGAGGCGGTGCAGTAAATCTTTGAGTTCAGGGTCGACTTCGCCCGTGCTGGCGATATCGGCATGCAGGGTTTGAAGGCGCTGTTGCAGCTGATCTGCGTGGTCGTTGGACATGATGGCCTCGTTACTGGGTGGGGGTGGTGAATCGGGTGTCGAGGTACAGCGCTTCGACCTTGTCGCGCGCCCACGGCGTCTTGCGCAAAAATTTCAGGCTCGATTTGATGCTGGGGTCGCTGATAAAACAGTTGATGTCGATGTGCTTGCCCAGCTGCTCCCAGCCGTAATGGTCGACCAGGCGCAGTAAAATCGCTTCCAGGGTGATGCCGTGTAAATCCTGGCTGCTCATGCTGCCCATCCTTGAAGTAGTTCAGAAAAAGTATATACCGCTTTGGCGGCGCTGCACGACACGATCGGCCACCTTGATGGGGGGCCGAGCCGTACGGGCCCGCCCCCATCGGTGAGCAAGTGTTTATTGTGTCGTCAAACCGCGCCGCTCGAGCAGCGGTCCAATGATGGCATCGCGGCCGCGGAAGCCGTGGAACATTTGCATGGCATCCATGGTGCCGCCGCGCGAGAGCAGCATCTTGCGGAAATAATCGCCATTCTTGCGCTGCAAGCCGCCGTTTTCCTTGAACCATTCGACGGTATCGGCGTCGAGCTTTTCGGCCCACAGGTAGCCGTAGTAGCCGGCCGAGTAGCCGTTCGAAAACACGTGGGAAAAGTAGCTGCTGCGATAGCGCGGCGGTACTGGCGCGAAATCGAGGCCCGCCTCTTTCAAGGCATTGGCTTCAAAGGCGACGACGTCGGTGGGGATTTGCGACGGGCTCAACTGGTGCCAGCGCTGGTCGATCAGCGACGCCTCGATGTACTCGGTGGTGATGAAGCCCTGATTAAATTTCTTGGCGGCGATAACCTTGTCCAGCAGATCCTTGGGGATGGCGGCGCCAGTCTTGTAGTGGCGCGCGTAGTTGCCCAGTATTTCCGGCCAGACGGCCCACATCTCATTAACCTGCGAGGGGAACTCGACGAAATCGCGCGGCACGTTGGTGCCGGAAAAACGCGGGTAGGTGACGTTCGAGAACATGCCGTGCAGGGCGTGGCCGAATTCATGGAAAGCCGTCTTGACTTCGTCGTAGGTCAGCAGGGTCGGTTCGCCCGCCGGTGGCTTGGGAATATTCAAATGATTCGCCACCACCGAGCGCGTGCCCAGCAGGCTCGACTGCGAGACGTATTCATTCATCCAGGCACCGCCCCGTTTATTACTGCGGGCGTACATATCGGCCAGGAAGATGGCCAGCTGTTTGCCGTTGGCATCGTAGACGTCGAACACGCGCACGTCGGGGTTGTACACCGGCAAGTCTTTGCGTTCCTTGAAGGTGATGCCGTACAACTTGGTGGCCGCGTAAAACACGCCATTGGTCAAGACGCTGTTCAATTCAAAGTAGGGCTTGAGCTGGTTTTCGTCAAAATTGAACTGGGCGGCCCGCACCTTGCTCGAATACAGGTCCCAGTCGGCAGCACCGACCTGGAAGCCGCCCTTGCCGGCATCGATGACTTTCTGGATTTCGGCCGCTTCCTTGCGGGCGTTGGCCACGGCCGGCTTGCCCAGCTCGGCGAGCAGGCCGTTGACGGCGGCGGTGGTCTTGGCGGTCTGGTCGTCGAGCGAGTAGGCGGCGTAGTTGGGGTAGCCCAGCAGCACAGCCTTGTCAGCGCGCAGCTTGGCCAGGCGCAGCACATTGTTGCGGTTATCGAATTCACCGCCGCGGCTGCCACGCGCGAGCGACAGCGCCATCAAGCGTTCGCGTACGGCGCGGTTGCTCAATTCCGCCAGCGGCGCCTGGCCGGTGGTGTTGCCGACAGCGACCACGAACTTGCCATCAATGCCCCGTTTTTTGCCTTCGGCGGCAGCGGCGTCGATGGCTGCCTCGCTCATACCGGCCAGCTCGGCGCGGCTGTCGACCACCAGTGCCGAGGCATTCTGTTCTTTCATGACGTTTTGGGTGAAGGCCGACTGCAGGGCGGCGATTTCGCCATTGAGCGCCTTCAGTTGCTCCTTGTCGGCGGCCGACAGCTTGGCGCCGGCGCGTTCAAAATCCTTGTTGTAGCGCTCGAGTAGATACAGCGCTTCGGCATTCAGGCGCAGGCTGGCGCGCTTGTCGTAAAGCGCTTTGACGCGCGCGTACAGTGCGGCGTTGAGGTAGATGGCGTCGTTGTGGGCGGCCAGCTTGGGCGACATGGCGGTGTCGATGGCGTCGAGCTGGTCGTTGGTATTGGTCGCCTGCAAATTGGAAAACGTTGCCGATACCCGCGCCAGCAGCTGGCCCGAGCGTTCCATCGCCACCACCGTGTTATCAAAGGTGGCGATCTTGCGGTTGTTGGCGATGCCATCGATCTCGCGCAACTGTTCGCGCATGCCGGCATCGAAGGCGGGGGTGAAATCGGCATCCTTGATCTTGTCGAAAGCCGGATAGTGGAGCGGCAGTGCGCTCTCTTTGGCGAAGGGGTTCGACGCCGGCAGCGGCGCGGCGATGGCGGCGACGGACGCGACGGGCGCGGCAATGGCAAGGTGGGGCATGGCAGCAGCGACAGCGACAGCGACGATCAGCAGGTGGGGACGGTTCATGGCATCTTTCACAGGCGAATTGGCCCGGGCCGCCGGGTCGGCAGCCAGGCATCAGCGCCCGATCATAGCAGCGCGCCGCACGCGCGTCGATGGCTGCAGGGTAGCGGGCGCACCGGCTGATGTCTGGTCCGTGTCAAGCGGGATCGTGCAATCTCCGCTCGATGCGGCGGTCCGGCACCAGCCACATGATGGCGACGACGACGTACAGCAGAAAGCCGATCAGCGGCAGGGGCAGCGACAGGGCGATGCCGGCGATATACAGCGCGATCGACAGCCAGCCTTTGCGGTCCATGCCGATGGCGTCGGCGAGCGCGCGGTTGGCCGGCTGGTGGCGGGTGAGCACGCGGGCGAGGATGAGGTAAGCAACCGCGCACATGAGTAGTATCGCGCCGTAGGCCGCCACCGGCGCCGCGGCGAACTGGTGTTCACCCATCCAGGCGCTGACAAAGGGAATCAGCGACAGCCAGAATAGCAGGTGCAGATTGGCCCACAGGGTGGCACCGCTGATGGTGTGTACCAGGTGCAGCATGTGGTGGTGGTTGTTCCAGTAGATGCCGACATAGATAAAACTGAGGACGTAGCTGCCGAACACCGGCAGCAGCGGGATGAGGTCGTCGAACGCGGCGCCGTGCGGCACTTTCAGTTCGAGCACCATGATGGTGATGATGATGGCGATGACACCGTCGCTGAAGGCTTCGAGCCTGCTTTTTCCCATTATTCACCTTCCGATTGAGGCAACCATACGGCAATTTTGGCACAGCGACACGCTAACATGTGGCATTTTCTCCGAAGCATAATTTGGTTGGAAGCAAGATTGCCCACCAATATCAAAGCGAGTATGGAACTCCCGCCATTACAGCGAAGGAGAACCAGCATGCCCTTTCGATACCTTGGAGACTTACGCGCTCTTGATGGACACGAACTGTTCGGCAGGGGTGAATGCGTGGATATCATGAAGGCGCTGGTGCCGGGGTTAATCGGCGTCAGCACTCAACGGTGGAAGGCAGGGGCGATGGTAAAAGATTTGCCGAGCTTAGCGCGTGGAACGGCCATCGCTACCTTCACTAATGGTCTATCCCCAGCGCGAACACGGGTCAACACGCCGCCATATTCGTCGCACACGCCAGCGCAGGCAACTGGGTCGTCGATCAGTACCGCGCTTTGCATAAGGTGAAGCTTCGTCACATGGACGTGCCGCGTGAGCGGGCGCAGCGCCCGGATGGGCCCTGGCCAACTTCGAGCCGCAACCCGTTAGCTTTCGCCGTGATTGAATTATGACCGCCACACGACTAGTCCCCCTGATAGCCGTGGTCTGGGCCGCTGCCGGGGCCTTTGCCGCTGATATGACGGCACAGTGTCCCGGGATTATCCCCGTAACTACCATCAAGCCCGACAAGGCCGTGGCGGGGTGGACCACTGTGGTGCCGGGACCGATGCATCTACGGGGTGCTGGAATGCTGTCGGGTGCTCCTGAAACGAAGCGGTATCTGGTTCCCGACAAGGATGCAAAGGGAATCCAGACCTACCGAGTTGCCAGGGGCGACGGCGAACGCTGGGTTTGGTGCGACTACGGCGCGGTGGAACTGGCCCGAAAGCTCGATGACAGTGCCACCAGCTGCGTCGTTACCACGAAGATCAAGACGGCGGAACGGTTCGTCTCGGCTGTGGTGGCATGCAAATAGATGCCGCTATAAAAAGTAACGTCGCCACCGTCGTTCACAGCCCCAGCTGTCCGCCACACCGGGCCGAGCCGTTTCTGCCCATGCGCGCTAGCAGCCTGTCGGGCTTAGGGAGTCAGAGCGAGAAAATAGCTGGGCGAGGACAGATTTTGACGATTTCGCAGTGTCAATAGCGAGCTATTGACCGAGAAAGCGGCGCAATATGGCCCGTCCCAGGTATTTTTGCAGCTGACGATCCTAAGTCCGACAGGCTGCTAGTGCTTGCCAGCGGCAACATCACGCACAGCAGTGCCCAGTACCCTCACCGCATCTTCTTCGCTGATCGCAGCGAGTGCCTGATCGATCACCAGCGAGCGATCAAGGGGCCGGTGTAATGCATGCGCCGTAAGAAGATTGCGTATCGCATAGTACGCAAACAGTGCCGCAATCAGTGCCACAAACAGTGCCTTCTCCGGCAGCGCGACCTCGTCATCCTGCAGGGCCGCCAATGGCTCGCGATACAGGGCATCGAATGCTTGACCGTCCTGACCCGATTGCACCACGCCTACGGCGGCGCCGTCTTTCTTCGCTGCTATTAAAATGCCAATCGGCAACAAGTAGGGGATGCGCTCACACAACTAAGACGATGCAAATGGCGCCGGCCTGATCACGCGGACGGCAGCGCCACAGCGTCAATAATGGGGCGGCACCTCATGCGCCCCCGCCCCCGGCGTCGTTTGCGCCGCATTGCGCATGTGTTCGGCGAGCGCATTGACCATCGATTCGAGGTGGTCGATGCGACGGGTCTGCTGGTAGACCACGTCATTGAGGGCGTCGACCAGGTCTTCCTGGTGGGCCAGCTTGATTTCAATGGCCATAAAACGCTCGTCTGTACTCATGCGACTCTCCAGCAAAAACCGCCATTATGCGCGATCGCCCGCTGTCGCTGCGCTGTTGCTTAATTGCTACTTATGCGAGGCAGCGCACGGACTGTAAAAAATTTCCACTGCAGAATGTGCCCATGGAAATTATATCGAGCTCTTCCGGCCCCATTCCGCCGGATTATTCAGGCAGCGCCTCGGCGGCGACACCGCAACCGGGCCGGCCCGACTATTTGACGGCCCAGAAGGTGGAAGTGGGCATTATTTTGCAAGCCATGCTGGGTACCCAGGCGGCCGTCGAATACATGGCCAGCAATGCCATTAATCACGGCGTGGCCGCGCGCGTGCTCAACCAGCCGGAGAAGCGGCGCGGTCGCCACGACCAGCACGGCGTGCGCGTCTAAGGTTTAGTTTACCGGCGGCAGCGGTTTCGAGGTCGCCAGCAAGGCTTTCAGACTGGCCAGCCTGTCCTTCGGCGAAATGATTTCTGTCTCCATGGGCGCCGCGTTGCCGACGTCGAGCGCCATTTCCTTGATGAAGCGCGAGGGGTCGCAATGGACTTGCTCGCCCGCGCGCTTTCGCTGCTTGCACCAGGTGATCTGCAAGGTGCGCTGGGCCCGGGTGATGCCGACGTACATCAGCCTTCTCTCTTCCTGCACGCGGGCACCGATGGTTTCGACCGAGGCGTCGGGATCGCCCTTGTGCGGCAAGATGCCCTCTTCGACGCCAACCAGAAATACATGTGGAAATTCGAGACCCTTGGAGGCGTGCAGGGTCGACATGCGCACCGCGTCCGGCTCTTCGTCCTTGCCTTCCAACATCGTCATCAGGGCCACCATCTGGGTCAGTTCCAGCAGGTTTTTTTCGTCTCCCGACTTGTCCTTGCCACCGCAACCGCGCTCCTTGAGCCAGTTGGTAAATTCCATCACGTTTTGCCACTTGCTGGCGGCGGCGCGGTCGTCGAACATATCGTACAGATACGACTCGTAACTGATTTCTTTCATCATGTCGTCGAGCACGGCGGCGGCATTCTCGCCGCTGCCGGACGGTCCCGGCCGGCTGGCGCGCGATTCAAGGTTGTTGATGAAATTGCAGAATTCACGCAGGGGAATCAGCTGACGATCGGCCAGTTTCGCTTCGATCCCGCCCTTCAAGGCCGCCTCGAACAGCGAGCAGTTCCACTGTTTGGAAAAGGCCCCCAGCACTTCCAGCGTGGCCATGCCGACACCGCGCTTCGGCGTGGTGACGGCGCGAATAAACGCCGGGTCGTCGCCCTCGTTGGCGATCAGGCGCAGGTAACTGATGATGTCCTTGATTTCGGCCTTGTCGAAAAAACTTTGGCCGCCAGAAATCGTGTAGGGGATGCGCTCGCGCCGCAGCGACTGTTCGATCACGCGCGCCTGGTGGTTGCCGCGATACAAAATGGCGTAATCGGACCACTTGTTTTTGCGTTGAAAGCGGTCGGCCGAAATCATGATGGCGATTTGCTCGGCTTCCTGGTCGTCGTTCTGCATGCCCAGCACGCGGATGGGTTCGCCCAGGCCGTGCTCGGACCACAGCTTTTTGTCGAAAATCTTCGGGTTGTTGCCAATCACCGCATTGGCCGCCTGCAAGATGCGGGTGGTCGAGCGGTAATTTTGTTCCAGCTTGATCACTTTCAGGTCGGGAAAATCGAGGCCCAGCGTTTTCAGATTTTCCACCGAAGCGCCGCGCCAGGCATAAATGGCCTGGTCGTCGTCGCCGACCGCGGTGAACATGGGCTTTTTGTTAATCCCGGTGACCAGCAGCTTGACCAGCTCGTACTGGCAGGTATTGGTGTCCTGGTATTCGTCCATCAGCAAATAGCGCAGGCGGCGCTGCCACTTGTCGCGGATCGGATCGTTGTTTCTAAATAATTCGACAGGCAGGCGGATCAAATCGTCGAAATCGACCGCCTGGTAAGCCGACAGGGTCGCCACATAACTGCGAAACACCCGCGCAGCCTGCGCTTCATCTTCGTCGACGGCGTTGCGAATGGCGTCATCGGGCTCGACCAGGCCGTTCTTCCACAGCGAGATCGCATTCTGGATGCGGCGGATCAGCTGCTTGTCGGTGGTGATCGCCAGGTCCTGCACCAGGCCAAAGCAGTCATCGCTGTCCATGATGGAAAAGCGGTCTTTCAGGCCGACGCCGGCTGCTTCCTGGCGCAGGATTTTCACCCCCAGCGAGTGGAAGGTCGACACCGTCAGCTGCTTGGCCTGGCGCGGCTGCTTGAGCAGCTTGGCGATGCGCTCCTGCATTTCCAGGGCCGCCTTGTTGGTAAACGTCAGCGCGGCGATGGTACGCGGGTCGTAGCCGCGGTCTTCCACCAGGTGGGCGATCTTTTGCGTGATGACGCGGGTTTTGCCCGAGCCGGCACCGGCCAGCACCAGGCAGGGGCCGTCGAGGTAGATCACGGCTTCGCTCTGGGGAACGTTCAGGCCGAACTGGGGTGCGGAGGACATCGGGGCGCGCTTTGCAGGAAGTCAGCCGGTCATTGTACAGCGCGCCTGGCCGTGGTTTTCGCCAGCGCGATTTACCCGCGGGCCCAGCGCTTGCGTTACCATTCGCCCCTGACGCCGGCACCGATACGAGACTTCCCCATGAAATTTGAACACCTGATTGAAATTAACGATCCCCTCAACCCGCTGATCGACAGCCTGACCCGCGAGCAGCTGTGGCGCGGACTGGTGCTGCACGCGCAGTCGCCCAAGCTGTTCGTCGCCCACCTCGACGACTGCGCAATCAGCGCGCAAACGGCGGACGGCTTTCAGCGGCGCCGCCGCTTCGGCCAGTTAAGCATCGACGACCAGGTGTTTTTGACGCCGCTCGAAGAAGTGCGCTACGAAGTCCATGCACAGGGCGAGATCAGCGCGTCGAGCCTGCGGGTGACCATCGAGGCGCCCGCCGAACAGCTGCTGTTCGTGCGTTTCAGGTACGACGACGGGCACGACGCTGCCACCGACCAGGCCAACGCCATGTACGACGAATTTAAAAAATCGGCCTACCAGGAAGCCGATATCGATGCCATCCGCATCGTGCGCGAGCTGGCGGCGGCTGGACGGCTCGACACCAGCTACCTCAATTAGGCAGCCATCAGGTACCGGCAGCGACGCTGGGCGCGGCGATGTCGGCGGCGTCCCTGGCCAGCTCCGCGTGCAGGTGGCGCAGGGCCGTGCGCAAGCCCTCTTCCACCACCGGGTGATAAAAGGGCATCTCGAGCATCTGGTCGACCGTCATGCGGGCCTGGCAGGCCCACCCCAGCAGGTGGCCGATATGCTCGGCGCGCGGCCCCACCATTTCGGCGCCAATAAACCGCCCGGTGCCATATTCGCCGTACACCCGCAGCATGCCGTGATTTTGCAGCATGACGCGGCTGCGCCCCTGGTTTTCGAACGACACCATGCCGAGCGCAAAGCGCGGCTTGCCGGTGGCGCACAAGGTGCGATAACTGGCCCCCACCGTCATGATCTGCGGTTCGGTGAACGCCACCGTCAACGGCGCGCGGCGCAAGCCCGGGCGCACGTCCGGATAGCGGCCGGCATTGTCGCCGGCGATGCGGCCCTGGTCGGCCGCTTCGGCCAGCAACGGCAGTTCGTCATCGGCGTCACCGGCGATGAAGATATGGCTGTCGCCGCACTGCATGGTGCAGCGGTCGAACACCGGCACCCCTTCGGCATCGAGCGCCAGGCCTGTCGTTTCGATGCCGATGTCGTTGACGTTGGGGGTGCGGCCGGCGGCCACCAAAATCGTCTCGAACTGCTCGACCAGCTCGGCCTCGTCTTCTCCCATACCGGCGGCGGCGCGCGTGGTCAGTGCCACACCGCCCGTCGCCAGCGGGGCGACGCCAACGATGCGCTGGTTAAAACGCACATCGAGGCGATCGCCAAACACGGTTTTGGCGTCGGCCAGCACGATGGGATCGGTCAGCTGCGCGAGATTGCCGCCGCGCGCATAAAAACGCACGCGCACGCCCAGCCGCGCCATCGCCTGGCCCAGTTCAAGGCCAATCACGCCGGTGCCGATGACGGCCATCGAGGCCGGCAGATCGTCCAGTTCAAAGATATCGTCGCTGCTGATGATGGCGGCGCCGCCGCCATCGAGCAGGGGCAGGCGGGTGGGAGTCGAACCGGTGGCGATGACGAAGCGGTCGGCGCGGACGATGGTGTGATCGTCGACCTGCAACGCGCGCGGCCCGGTGAACCTGGCGTGGCCGCGCAGCTTGTCGGCATCGGCGATGGCGTCGACGCTATCGATGACGAAGCCGACGAAGCGGTCGCGCTCGCGCCGCACGCGCGCCATCACGGCGGGACCGTCGATGCGCTTGACGCCCGCATGGACGCCGAAGGCGGGCGCCAGCTCGAGCATGTGGGCAGCGTCGGCGGCGGCGATCAGCAATTTGCTGGGCATGCAGCCGACGCGCGCGCAGGTGGTGCCGTACGGTCCCCGTTCGATCAGCAGGGCGCGCTGGCCATGCGAGACGGCAGCGCGGTAGGCCGACAGGCCGGCGGTGCCGGTGCCGATGATGGCGACGTCAACGTCGATGGTGCGCATGGTGGTTCCTGTGGTGAAGGCCGCGATGTCGCATTCTAGCGCGCCGGCAGTCTAGATATCGAGCGGATCGACTTCGAGCGACCATTTGACCCGGCTTTTCATCTCGCGCAGCAAAGCCAGCCACTGCTTCAGAAACGCCTGCAGCGCCGGCCGCGAGGGCGATTCGACCAGCAGCTGGGCGCGGTCGACGTTGTGCACGCGCGTCATGGTCATCGGGATCGGATCGTTGATGGTGATGGCCGGATCGGCCAGGCAGTCGCGCGCCTGCTGCAAAAAATCGATGGCGGTGGCCAGCTCGGGCGCCTCGGCGCGCAATAGCGCCTGGTACATATACGGCGGCAGCGCGGCCTGGCGGCGTTCGCTCAGCAGGCTGTCGGCAAAACGGTCGTAATCGTGGTTGACCACCGCCCCGTACAGCGGGTGGCTGGCGTAGCGGGTCTGGATCAGCACTTCGCTGGGACTGCCCCCTTCGAGGCGGGCGGCGCGGCCGGCGCGGCCGGCCACCTGCATCAACTGGGCGAACAGGCGCTCGCTGGCGCGGTAATCCTGCGAGAACAGGGCGGTATCGGGATTGAGAATGCCGACCAGGGTCAGTTTTTTAAAATCGTGGCCCTTCGCCACCATCTGGGTGCCGATCAGGATATCGACGTCGCCGCGGTGCACGCTGTCGAACGCTTCCTGGGCGCTGCCCTTCCTGCGGGTGGAATCGGCATCGATGCGCAGGATGCGCGCCGCGGGGAACAGCAGCTGTAACCCTTCTTCGACACGCTGGGTGCCGCGTCCCAGCGGCGCGATATCGACATTGCCGCAGGTGGGGCAGTTGCGCGGGATGCGCAGCTCCAGGCTGCAGTGGTGGCAGCGCAGCCGGTGCTCCGGCTTGTGCAGCACCATGAACGAGGTGCAGCGGGTGCATTCGCTGATCCAGCCGCACGCTTCGCAGGTAATCACCGGAGAGTAGCCGCGCCGGTTCAAAAACAGCAGTGACTGTTCGCCGCGATCGAGGCGCTGGCGCAGCGCTGCCACCAGGTGCGAGGTCAGGCCATCTTTCGGTTTGTCGCGTTCCATGTCGAGCACTTTGACGCGTGGCAGTACGGCGTCGCGCACGGCGCGCTGGCGCAGTTCGAGCTTGCGGTAGCGCCCCGAGCCGGCGTGGTGCCAGCTCTCGAGCGATGGCGTGGCCGAACCGAGCACAATGGGAATGGCCAGCTGGCGCGCGCGCCACACGGCCAGGTCGCGCGCCGAATAGCGCAGCCCTTCCTGCTGTTTATACGAAGGGTCGTGCTCTTCATCGATGACGATCAGGCGCAACTGCGGCAGCGACGCCAGAATCGCCAGGCGGGTGCCGAGGATGATGCGCGCGCGGCCCTGGTGTGCGGCCAGCCAGTGCAGCATGCGCTCGCCCTCGGCCAGGCTGCTGTGCAGGGTGGCCAGCAGCAGGCCGGGAAAGCGTGCCCGGATATTGCCTTCCAGTTGCGGCGTCAGGTTGATTTCCGGGACCAGGATGAGGATCTGGGCCTCCGGCTCGCGCGCCAGCACAGCGGCGCAGGCTTGCAGATACACCTCGGTCTTGCCGCTGCCGGTGACGCCGTACAGCAGCAGCGGGGTAAAGCCGATGGCGCCGCCGATGGCGTCGGCGGCCGCCTGCTGCTCGGCGTTGAGGGGCGGCGCCGCAAACGGCGTGGTGTCGGCGACGTCGACATTCTTGGCCAGCTTCTTGATGGCGCGGTCGAGCGCCACCGTGCTCGACAGGCGCAGATTTTTCGGCAGCCCGGGCAGCGCCACTTCGCCCAGCGGACGCTGATAGTAATCGGCGGCGAAGGCGGCCAGCGCCAGCCACGCCGGCGACAGCGGCCCGAGCTGGCTGCGCACGGCCAGCGCGTCCTTGAGTTTGGCGGCAGGGACGGCGCTGTGCTGGCCGATGCCGACGATCAGCCCGACCACTTCGCGGCGGCCAAACGGCACCAGCACCAGCTGGCCGACCAGCGCTTCGGTGGCGGACTCGCACGGCCAGCGGTAATCGAAGCAGCTCGACAGGGGCGTGTCGAGCGCAACGGTGAGAATGCAAAATGGCATCAACGCTGGCCCGCGCCGCCGGCACCGTGCTCGGGTGTGGACAACTTTGTGGACAAAGCGCTGATGGTACCAAAGGAAAGTTTGTTGTTAATCAATGCAGGACACCCAGCAGCCAAAGTCAAAGAAAATTTAATGAATGAAATCAATCACTTGAAAAAAAGGCTTCAGAAAACAGTTTCGTCACTCTGTCAAGTTCGCTTTGTGCATAACTCGGCGGTTGGCGACGCCTGGTCCGTGCAGCAAGCGGTGTTTAATATCATGCGATGCAACATGGAGTTAATGTAAACCCTCACCATTTACGCTAAGTCCCAGTAAACCAAGGGGTTTCCGTATTTATCCACATCGCCTGTGGATAACTTTGTGGACAATACTGGAAAAACCCTGTTTTCCCTATGAGAGTGAAGCAGTGAATCATCCATTTCCCGAAGGAAAATATTTTTTATACTGTTTAAAATCAGTGACTTATAAAAAAATTGGCTGAAACAAACTATCCACATACGAAAAAACTGCTTGACGGACAATTTGTGAATAAGTGTGATTGTCTGGCCATCCGGACGGCGCCCAGGGCGCCTCCGGCGCTGTCCTAGACAGCCCGCTGGGCGCGGCTGAAGCGGTGCACCGCCTCGATCATGGCGCTGACCGACTCGGGCGGCGTGAATTGTGAAATACCGTGACCGAGATTAAATACGTGGCCGCCGCCGGCGGCCGGCGTGCCGTAACACATGAGGGCGCGTTCGACTTCGACGCGGATCTGCTCGGGCGAAGCGAACAGGATGGCTGGATCGAGATTGCCCTGCAGGGCGACCTTGTCGCCGACCAGCGCGCGCGCCTGGCCGAGGTTGACCGTCCAGTCAAGGCCAACGGCATCGGCGCCGATGGCGGCGATCTGCTCGAGCCACAGGCCGCCGCCCTTGGTGAATACCACTGCCGGCACCCGCACGCCATCCTTGTCGCGCTTGAGCTGGTCCATCACCTGGCGCATGTAAGCGAGCGAAAACGTCTGGTAAGCGCCATCGGCCAGCGCGCCGCCCCATGAATCGAAGATCATCACGGCCTGGGCGCCGGCATCGATTTGCGCATTGAGGTAAGCGGCCACGGCGCGCGCATTGATCGACAGGATGTGGTGCATCAGGTCGGGCCGGCTGTAGGCCATTTTCTTGATCGTGTGCCATTCCTTCGAGCCGGCCCCTTCGACCATATAGCAGGCCAGCGTCCACGGGCTGCCGGAAAAACCGATCAATGGCACCCGACCGCCGAGCGCATGGCGAATCTGCGTGACTGCCTTGAAGACGTAATCGAGCGAGTCCAGATCGGGCGCGCGCAGTTTGAGCACCGCTTCTTCGCTGCGCAGGGGACGCTCGAATTTCGGCCCCTCGCCATCGGCAAAGTACAGGCCCAGGCCCATGGCGTCAGGCACCGTGAGGATGTCGGAGAACAGGATGGCGGCATCGAGCGGATAGCGGTCGACCGGCTGCAGCGTCACTTCGGTGGCGTAATCAGGGTTTTTCGCCAGGCCGAGGAAAGAGCCGGCGCGCGCGCGGGTGGCGCGGTACTCGGGCAAATAGCGGCCCGCCTGGCGCATCAGCCAGACCGGCGTGTAGTCGGTGGGCTGGCGCAGCAGCGCGCGCAGGAAGGTGTCGTTGGAAAGCGTGGCAAATGGGGACATGGCAGGCGGCGGGAAGCGGGACGAAGCCGCTATTATGGCACTGTCCGGGTGCGCGGCGACGGTTCTGCCGGTGCCCCGTGCGCGCTGGCGAAGGCAGTGTCAAACGTGGCATACTCGGCGTTTTACCGCCTGCCTTCGCCGCCCGCCGCCATGACATCATCGTCCCTTCCCCAGCCTGCCCAACCGGGCGCCTGGCCGTCGCCCATCAGCGCCGCCAGCGTCGCCGCCGGCGCCACCCCGCTGTCACAGACGGCCATCGATGGCGTGGACGTCTACTGGCTCGCTGGCCGTGCCGGCGAAGGCGGCCGCAACACCCTGCTGCGCCAGCGCGGCGCCGATGGCGCTGCGATCACTGAACTGACGCCGGCCGGCGCCACGCCCTTCAATGTGCGCAGCCGCGTCCATGAATATGGCGGCGGTGCGCTGCTGGTCGATGGCGGCCTGGTGGTGTTTTCCCATTTCGCCGACAACCGCCTGTATGTGCTGCGCGATGGCCAGCCGGCGCAGCCGCTGGGCGAGGCCGGCAGCCGCCGCTATGCCGATTTTGTCCTCGACCGCGCGCGCGCGCGCCTGATCAGCGTGGTCGAAGACCATGCCGGCGCTGGCGAACCAGCCAACACGCTGTGCGCCATCGGCCTCGATGGCCGGCACACGGTCCTCATGAGCGGCAGCGATTTTTACGCCGCTCCGCGCCTGTCTGCCGACGGCAGCCAGCTGGCCTGGCTCAGCTGGATGCATCCACGCATGCCGTGGCAGGGCAGCGAACTGTGGCTGGCCGAGATCGACGCCGCTGGCAAGCTTGCCAACGCCCGCCTGGTGGCCGGCGGCAGCGATGAAGCGATCTGCCAGCCCGAATGGTCGCCCGCCGGCGTGCTGCATTTTGTCTCAGACCGCAGCGGCTGGTGGAATCTGTACCGCTTCGATGGCCGCGCTAGCGTCGCGCTGTGCCCGCGCGAGGCCGAATTCGGCGCCCCGCAATGGACCTTTGGGAATGCCATGTACGGCTTTCGCAGCGAGCACGAGATCGTCTGCACGTATATCGAGAACGGCATCAGTTACCTGGCGCAGCTGTCGGTCAGCGATGGCCGCCTGCACCCTATCGCCACCGTCTACCAGGACATCCGCGAATTGCGGGTCGCTGGCGACAGCGTCGTCTTCCTCGGTGGCGCGCCCACCATTGCCACCGAGCTGGTGCGCATGGACCTGGCAAGCGCCAACAGCGCCGTGCTGGCCACCTCGATGGCGGCGCTGCCGGCAGGCGCCAGCCGCGCCGATCTGTCGGTGCCGCACAGCGTCAGTTATCCAACCAGCGGCGCTCGCACTGCGCACGCCTTTTATTATCCGCCGCAAAACGCCCGCTACCAGGCGCCGGCCGGCGTCAAGCCGCCGCTGATGGTGATCGGCCACGGCGGCCCCACCAGCATGGCCACCAACACCTTAAAACTGGCAACGCAGTACTGGACCAGCCGCGGCTTCGCCGTCCTCGATGTCAACTACGGCGGCAGCAGCGGCTTTGGCCGCGCCTACCGCGACGCCCTGCACGGCCAGTGGGGCGTGGTCGACGTCGATGACTGCGTCGCCGGCGCCCGCTACCTGGCAGCGCAAGCGCTGGTCGATGGCGACCGCCTGGTGATCCGCGGTGGCAGCGCCGGCGGCCTGACGGTGCTGTGCGCGCTGGCCTTCCACGATGTTTTCAAGGCCGGCGCCAGCTATTATGGCGTGTCCGACCTGGCCGGCCTGGACGCCGATTCGCACAAATTCGAATCGCACTACACCGATTACCTGATCGCTGCCCAACCGGCGGCGCAGGCGCTGTACCTGGCGCGCTCGCCGATCCACCATGCCGATAAACTGCGCAGCCCAATGATCTTCTTCCAGGGGCTCGACGACAAGGTGGTGCCGCCGTCACAATCGGAAGTGATGGTCGACGCCCTGCGGCGCGCCGGCGTGCCGGTCGCTTACCTGACCTTCGCTGGCGAAGGCCATGGCTTTCGCCAGCGCGACACCATCGTGCGCACGCTGGAAGCGGAACTGTATTTTTATCTGCGTATTTTTGGCGTCACCCCGGCCGAACCGCTGGCGGTGGTCGCCATCGACAACCTGGCGCCGCCCGTATGACGGCAGGCAGTTCACAGGCGCGCCATGCCGCGCTGTCGGAGTCGCAACAACTGATATGCGCCCTGCTGGCACTGGCCGGCGAGCCGATGGGCAAGAGCCGCATCACCCTGCACTTTGCCGAGATGGGCATCGTCATCCCCGCCCTCACCCTCGACGGCGACCTCGCCCTGCTGCGCCAGATGGCGCTGATCAGCGAAGTGATCGGCCGCGGCTTTACGCTGGCGGCCGACGCCGTCTGGCCGGCGATCCGCGCGGCGCTCGCTGCCGACATGCTGCCGGCGCTGCGTCACTCGTACCAGAGAATCCTGCCACTGCGCACCAACTGGGAGGGTAATGTGGTGCTGCGCAGTTACCGCCAGGGCGTGGCGCTGCTGCGCATGGCCTTGGTCGGTGGCGATGACGCCAGCACGGTCACGCCGCTGCTAGAGGCGTGCCTGGCCTGCCACGAAGCGGGCTACTTGCA
Organism: Massilia sp. PWRC2; assembly: GCF_049896725.1. Lineage (NCBI taxonomy): Bacteria > Pseudomonadati > Pseudomonadota > Betaproteobacteria > Burkholderiales > Oxalobacteraceae > Massilia > Massilia sp. PWRC2. Next base: position 84,949 of record NZ_JAFCUW010000006.1, read on the forward strand.
CCCGCTGGTCGACATCGCCGGCGCGCCGTTCGAGCCCGAGCTGATCGAGCACATCCACCCGTCGGTGCGCGACGACGTCGTCGCCGTGCTGCTCGCGCACAGCCAGCACGAGCCGGCCCACGCGCGCGCGATCCGCGCCTGCGCCGAAGCGCTGGCGGCGCAGGCACGCGCCTCGATGCTGCTGCGGGTGGCGCTGACCGCCAACCTGATCGTCTGCGGCCGCCTTGATGACGCCAGCGCGCTGCTGGGCGCACTGGACGCCTCCTACGGCGTCATGTTCGACGCTGCCATTTCGCTGCTGCGTGGCGACGACGCCGCCGCCCTCGTCAAGTTTGAAGAAGCGCTTAAGCTGCGCCGCCGCGAGAGCGGCAAACGCAAGGCGATTTTTAGTGGGCTGGCTGGCCACCTGTACGTCGTCGCTCTGCTCAAGAGCGGCGCGCCGCACCACCTGAAACAGGCCGAGGCCTACCTGGAGATCGCCAACCGCGCCGGCCAAAGCCATGACAGCGCCGTCTATCAACAATTGAGCATGCTGCGGCAGATCCGCGCCGGCACCGTCGACCCCGACGTGCTGCCCACGCGCGCGTGGGAAAAGCAGATGCAGCCGGCGCTGTTTCGCGCCCTGCTGCACTGGTGGCTGGGAGCGCCGCTGACGGACAAGCGCGCGCAGCTCGAGCAGCTGTGCGAGGCGGCCAGCGAAGCGGGCTTCGACCTGATCGCCGCCCAGCTGGGCGCCCTGCTGGGCCATTTGAACGGCGCCGGCGCCGTCGCCCATGAGCAGCAGGCGATCACCCTGCGCCAGCGCCACCGCATCACCGACATGACGAGCTGGTTCGCGCGCGAAGAAGCGTGGCAGCGCCAGCTCAATGCCTTGATCAACCTGCAGCCCGCGGTCAATGTGGAAACGGTGCGCGAGTCGCGCCTGGTGTGGCTGATCGGCTATGCCGCCGACTGGGGCATCAACAGCATCGAGCCGCGCGAACAAAAGCGCGACAGCCAGGGTGGCTGGAGCCGCGGCCGCGCGGTCTCGCTGAAACGGCTGGCCGACGAAGCGGCGCAGATGGATTTTTTGACGGCTCAGGATGTGACGGTGATCGGCGCCATCGAAGGCTTCAAATACTATAGCCAGAGCGGCAGCCGCTATGAACTCGATACCGACAAGGCGGTGGCAGCATTGATCGGCCACCCGCTGCTGTTCTGGGTCGATGCCGCCGGCACCCGCGTCGAACTGCTGCCGGGCGAGCCGGAACTGCTGGTCAAGGCCAGTGCCGGCCAGGTCACCATTACCCTGCGCCCGTCCACCGTCGGCGCAGACGATGTATGCATCAGCCGCGAAGGACCGAACCGCCTGCGCGTGGTGCGGCTCACCGCCGAGCACCGCCGCGTCGGCGCCATCATCGGCAATGGCCTGGTAGTGCCGCTGGCGGCCGAGAAGCAGGTACTCAAGGCGATCAGCGCCATTTCCGCGATCGTCACCGTGCAGTCGGACATCGGCGGCAGCGATGGCGACCTCGAACAGGTGGTGGCTGACGCCCGTTTGCACGTGCACTTGCTGCCCTACCAGCAGGGTTTGCGCATGCAGGTGCTGGTGCGGCCGCTGCCCGGTGCCGGCGCCTATTACGCCCCCGGCAGCGGCGCTGACAGCGTGATCGCCGACCTCAATGGCGTGCGGGTCGAAGCCAAGCGCGACCTGAACGCCGAGCGCGACGCCGAGCGCACCCTGATCGGCGCCTGCCACAGCCTCGACGACGCCGAGGCCGAACATGGCGAATGGCTGCTCGGCCAACCGATTGCCTGCCTCGAACTGCTGACCGAACTGCAGGAGGTCGACCCCGCCAAGGTGCTGGTGGCGTGGCCTGAAGGCGAATCGTTCAGGGTCAGCAAAAAAGTCGAGGCGAGCGCGCTGCGCCTGTCGATCAAGCGCGACAAGGACTGGTTCGCCGCCGATGGCGAAGTGCAGATCGATGAGGCGCGCATCGTCGATTTGCGCGCCCTGCTCGACATGCTGCGCAGCAGCCGCGGGCGCTTTGTCGAGCTGGGCAACAACCAGTTCATGGCGCTGTCGAGCGAACTGCACCGCCGCCTGATGGAACTGGGCGCGTATGGCGAAGCGACCGCCGACGGCGTACGGGTGCACCCGCTGGCCAGCTTCGTGCTGGAAGAACTGGCGCACGACGCTGGCGCGGTGCAGGCCGACCGGCAGTGGCAGGCGCATTTAAAACGGCTGGCGTCGAGCACCGCCTTGACGCCGGCGCTGCCCTCGACCCTGCGCGCCGAGTTACGCGACTATCAGCTCGAAGGCTACCAGTGGCTGGCGCGGCTGGCCCACTGGGGCGTCGGCGCCTGCCTGGCCGACGACATGGGTCTCGGTAAAACGGTGCAGACGCTGGCGCTGCTGCTGCTGCGCGCACCGAACGGCCCGGCGCTGGTGGTGGCGCCCACTTCGGTGTGCATGAACTGGATGGCGGAAGCGGAAAAATTCGCCCCGACCCTGCGCATCAAACTGTTTGGCGGCGGCGGCGCCGGCGAGCGCACCGCCCTGCTGGACGGCGTCGAAGCGTTCGACCTCGTCATCGTCAGCTACGGCTTGCTGCAGCTGGCGGCGGCGCAGTTTGCCAAGGTGCGCTGGCACAGCGTGGTGCTCGACGAAGCGCAGGCGATCAAGAACACCGCCACCAAGCGCTCGCAGGCCGTGATGGCGCTGCAGGCCGATTTCAAGATGGTCGCTACCGGCACCCCGCTGGAAAATCACTTGGGCGAATTGTGGAACCTGTTCAGGTTTATCAATCCAGGCTTGCTGGGCAGTGCCGACCAGTTCAATTTGCGCTTTGCGGGACCGATCGAAAAAGCCCAGGACAAGCGCGCCGAACAGGGTGCGCGCACGCGTTTAAAACGCCTGATCCAGCCTTTTATTTTGCGACGGACCAAGGCGCAGGTACTGGCCGAGCTGCCGCCGCGCACCGAGATCGTGCTGCCGGTCGATCTGACGGCGCCCGAGACGGCGCTGTACGAATCGCTGCGGCGCGATGCGCTGGCGCGGCTGGCCGCGCTGGAACAGCCGCAACAGCAAAAATCGATCGAGATCCTCGCCGAGATGATGAAGCTGCGGCGCGCCTGCTGCAATCCGAACCTGGTGGCGCCCGAACTGCAGCTGGAAAGCGCCAAGCTCACTGCATTTGCCCGCCTGGTCGACGAGCTGCTGGAAAACCGCCACAAGGTGCTGGTGTTCAGCCAGTTCGTCGATCACCTGACCCTGATCCGCCGCCACCTCGATGAACAGGGCATCCGTTACCAGTACCTCGATGGCTCGACCCCGATGGCCGAGCGCAAGCGGCGGGTCGACGCCTTCCAGGGCGGCGATGGCGACCTGTTCCTCATCAGTCTGAAAGCGGGCGGTGTCGGCATCAATTTGACGGCGGCCGATTACGTCATCCACATGGACCCGTGGTGGAATCCGGCAGTGGAAGACCAGGCCTCCGACCGCGCCCACCGCATGGGCCAGTTGCGGCCGGTGACCATCTACCGGCTGGTGGCGCGCCACACCATCGAGGAAGGCATCGTCGAACTGCACAAGCACAAGCGCGATCTGGCCGACAGCCTGCTCGAAGGGGCCGACCTGGCGGCGCGCCTGTCGCCCACGGACATGCTGCGCATGCTCGAACAGGGACTGGCGTCATGAGCACGCTGGAACAGGCCGGTACGGCGCAGGTGGTCGGCTATAAATCGTGGCTGGCCTACAGCGTCACGCTGGTGCTGGCGGCGCTGCTGTTTTTCGTCGCCGTGCCGCTGGCCTTTCGCTGGGGCGATCTGGCGGCCGCGCTGGTGCTGGCGCTGGCGGCGCTGCTGGTGGCGTATCGCCTGGCCAGCAGCCGCAGCGTGGTGCTGTATTACGACGATGCCGGCATCTGGGTCTATCGGGGGGTGCTGCCATGGCGGCGGCGCGTGCTCGGTCTGCCATGGGGCGAGGTGGGTCAAGCGTCGTTCGAAGCGGGCTTCTGGAGCTGGGTGACGCGCTCGTGGACGGTGCAGGTCAGCCACCGCCACAGTCGCGTCAATGTGATTTTTCTGACCCATATTGGCGGCGGCAAGCGCGCCGTGGCGACGCTCAATGGCCGTCACCAGCAATGGCTGCAGACCCACGGTCAAGCTGACGATGCGCCGCTGGCAGGCAGGTGAGTCCCGCAGTGCGCCCCCAATGCGCCCCCAATGCGTCCAATTGTTACCATCGCGCGCAAGCGCTGCGATTGGTGCTAACCTGACGGCCGTCGCCCGCCTGGGCGGCGCGTATTGACAATCACGAGGTCACACAGAATGAACAAAAAGGTCGGCAGCAGGAAGCTGTGCACCAGCCAATTCGCGCTGGCACTGGTGCTGGCGGCGTTCGCGCTGACACCAGCGGCGGCCAAGCCGAAGCAAGCCACGGCCCACGGCAGCCACCCGGTGGCCAAGGGCGCCAAGGCAGCCAAATCACATACGGGCAAACTGGCCAAGGGGGCAAAAGGTATAAATGGTATAAAGGGTATAAAAAGTGCCAAGGGTGCCAAGGCTGCAACGGTGGCGCCCGCGGTGGCCGCTGCTGCTGCGCCGCTGGCCATTGCCATCACCAGCACGGCCGGCGAAAAACGTTCGGACCGCACGCTCGACTACAACGCCCAACAGTTCCTCAATGGCTTGTGGAAGCTCGATCCGGAAGCGGCGATCAGCGTCGGCAAATTCGATGGCGCCGCCGCCATGTCGATTCCAAACGCCGCCCTGCGCGCCCAGCAGCTCAGTTTTGCCGACGACTGGCTGGCCAGATTCGGCAAGATCGATGCGCGCGCGCTGTCGCCGCGCCAGCGCACCGACCTGGCGCTGTTGATCAACAAGGTACGCGCCGACAAATTCGCCCTGACTTCGCTGCGCGAATGGGAATGGAATCCATCGCTCTACAATATCGCCGAGCCGCTCGACCTGATCCTGTCGACCGATTATGCCGCCAAACCGCAGCGCCTGCGCACCCTGCTCAAGCGGCTGGCGCTGGTGCCGGCGTATTACCAGGCGGCCCAGGCCAGCATCGTCAACCCCACCCGCGAGCACACCGCGCTGGCGATTGCCCAGGCGCCCGGCACCCTGGTGGTGCTGGCCGATCTGGGCAAAGCAGCGCAAGAATCGATCTTGACGCCGCAGGAGAAGGCGATTTTTGAGCAGCGCATCGCCAACGCCGGCAGCGCCCTGCTGGGCTATGTCGACTTCCTCAGCACGCTCGACAAACAGCAGCAGACCAGCCGCAGCGCCCGCTCGTTCCGCCTTGGCAAAGAGCTGTACGACGCCAAGTTCGCCTACGACATCGGTTCGGCCAGCAGCGCCGAACAGACTTACCAGAAGGCATTGACGGCGCGTGAAGAACTGTTGACGCGCATGAGCGGCCTGGCCGACGAGCTGTGGACCAAGACCATGGGCAGCGCCGCCCGGCCGGCCGACCGCTACGCCAAAATCGGCATGGTGATCGACAAGCTGTCGCTCAATCACGTCGCCCGTGAAAATTTCGTCGCCGAGATCGGCCGCCAGATCCCCGTGCTGCAAGCCTGGGTCAGTTCGCACGACCTGCTCACGCTGGACCCGCGCCGCCCTCTCGAAGTGCGCGAGACGCCGTTGTATAAGCGCGGTATCGCCGGCGCCAGCATCGACGCCCCCGGCCCGTATCGTCCGCAAGACCGCACCTGGTACAACGTCACCCCGCTGACAGCGATGACGGCGGCCGAGGCCGAGAGCAGCCTGCGCGAGTACAACAACTGGATGCTACAGATTCTCAATATCCATGAGGCGGTGCCGGGCCATTACGCCCAGCTGGTGTATGCCAACAAGTCGCCGTCGCTGGTCAAGTCACTGTTTGGCAATGGCGCCATGGTCGAAGGCTGGGCCGTCTACGCCGAGCGCATGATGCTCGAATCGGGCTATGGCGAGAATGCAGCGGAAATGTGGCTGATGTACTGCAAGTGGAATCTGCGCAGCGTCACCAATACCATTCTCGATTACAGCGTGCACGTCAATGGCATGACGCAGCCGCAGGCGCTCGACCTGCTGGTGCGCCAGGCGTTTCAGACACCGGCCGAAGCGAATGAAAAATGGCGCCGCGTGCAACTGTCATCGGTGCAGCTGACCAGCTATTTCAGCGGCTACAGCGACATCATGGAATTGCGCGAGCAGCGAAAGCAGGCGCTGGGAGCGGCCTTCAACCTGAAGCAGTTTCACGAGCAGTTTCTCAGCTATGGCAATGCGCCGGTGAAGACGATTCGCGAGTTGATGCAGTAAATCGGGCGTGCCTGCGCCGTTCGGTCAGGCAAACCTGGGACTGGCCCCCCGCTGCAGGGGCTCGGCCCCATTTGTCCTGCACTGAACTGCATAGCAAGCTTGCGCAAATGTTACACTCGGTCGACCATGGGCGCGCACCTCGCACGCCGTTTCAACCAGGACGACCCCGATGTCTCAAACAGCACCCGTCAAAGCCAACTCTCCCGGCACCGTCCTCTTCGCCAGCCTGATCGGCACCACCATCGAGTTCTTCGACTTTTATATTTACGCGACCGCCGCCGTGCTGGTCTTTCCCAAGCTGTTCTTTCCGGCATCCGACGCCGCCGCTGCCACCTTGCAGTCGCTGGCCACCTTTGCGCTGGCCTTCCTGGCGCGGCCGATCGGCTCGGCCGTGTTCGGCCACTTCGGCGACCGCGTCGGCCGCAAGGCGACGCTGGTGGCAGCGCTGCTGACGATGGGCGTGTCGACCGTCGTCATCGGCATGCTGCCCACCTATGCGGCCATCGGCATGCTCGCGCCCCTGCTGCTGGCGCTGTGCCGCTTCGGCCAGGGACTCGGCCTCGGTGGCGAATGGGGCGGCGCGGTGCTGCTGGCGACCGAAAACGCGCCACCGGGCAAGCGTGCCTGGTATGGCATGTTTCCGCAACTGGGGGCGCCGATCGGCTTCTTCCTCTCGGGCGGCACTTTTTTGCTGCTCACCCAGGTGCTCACCGAAGCGGAGTTTTTTGCGTACGGCTGGCGCATCCCTTTCCTGTCGAGCGCGTTACTCGTCATCGTCGGCATGGTGGTGCGCCTAAAATTGACGGAAACGCCCGATTTTGCCCGCGTGCTGGCGAAGAACGAGCGCGTCAAGATCCCGGTTGTCACCGTGCTGCGCGATCACACCCGCGTGCTGGTACTGGGCACCCTGATCGCCCTGGCCACCTTCGTGCTGTTTTATTTGATGACCGTATTTACCCTCAGCTGGGGCACCAGCAAGCTGGGTTTTTCGCGCAAGGATTTTCTTGAGCTGCAGCTGTTCGCCGTGCTGTTTTTCGGTCTGACCATTCCCCTGTCGGCAGTGCTGGCCGACAAAAACGGCAGCCGCGCCACCATGATCTGGGTGTCGGCGGCGATTGCCGTGTTCGGCCTGGTTCTGGCGCCCCTGTTCGGCTCCGGCAGCACCTATACGGTGGCGTTGTTCCTGGCGCTGGGCCTGGGCCTGATGGGCATGACCTACGGTCCGCTGGGCACCCTGCTGTCCGAACTGTTCCCGGCCGAGGTGCGCTATACCGGCGCTTCGCTGACGTTTAATCTGGCCGGCATCCTCGGCGCCTCGCTGGCGCCGTATGCAGCCACCTGGCTGGCGACCCATTATGGCCTGGCATACGTCGGCTACTATCTGAGTGCGGCTGCGCTGATCAGCCTGGTCGCGCTGCTGCTGACCAGGAACACGCTCTAACCATCGCGCCATCGATGAACAAGGCCAGCTCGCGAGCTGGCCTTGTTCATTGATGCACCCTGCAGTGGCAGGATTACTTCGGCATCAGCACGCTGTCGATGACGTTGATCACGCCGTTCGACTGGTAGACATCATAGGTGCTGATGCTGGCGTGGCCCCCCATTTCATCGGTGATGGCGATGTTGTGCATGCCATTCATCATGAAGCTCAGTTTGCCGCCAGCGACGGTCGCCAGTTCGGCCTTGCCGCCACCCTTCTTGATGGCGTTCGACAGTGCCATGAAGTCGTATTTGCCGGCCACCACGTGGTAGGTCAGGATCTTGGTGAGCGTCGGCTTGCTTTCCGGCTTGACCAGGGTGTCGACGGTGCCGGCCGGCAGTTTGGCGAAGGCCGCATTGGTGGGCGCGAACACGGTGAACGGGCCCTTGCCCTTGAGGGTATCGACCAGGCCGGCGGCCTTGACAGCCGCGACCAGGGTGGTGTGATCGGCCGAATTGACGGCATTGTCGACGATGTCGCGCGAGGCCATCATGGCCTGGCCGCCGACCATGACGTCAGCGGCGAAAGTAAATGGGGCGGCCATCAGGGCGCCGGCGACGAATGCTGCAGAAATGATGCGTTTCATGTGGATCCTTGATTAAAGTAAGCAATGATTGTCAGTGTCACAGGAAGATATACGGCGCAGCCGGCCGCGCGGATTCAATTATTTGACAATTGATTGTGTGCAGCCGATGGTGCGCCGCCGATGGCCATGTGCATCCGCGCACAGCGGGCGTGCTGGCGCGCACCTCGAACTGGGCCGTTGTGTGGACTAGAATCAAGACGTTACTTTTTGTGATCTTTTGATTGTTCCTCACGGCGCCCCCAGAGCGAAAAGCCAGCGGCGCTGCTTTTACCCCCCTATAACGGAGACACCGTCATGACCCCTTCCATTCAAGCCGCAGCCCGCCAGTTCACTGGCGCCCTGCTGCTACTGTCGGCCTGCGCAAGCGCCCACGCCCAGCTGCAAGCCGGCCCCGGCGCCTGGAGCGCGCAACAAACCTGGGACGCCGACAGCGTCAACGGCGGCAGCCTGACCGGTTACTTTTATTGGCCGGCCAGCCAGCCACTGCTGGCCGGCAAGCGCGCGCTGGTGCTGGCGCTGCACGGCTGCACGCAAACGGCCACGGCCGACGTCATCGACACCGGTGGCGGCTTTAACTGGAAGACGGCGGCCGACCAGTATGGCGCCGTGGTACTGGCGCCGAATGCCACCGGCAATGTCTATTCGAACCATTGCTGGGACTATGCCAGTACCAACCACAACCGCACGTCCGGCCACGACGCCATCTTGATCAAGCTGATCAACCGATTTCTGGCCGATCCCAAATACGCCATCGATCCCAAGCAGATTTATGTGGCCGGCCTGTCGTCGGGCGGCGGCGAGACCATGGCGCTGGCCTGCCTGGCGCCCGATATTTTTGCCGGCGTCGGCATCAATGCCGGGCCGCCCCCGGGCACCACCACGGCGCAAATTGGCTTTGTGCCGTCCGGCTACACGGCAACCACGGCGGCGAACAATTGCAAGGCGCTGGCCGGCACCAATCAGGCGCAGTTCGCCACCCAGATCGCCGGCGTGGTGTGGGGCACCACCGATTACACCGTGGCCCAGGCGTATGGACCGATGGATGCAGCGGCCATGCGGCTGGCGTACGGCGGCAGCTTTACCCAGCAGGCGGCGGTGACGGTGCCGACCGGCGGCAGCGACATCCGCTACAAGGATGCCAACGGCAAGCTGCGTACCTCGGAGATGACCATCACCGGCATGGCGCACGCATGGCCGGCCGGCAGCGGCGGCCAGAACACCAATTATGTCGACGCCAGCCACGTCAACTATCCGGCCTTTATCATGGATTTCTGGTTCAAGAACAATCTGCGGGTGGCTGCCGTGGCGGCGCCGACGGTGAGCGCCTGCGCCGCCAGCGTGGCCGGCAGCACCGCCACCATCAGCGCCAGCGGCCAGGACAGCGCCGGGACAATCTCCAGCTACCAGGTGGTGTTGACGGGAGCGACGGCCGTCAATGATGCCGCCGCCGGCGCCGGCAGCAGCTTGAGCAAGGCGTACGCGCTGGCCAATGGCTATTACACGGGCACCGTCAGCGCCAGCGACAGCGGCACCGGACAAACCTCGGCCCCCTGCGCCATCGGCCAGTTCCTGGTCGGCACCGCGCCCGTCCTCCAGCCACCGGCAACACTGACGGCCGGTACGATTACTGCCAGCAGCATCGCGCTGTCATGGTCGGCAGCGAGCAACGCCACTGGCTACAACGTCTATCGCAATGGCAGCAAGCTCACGGCAACGCCGCTGACCGCCACCAGCTACCTCGCCAGCGCACTGGCAGCCAGCACCAGCTACAACTTCCAGGTGTCGTCGACCGGCGCCAGCGGCGAGAGCGCCCTGTCGGGCGTGCTGACGGCCACCACCGCGAACGGTTTTGTTTGTACGGCAAGCACGGCGAGCAACTACGCCCACGTGCAGGCCGGACGCGCGCATGACAGCGGCGGCTATGCACTGGCCAATGGTTCCAATCAAAACATGGGACTCGACAACCTGTTTTATACGGCCACGCTGGCGCAGACGGCGGCCGGGTATTTTGTGATTGGTAACTGCCCCTGAACCGAGCCGCTTCAGTTAGGCACACATGGAACGGGCACCTTTTCGGTGCCCGTTCCATTTCTCCTTCACTGGACGCCATGCGCGACAGCGCCGTTTTTATTGGGCACGTGAACCGCTGGCTTGAGCCGACACAAGCTGATGCGAGGCGCCATGGCTACGATTGGTGGTCATCAAAATCAGACCGCATTTCACCACGCTCTCCACGCCAAAGGACGTTGTCATGAAAGTCACTCACCTCCCGCTCGTGCTGCTCCCCCTGTTATTGCATGGCTGCGCCAACATGACACCCACCATCGGCGACAGCAGCGCCAAGACCATCGCCACCGGCGCCGCTGGTGGCGCCACTGCCACCAATGCGAATGCCCAGCTCGAGCGCTGCAGCCAGACCCTGGGCACCTTGACCATCGTCGAACAGGCCAACCAGCCGTGGCTCTACCAGTTCACCCAGGAATACCACATGCAAAGCACGGTGCCCCTGCTGCGCCTGATTATTCAGCAGTCGAACTGTTTTGCCGTGGTCGAACGGGGCCGTGCCTTGAACAACATGAAAGGGGAACGCGAATTGATGGCAGCGGGAGAATTGCGCAAGACCAGCAACCTGGGCAAGGGCCAGATGGTAGCGGCCGATTACACCGTCACCCCCTCGATCAGCTTTAGCGCACGCGGCACTGGCGGCATCGGCGCGCTGGTGGGCGGCATGCTCGGCGCGGTCGGTTCGGCAATCGGCGGCTCGATCAAGTCGAACGAAGCGTCGACCATGCTGCTGCTCACCGACAACCGCTCCGGCTTGCAGCTGGCGGCGGCCGAAGGCAGCGCCAAGAACTGGGATTACGGCGCCGTCGGCGCCCTGTTCGGTGGCGGCGTTGCCGCCGGCAGCGGCTACAGCAATACGCCGCAGGGCAAGGTGCTGAACGCTTCTTTCATGGATTCATACAACCAGCTGGTGCGGGCAGTGCGCAACTACCAGGCCCAGTCAGTCGAAGGGGGCCTGGGCAACGGCGGCCTGCTCAACACCAACTAGGCGTAGGCATTCGGCAAGCGCGATCAGGCCGCTTCTTCCGGCGTCCTAGTCGCCCGGGCAAAGGCGGGCGCGGCCAGCAGGCCCAGTTCAAACAGCAGGCACATGGGAATGGCCAGCGACAGCTGGCTGACGACGTCGGGCGGCGTCACCACGGCGGCAATCACAAACGCCCCGACCACCGCGTAGGGGCGGATTTCCTTGAGCTTTTCGACGCTGACGATGTTCATCCGTACCAGGATCACCACCACCACGGGCACCTCGAAGGTGGCGCCAAAGGCCAGGCACATTGACATGACGAAATCGAGGTAATTTTCGATATCGGGCATGACGGCGATCGAGCTGGGCGCGAAGTTGCTGATAAAACTGAACACGCGGCCAAACACAAAGAAATAGCAAAACGCCACGCCGCCGATGAACAGCAGCGACGACGACACCACCAGCGGCAGCACCAGCTTTTTTTCGTGGGCATACAGGCCGGGGGCGACGAACGCCCACACCTGGTAAAACACCCACGGCAGCGAAATGATAAACGCGATCAACAGCGTCACCTTCATCGGCACCAGGAACGGCGCGATGACGCCGGTGGCGATCATTTTGGCGCCCACCGGCAGCGAAGCGATCATCGGACTGGCGATGAAATCATAGATGGCGGCAGGTCCCGGCCAGAAGAACAGGCCGGCGCAAACGATGGCCACGCCGATGACGGCCTTGATCAGGCGGTCGCGCAGTTCAAACAGGTGGGAGATGAAGGTTTCTTCGCCCTCGGCTTTGTCGGTCATTAGAAGAAGCTGGATGAGGTGGAAGCGGTGGTGGCGCGCGGGCGGTATTTTTTGACCCGTGCGGCGCCCGACATGAGGTGCATCTTGCCGCCGTTGCGTTGCTTGTACCAGCCGGGAATGGCCGAGTTGCGCGTCAGTTTCTTGCGGCGGAAGTCGCGCGCCTTGCGCTCGAGGTCGGCAACGCTGGCGGTGGGATTGCCAAACGTCGCCGGGTGCCCGCGCCAGGCCGCCTCGACATCGTCGACCGATGAGTGAATGGTACTTTGGACTTCAGTGCGGATCGCTTCGGCCGTATCGACGACTTCCTTGCGCAGACTGCGCAATTCTTCCAGTTCGATTTCGCGGCTCACTTCCGACTTGATGTCGTGCAGATAACGCTGGGCGCGGCCGTACAGGGTCCCGGCCATCCGCGCCACCTTGGGCAGCTTTTCGGGACCGATGACGATCAGCGCGACGACGCCGATGATGGCGATTTTAGAAAGACCGAGATCGATCATGGAGGGGCCGGTTCAGCCGATCCGGCCTGCAGGCACAGCACTGCAGGCGGCATCGTCAGAATTTCGACTTTTCCTTCGCTTCAACGTCGATGGTCGACTTGTCAGCAGCAACCTGGCTCACCGGTGCCGCCGCCGTCTTGTCTTCTTCGCCCTTGACGCCATCCTTGAAGCCCTTGACGGCCTTGCCGACGTCTGCACCCATATTGCCCAGCTTTTTGGTGCCGAACAGCAAAACTACCACCAACAGCACGATGACCCAGTGCCAGATACTCATTGAACCCATGTTGTTCTCCTTGCCGGCGCGAACGCCTTGAATTCGTGGAAATGTACAGGCGCAGTATATGCGATAGCCGCGATGTGCGCCTTAGCCTTATTAACGCTGACCAGCCCAGGGTTTGGGCCCGCCGATCACGTGTACATGCAGATGGTACACCTCCTGCCCGCCATCCGGCCCACTGTTGATGAGGGTCTTGTAACCGCCGCTGGCACCGTCCGCCCCGTGCTGCACGGCGCAGCCATGCTCAGCGGCAAGTTTCGGCGCCAGCGCCAGCAGCCGGCCCAGCATGGCCGTGTGTGCTGGCGTGCAATCGGACAGCGTCGCCACGTGCACCTTGGGGATCAACAGCAGGTGCACCGGTGCAGCCGGGTTGATGTCCTTGAAGGCGAGCAATTCGTCGTCTTCATAGACCACGCTGGCGGGGATTTTTTTGGCAGCAATTTTACAAAAGAGGCAATTGTCCACAAAGCGTCCTGAAAAAAGATTAAGCGTCGCTGCGCGACTGTTTTTCGGCGATGCCGGAGACGCCTTCGCGGCGCGCCAATTCATCGAGTACCTGCTGCGGCGTCAGATTGAACTGGGCCAGCAGCACCATCGAGTGGAACCACAGGTCGGCCACCTCGTAGAGCAGCTTGGAGGGATCGGCGCCGGCGCGCACATCCTTGGCGGCCATCACCGTTTCGGTGGCTTCTTCGCCGATCTTTTTGAGGATGGCGTCATCGCCCCTGGCCAGCAATTTGGCCACGTAAGAGGTGGCGGGGTCGCCGCCGTTGGCAGCTTTGCGCGACTCGATCACGGCCGCCACGCGTTGCAGGGTCACGCTCATGGTTGGTTCTTTTTCGGATTGCTGTAGATGGTGGCTGGATCGACCAGCACCGGCTCGACACTATGCCAGTCGCCGCTGGCGGCGTCGCCGTCGAAGCGTTGAAAAAAGCACGAGTGACGGCCCGTATGGCAGGCAATGCCGCCGGTCTGGGCGATTTTCAAGAGGATGACGTCTTCGTCGCAGTCGAGGCGAATTTCCAGCACCTTCTGGGTGTGGCCCGATTCTTCGCCCTTGTGCCACAGCTTTTTGCGCGAGCGCGACCAGTACACCGCTTCGCCCAGCTCGACCGTTTTGGCGAGCGCTTCGCGGTTCATCCAGGCGAACATCAAGACGTCGCCCGTGCTCGCTTCCTGGGCGATCACCGGCACCAGGCCGTGTTCGTCCCAGGCGACTTTTTTGAGCCACTTGGCGTTGGTGACAGAGGCCGCATGGGCGGGTGCGGTCGCCATTGCGTTTGTTGATGGGTTCGATGAAGTCATGGTCAATCCAGGCGCATGGGAATGCCTTGCGCGGCCATGAAGCGCTTGGCTTCTTCAACCGTGTGCTGGCCATAGTGAAAAATACTGGCGGCGAGGACGGCGTCCGCGCGGCCCAGCTTGATGCCGTCGGCCAGGTCTTGCAGGCTGCCGACGCCACCCGAGGCGATGACGGGAATGCCAACGGCGTCCGACACCGCGCGCGTCAGGCCGAGGTCGAAACCGGACCTGGTGCCGTCGCGGTCCATGCTGGTGAGCAGGATCTCGCCGGCGCCCAGCCGTTCCATGTTTTGCGCCCAGGCGACGGCGTCGAGGCCAGTGGCGTTGCGGCCACCGTGGGTGAACACTTGCCACTGGCCGTCGGCGACGCGCTTGGCGTCGATCGCCACCACGATGCACTGCGAGCCGTGCTTTTGCGAAGCGTCGAACACCAGCTGCGGGTTGGTGACCGCCGAGGTATTCATGCTGACCTTGTCGGCGCCGGCGTTGAGCAGGCGGCGCACGTCTTCGACGCGGCGCACGCCGCCGCCGACGGTCAGCGGAATGAACACGGTCGAGGCAACCGCTTCGATGATGTGCAGGATCAGGTCGCGGTCGTCGGACGACGCCGTGATGTCGAGAAAGGTGATTTCGTCGGCGCCCTGGCCGTCGTAGCGGCGGGCGATTTCAACCGGGTCGCCGGCGTCGCGCAGCTCGGTGAAATTGACGCCCTTGACGACGCGGCCACCGGTGACATCGAGGCAGGGAATGATGCGTTTGGCGAGCATGATAGGGCCCGGCTCAGGCCGCGCCGCCTTTCAGCAATGCGGCGCCCAGTGCAACGGTCAATTCATCAGCGCGCAGCTGGGCCGAGGTCAGATCGATGGTCCCTTCATAGATCGAGCGGCCGCAGATGACCCCTTCGATGCCTTCGTCCTGCACCGCGCACAGCGCTTCGACGTCGGCCAGGTTATGCAGGCCACCGGAGGCGATCACGGCAATCTTGACCGCTTGCGCCAGCTTGACGGTCGCTTCGATGTTGACGCCCCCCATCATGCCGTCGCGGCCGATGTCGGTGTAGACGATCGATTCGACGCCATACGCTTCGAATTTTTTGGCCAGGTCGATCACTTCGTGGCCGCTCATCTTGCTCCAGCCATCGGTGGCGACCTTGCCATCCTTGGCGTCGAGGCCGACGATAATGTGGCCGGGAAAGGCGCCGCAGGCATCGTGCAGGAAGCCGGGATTTTTGACGGCGGCGGTGCCGACGATGATGTAGCTGATGCCGTTGTCGAGGTAGCGCTCGATGGTGTCGAGGTCACGGATGCCGCCGCCGAGCTGCACGGGGATGGCATCGATGCCATTGTCGTCGGCGTACTCCTGCACCACTTGCAGGATCGATTTGATGGCCGCTTCGTTCTTCGGCTTGCCGGCAAAGGCGCCGTTGAGATCGACCAGGTGCAGGCGGCGCGCGCCTTTCTTGAGCCAGTGCAGCGCCATGTCGGCAGGATCTTCGGAGAAGACCGTGGCAAGGTTCATGTCGCCTTGTTGAAGACGCACGCAGTGACCGTCTTTGAGGTCGATGGCAGGAATGAGCAGCATGATAGTGGGCGTAAGTTGAACTGATTAGGGACGTAAATAAGGACGTAAATAAGGACGCAAATAAGGACGCAAACAAGACGACCGGCTTATGGATTCCAGTGTACGAAATTCTGGTACAGGCGCAGGCCCGCGGTCGCGCTTTTTTCCGGGTGAAACTGGGTGGCGACGATGTTTTCGCGCGCCACGGCGCAGCAAAAGGCGGAGCCGTAATCGGTCTCGCCGATGGCGTCTTCGCCATCGATGGGCTGGGCAAAATAACTGTGGACGAAATAAAAATAGGCGTCTTCGGCGATGCCATCCCAGATCGGGTGGCTGCGCACCTGGTGCACGCGGTTCCAGCCCATCTGCGGCACCTTGAAGCGCGAACCGTCCTGCTGCAGCATGCCATCGAGGCGGAATTTTACAACGCGGCCCGGCAGCAGGCCCAGGCCCGCCGTATCGGCTTCCTCGCTGCGGTCGAACAGCATTTGCTCGCCCACGCAGACGCCCATCAGCGGCTTGTTTTTGGAGGCGCGCAGCAGCGCTTCTTCGACACCCGACTCGCGCAGGCTCTGCATGCAGTCGCGCATGGCGCCCTGCCCCGGCAGCACGATGCGGTCGGCGCTGTCGATGTCGCGCGGGTCGCCGGAAATAAGGACATTCGCTTCGGGCGCCACCGCGCGCAGCGCTTGCGCCACCGATCGCAGATTGCCCATGCCGTAGTCGACTACAACGATTTTTTTCATGGTCGTGCTTACAGGCTGCCCTTGGTCGACGGAATCACACCGGCCGAGCGGGGATCGAGCTCGGTGGCCATGCGCAGCGCGCGGCCAAACGCTTTAAAGACGGTTTCGCACTGGTGGTGGGCATTCTCGCCACGCAGATTATCGATGTGCATCGATACCAGCGCGTGGTTGACAAACCCCTGGAAAAATTCGTGGGCCAGGTCGACATCGAAATTGCCGATCATGGCGCGCTTCCATGGCACATGCATTTCCAGCCCCGGGCGACCGGAAAAATCGATGACCACGCGCGAGAGCGCTTCATCGAGCGGCACGTAAGCGTGACCGTAGCGGCGGATGCCCTTCTTGTCGCCGATCGCCTTGGCGAACGCCATGCCGAGGGTGATGCCGGTGTCTTCGACCGAGTGGTGGGCGTCGATGTGCAGGTCACCAATGCACTCGACGTCGAGGTCGATCAAGCCGTGACGGGCGATCTGGTCGAGCATGTGGTCGAGGAAGGGCACGCCGGTGTTGAGCTTTTGCTGGCCGGTGCCGTCCAGATTGATGGCGACGCGAATCTTGGTCTCGTTGGTGTTGCGGATGATTTCGGCGGTGCGGTTCATGATGTCAATGCTTCAGTGAGGGCGGCAAGAAAGGCGGTATTTTCTTCTGGGGTACTGACCGTCACGCGGATGCAGTGTGCCAGCAGTGGATGCATTTTACCGAGATTTTTGACCAACACCTTAGCACTGGCCAGTTTGGCCGTGACGGCGTCCGCATCGGCGACCCGGAACAGCAGGAAATTGGCACTCGATTCGAACACCTGGACCCCCGGCAGCGCGGCCAGCGCGGCCGACAGGGTGGTGCGGGCGCCATTGAGGGTGTCGGCCTGGGCATCGAGAATATCGATGTGCTCGAGGGCGAATTCGGCCGCCACCTGGGTGAGCACATTGATGTTGTACGGCGGGCGCACCTTATCGAACTGCGCCAGCAGCGCCGGCGCTGCCGACATATAGCCAAGGCGGATACCGGCCAGCCCCAGTTTCGACAGCGTGCGCATGACGATCAGGTTGGGAAATTCCGGCAGGTGTTCCATGAAACTGGTCTGGGCAAACGGCTCGTACGCTTCATCGACCACCGCCAGCCCCTTGTCGCCCAGCAGGTCGATCAGCTCGGCCATATCGGCGGCGTCGTACAGATTGCCGGTCGGGTTGTTCGGATAGGCCAGGTACAGCACGCTCGGCTGGTGGCTGGCAATCGCCGCCCGCATGGCTGGCATGTCGAGAGCAAAGTCGGCCGTCAGCGGCACGCCAATGAACTCCATGCCGGCGAACTGGGCCGAGCGCTGGTACATGACGAAGGCCGGCACCGGGGCGAGCACCACCGAGCGCGCGCCCTGGCGGTCCTGGCTGGCGGTGGCCATGTCGATGATGGAAATGAGTTCGTCGGAGCCGTTGCCGAGGATGACGTCATAGCCTTCCGGTACACCGAGTTCTGCGCAGATGGCCGCTTTCAAGGTGGCGTAGGCAGGCAGCGGATAGCGGTTGAGGGCGGCGGCGGCAAGGCGCTGGCCCAGTTCGGCGTGCAGTGCGGGCGGCAGCTGGTACGGGTTTTCCATGGCGTCGAGCTTGATGTAGCCGCTCGAATCGGGCACGTTATAGCTGCTGACGGCGCGCACGTCGGCGCGGATGGTGTTGGCGATGAGGCGGTCGAGGGAGGTCATGGGGTCTTCACAAGTTGGTCGTCGGCGGCGGCGCTGGCAGTGGTTCTGGCGGTCCGCTTGAGCGCTTTTTTCTGGGCGATGGTGTCGGCGATCGGCGTCGTCAGGCGCTGTTCGATGATGGCGCAATAGTCGGCATTGAGTTCGAAACCGGCGAAATGGCGGCCGGTGCGGCGCGCCGCCAGGGCGGTGGTGCCGCTGCCCATGAACGGGTCGAGCACGATGCCGCCCGGCGGGCACGAGGCTTTCACCATCCGTTCGATGATTTCCAGGGGCTTCTGGGTGGGGTGCTCGGCGCGTTCGGGATGCTCGCGGTGCAGGCGCGAGACGCTCCACAGGTCTTTCGGGTTGTAGCCCAGTTCGAGCCACTTGGCGCCGACGAAAATGGCGCGGCTGCGGGCCTTCTTGGTGACGGCGTCGTACGGCACGCGGACGGCGTCGAGATCAAAATAATAGTCTTTGCGGCGGACGAAAAAACCGATGGTGTCGTGCACCGAACTGAAACTGCGCACGCTGCCGCCCATCGAGGGTACGCGGCGGTCCCAGATGATCTCGTTCATCATCGTCAATCGCTGCTTGAGCATGACGAAAATCTCGGGCGAGTAGCGCCAGGTGGCGAAGATATACAGGCTGCCATTGTCTTTCAGCTTGGGCAGTGCCAGGTCGATCCAGCGCGCCGTCCAGTCGAGGAAATCGGCTTCGCTCTGCTGGTCGGAGGCGTTGCCGTAGTCCTTGCCCAGGTTGTACGGTGGATCGGTGACGATCAGGTCGACCGCGCCATCGGGAATGCGAGACAGGCCGGTCAAGGCATCTTCGCAAAACACGCGGTCGAGCCACTCGTTCATGGTTGCTGCTGCATGCGCAATTCGGCGCTGCGCGCGTGCGCCTGCAAGCCTTCGCCATAGGCCAGTTCGGCGGCGACCGCGCCCAGCGTTTGCGCGCCGGCTTCGGAGACGAACAGCACCGACGAGCGCTTTTGAAAATCGTAGACGCCCAGCGGCGACGAAAAGCGCGCCGTGCGCGACGTTGGCAGCACGTGGTTGGGACCGCAGCAATAATCGCCCAGCGACTCGGACGAAAAGCGCCCCAAAAACATGGCGCCGGCGTGACGGATTTTATCGGCCCACTGCTGCGGCTCGAGCGCCGAGATTTCCAGGTGCTCGGCGGCGATGGCGTTGGCAATCGCGCACGCCTCACTCATGTCGCGGACCTTGATCAGGGCGCCGCGGTCGGTCAGCGAGGTGCGAATGGTGCTTTGACGCGGCATGGTCGGCAACAGCCGATCGATGCTGGCCTGGACGCGCCCGATGTAGGCGGCGTCAGGACAGAGCATGATGGCCTGGGCCAGCTCGTCGTGCTCGGCCTGCGAAAACAGGTCCATCGCCACCCAGTCGGGATCGGTGCTGCCGTCGCAGACGATCAGAATTTCGGAAGGGCCGGCGATCATGTCGATGCCGACCGTGCCGAACACGCGGCGCTTGGCGGCGGCCACATAGGCATTGCCGGGGCCGACGATCTTGTCGACGGCGGCAATCGTCTCGGTGCCATAGGCGAGCGCGGCGACCGCCTGGGCGCCGCCGATAGTGATCACGCGGGTAACGCCGGCAATCGCGGCAGCCGCCAGCACCATGGCATTTTTGACGCCATCAGGGGTCGGCACCACCATGATGATCTCGGCGACGCCGGCCACCTTGGCGGGAATGGCGTTCATCAGCACCGACGATGGGTACGCCGCCTTGCCACCGGGGACGTAGATGCCGACGCGGTCGAGCGGCGTGATGCGCTGGCCCAGCACGGTGCCATCCGGCTCGGTATACGTAAATCCTTTGAGTTCGTCGCGCTGGCGCTCGTGGAACACGCGGATCCGTTCGGCGGCCGTGTGCAGGGCGGCGCGCTGGGCGGGCGGCAGCGAATCGAGGGCGGCATCGAGTTCGGCCTGGCCAATATCAAAAGCGGCCATGCTGGCAGCGCCACCGGGAATGCGGTCGAAGCGGTTGGTGTACTCGAGCACGGCAGCGTCGCCGCGCCGCTTGACGTCGGCCAGGATGGTGGTGACCGCCCCTTCGATGGCGTCGTCGGTGGCCGTTTCAAAAGCCAGCAGTGCGGACAGGGTGGCGTCGAAACCGGCGGCGCTCGAATCGAGGGTGCGGATCTGGACGGGAGAAATCGGCATGTCGCTCATGGCATCAGGCATTCAGTAAAGAAGCGCGTTCGAAGGCAGCCAGGATCGGCTGCAAGCGGGCGCGCTTGAGTTTTAAGGCGGCCTGGTTGACCACCAGGCGCGAGGAGATCTGCATGATCTCTTCGACTTCCACCAGGTTGTTGGCACGCAGGGTGCTGCCGGTGGAGACGACGTCGACGATGGCATCGGACAGTCCCACCAGCGGCGCCAGCTCCATCGAGCCGTACAGTTTGATCAGGTCGACGTGCACACCCTTGGCGGCAAAGTGTTCGCGCGCGGTTTGCACGAACTTGGTGGCCACGCGCAGGCGCGCGCCCTGGCGCACGGCGGTGGCGTAATCAAAACCGGCGTGCACCGCCACTGACATGCGGCAACGGGCGATGTTCAAATCGATCGGCTGGTAGAGCCCTTCGCCGCCGTGTTCGAGCAACACATCCTTGCCGGCCACGCCGAAGTCGGCGGCGCCATACTGCACATAGGTGGGGACGTCGGAGGCGCGCACGATGATCACCCGCACATCGGGGTCATTGGTGGCCAGGATCAGCTTGCGCGAGGTTTCCGGATTGTCGAGCACCTCGATACCGGCGGCGCGCAGCAGCGGCAGGGTGTCGTCATAAATGCGCCCTTTCGACAGGGCCAGGATCAGCTGGCCCGTGGCCGGCGTGGCAAATGCGCTGGGATTCATGGCGTCCTTCACGACTTGATGCGGACGATATCGGCGCCCACCTGCGACAGCTTGTCTTCCATGCGGTCGTAGCCACGGTCGAGGTGGTAGATGCGGTCGATGATGGTGGTGCCTTCGGCCGCCATGGCCGCGATCACCAGCGACGCCGAGGCCCGCAGGTCGGTGGCCATCACCGGCGCACCGTGCAGGGCAGGCACGCCGGTGACGGTGGCCACCTTGCCATCGGTGCGGATGGCCGCGCCCAGGCGATTGAGTTCCTGCACGTGCATGAAACGGTTCTCGAAAATGTTTTCGGCGATGCGGCTGGCGCCATCGGCGATGGCATTGACGGCCATGAACTGCGCCTGCATATCGGTGGGAAAACCGGGATACTCGGTGGTCGAAAAACTCACTGGACGGGGACGCCCGTGCATGACGGCGCGGATGGTGCCGGCGCCGATCGTCATCTGCAGGCCCAGTTCGCGCAGCTTGACCAGCGCGGCGTCGAGAATGTCGGTGCGGGTGTTGGTGAGCACAATGTCGCCACCGGTGGCGGCCACCGCGCACAGGAAGGTGGCCGCTTCGATGCGGTCGGAAATGACCGCGTGTTTGGCGCCATGCAGAGAGGCGACGCCCTGGATCACCAGCCGGCCACTACCAATACCGTCGATCTTCGCGCCCATCGCCACCAGCAGGTGGGCCAGATCCGTCACTTCCGGTTCCTGGGCAGCGTTTTCGAGGATGGTCTCGCCTTCGGCCAGGGTGGCTGCCATCAACAGATTTTCGGTGCCGGTGACGGTGATCATGTCGGTGCGGATGCTGGCACCTTTTAATTTCGGGCAGCTCGCATAGATGTAGCCGCCATCGATACGAATGGTGGCGCCGAGCGCTTCCAGACCCTTGATGTGCTGGTCGACGGGGCGCGAGCCGATGGCGCAGCCACCGGGCAGCGACACCTTCGCTTCGCCGAAGCGGGCCAGCAGCGGACCGAGCACCAGGATCGAGGCGCGCATGGTTTTTACCAGTTCATACGGCGCTTCCAGGTGATCGATGGCGCTGCCGTTGAGGGTGACGTTTTCGCCATCCTGCTGCACCGCCAGGCCGGTCTTGGCCAGCAGTTTCAACATGGTCTTGACGTCGTGCAGGCGCGGCACATTGCTCAGTTCGAGGTCGCCGCTGGTCAGCAAGCCGGCGCACAGGATGGGCAAAGCGGCGTTCTTGGCGCCGGAAATCACGATGTTGCCGTCGAGGCGTTTTCCGCCGACAATTTTGAGCTGGTCCATGGCTTATCCTTGGTATTCGTCAGGCGTCAGGGTTTTCATCGACAGGGCGTGGATTTCTTCGCGCATGCGGTCGCCCAGCGCCGCGTACACCAGCTGGTGGCGCTGGATCAGGCGTTTGCCGACGAAGGCGTCGGAGACGATCACGGCAGTAAAGTGCTGGCCGTCACCATCGACTTCGAGGTGGGTGCAAGCCAGGCCGGCGGTGATATAGCTGTGAATCAGTTCAGGTGTGGTTGCCACAATCGTTGTCCTTGAAAGTTTTTTGTTTTTATGTGAATCGATAGAAAAGCCGGCGCTCAATGGCGCAGGTTGTAGCCGCGCCGCAGCAGGTTGACGGCAACGCTGGCCAGCACCACAAAAAACACACTGACCACGGCCAGGCTGGTCCACGGCGCAATGTCGGACTGGCCGAAAAAGCCGTAGCGAAAACCGTCGATCATGTAAAAGAAGGGATTGACGTGCGACACCGCCAGCCAGAATGGCGGCAGCGATTTAATCGAATAAAACACGCCAGCGAGAAAGGTGGCCGGCATGATCAGGAAATTCTGGAACATGGCCAGCTGGTCGAATTTTTCCGCCCACACGCCGGCGATCACGCCCATGGTGCCGAGAATGGCGGCGCCCAGCACGGCAAACACGATGATCCACAGGGGCGCCACAAAACTCAAGTGGGCGAACCAGGCGGTGATGACAAACACGCCGGCACCGACAGCCAGACCGCGCACCACCGAGGCGAGCACATAGGCCGAAATGATTTCCCAGTGCGACAGCGGCGGCAGCAGGATGAACACCAGGTTGCCGGTGATCTTCGACTGAATCAGCGACGACGAGGCATTGGCGAAGGCGTTTTGCAGCACGCTCATCATCACCAGGCCGGGAATCAGGAAGGCGGTATAGCTCACGCCCGGATAGACTTCGAGTTTGCCTTCGAGAACGTGGCCAAAAATCAGCAGATACAGCATGGCCGTCAGGATGGGGGCGGCGACGGTTTGCGTCGCTACTTTCCAGAAGCGCAAGGTTTCTTTATAAAACAGGGTCTGGAACCCCACCGAAAACATGTTCACAGCGAACCTCCATCCATGATCTGCAAGAAGATATCTTCCAGATCGGCTTGTTGCAACTGCATTTCGTCGATCACCACGCCGCCTTCGCGCAGGCGGGCCAGGATCTGTTCGACTTCGGCATACTCGTTGACCCGCAAGCTGACCTTGTTGCCGTCGCTGGAGGCATCCGACACCAGGTGGCGCAAGTCGTCCGGCAACACGCCGCTGCCGATGTGGACGATCAGCTGCGAACCGGAAATCCGGCGAATCAGGGACTTCATGGTGTCGAGCGCCACCACCTTGCCGCCGCGTAGCATGGCGACGCGGTTGCACATCGCTTGTGCTTCTTCCAGGTAGTGGGTGGTCAGCACCACCGTGTGGCCTTCGCGGTTCAGCCGTGAAATGAACTTCCACAAGCCCTGGCGCAGTTCGACGTCGACGCCGGCGGTCGGTTCGTCGAGCACGATCACCGGCGGCTTGTGCACCAGGGCCTGGGCCACCAGCACGCGCCGCTTCATGCCGCCCGACAAGGCGCGCATATTGGCGTCGGCCTTGCCGGTCAGATCGAGGTTTTCCATCACCTCGTCGATCCACTTGTCATTGTTTTTCAGGCCAAAATAACCGGACTGCAAGCGCAAGGTTTCACGGACGGTAAAAAACGGGTCGAACACCAGTTCCTGCGGCACCACGCCGAGGTTCTTGCGGGCATTTCTGAAATCGCTGACGACGTCATGGCCATGCACCGTGATACTGCCGGCGTCGGGCCGGATCAGGCCGGCGATGGTGGAAATGAGCGTGGTTTTGCCGGCGCCGTTGGGGCCGAGCAAGCCGAAAAATTCGCCCTGCTCGATGGTCAGGGAGACGCCACCCAAGGCTTTTAAGGCCTTGTAGTTTTTTTCGACCTGATTGATCTGGATCGCTGCTGTCATGCGGTTTTTCTGGTTGCGTTTTTACAGGGGGAACTGGCAATTATAGGGGAAATCGGCAGTCGGGCTTGCAGCAGCGGGGGGCTGCATGAAGATGGGGCCGCTTCCGAAGGAAAACGGCCCGGTATGGCAGGGTCAATGGTGGTGCAGATTGGCCGGGGAGGCCATCGGGGTGCCGGCAGAGTCGCTCAGCAGGTGATCGACGCCGTACAGGGTCAGCAGGCTTTTCAGGCTGACCGGCAGGTTCACGAAAGACAGGGCCTTGCCGCTGGCCC
Source organism: Massilia sp. PWRC2 (assembly GCF_049896725.1). Lineage (NCBI taxonomy): Bacteria > Pseudomonadati > Pseudomonadota > Betaproteobacteria > Burkholderiales > Oxalobacteraceae > Massilia > Massilia sp. PWRC2. The sequence goes on from NZ_JAFCUW010000006.1 coordinate 109,588, forward strand.
GACCTGCGCGCAGCAAGGCCAGCAACACCACCACGCCGGACGAATCGGACGACTTGAGGAAGGCCAGGTCGAACACGGTCTGGCCACCACGAATGGCGGCCAGACCGCGCTCGAGCGCCGACGCCGCCGTGGCGAAGGTCAGGTTCTCGAGCGCAGACTGGGCAGTATTGTCAGTCATGGGCTTATTTGCCTGGTGCCTTGAGGGGCTTGTTGGCCAGCTCTTTGTTGCGGTCCGCCAGCTTTTTGATCAAGCCATCGATGCCGCCCTTGCTGATCTCGGTGGAAAAGGTGCCGCGGTAGGTTTCCACCAGCCACGCGCCGAGCACATTGATGTCAAAAATTTTCCAGCCCGAATCACCCTTCGACAAGCGGTAATTCAGCTGAATCGGCTCGCCGCGCTGGACGTTGACCACCGATTTGACTTCCACTTCGGTATCGGCCGGGTCGGCGCGCAGGGGCTTGAATTCCACCGTTTCGTTCTTGATCTGCGACAGGGCACCCGAGTAGGTGTGGATCAGCAACTGGCGGAACTCATTCGACAGCGCGGTTTTTTGCTCGGGGGTGGCGTCACGCCAGTAGCGGCCGGCGGCCAGCGCCGTCATGCGCTGAAAATCGACGTACGGCAAAATCTTGGCATCGACCAGGGCAGTGACCTTGTTGATGTTGCCGGCCTGGATATCCTTGTCGGTCTTGGCAGTGTTGATGACGTCGTTGCTGATGCGCTTGACGAGCACGTCCGGCGCTTCGGCGGGGGCGGCCACGGCAAAGGCGGTGAACGCCAGGGTGCTCACGGCGATAAATTGTTTGATCAGTTTCATAAACCCTCTTCGGTAGTTACAGGTAAGTCAGTTGTCATGGAGCAGCAACGGTGTGCACGCACATGCGGCCAGCCGCGCCAATGACAAGGCCGACATATTATTTCTTTGTTTCCGGGCTCGTTTCCGGGCTTGCGGCGGGGGCCGGCGTCGACGTCGCAGCCGGCGTTGGTCCCGGATCATCCGGGTAGGCCGACTTGATGCTGCCGGCGGCCGGCGCCGCGCCGCCGGTCGGACCCGGATCGTCCGGATACGCCGACTTGATGCTGCCACCGGCTGGCACGCTGCCCGCTGCCGGTTCTTTGTTGAGCAACTGCATCAAGCGGGCCTTGCCGCCGCCATCCTGGATGCGGCTTTCGCGGCGCTGCAGGAAGCCGTCGCGGATGAATTCGTAGCGGTCGAGCGCAGCGTCTTCCATCAGGTTGGAGGCGTCGAGCACGGCGGCGCGCTGGTCGACCGCGCGCAGGGCGATGCCGCTGTTGCGGATGTACACCGGCTCCTTGTAGCCCAAGGGGTCGCCCTTGAAGTCGAGCGGCAGGGCGGCGGTGTCGCGCACCGTCGATGGTCCCAGCAGCGGCAACATCAGGTAGGGGCCGGACTTTACGCCCCAGGCGCCCAGGGTCTGGCCAAAGTCTTCATTGTGCTTTTGCAGGCCGACATCGGAACCGATATCAATCACGCCCAGCAAACCGAGGGTCGAATTGAGGCCGAAGCGGGCGAAGTCGGTCAAGCCGTCCTTGCCCTTGCCTTGCAGCAGGTTGTTAGTGCCGGTCCACAGATCAGCCAGGTTACCAAAGAAATTGTTGACACCCGTTTGCACCACGGATGGCAACACCTTCTTGTAGGCGGTGGCGGCTGGCTTGAGGGCGACCCGGTCGACCGTGTCGTTGAAGGTGAACATCTTGCGATTGAACGACTCGTAGGGGTCGCGCGGGTTGGGACCGGTGGCGCAGCCCGACAGCAGCGCGCTGGCGGCCACGGCCACCAGCACGGCGCTGCTGCGCAGGCGAGAAAATGCGGGTAAGCGGGGAGAAAGCGTCATCATTTAGCGGTGTCCTTTCCGTCCGCGGCCTTGCTGTATATAAACTGATTAATCAAGTCTTCCAGCACCGTGGCCGACTGGGTGCTGTTGATGCGGTCGCCCGGCGCCAGATTGACCATGTCGCCGCCCGGCACGATGCCGATGTACTGCTCGCCCAGCAAACCGGCGGTCAGAATTTTCAGCGAACTGTCTTTCGGAAACTGGTGACTGGCATCCATCTCGAGTGTGACCATGGCTTGAAAGCTTTTGTTATCGAAGCGGATATCGCCAACCCGTCCCACCACCACGCCAGCACTCTTGACCGGTGCCTGCGGTTTGAGGCCGCCGATATTGTCAAATTTGCCCGTGATGGCATACGTTTTGCTCAGCGACAAGGTGCTCATATTACCCGCCTTGAGGGCGAGGAACAGCAAGGCAGCCAAGCCCAACAGAACGAACAAGCCAACCCAGACGTCGATAGTTTTACGATGCATAATTTATACTCACTCTAATTGTTTCGCTCAGGCGATGTCGCCAGATTCAGTTTGCGTGCTGGTATTGCGTTGTTTGCACGTCTTGTTTTGCACTTGTTGGTTAACATTCACTTGTTAAACATCATGGCCGTCATCACGAAGTCCAGCCCCCACACCATCAACGAGGCGATCACCACGGTACGGGTGGTGGCGCGCGAGACGTCTTCCGGCGTCGGGTCCGCATGGTAGCCCTGGAACAGGGCCGTGAACGTCACCGCCACACCGAACACCAGGCTCTTGATGACGCCGTTGAGGACGTCGGCGCGCACATCGACGTTGGCCTGCATCTGCGACCAGAAGGCGCCTTCGTCGACGCCGATCAGCTGCACGCCGACCAGGTAACCGCCGAGCACCCCGACGGCGCTGAAAATCGTCGCCAGGATTGGCATGGCAATCACGCCGGCCCAGAAACGCGGGGCCAGCACGCGCTGAATCGGGTTAATCGCCATCATTTCCATGGCAGACAATTGTTCACCAGCCTTCATCAAGCCAATTTGCGCCGTCAGCGAGGTGCCGGCACGACCGGCAAACAGCAGCGCCGTCACCACCGGCCCCAGTTCGCGCACCAGCGCCAGCGCCACCACCTGGCCCAGCTTTTGTTCGGCGCCGTACGGCGTCAGGGTGATATAGCCCTGCAGACCGAGCACCATGCCGACGAACAGGCCGGAAACGGTGATCAAGACCAGCGAATAGTTCCCAATGAAGTGGACCTGTTCGGAAATCAGGCCGGGCCGCTTCATGGCGCCCGGCGACACCGCCAGCAGGCCGCAGAACGAGCGGGCGGCAAAGCCGACGCTGGCGACCGTTTCGCGCGCGTACGCGCCAACGCGGGCGAGCCCGTTGCCGACGAAGGCGGCGATCATGCGCGGGCTCCCAGACCGAGGTCGTCGTCGAGCGATTTGCCGGGATAATCGAAGGGCACCGGACCGTCCGGGGCGGCGTTGACAAACTGCATGACGTACGGGTCGGTCGAGACGCGCATCTCGGCCGGGGTGCCGCGCGCCACGATTTTGCCGGCGGACATAAAATAGACGTAATCGGCGATGGCGAAGCACTCCTGGACATCATGCGACACGAGGATCGAGGTCGAGCCCAGCGCATCATTGAGTTTGCGGATCAGGTTGGCGGTGACGCCCATCGAAATGGGGTCGAGGCCGGCGAACGGCTCGTCATACATGATCAGCTCGGGATCGAGGGCGATGGCGCGCGCCACTGCAACGCGGCGCGCCATACCGCCGGAAATTTCCGATGGCTTTAACTTGTGGGCGTTGCGCAAGCCGACCGCGTTCAGTTTGAGCAGCACCAGGTCGCGGATCAATTCTTCCGGCAGATCGGTGTGTTCGCGCAGCGGGAAGGCGACGTTGTCAAACACGTTCAGGTCGGTGAACAGGGCGCCGAACTGGAACAGCATGCCCATCTTGCGACGCAGCCGGTACAAGGCGTCGGTCTCGAGTTCGTGCACGATCTCGCCGCCGACTGCCACGCTGCCCTTGCGCGGACGGATTTGCCCGCCGATCAGGCGCAGCACGGTCGTCTTGCCACAGCCGGAACCGCCCATGACGGCGATCACCTTCCCACGGGGAAAGTCCATGTGCAGGTCAGACAGGATGACGCGCTCTCCATAGGCAAATTGGAGATCGCGGATTTCGACGAGGTTGCTCACAGGCATATTCGGTATTTGGCAATGGCGTATTGTAGTGCAGAAAGGTCAATCCTTGCTGACCCGGGGTCAACTCAAGCCTGGCTCAGTGGCACAGAATACAACACTACTGAACGACGGGTCAGATAATTTGCTGCGCAAGTCGCTGTTTATATTGATTATTTGTCCAGCCCTGCCCTCCAGCGCTGCCGTATGCCAATGCTACACGTATGTATGTAAATGCGCGAAGCGCGCCCTTTGGTGGCGTCAGACTGTACTTTACAGAAAATTCGCGGCGCCTCAGCGCAGGCTGGACGCCGGCCGCAGCGGCAGGGCCACCGTGAACACCACTTGCGGATTGTCGTAACGGTAGGCGAGCACGCCACCATGGCCGTGCACGATCTGATGGGCGATATACAGACCGAGGCCCATGCCGCGGCGGTTGCGCGAATTGTTCAGCGAGGTGTGCTTGAATGGGTCGAACAATTTTTTGGCGAGCGCCGGCGCGATCGGCACGCCGTGGTTGCGCACCGTCAGCACCGCCTGTTCGCCGATGGTGTGCAGGCTGACCTGGATCGGTTTGCCCAGCTCACCGTGATGGCGGGCATTGCTCAATAAATTGGCCAGCACCTGCACCAGGCGGTCGGCATCGGCCAGCGCCGGCACCGGCGCCGGGATGTCGAGTTCGAAGTGCGCCCCCGGGTGGGCGGCGCCCACTTCGTCCACCAGTTCCGACACCACCTCGTGCAAGGCGACGCTGGTCGGATTGATCCCCAGGCCGATGCCGCCGTTTATGCGACTCATGTCGAGCACATGGCCGATCAGGCGTTGCATGCGGTTGCTCGACGACTGGATGCGCCGCCCCAGCGGCGCCGGCGGCGAACCCCGCTCAAGCAGGACGCCTGCCATGGCAATGGCTTGCAAGGGATCGCGCAGGTCATGGCCCAGCATGGCCATCAGTTCGGTACGGGCACGGTCGATTTCGGCATTGCGCGCCGCCACCGAACGGCTCAGTTTGGCAAGCAGCTGGCCGGCAATGGTGAGCGCGGTGTCGTTCCACGGTTCGGCACGGCCGCGCACGGTTTCGCGCCACTCATTGAACGAGCCGCGCGGGGTCAGCCGCGGACCGAGCGGACCGTGCGCCACCACCTTGTCGGGCTTGCCGGCCCAGCGCACCTGCTCGATCTGTTCACGTCGCAAGGCCACCATCACGCCCTGGGTGCTGGCGTCAAACGACATGGCCAGCATGCCGGCCCAAGTGCCCAGCTGCGCGCGCAGCGGCTGCGGCCACTGGTCGAGCGAGGTATATTGGTACAGCACGCCGCCGTCGGCTGGCAGCGCTTGCACGATGGCCGTGGCCACTGCGACATCGAGTTCGCCGTGGATGGTCAACTCGCCCAGTTGCGAGACGATCAGGGCGTCCGCTCCCAGCGTCTGGCGCAATTCATCGGCATAGGCGTCGAGGGTGGCGATGACGTTGTCGTCCTCGCTGATCGCCGCCAGCATGCGCGAACCGAGTTCGGCGGCGCGCTCGATCAGCGCCGCTTGCGCCCTCGCTTCGAGCGTCTGCACGCTCGAAGCGAGCACCTGGGCCAGCACATCGGTGGCCATGCGGATCGAATACGGCACCTGGCGTGGCGTGCGGTGATGGCAGGCGAGCATGCCCCACAGGCGGCCATTGACAACGATCGACACGCTCAGCGAGGCCTGCACGCCCATGTTCTGCAAATATTCGACGTGGATCGGCGACACGCTGCGCAGTACGCTGTGGCTCATGTCGACAGCGGCGTCGCCCTCGCGGCCCAGCACTGGCACCGGCTGGTAGCCGACATCGGCGATCAGCCGCAAGGTGTTGAGCAGGTACAGACGGCGCGCCTGGTCCGGAATATCGCTGGCGGGATAGCGCCGGCCCAGATAGGCGTCGATGCTGTCGACCTTCGATTCGGCCACCACGTCGCCGCTGTCGTCATGGCGGAAGTAGTAAGCCATCACGCGGTCGAAGCCGGTCAACTGGCGCACTTGCTGCACCGCCATGTTTAACAGGGCGTCGATCGAGGTTTGTCGCTTCAGGCGGTCGATGGCGGCGTGCGCCTTGAGGGCGAACGAGGCGACCACATCGGAACCGACCGCACGCTGCTCGAATTCGATCAGCAGGCGCTGACGATGGCCGTGCACGATGCAATCGAATTCGCGCGCGCCGATGAATACTTCGCAGGCGCTCGGCAGCGCTTCGCCGTCGACCATCTCGGCGGCGACGTCGTGCAATGCCGCGAGGGTGTCGCTAGGTAAGCCGAGCGCGCTGGCCGCCGCCCCCAGCACAGGCATCACGCCGATCAGTTCGTTGGCATTCGCACTCCAACCCAGCAAGGCCTGCTGGTCGTCGAACACCAGCAGGGCACCATGCGGCTGCACCAGGCCGGGAATGTGAATGGGCTCATCGGCGCAATTGGCCAGGTTCAGGTTGGCGCACGTCATAGCGCCGCCGGCCAGCACCACGGCGCGAGCGGGACGATCATTAACAACAGGTCTGGCGCTCGTTCCATCGATCCTCGGCATGGTGTCAGCGGGGATCAATCAGATTCATCCGGCCACCGTCTATCAACACGCATCCTAACATACGGTGTAACAATCTTGCCGTACGTTGCCTATGGATAACGAATTCGCGCCACACATTTGCGACACATGCGCGACACATTCACGACACACTATCCGGGCATCGCGACACATTTGAGTATCCATCAACCATGCCTTGACTGCCGCTGCAGCGGCGCCGCGCAAGCTGCAATAGTTTAGTGGCTCAATGCCCCCGTCAGGCCGGCTACACCGGTAACAGGGGGCGCCTGTCAGCGCGGCAGATTCGAGCTTCCCATCAAAAATTCATCGACGGCGCGTGCGCACTGGCGCCCTTCGCGGATGGCCCACACCACCAGCGACTGGCCGCGGCGGACGTCGCCGGCGGCGAATACCTTGGGCACCGAGGTGGCGTAGCAACCGTCGCCGTCGGTGCTGGCGCGGGCGTTGCCGCGGTTGTCCTTGTCGACGCCGAAGGCATCGAGCACCTGTTGTACGGGTGATACAAAGCCCATGGCCAGCAGCACCAAGTCTGCTTTCATTTCGAACTCGGAATCAGGCACTTCGCTCATCTTGCCGTCTTTCCACTCAACCTTGCAGGCGATCAGCTTGTCGACCTTGCCATGCTTGCCTTCAAAGCGCTTGGTCGCCACCGCCCAGTCGCGCTCGCAACCTTCTTCGTGCGAGGACGAGGTGCGCAGCTTGGTCGGCCAGTACGGCCACACCAGTGGCTTGTTTTCCACTTCGGGTGGCTGCGGCATCAGTTCGAACTGCGCCACCGAGGCGGCGCCGTGACGGTTGCTGGTGCCGACGCAGTCGGAACCGGTATCGCCGCCGCCGATGACGACAACGTGCTTGCCGCTGGCTTTGAGCTGGTCCTTGACCTTGTCACCGGCATTGACCTTGTTTTGCCAGGGCAGGAAATCCATGGCGAAGTGCACGCCCTTGAGTTCGCGGCCCGGCACCGGCAAGTCACGCGGCTGCTCGGCGCCGCCGGCGATGATGACGGCGTCGAATTCCTTGCTCAAATCTTCGGGAAAAATGGTGTTCTTGGCCCAGTTGTTGACGCTGGCAGGAAAATCCTTGCCGATCAGGGTGCTGGTTTTAAAGACCACGCCTTCGGCTTGCATCTGTTCGATGCGCCGGTCGATGTGCGATTTCTCCATCTTAAAATCGGGAATGCCGTAACGCAGCAAGCCACCGACGCGGTCGCTTTTCTCAAACACGGTGACGGCGTGCCCCACGCGCGCGAGTTGCTGGGCAGCGGCCAGCCCGGCCGGGCCGGAGCCGACGATCGCCACTTTCTTGCCCGTCAAATGCGCGGGCGGCTGCGCTACCACCCAGCCTTTTTCCCAGCCCGTATCGATGATCTTGTGCTCGATCGACTTGATGCCGACGGCGTCGTCATTGATGCCAAGGGTGCACGCCGATTCGCACGGCGCCGGGCAAATGCGACCGGTGAATTCCGGGAAATTGTTGGTCGAGTGCAGGTTGTCGAGCGCGGCCCGGTAATTGCCGTGATACACCAGGTCATTCCAGTCGGGGATGACGTTGTTGACGGGGCAGCCCGTGTTGCAAAACGGGATGCCGCAATCCATGCAGCGCGCTGCCTGCAGTTTCGCTTCCGGGTCGGACAGGTGCAGCACGAACTCCTGGTAATTCTTGACGCGCTCCTGCGCTGGCAGATAGCCCTCGTCCTGGCGCTTGAATTCCATGAAACCGGTGATTTTTCCCACGATAAATCCTTGTCTTATTGTTGAGTACGCAAGCGATGCGGCGCAGTTAAGCGACAGTTACGCCAGGCAGTTGGGCCGCAGCGCTAGCGCCATCGACTTTCTCGGCAGCTTCCTCCATGCTGCTGTTGTGCATCTCTTCGAGCGCGCGCTTGTAGTCGGTCGGGAACACCTTGACAAACTTGGCGCGGGCATCGGCCCAGTTATCGAGCAGGAAGCGGGCGCGGGTGCTGCCCGTGTGCTTGAAATGGCGCTCGATCAGGCGCTTGAGGATGGCTTCATCGGATTCGCGCGCGGCGCCACGGCTCTGGCTGTGCCAGCCGGCCACATCGCCCTGCTCCTTGCTCGCATGGACGCGTTCGAGGTTGACCATGGTCATATTGCAGCGCTTGTCGAACTCGTTTTTCGGATCGTACACATAGGCGACACCGCCCGACATGCCGGCCGCAAAGTTGCGGCCCGTTTCGCCCAGCAGCACCACGGTGCCGCCCGTCATGTATTCGCAGCCATGGTCGCCGCAACCTTCAACGACGGCGGTGGCGCCCGAGTTGCGCACGGCAAAACGCTCGCCAGCGACGCCATTAAAAAACGCTTCGCCGGCGATGGCGCCATACAGCACCGTGTTGCCGACGATGATGTTGTCGACGGCCCAGCCACGAAATTCGGTGTTCGGCCGCACGATGATGCGCCCGCCCGACAAGCCCTTGCCGACGTAATCGTTGCCTTCGCCGACCAGGTCGATGGTGATACCGGCAGCGAGGAAGGCGGCGGCCGATTGCCCGGCGGTGCCCTGCAACTGAATGTGGATGGTGTCATCGGGCAAACCGGCGTGACCATAGCGCTTGGCCACTTCGCCCGACAGCATGGTGCCGACGGTGCGGTTGACGTTGCGCACGGGAGAAATGAACGACACCCGTTCGCCCTTTTCCAGCGCGGCCTTGGCCTGGGCGATCAGTTTATGGTCGAGTGCCTTGTCGAGACCATGTTCCTGCGATTCGGTGTGGTAAATCGACTGCCCTTCCTGCACCGGTGGCTGATAAAAAATATTGCTGAAGTCCAAGCCCATGGCCTTCCAGTGCGAAATCGCCTTCGACTTGTCGAGCAGGTCGGCGCGGCCGATCAGTTCGTCATACGTGCGGATGCCCAGCTGCGCCATCAGTTGACGGGCTTCTTCGGCAACAAAGAAGAAGTAATTGACGACGTACTCGGGCTTGCCGGCAAACTTGGCGCGCAGCACCGGGTCCTGGGTGGCCACGCCCACCGGGCAGGTGTTCAGGTGGCACTTGCGCATCATGATGCAACCTTCGACCACCAGCGGGGCCGTCGCAAAACCGATCTCGTCGGCGCCCAGCATGGCGGCAATGACGACGTCGCGGCCGGTTTTCATCTGGCCATCGGCCTGCACCCGGATGCGGCTGCGCAAACCGTTGAGCACCAGGGTTTGCTGGGTTTCCGCCAGGCCCAGTTCCCACGGCGTGCCCGCATGTTTGACGGAAGACAGTGGCGACGCCCCGGTGCCGCCGTCATGGCCGGCGACCACCACGTGATCGGCCTTGGCCTTGGTGACGCCGGCGGCCACCGTGCCGATGCCCACTTCCGAGACCAGCTTGACGGAAATCGACGCCCGCGGATTGGCGTTTTTGAGATCGTGAATCAGCTGGGCCAGGTCTTCGATCGAATAAATATCGTGGTGCGGCGGCGGCGAAATGAGGCCGACGCCGGGTACCGAAAAGCGCAGGCTGGCAATGTATTCCGACACCTTGTGGCCGGGCAGCTGGCCACCTTCTCCGGGCTTGGCGCCCTGCGCCATCTTGATCTGGATCTGGTCGGCCGAGTTGAGGTATTCGGCGGTCACACCGAAGCGGCCGGACGCCACCTGCTTGATGCGCGAGCGCAGCGAGTCGCCATCCTGCAGGGGAATGTCGACGGCAACATTGTGGGCGCCGATGACGGAGGCCATGGTCTGGCCCTGGCGGATTGGAATGCCTTTCAATTCCTGGGTATAGCGGGCCGGATCTTCGCCGCCCTCTCCCGTGTTCGACTTGCCGCCGATGCGGTTCATGGCAATTGCCAATGTGGCGTGCGCTTCTGTCGAGATCGAGCCGAGCGACATGGCGCCGGTGGCAAAGCGCTTGACGATATCCTTGGCCGGCTCGACTTCATCGAGGGGGATCGCCCTGGCCGGGTCGAGCTTGAACTCGAACAGGCCGCGCAGGGTCAGGTGACGGCGCGTCTGGTCGTTGATCAGCTGGGCGTACTCTTTATAGCTACTAAAATTGTTGGCGCGGGTGGCGTGCTGCAGCTTGGCGATGGCGTCCGGCGTCCACATGTGGTCTTCGCCGCGCACCCGGTAGGCATATTCGCCACCGGTGTCGAGCGCTTCGGCCAGCAGCGGGTCGTTGCCAAACGCCAGATTGTGCAGGCGCAACGCTTCTTCGGCCACTTCGAACACGCCGATCCCTTCCACGCCCGAAGCGGTGCCGCGGAAATATTTGTTGACCAGCGATTTGTTCAAGCCCACCGCTTCAAAGATTTGCGCGCCGCAATACGACATATAGGTCGAGATGCCCATCTTCGACATCACCTTCATCAAGCCCTTGCCGATGGCCTTGGTGTAGTTATAGATGGCTTTTTCTTCCGACATGTCGGCGCCCAGGCCGCGCGCCAGTTCGGCCAGGGTTTCCATTGCCAGGTAAGGGTGCACCGCCTCGGCGCCGAAGCCGGCCAGCAGGGCGAAGTGGTGGGTTTCGCGGGCCGAGCCGGTTTCCACCACCAGGCCGGTGGAGGCGCGCAGACCACGGCCCACCAGGTGCTGGTGAATGGCCGAGGTGGCCAGCAACGCCGGCATGGCCACCTGTGCCGACGACACGGCACGGTCAGAAATAATCAGGATGTTGTGGCCCGATTTGACGGCATCGACCGCTTCCGCGCACAGCGAAGCGAGCGATGCTTCGATGCCATCCTTGCCCCATGCCACCGGATAGCAGATATTCAATTCGTAGGACTTGAACTTGCCGCCCGTGTGGGCGCTGATATTGCGCAGGCGCACCATGTCATCAAAGCCCAGCACCGGTTGCGACACTTCCAGCCGCATCGGTGGGTTGACGTTGTTGGTGTCCAATAAATTCGGCTTGGGGCCAATGAAAGAGACCAGCGACATCACCATCGCTTCACGGATCGGGTCGATGGGCGGGTTGGTGACCTGGGCAAACAGCTGTTTAAAATAGTTATATAAAGGTTTGAGCTTGTTCGACATCACGGCGAGCGGCGAATCGTTGCCCATCGAACCGGTCGCCTCTTCGCCCAGCATAGCCATCGGCGCCATCAGAAATTTGATGTCTTCCTGGGTGTAGCCAAACGCCTGCTGGCGATCGAGCACCGAGGCCGGTGCCTGCTCGCCCTGGGCCGGCAACTGGCGCGCACGGTTGTGGGCCAGCTGGCTTTCGGCCAGCTTCAGTTCGCCCAGCTTGATGCGCACCGAATTGATCCACGCTTTATACGGCTTGGCGTTGGCGTACATGTCCTTGAGTTCTTTATCGTCGATGATGCGGCCCGCTTCGAGGTCGATCAAGAACATCTTGCCCGGCTGCAGGCGCCATTTCTGGATGATCTTCGATTCGGCGATCGGCAGCACGCCCGATTCGGAAGCCATCACCACCAGGTCGTCGTCGGTGACGATGTAGCGCGCCGGCCGCAAGCCATTGCGGTCGAGCGTGCCGCCGATGTGGCGGCCATCGGTAAACGCCATCGCCGCCGGGCCGTCCCACGGCTCCATCATCGAGGCGTAATACTCGTAGAAGGCTTTACGGTTGTCGTCCATCAAGGTGTGGTTTTCCCACGCCTCGGGGATCATCATCATCATCGCCTGGGCGATCGGGTAGCCGGCCATGATCAACAGTTCGAGCGCATTGTCGAAACAGGCGGTGTCGGACTGGCCTTCATAAATGAGGGGGAACAGCTTTTGCAGGTCTTCGCCCAGCACGGCAGATTTCATCACCCCTTCGCGCGCGCGCATCCAGTTGAAATTGCCCTTGACGGTGTTGATTTCGCCATTGTGGGCGATCAGGCGATACGGGTGCGACAGCGGCCACTCGGGGAAGGTGTTGGTGGAAAAGCGCTGGTGCACCAGCGCCAGCGCCGAGATGCAGCGCGGATCTTGCAGATCCTGGTAGTACACCCCGACCTGGTCGGCCAGCAGCAAGCCCTTGTAGACAATGGTGCGGGCCGACATCGATGGCACAAAGAATTCTTTGCCGTGCAACAGTTTTAAGGCCTGGATGGCGTGACCGGACGATTTGCGGATCACATACAGTTTGCGCTCGAGGGCGTCGGTGACCATGATGTCGGGACCGCGGCCAATAAAAATTTGGCGAATCACCGGTTCCTTGGCGCGCACCGTGGGCGACATTGGCATCGCCTCATCGATGGGCACATTTCTCCAGCCCAGCACGACTTGCCCCTCGATGCGGGCGGCGCGCTCGATCTCTTGCTCGCAAGCGATGCGCGAGGCGTGTTCTTTCGGCAAGAACACCATGCCGACCCCGTATTCGCCGGGCGGTGGCAGTTCGACGCCCTGCTTGGCCATTTCGTCGCGGAAAAACTGATCGGGAATCTGGATCAGGATGCCGGCGCCATCGCCCATCAGCTTGTCGGCGCCAACGGCACCCCGGTGATCGAGATTTTTCAGGATCAACAGACCCTGTTCAATAATCGAATGCGATTTGTTGCCCTTGATGTGGGCAATAAAACCGACGCCGCAGGCATCGTGCTCGTTGGACGGGTCGTACAAACCTTGGGCAATCATCGAACTCTCCACAGCTTTTGAACAGGTGAAGATGGACCATATCGCAACGCAGCAAAAAATTCAAATAGAAAAATTAGGGTCGGAGTCGAATTAAAACCAATTTTTAACCTAAAATAATTAATTGGGGACAGAGTCAGCAGGTGCTGTGACCCGGGGTTTCGGCGGCCGCCCGCGCCGCGCTGGCAGGACCTGGCGCTGCGCATTCTTTTGCAAATCGGCCTTGAAGGCGGGCGAGCCGAGCGGCCAGCCCTTGAGCACGCACGCTTCGATGTCGCTGATGGTGGCGCTGGTCAGGCCGCGTTCGCTCAAGGCTTTCCACGCCGCTTCGCGCTGGAATGGCGTGTTGCCCAGGTCCCACAGCAGGCGGTGATCGGTGACCAGGGCATCGATGCCGAGGCCGGCGTGCTGGCCCAGGCTCGACCACGGCCAGGCGCTGCCGTCGGCGTGCAGGCCGGCGCGCCGCGGCGCATCTTCGATGTACAGGCTGCACGGCAGCAGGTAGGCGGCCGCTTCGACCACGGCGGTTTTAAAACGGCCGCCGAACAGGGCGCCGCTGCGCGCGTATTTGGCGTTGTACCAGGGGACATAGTAGCGGCCGCAGCGCTGCAGGCAGGTGGCCAGGCCAGCGTCGTCGCCGGGCGTGGCCAGCAGCAGCACGCGGTCGGGCAGCAGCGCATAGGCGTGGATGGCCACCTTGCACAGGCGGGCGCTTTGCTGCAGCCACTGCAAAAACTGGCGGTAATCGTCGGGCGCGCGAAACAGCGGCTGACTGTCGTTACCGTGTTGAAGAATAAAATGGGGCTGGTGCGGAACGATCAGCCGGGGCAGACGGGCCATGGTCGGGGAGCATCGTAAAACCCCATTGTAGCGGGCCTGGCCGACTCTGTCCCCGATTTTAAGAAAGCGCCGCTACGACAGGCTGAAGCCGGCCGATAAACTGTAGCCTTCGCCGTAGGCGCTGCGCAGCGGCAAGTCCTGGCCCAGGCCCGAGCGCGCTTTCTTGCGCAGGCGGTACACCAGCATGTCGACCCGGCGGCTGGCGTCGGCTTCATCGCCGCCCATGCCGGCGACGATCACCTGGCGCGGCACGGCGCGCGTGTTGATGGTCAACAGGTGCAGAAAATTGCACTCTTTTTCGGTCAAATCGATGACCGCGCCCATCAGCTCGAGCTGGCGCGCGCTGACGCGCAAATTCCATTTGCTGGGAGGAAAAGCGGGTTCTTGCGGCCGCACCCGGCGGTCGAGCGCCTCGATGTGGGCGGCCAGTTCGGGAAACTTGATCGGCTTGCTCAAATAATGGTCAGCGCCCAGCTGCAGGCCGAGAATGCGGTTGTCGAAGGCCACCCGGCCGGTCAACACCAGCAAGCCAATTTCCGGGTACAGCTGGCGCATGCGCGGGATCACCGTAAAACCGTCCTCGTCCGGCAGACCGAGGTCGAGCACCACCACCGCAGCGGGCGTCTTGGTCAGCGCCAGCCACATATCGGCGGCCGTGGTGGCCAGCCCGACGTCATGACCTTGCTCACGGAGGAATTCCGCCATGTCGTCGGCGTAGTCGCCGTTGTCTTCAACGATCAGAATCTGGGTCATGGGTTTGCCGATAGTTCATTGGACATTAACCATGGACAATTTCGATGCCCACCGCCAACTTAGTGTTTGTTACCGGAATTATCACTGCTGGGACCGGCTGTGGCAACCTCTTTCCCTGTTACAGTCCGAACCGGCAAGCAAATACGAAACGCCGTGCGCGCGCCGCCGTCGTTGACGACCTGCCGCTGGTACTCGATGACGCCGCCATGGACTTCCACCACCGAGCGCGCCATGTACAGGCCGAGGCCGGCCCCCGCCAGATGGCCGGCGTTGCTACCGCGCACATGCTTGCCAAATACTTGCTGTTCTTCGCCAGCCGGCACGCCGGCACCGCTGTCGTGCACCGCCAGCACGATGGTGTCGCCGCGCACGCTGCCCAGCAGGGCGATCGGCTGGTCGGCCGGGCCGTACTGCAAGGCATTGTCGATCAGCACGCGCAAGACCAGCCGTAATCCCTGTGGTTCGCCGCGCAGGCTGTCGGGCAGCTTGCCCAGCTCGAGGGTGACCGTGCGGCCGCTGGCGCGCACCCACTGCGCCCCTTCTTCGAGCAGGCGGCGCGGGTTGACGCGGTCGCTGCGCGCCACCGTGCCGCTGGCGGCGACGACGTCGGGCGACAAGTACTGCTCGAGCATGCCAATCATTTGATCGACCGCGTTGGCAATCTTGCGGTAGCGGTCAAGGGTGGCCTGATCGGCTGCCTGGCCGGTCACCTGCAAACGCTGGATGGCGCCATCGATGGTCGACAGCGGGGTGCGAAATTCGTGGTTGAGCATGCTGGCAAAACGGCGCCGGCCCGCTTCGTGCTCGCGCCGCTGGGCGACGTCGCGGACCACCCCGACCAGGGCGGCGGCGTGACCGGCAGCGTCGAAGGTGAAGGTGGAAATGATCTCCAGCGGCACCTTGTGACCGCGCCGGTGGGTGATTTCCACTTCGCGCACCAGTTTATTGGTACCGCCGCCATTGTCCCCCTTGCCAGTGCCATCGACCAGGCGTGCCAGCCGCAGCTGCCAGCCGGCCATCAGCCCGGCCAGCACGGCAGCAGCATCCGACATCGGATCGCACCACTCGGCGCTGCTGTACCCGGTCAGCGCCGCGCAGCCAGCGCCCATATAACGCACGGCGGCGTCCGGCAGGGCGACGATGAAGGCAATGTCGCCACTCAGTTCTGCGATGGTTTGAAACGGGTCGGGCGCGCAATCGACAGCCAGCATGCGTTATTCCTAGTCTTCGAGGGGGGCAAAAATGGCTTGCAAGTCTTCCTGCGTGAGCACCAGCTTGTTCGCTTCGCCATCGGCCAGAATCGATTGCGCCAGATCCTGCTTTTTTTGCTGCAGCAGCTGGATTTTTTCTTCCAGCGTGCCCTTGGCGATCAATTTGTAGACGAACACCGGTTTTTCCTGGCCGATGCGCCAGGCACGGTCGGTGGCCTGGTTTTCCGCCGCCGGGTTCCACCACGGGTCATAGTGAATGACGGTGTCGGCCGCCGTCAGGTTCAGGCCGACGCCACCGGCTTTCAGACTGATCAGGAAAATCGGCACCGCGCCCTGCTGGAACGCCGCCACCTGGGCAGCGCGGTCTTTGGTGTCGCCCGTCAGCAGCGCGTAGGGAATATGGCGGGCGTCGAGTTCTTCCTGGATCAACGCCAGCATGCTGGTAAATTGCGAAAACACCAGGATCTTGCGGCCCTCTTGCAACAGGTCGTCGACCATCTGCATCAGGTCGATCAACTTGGCTGACGGCGATTCTTTCTTGCGTGCCGGCAGCGCCTTGACCAGCCGCGGGTCGCAGCACACCTGGCGCAGCTTGAGCAGCGCTTCGAGGATCACGATCTGGCTGCGCGCCACGCCCTTCTTGTCGATCTCGTCGCGCACTTTCTTGTCCATCGCCAGGCGCACGGTTTCATACAAATCGCGCTGGGCGCCCGACAGTTCCACCTTGCGCACCATTTCGGTTTTTGGCGGCAATTCCTTGGCCACATTGTCCTTGGTACGGCGCAATAAAAACGGCCGGATGCGGCGGTTCAGCAAGGTGCGCCGCAAGGGATCGTCCTGCCGCTCGATGGGGTGGCGGAACTGGCTGTTGAAGGTTTTTTCATCGCCCAGCAGGCCCGGCAGCAGGAAATGGAACTGCGACCACAGTTCGCCCAGGTGGTTTTCCAGCGGCGTGCCGGTCAGGCACAGGCGGTGGCGCGCATTGAGCTGGCCGGCGCTCTGCGCTGCCTTCGAGCGGTTGTTCTTGATGTAATGCGATTCGTCGAGGATGACCAGGTGATAGCTGTGCTGGCGCAGCTTTTCTTCGTCGCGCGGCAACAGCGCGTAGGTGGTCAGGATGATGTCGCAGTCATCGATGCGGTCGAACAGGTCGAGCCGCTCCTTGCCCTGCAACAGCAGCACGCGCAAGCCGGGGGCGAAGCGCGCCGCTTCTTCCTGCCAGTTGGTCATCAGGCTGGTGGGGGCGATCACCAAGGCCGGGCTGGTCAGGCGGCCCGCTTCCTTTTCCACCAGGATGTGGGCCAGGGTTTGCACGGTTTTGCCCAGCCCCATGTCATCGGCGAGGATGCCGGCCAGGTCGTATTCGCGCAAAAACTGCATCCAGGCCAGGCCGTCGGCCTGGTAGTCGCGCAGGGTGGCGCGCAGGCCGGCCGGGGCGGGCACTTTTTGCACCGAGCCGAACAGGCTGAGCTTGCGCCCGGTCTCGCGTAACTGGGCGCCGCCGTGCCACTCGAGGTCGGCGCCGCGCGCCAGTTCTTCGAGGCGGGCAGCGTCCAGCGTCGACAGCCGCACACGGTTCTTGATCTTGTCGCTGAAATACAGTTCGCCCAGCGTGGCCAGGATCGGTTTCAAACGGCCCCACGGCAGCGCCACCCGCATGCCGTCGGCCAGCGGCGCCAGCATCTGGTCGGTGTCGGCATGGGCGGCCAGCACATCGGGATCGAAGTCGCTGGGGGCGTTGCGGATCAATTGCACCAGCACGGGCAGCAGCGGCACCCGCTTGTGGTTGACCACGATGCCCAGCTCCAGCTCGAACCAGGCATTGTTCGCCTCGGCAGGCTGGTCGATTTCGGCATACCAGTGGTCGACCGCCACCACGTCATACCGATAGTGACGGGCCCGCTCGATACGCCAGCCAGCCGCCTGCAGTGCCGCGAGGTCGGCCCCGGCGAAGCGGATCCAGTGCGCCTGTGATTCGAGCTGGACGGCGCCAGCCAGGCCATTTAAAGGTGCCGTGGCGGGCTTGCGGAAGCCCAGCGCTTTCAAGGCCGCCAGCGCGGCGCCTTCGGCCGCACTGTTGCGGGCGATCACTTCGGTGACCTCGCCCAGCTGCCGCACCACGCGCTGGTCGGGGTCGAACGACACCCGCTCACCGTCATAATCGAAAGACAGCACGGCGACGTCATGCCAGCGCTGGGTGGCGCCCTCGGCCAGTTGCACACTGTCGAGCTGCAGCCAGGCTTGCGGTATGACATCGTCGCGCAGGCGCTGGGTCAGTGGCTGCGGCAAGGGCATCAATTGTTGCAAGCCGTGCGCCAGCAACAGTTGCGATACCCGTTTCTTGTCGCTGCCGGTCAACACCGGCGCCTGCGCCACCAGCGCCTGCAGTTCGGCCAGCGAGATGTCGACGCCACCGCGGTTGAGCTCGAGCGGGCCGCATGACAGGTTGTCGATATACCACGGGGGATCGGTGGGCAGCATGTAATCGATCTGGTCGGCGGCGCTATGGGTGGCGCCGAGTGGCGGCTCGACCTGCCAGCCCAGGCGCGCGCTGCGGCCTTCGTCGCGCCACACCAGGTTGGCCTTGCGTACCGCGCCCGCCTGCAGCGGATAGACCAGGCCATTCGCCATGTCTGGCCAGGAATTTGCCCACAATAATTTGTCTTGTTCTAACAACATTTGTAGCAGGATGGCGCCGATCTTGCCTTTCGGTTCCGTTGCGGTGCTCGTTTGCGAGGCGCCGCTGCGCATGGCGATAAAAAAGCGCACCAGGTCTTCATCGTCGCCCTGCAGATAGGCGGGCGGTGCCGACAGCAGGGAAAACACTTCGCTCACCGGGCTCGCTGCCGCCACTTCGCCATTGGGCCGCAAACGCGCCTTGCACAGGCACAAGGCGACGTGACGGCCGCCACTGGTGGGCGCCAGCACATAGACGAATTTGTACTGGACCAGCTTGGGGTCCTTGACGTCGACATTGAGCTTGGGACGGGGGTGGGCAGCGGCGTCGACCCGTTGCAGCCAGCCGGCCACGGGCGCCGCCAGGGGCGCGCCGCCCGGACTGGCAGGCATGAGCGACGCCGGTGCCACTGACGCTCCGCCAGGGGTATCGCGCCGGGCATCCATGCTGTCATCGCGCCGTACATCCGAAGTGTGCATCGTTCTTTGCATTCCGTATCAAAAAAGATAAGACGCGACATTATGCGCCATCCTGCCCGCAGGCGTCGGGACAGCGGCGGTCGCCGTTGAAAGCGCTGGGTAGTTACATTTGGCAGCGGCCGTCTGACATCATCGCCTGAACGGCCCGGTAAAACAAGCTGGCGATACAGCGACGGCGCCGCAAGCTCGCAGTGGCCCCCGCCCTCCGGGCCGCGCCCTCCCCTTGATAAAAGTGTCTCTATATTTTCCGTGAATAATTTAGTAACTGGCAGTTAGCTGTCGGAATAATTTATGCCATATGCAAGCGTAATATTAATAAAAAGTTAATTTATTGAATCGATGGCTTTTATTTTTTTGGCACATTTTTTGCTCCCTCTGCCAGGCGGCACTTTCCATTTCACTTCAAGGATGACGACGGTGAAACACTATTTATCACGCATGATCGGCGCCCTGGCGCTGCTACTGGCCGCGGCGCAGCCAGCGCTGGCAACCCCGATTGCGGTGGGCAGTCAGTTAAGTACCGGCAGCACCCTGTATGTGGTCGGTGGCGACGGCTCGGTGGCCAATGCCAGCGGACTCGATTTCGCCCTGCCCGGTTCGCCCAGCCCGGACATGGCCGGCATTCTGACCGGGTATGCCGGCACCGGTGCCCTGAACGCCTATGTCTGCATTCCCAACGTTGTCACACCGTGCGGGACCATTAATGACATTTTGTCGTTTGAGGATTTCACGGCGGACGGCAACTTTATCATCGCATCCGACCTCTTTTCTTTTAGCCTGACGGCGCCGCTGACGGTGACCCGGGTGCCTGGCAGCGACACCGCCGCCGCCGCGTTGATTCTCTCTGGTAATGGCATTTTGTATTTTGCCGGCTTTGACCCCACCGCTGCCCTGTTCACGCTGGTGACCCTGAATAACACCGATGGCGCCACCACCTATTCGGCCACGCTGTTTTCGACCGGCACGGCATCGGTGCCGGAACCAGCGTCCATCTGGCTGTTCGGCCTGGCCGGCGCACTCTGGCTGCTGGGGCGCCGCCTCAAGTCGGCGTAAGACTGCACGGTGCCGGCAGCCTGCCCGGCAGATTTTTACGCTGTCGGGCGGCAAGCAGGTGTTCACTTCGCTGCATAGCCGGTATCATCCTGCCTCGACTTCCAGGATGTGCCCATGCTCCCTTCCATTGAACAACGCCTCGCCGTAGAACTGGCCGCCAAACCGGTCCAGGTCGCCGCCGCCATTGCCCTGCTCGACGAGGGTGCCACCGTGCCGTTTATTGCCCGCTACCGCAAGGAAGCCACTGGCGGCCTCGACGACATCCAGCTGCGCCTGCTGGAAGAGCGCCTGCGCTACCTGCGCGAACTCGAGGAGCGGCGCGCCGCCATCATCGGCTCGATCACCGAGCAAAACAAGATGACCCCCGCGCTGCTCGAGCACATCGCCCACGCCGTCGACAAGACCCGGCTGGAAGACTTGTATTTGCCATATAAACAAAAACGGCGCACCAAGGCGCAGATCGCCATCGAAGCGGGCTTGCTGCCGCTGGCCGAGGCACTGCTGGCCGACCCCACGCTGCTGCCCGAAGCGGCCGCCGGCGCCTATCTGCGGGCCCCCTTCAGCAGTGACGACGGCAACAATCCGGGCGTGCTCGATGCCAAGGCCGCGCTCGACGGTGCCCGCCAGATCCTGATGGAGCGCTTTGCCGAAGACGCCACCCTGCTGGCCGCCCTGCGCGAGTACGTGCGCGAACATGGCGTGGTGCAGTCGAAAGTGGTGGAAGGCAAGCAGGACGAAGGCGAGAAATTTGCCGATTATTTTGATTACGCAGAAAACCTGGCGACGCTGCCCTCGCACCGCGCGCTGGCGCTGTTGCGCGGACGCCGCGAAGGGGTCCTGGACGTCATCCTGCGGCTCGACACCGAAGTGGAAAAGCCGAAATGGGATGCCCCGCTCAATCCGTGCGAAGGGCGCATTGCCGCCCGCTTCGGCATCAAGAACGGCGGCCGGCCCGCTGACAAATGGCTCAGCGACACGGCGCGCTGGACTTGGCGCGTCAAAAGTTTTATGCACCTGGAAACCGAATTGATGGGCGCGCTGCGCGACAAGGCCGAACTGGACGCCATCGACGTGTTCGCCCTCAATTTGAAGGCATTGCTGCTGGCCGCACCGGCCGGACCGCGCGCCACCATGGGCCTCGATCCGGGCCTGCGCACCGGCGTCAAGGTGGCGCTGGTCGACGCCACCGGCAAGGTGGTCGATACCGCCGTGATCTATCCGCACCAGCCAAAAAACGACTGGGATGGCGCGCTCCACCTGCTCGGTCAGCTGGCCGCCAAACACCAGGTGTCGCTCATTTCGATCGGCAACGGCACTGCCTCGCGCGAAACCGACAAGCTGGCGCAAGACTTGATCAAGCAGCGGCCGGAACTGAAACTGACCAAAATTGTCGTCTCGGAAGCAGGCGCCTCGGTCTACTCGGCGTCCGAATTTGCCTCGCGCGAACTGCCCGACATGGATGTGTCGCTGCGCGGCGCCGTGTCGATTGCGCGCCGCCTGCAAGACCCGCTGGCCGAGCTGGTCAAGATCGATCCGAAATCGATCGGCGTCGGCCAGTACCAGCACGATGTCTCGCAGTCGCAGCTGGCGCGCGCGCTCGACGCCGTGGTGGAAGACTGCGTCAACGCGGTCGGGGTCGATGTCAACACGGCCTCGGCGCCGCTGCTGGCGCGGGTGTCGGGACTGTCGGCCAGCGTGGCGCAAAGCATCGTCAGCTACCGCGATGCGAAAGGCGCGTTCGCTTCGCGCGCCGCCTTGAAAGCGGTACCACGGCTGGGCGACAAGACCTTCGAACAGGCGGCCGGCTTTTTACGCGTGATGGGCAGCAGCAATCCGCTTGATGCCTCGGCGGTGCACCCGGAATCGTACCCGCTGGTGGAAAAAATCCTCGCCGACGTCAAGCGCGACATGAAGACGCTGATCGGCGACATTGCCCTGCTCAAGAGCCTGCAGCCAGCGCGCTACGCCGACCAGCGTTTCGGCGTGCCGACCGTCACCGACATTTTGAAAGAGCTGGAAAAACCGGGCCGCGATCCGCGCCCGGAATTTACCACCGCCACGTTCAAGGACGGCGTCGAAGCGCTGCGCGACCTGCGCCCCGACATGATTCTCGAAGGCGTGGTGACCAACGTCGCCGCCTTTGGCGCGTTTGTCGACATCGGTGTCCACCAGGATGGCCTGGTGCACATTTCGGCGCTGTCGAGCACGTTTGTGAAAGATCCGCACACGGTCGTCAAAGCGGGCCAGGTGGTGCGCGTCAAAGTGCTGGAAGTCGATGAAAAGCGCAAGCGGATTGCGCTGACCATGCGGCTGACGGACAGCGCGCCGCAACCGGGCGCCAAGGTCGAACAGCGCGGCGACCGTCAAGATGCCAAGCGGCTGGCGCAGCACCAGGGCAAAGCGCCGGCCGTCGCCAGCGACAGCAGCATGGTGGCGGCGTTTGCCAAACTGAAGCGCTGATCTGCGCCCTATTGCCAGCCGACCGGCGCGGTCGGCGACCCCCGTCAGCAATTTCTTATAAAATGCGGATATCACATCAAAATTTACCCGAGGCAGCCATGAGCGATGTACAAACCTGGATCAAAGAAACCGTCAACAGCACCCCCGTGGTGTTGTTCATGAAGGGCACTGCGCAATTTCCCCAGTGTGGCTTTTCCAGCCGCGCCATCCAGATTCTGAAAGCCTGCGGCGTGCAAAACATTGCCACCGTGAATGTGCTGGACGACCCGGAGGTGCGCCAGGGCATCAAGGATTTTTCCAACTGGCCGACCATTCCCCAGCTCTACATCAAGGGCGAATTCATCGGTGGTTCGGACATCATGGATGAAATGTTTGCTTCCGGCGAACTCAAAACCCTGATCGATGCCTGATCCACGTCCGCGCCGGCTGGTCATCGCCATCACCGGCGCCACCGGCGCGGTGTACGGGGTGCGCCTGCTGCAGCTGCTGCAGGCCAATCCCGCCGTGGAAACCCACCTGGTCATTTCCGACGCCGCCAACCTGACTTTGCACGAAGAAGTGGGCATGCAGCGGCGCGAAGTGGAAGCGCTGGCCGACGTGGTGCACCGCAACCGCGACGTCGGCGCCGCCATTGCCAGCGGCTCGTTCCAGTCCGATGGCATGATCATCGCGCCGTGTTCGATGAAAACCCTGGCGGCAGTGGCGCTGGGCCTGTCGGATAATTTGATCGCGCGCGCCGCTGACGTCGTTCTCAAGGAACGCCGCCGGCTGGTACTGATGGTGCGCGAAACGCCCTTTAACCTGGCGCACCTGCGCAATATGACGGCCGTGACCGAAATGGGCGGCATCGTGTTCCCGCCACTGCCCAGCTTTTACCAGCATCCCGCCTCGATCGACGAAATGGTCGACTACAGCCTGGCACGGGTGCTCGACCTGGTCGGTGTCGATCATGCGCTGGCGCCGCGCTGGGCCGGCATGAAGGGCGCTGCCGACCCGGTCGACGGCTAACGGCGCGCTGCTGCGCTGGCTCAGCGCTTTTCTGCGTGCCAGCTTTCCGCCTGTTTCAATTCCTTTGCTTCTTCTACCATCCGGCGATGCTGGATGCGCTTGCGCATGACCTCGGCGTGCTGGGCGGCCGTCATCGGTGGCACGGTCATCAAGTCTTTAAGCTGGGCAGTGTTGCTGTAATTGCTTTTCATAGGGCGGCGGAATCCTCGGCAGCGTGGTGAACAGGATAAACAGCGTTCGAACGATTATGGCCCGATTGCCGCCTTTGTGCTGCCCTTTTCGTGTCCTGGACGGACGCGCCTGCACCCGCCATCGCAGCGGCGTGCTGGCAGCGTGTGCAAGGCAGCCGGCCAACGCAGAAACCCGCCCTGCATGAGGCATGCGGGCGGAATCGGTTCACTACGGGAGAAAAGGTGCAGCCGCTACGGTCCTATTGGCGCGGCGCCGTGAAATACCTCGGGCTATTTCTGATAATTGATGCGCACCAGCATGCGAATAAATTCGCGGGCGATTTGCCGGTGGTGCTCGTCGAGGCGTTGCAAGTCGGCGATCAACTTGACGTCGGCCGACTCAAATCGCGAGGCGCCATTGGTGGTCTCGCCACTGGGCGAGTTGCCGTCGGCGCCGCCAAAGCGCAGCCACTCGGCGGGCACGCCGAGCCACTGGGCGATCATGCGCAGTTTTTCCTGGGTGGGAATAGCTTCGCCAACCAGCCATTTGCGCGCTGCATGCACTGTAATCGGCCTACCGTCGAAGCGAATGTTAAATTCGCGTGCCAAGCGGGTCGGGCTGTCTGGTGAATAATGGGCGTTTTTCAGTGCCTGTTGTAGCCGTACACTGAAACTTTCCCGTTCGTTTGATGAATTCATGGTCGGCACTATTTCATGCAATGGGATGAAAGTCAGTCTCTTGACTGATGAGACTGATCGTGACAATCGTTCTGCGACGATGTAACAATCATCCGAGTATAT
Organism: Massilia sp. PWRC2; assembly: GCF_049896725.1. Taxonomy (NCBI): domain Bacteria; kingdom Pseudomonadati; phylum Pseudomonadota; class Betaproteobacteria; order Burkholderiales; family Oxalobacteraceae; genus Massilia; species Massilia sp. PWRC2. The sequence goes on from NZ_JAFCUW010000006.1 coordinate 134,153, forward strand.
ACCGGGTAGTGCCTCAACTACGAGGAATGTCACGCATATTATGGACAGAAGTGCGTTAATTGCGTGCTTTGGCGCTCTGCAAGCGGGCCAACGGCTATCTGCTGACGCCAAATCGAAAAATGCCGTCGTTGTCGCGCTGGCGCTGAACCCGCCCCTGCGCCCATAAAAGGTGCAGGTGGGCCAGCGCTTCACCCAGCGCGAAGCTCAGCTGGTGGGCATCGAGCGGGCGCCGAAACATCAGCGGCACGATGTCCATCGCCGATTGCGGGGTGCCACACGCGGCAAGGACTTCGGCCAGGCGCGCCGCATGGTGCTCGAGTAGCTGGACGATGCGCGTGTGCAAGCCGCGAAACGGCCGCCCGTGCGAGGGCAGCACCAGGGTGTCGTCTGGCAAATCGGCAAAGCGCGCCAGCGAATCGAGATACAGCTGCAGCGGATTGGCGTCCGGTTCAACGGCAAACACCGACACATTCGTCGAAATGCGCGGCAGCACCATGTCGCCCGAGATCAGCACCTTGAGCGCCGCGCAATACAGCGACGCGTGTTCGGGCGAGTGGCCAAAACCGGTGATGACGCGCCACTGGTGCGCGCCGATGGTGACGAGGTCGTCATGCTGCATGCGGGTGTAGGCCAGCGGCACGCTCGGCACCAGCGATGGAAAATAATGTTTGCGCGTTTCCAGCTGCGCCGTCAGCGCCACCCCCGTCAAGCCGTGGCGCTGGAAATGCGGTACGGCGCTGCTGCCATCGACCCCGGGCAGACCGGCCGACATCATGCGGCCAAAGCCATATTCGCCGGTGGTGATCCAGAACGGCGCCGCAAAGCGCTGGCACAGCCAGTCGGCCAAGCCGATGTGGTCGGGATGGCAGTGGGTCGCCAGCACCCGCCGCAGCGGCCGTCCCGCCATCGGCCCCGTGAACAGCTGTTGCCAGGCGGCGCGGCTGGCATCGCTGGCAACGCCGCAATCGACCGTCGTATAACCCTCGCCATCGTCGAGCAGCCACAGGTTGATGTGGTCGAGGGCAAATGGCAGCGGCATGCGCAGCCATGCCAGGCCGGCCACCAGGGGCACGGCGGCGGCGCTGGCCGGCAAGGTCTCGCCGAAGGGATAATCAAGCTGGGCTTCGAGTGCGTTCATGGCGCCTTTCGTCAGGGGGGCAGATCGCGCTACAATGAATTCGCGTTGACGTTGACGTAAACGGAAAGCGGCGCGGACGCCCCATTCTAAGTCATTGTGCCCATCACTGATTTCATCCCATGCCTACCTACTCCATCGCCGAACTGGCGCGCGAATTCGACATCACCGCGCGTGCGATCCGTTTTTACGAAGACCACGGTCTGCTCGCCCCCAGCCGCGAAGGCGCCGGCGGGCGCAGCCGGGTGTACACGGCGCGCGACCGCACCCGCCTCAAGCTGACGCTGCGCGGCAAGCGGCTGGGCCTGACCCTGGCCGAAATCAAGAGCATCGTCGACATGTACGAATCGCCCAAGGACACGGTGGCGCAAATGCAGCGCTTTCTCGGCGTGCTGGCGCACCAGCGCGACACGCTCGAACAGCAGCGCGCCGACATCGAAGTGGCGCTGGCCGAAGTGACGGCGCACGAAGAGGAATGCCGGCGCATGCTCGCTGGCGCCAGCGCCGGCGATATCAATTAGACATTGCCTGACATTGATCGTCTGAGCTTCATCGTTTGACGCATACCGCTTTACGTTTACGTTAACGTCACACCGGCGTATGATTTCGCTTCACCCCTTTTTTTAACGAATTGCGCGAGGACGACATGCTGCACCTGCCAGGCTTGACCTTTGATCATGGCGAAGATATCGCCGCCTTGCGCGAGGCTGTGCAACAGTTCGCCGCCGCCGAAATCGCCCCGCGCGCCTACGAGATCGACCGCAGCGACCAGTTTCCCATGGACCTGTGGAAAAAAATGGGCGACCTCGGCCTGCTCGGCATCACCGTCGGCGAAGAATACGGCGGCGCCGGCATGGGCTACCTGGCCCACATCGTTGCCATGGAAGAAATCTCGCGGGCGTCGGCCTCGGTCGGCCTGTCGTACGGCGCCCACTCGAACCTGTGCGTCAACCAGATCAAGCGCAACGGCAGCGAAGAACAAAAGCGCCGTTATTTGCCCAAGCTCATTTCCGGCGACCACATCGGCGCGCTCGCCATGTCGGAGCCGAATGCCGGTTCCGACGTCGTCAGCATGAAGCTCAAGGCCGAACTGAAGGGTGACCGCTGGGTGCTCAACGGCACCAAGATGTGGATCACCAACGGCCCCGATGCCGACGTGCTGGTGGTGTACGCCAAGAACGATCTGCAAGCGGGCCCGCGCGGCATGACCGCGTTTATCGTCGAAAAAGATTTTAAGGGGTTTTCGATTGCACAGAAGCTCGACAAACTGGGCATGCGCGGCTCGCACACGGGCGAACTGGTGTTCCAGGATTGCGAAGTGCCGGTGGAAAACGTGCTGGGCGGCCTCGGCAAGGGCGTCAACGTGCTGATGTCGGGCCTCGATTTCGAACGCAGCGTGCTCTCCGGCGGCCCGCTGGGCATCATGGCCGCCTGCATGGATGCGGTGGTGCCCTACGTCCATGAACGCAAGCAGTTCGGCCAGGCCATCGGCGAATTCCAGCTCATGCAGGGCAAGCTGGCCGATATGTACTCGACCATGATGGCGTGCAAGGCGTATGTCTATGCGGTCGGCCAGGCGTGCGACCGCGCCACCTCGCCCGAGCAGATCCGCAACCTGCGCAAGGACGCCGCCGGCGCCATCCTCTACAGCGCCGAAAAGGCCACCTGGATGGCCGGCGAAGCCATCCAGACGCTGGGCGGCAACGGCTACATCAACGAATATCCGGTCGGCCGCCTGTGGCGTGATGCCAAGCTGTACGAAATCGGCGCCGGCACCAGCGAAATTCGCCGCATGCTGATCGGCCGCGAACTGTTTGCTGAAACCAAATAACCGGCGGCAGCCGCATGCCCAGGCCGTGAAAGTGTACCGCCCATGACCGAAGCCGCGTTTCCCAAACTGCTGTCGTCGCAGATCGCCTTCGACATCGCCCGCGCGATCGTCGATGGCTTCGACAAGCACTATCGCCTGTTCCGCGCCAGCAGCCAGGCGGCCAGACAGCATTTCGAGCAGGCCAGCTGGCAAGCGGCGCAACAGGCGGCGCGCGCGCGCATCGATTTCTATGACCAGCGCGTGCACGAATGCGTGCAGGCGCTGGAAGACGAGTATTCGGACGACGACCTCTGCGACGCCGTCTGGCGCCAGACCAAGCTGCATTACATCGGCCTGCTGTCGGACCACAAGCAACCGGAGCTGGCGGAAACGTTTTTTAATTCAGTCTGCTGTAAAATCTTGCACCGCAGCTATTATCACAACGACTTCATCTTTGTGCGCCCGGTGGTGTCCACCGAGTACATCGAAACCGCCGAGCTGCTGCCCACCTACCGCGTGTATGCGCCGCAGCAAGATGGCTTGCACGCCACTTTGCGCCGCATCGTCACCAATTTTCAGCTGGCTTGCCCGTTTGCCGATCTCGATGGCGACATCGCCCTGGTGGCCGAGCGCCTCGCGGTCATGCTGGGGGCCGATGCGCTCGAGCCCAATTGCCACTTTCAGGTGCTGTCGAACCTGTTTTATCGCAACAAGGGCGCGTATATCGTCGGCAAGGCCGTCAATGGCAACCGCGACTACCCGTTTGTTGTGCCAATCGTCCACGACGCTGGCCGCCTGTGCCTGGACACCGTGCTCGATCAGCCCGCGCATATCTCGCTGCTGTTTTCGTTTACGCGCGCCTACTTTCAAGTCGATATGGAAGTGCCCTCGGCCTATGTGCAATTCTTGCGTGGGCTGATGCCGCGCAAGCCAAAGAGCGAGCTGTACACCATCCTCGGCCTGCAAAAACAGGGCAAGACCCTGTTTTACCGCGATTACCTGCAACATCTCAAACACACGGCCGACTGCTTTGAAATTGCCCCCGGCATTCGCGGCCTGGTCATGCTGGTGTTCGCCCTGCCCTCGTTCCCCTACGTGTTCAAGGTGATCAGGGATTTTTATCCGCCACCGAAAGAGACCACGCGCGCGCAAATCAAGGAAAAATACTTGCTGGTCAAACACCACGACCGCGTCGGCCGCATGGCCGATACGCTCGAGTATTCGAATGTCGCCTTTCCTCTTTCCCGCTTTTCGGAAGCGCTGCTGGCCGAATTGCGGCAATCCGCGCCCTCCCAGCTGGAAATCGACGGCAAGCAAATCATTATTCGCCACCTGTACATTGAAAGACGGATGGTGCCGCTCAATATGTATCTGGCGCAGGCGGAAAAGTCTGGCAACGACGCCCGGATCGAACACGGCGTGCGCGAATATGGCGACGCCATCAAGGAGCTGGTGACGGCGAATATTTTTCCTGGTGATATGCTGTACAAGAACTTCGGGGTGACGCGCCAAAACCGCGTGGTGTTTTATGACTACGACGAGATCGAAACCATTACGGATTGCAATTTCCGTGATATCCCGCCCGCCCGTAACGAAGAAGACGAGATGGCGGCCGAGCCGTGGTACACGGTCGGCCGCCATGATGTTTTCCCCGAACAATTCGGCAGCTTTTTGCTCGGCAACGCCAAGATCCGCCGCTTTTTCCTCGCCCACCACGCCGATTTGCTCACGCGATCGTTCTGGCAGGCTTGCAAGCAGCGCATCGTCGACGGCCATGTCGACGATCTGTATCCGTATCCGCCATCGATACGCTTTTCCAGGCAGCGGCGGGCCGCGGGCCGGCCGGTATAAACGCCGCCAGGCCCGGCGATTTTTTGTATCTTACTTTTATTTTGGAGATCCACCATGCATGATCCAGTCGTAATCGTCGGTGCCGCGCGCACCCCCATGGGCGCCTTTCAGGGCGATTTTTCTTCCAAAAGCGCCAATGAGCTGGGCGCGGTGGCCATTGCCGCCGCCGTCGAACGCAGCGGCATCGACAAGCATTTGATCGAGCACGTGTATTTTGGCAATTGCCTGATGGCTGGCCAGGGCCAGGCGCCCGCGCGCCAGGCCATGATCAAGGCTGGCTTGCCGCTGTCGACGGGCGCGGTGACACTGTCGAAAATGTGCGGCTCGGCCATGCAAACGACCATGATGGCGGTCGACTCGCTGCTCGCCGGCAGCGCCGAAGTGATTGTCACCGGCGGCATGGAATCGATGACCAACGCTCCCTACCTGATCCCGAAAGCACGCGGCGGCTACCGCATCGGCCACGCCATGATGTACGACCACATGATGCTCGACGGTTTGGAGGACGCCTACAGCAAGGATGAAAAAACCGGTGGTGGCCGCTCGATGGGCACCTTCGCCGAAGAATGCGCCATGCAATATGCGTTCACCCGCGAAGCGCAAGATGCGTTCGCCATTGAATCGGTCAAGCGCGCCCAGGCCGCCAGCGCCGATGGCAGCTTTGGCTGGGAAATCGCCGCCGTCACCGTCAGCAGCCGCACTGGCGACACCGTCATCGACAAGGATGAAGGTCCGGCCAAGGCCCGCATCGATAAAATCCCTTCCCTGCGCGCCGCCTTCAAGAAAGACGGCACCATCACCGCCGCCTCGTCGTCGTCGATCAATGACGGCGCCGCCGCCCTGGTGCTGATGCGCGAATCGACCGCCACCCGGCTTGGCTTGACGCCGATCGCCCGCATCGTCGGCCAGGCCTCGCACGCGCAGGAACCGAACCTGTTCACCACGGCCCCCATCGGCGCCCTGCAAAAGCTGATGAAAAAAACTGGCTGGACGACGCAAAGCGTCGACCTGTTCGAAATCAATGAAGCGTTTGCCGCCGTGCCGATGGCCGCCATGCACGATCTCGACATCCCGCACAGCAAGGTCAACATCCACGGCGGCGCCTGCGCGCTCGGTCACCCGATCGGCGCCTCCGGTGCCCGCATCATCGTCACCCTGCTGGGCGCCCTGAAAAAAACCGGCGGCAAGCGCGGCGTCGCCTCGCTGTGCATTGGCGGCGGCGAAGCGACGGCGATGGCCTTCGAGATGGTGTAAGCGATGCCGACCGCTCTGATCATCGGCGCCTCGCGCGGCATTGGCCGCGAGCTGGTGCGCCAGTATCTCGCTGACGGCTGGCGCGTGATCGCCACCGCCCGCACTGAAGCACAGCGCGCCGCACTCGAGGCGATCGGCGCGGTCGGTTTGCAGATCGACGTCACCAGCGCCGAATCAGTTGCCAGCCTCGGCTGGCAACTGGACGACGAAAAAATCGACGCCGCCTGGCTGGTGGCGGGCCTGTATGGCCCGCGCCACGATGGCTTTCCCACCGAGCTCGAGTTCGACGACGTCATGCACACCAATGTGCTGGCGGCGATGCGCGTGCTGCCACTGGTGGCGCCGCTGGTGGCGGCGGCGCGCGGCCGGCTGGCGGTGCTGTCCTCGCGCATGGGATCGATCGGCGAGCGCAGCGCGCCGAACGGCAGCCTGTACCGGGCCAGCAAGGCGGCCCTCAATTCGGTGCTGAAAGATAGCAGCCTCATCTACGGCCCCGAGGGCGTCCTGTGCGCCGCCTTTCATCCGGGCTGGGTGCAGACCGACATGGGCGGAGCAGATGCGGCCTTGAGCGTGCAGGACAGCGTGAGCGACCTGCGGCGCACCCTGGCAGGCTTGATGCACGCTGACAACGGCGGCTTTTTTAACCACGATGGCAGCCCGATCGGCTGGTAATGGGCAGCATCACATCAAAGCACGACACCGAAGGACACCATGATTCTCAATGATGAACAGCAAATGATTCGTGACACCCTGCGCAGTTTTGCGCAGGAGCGCCTGGTGCCGCAAGCGGCGCGCTGGGACCGGGAAGCGCATTTCCCCAGGGAAGAGCTGGCCGAACTGGCGGCGCTGGGGGCGTTTGGCGTGGCGGTGCCTGAACAATGGGGCGGCGCCGGGCTCGACTATCTGTCGCTGGCGCTGGTGCTGGAAGAAATTGCCGCCGGTGACGGCGGTACCTCGACCATCATCTCGGTAAATAACTGCCCCGTCTGCAGCATCGCCATGATGTACGCCAGCGATGCGCAAAAACAGCAGTGGCTGCGTCCGCTCGCGCAAGGGACCATGCTGGGCGCGTTTGCGCTGACCGAGCCGCATACCGGCAGCGACGCTTCGGCGCTGCGCACCACTGCCAGCCGTGACGGCGATTTTTATATCCTTAACGGCAGCAAGCAATTCATCACCAGCGGCAAGCACGGCGACGTCGCCATCGTCATGGCGGTGACCGACAAGGCCGCCGGTAAGCGGGGCATCAGTGCCTTCTGGGTGCCGACCAATTCTCCCGGCTACATCGTCGCCGGCGTCGAACACAAGATGGGCCAGCACTCGTCGGACACGGCGCAAATCCTGTTCGACCAGTGCCGCATCCCGGCAGAGAACCTGATTGGCGTGGAGGGGCAAGGCTATAAAATTGCCCTGTCCGGTCTCGAGGGCGGCCGTATCGGCATCGCCTCGCAGGCGGTCGGCATGGCGCGCGCCGCATACGAAGCGGCGCTGGTCTACGCGCGCGAACGCGAGAGTTTTGGCCGCCCCATCTACGAGCACCAGGCGGTGCAGTTCCGGCTGGCCGACATGGCCACCCGCATCGAAGCGGCGCGCCAGCTGATCTGGCACGCGGCGTCGATGAAAGACGCCGGCCTGCCCTGTCTGAAAGAAGCGGCGATGGCCAAACTGTTCGCTTCCGAAATGGCCGAGCGCGTGGTGTCGGATGCGATGCAAGTGTTTGGCGGTTACGGTTATGTCAGCGATTTTCCCATCGAGCGGATTTACCGCGATGTGCGGGTGTGCCAGATTTATGAGGGCACCAGCGATATCCAGAAAATCCTGATCGCGCGCGCGCTGTAAGGGCACTGACCGCAAGGGGAACCGGCACGCGCAGAGCGCGCTGCCTGTCGCATGCCTGCCAGCTTGCAAGGCGTTCACCGGCCAGCGAGCGGTTCCCTCACAGCGCATGCCCGAGTCGCAGCTCCAGTTGCGCGCGGTAAGTGCGGCTGACGCGAGCGCGCCCGCCATGCTTGAGCGTCACCTCGAACTCGCCGTGCGTCAGTGCTTCGAACGCGAGCACGCTGTCGATATTCAAGATGGCCGAGCGGTGCACGCGCACGAAACGCGCCGGGTCGAGCCGGGCAGCGAGCGCGCCGAGCGGCGCCCGGTACAGCAGCACAGCGCCGCCCACGTGCAGATTCGCATACACGCCATTGCCGTCGATCCAGTCGATGTCGGGCGCGCGCACCATGCGCGTGACGCCGGCGGTCTTGATGGCCAGGCGCTCAAGGTAGGGACGCGTCGGCACGCCAAGCGCCATCGTGGCGACCGGCGTCACCACGCCTGCGGCACCGACGCTTCCCATCATGCGCAGCACATGCTCGCTGAACGCCTCCATGCGCTGGCCCGCCAGACGCGCCTTGGCCCGCGCCAGCGCCGCCTCCATCCGCTCATCGCTGAACGGTTTGAGCAGGTAGTCGAGCGCGTTCGCTTCGAACGCGCGCACGGCGTGCTGGTCGTAGGCGGTGACGAACACCGCCAGCGGCATGGCGTGCGCACCGACGGCGGCGACCACCTCAAGCCCGTTCAGCTCGGGCATCTGGATGTCGAGGAACACCAAGTCGATGGGCGCGGCGCCGATCTGCGCCACTGCCATCCGGCCGTCGCTCGCCTCGAGCACGCTGCCGATATCGGCATCGCGCTGCAGCAACTCGATCAGGCGGCGGCGCGCCGGCGGCTCGTCGTCGACCACCAGTACGGTCAATGTGGTGTTCATGGCGTTACTGCTCCTGTTCCAGCAAGCGCAGTGGCCAGTGCAGCGCCACCCGCGTGCCGCCGCCAGCGCGCTCGCTAACGCGCAGCGCGCCGCCGTCGCCATGCAGACCGAGCACACGCGCGCGGGTGATCGACAGGCCCAGTCCAGACGACGCCTCGGCCGACCAGGCCGGCGGCAAACCAACACCGTCATCGACGACCTCGACGTGCAGGCAGCCGCCGCGTGCGTGAGCGCCGATCACCAGGCGGCCGCCACCGGCGCGCGGCCCAATGCCGTGGCGGATGGCGTTCTCGACCAATGGTTGCAGGAACAGGTTGGGCACCGCCGCGCGCAGCACGGCAGCGTCGATGTCGAGTTGCACGTCAAGGCTGTCACCGAAGCGGATGCGCTGGATCGCCAGGTAGTGTTCGAGAAAGGCCAGCTCGTCGGCCAGTGCAATTTCGCTCTTTCCATTGAGCGCCAGCGACATGCGCAGCAGCTCGGCCAGATGCTCGATCATGCTGCGGGTGAGGCGGGCGTCGATCGATACGTGCGCCGAGATGGTGTTGAGGGCGTTGAACAGGAAATGCGGATCGAGCTGCATCCGCAGCGCCTGCAGGCGCGCTTCGGCAAAGCTGCGCTCGAGCCGTTCGAAGCGCAACTGGTCGGCCAGGTAGCGGCGATGGTAGAGATAGGCGTGGCGGGCGCTGACGATCATGCAGTAGACCAGAAACGCCCAGGGATACAGGCCGCCCATGGCATCGCCGAGCACGGCGACGAGCGTGCGCGGGGCGCGCGCGGTGCTGCCCAGCAGCGCTTGCAAGAGGGCGTACAGCAGCACGTACAGCAGGGTCACCAGCAAGCCAAGTGCAAGGTGGACGGCCAGGCGCAGCAGCAGTTGTTGGTGGCTCAGGGGAAGCAGGTGGTCGGCGAGCATGATCAACGGCGTCAACAGCGCCCACGCCCACCACTGCGCCAGCGCATCGAGCAGGGTGGGCCACCACGGCAGCCCGGTCGCCAGCCGGGGCAGCGTAAACAGCACGGCCACCAGGGTCCAGAACACGACAGCAAAGCACAGCGCGCGCGCAGCCCTGCGCCATACCGGGGGTGGCTCGATTGCTGTCATGGCGGTCGTTCGCTCCTGTTGTGGGTGGGCGCTGCACGCCGGGTGCGCAGCGCCGTCCGGGTCGTCACATTGCCGGTGTCGCGGGCGTCAGAACGACGCCGTCGACGTCGTCCAGGCGCATTTCAAAGCCCCAGCCGTAATGGCCGCGTCCGTGCAAATCATTGCTGATGGCCATGATGATCTCATTCTTGCCGGGTTTCAGGGGCAAGGCAAACACGCCATTGTCCAGCGTCATTCGGGCCAGCGGCGTGGTCCGCGCCGTGGCCGGATAGTAAAAATTTTTGCCCGCATAAACGGGGGCGCCATCGGCGAAGATCCATACCTGGCGGGCGAAGCCGAGCGCCACCTGTTTGGTCTGCGCGCGGGTCGAGGTGATCGTCGTCTTTAGCCAGATCAGGTCGATGTCGCCGCGCGGCGTGCCATGGTGGCGGCTCAGGTTGACAAAACCTTTGCGTTCGGCGGCAATGCTGTGCCACGGCGCCGCCAGCGGCATCCGGGCCAAGGCCGCCTCGACGCCGAACGCGATATGCGAGGCCGGCGACAGCTGCCAGTGTCGCACATAGCGCGGATCGGCAGCGGTCGGATCGGGCGCCGCGGTGGGCACCAGCCCTTCGACGGCGTCCGGCGTGATCACCAGGTTGGCGTAGCTGGCGTTGCCGCGCAACTGCAGCTGGCCGCTGGCCGAGTCGCTTTCGAGCTGCCCTACCTGCAGCGACGGCGTCGCCTCTGCGTTGACGAAGACATTCATGCGCTTGCCCGACACCACCAGCTTGATGTGATTCCAGCCGTGCAGATGGACGGGCGCACTGGCCTGGTATTCGGGGTACACATCCCATTGCACCTTCTCTTGCACCACCGGAGCGTACTGGATGCATTCGACCGAGCCAGGGCACGCGGGAGAGGGGCGCAGGTAGACGTATTCGGCGGTGGCCGGGTCGCGCTGGTGGAACCAGATGCCCGAGGTTTCCTGCTCGTCGCCATCCTCGTTGATGTCGTATTCGATGGTGCCGTCGGTGAAGATCAGGTCCTTGAGGATGGCGCCCCCGCCCTTGACGGTCATCATGCCATGGGCGCTGCCTGCCATGCTGGTAAAGATAAGCTCGCCGTTCGCTTCCCAGCGCTGCGCTTCCATGTCGATGGCGTGGACGGCGGCCGCCGCTGGAAATGGCAGCCCCGCCAGAGCCAGCGCTGCCAGCGCAGCGCGCGCCGACGACGAGAAAGACGACGGCAAGACCGTATTGTGAACCATGATGGCTGTGCTCCGCAGTGTGCCTTTGCAGGCGAGGACGCCATTATTGGTCACCGCCGGCGGCGCCATCAAACTATGTGACCAGCCGGCCGGCACCGGTCACCAGGCGGCTCCAGCGGCAGCTGAGGCGGTCGGCGCAGCCGCGCGCCTGCATCAAACAGTGGCGTGAACGGCGCCGATAAGAGCGGCGGCTGCGCGCCCGATTGGTGCTTACTCGCTGATCACGCGGATCTTGTGGACCACCAGGGACGTCTGCAGCGCGTCGTCGTCGGTCATGGCAAACGATGGCGAGTCAGACTGGCCCCGGTACGACGGCAGGCCGGGACGGCGCATCTGCACCGACGCATCGGTGCCATCGAGGGGGGCCGCTTGTTGCGGTGCCGGCAGCGCCAGCGCCATGACGCCAGCGACCAGGCTGGCAACCGCCAGCAGCACCGTCGGCAAATCTTTTACGCGATGAAGTTTCACAATAAATCCTGACAGAAAAGGGAACGACGCTAAAGTTTCTGGCAGGAATGTATCACCGCGTTTTGTCGGTACCTATCGTAGTTACTTTTGGTAAAAGTATGTGTTGCAAGTTTGCAGCATCTTACACCCGGCATCGCGGCGGCTGTTTGCCGCGCGCACTCTCGCAAGGTAGGGCTTTGCTGCGAATTTCAGCAACTCCCGGTAAATCGTCGTTCCGCGCTTGCCGTGCTTCAAATGAATCGCACGCAGTCGATGGCGCATTGATTCGTTGCGCTCGTGCGGCCGCGCTGAGCATGCGGCGACGACCGGTCGCGCCATCCTCGACCGCGGATCGCTGCCTGGTGCTTGGCTGGCCCGCAATCTTGCATCACATCGTTGAATCAGCCTTGCAAAAAGCCCACTTCGCCAGTAAACCGCTGGCCATGTCCATGGCGGGCACTCCCCGCAGATGCCATCAATGAGCAGGGACGGCAAGTTGATTATGTCGAGAAAATTTACACCAATAAATAATTTTACTTGTAAGTAATTGATTACATTGACTCAAAATTACAGGCATGCATATTGCTTAAGTAACTTTTAAAAAAATACTCGTTAAAAAATATAACGAATCGCCCCTGCCAAACTAAGGAAAAAATGAAAGCACTTTTGAAACGCACCGTCTTCACAGCCGCAACGATCGCCGCATTTCTGGCACCGTTCGTAGCGGCCACTTCGGCATCGGCACACACCGTGGCGATTGGCTGGAGCAAAGGCGCCACGGTCGGTTCAGTCAATCTCTTCATGGGATCGTATCACTTTGATAACACTGGAGACGGTCCGAATTTCGAAGGATCTGCGCACCTGATTGGCCCTGCGGGCTACGACGTTACCCTGCCGTTCACAACGTCGTACACCACGGGCGCCCTGCCAGCAATCTTGCCGGTGTCGAACGTACAGTTTTATTCGGGTTATTCTTTGAGTAGCATCAACTCGTGGGAAGCAGTCACGATTGCAGGACTGAGCACTGCCGGATTGTATAAATTTTCGTATTCGAATATTGTCAATGGGTCCGCGCACTGGTCCCCGTTCAGCACCACCACTTCGTTCAGCCTGACCGCCGCCGACTTCGCCGGCGGCGGTACCGATGTCGGTGGTACTGTTCCAGAGCCTGCCTCGCTGGCCCTGCTCGCGCTGGGTCTCGCAGGATTGGGATTGAGCCGCCGCAAGAGCTAAGCCCATCTTGGCCTGAGCGCCTAGAGTCGTGGCCGGTGGCGCCACGGCCACCGCGCCTGGGCAGAACACGGTGCGTTTGCGCCGTGTTGAAACAGGCTTTCCATCCAAGCAGACAGGGGCGTCGTTTCTTTGTCACTTGCGCGATGGTGGAGCCACCAGAGCGACGAGTCAGCCGCCTGATCTTTTGCCGAAAGGTTGCCAGCGCTGTCCTCGACACCGCGCTTGACCACGGTTTTCTTGGACGGCCACCAGCCATTTCCAAGAGACTCCCGGCCAAACGCCCTGTCGCCGCACTGTTTGATGCGTTGACCGTCCAGTGCCGCCCGTCGTAAAAGCTTCGCGGCGGATGGGCCGCTCGCCTTGCTTGGCAGCGCTTTCTATCCGCTCCGTGGACCCCGGTTCGCCGTCTCGCCCCACGCTTACTTTCCACGGTGAGTCACCCTGCCGCAGTTGCGCTTCACTGCGCTCACTGTGGCCAATTCACGGCGGGACTTGCACCCACAAGAGTGCGCCCATGCTGGGCGCACATAAAAAAGCCGGATCGCAATCCGGCTTTCAGCCGCGCCGCGCCGCCTTGTCGACGAGGTTGGCGCGCGTTGCACGACAGTTACTGGGTGATCACACTGACCTTGTCGACCACGAAGGACGTTTGCAGTGACGAATCTTCAGTCATGGCAAACGACAGCGTGACGGTCTGCCCCTTGTACGGCAGCAGGCTAAAGGTGCGGATCTGGTAGCCGCTCGCCTGGTTGACGTTACTGTAGGTGGCCAGGGTCCCAAGCACGGTACCGCTGCTGTTCTTGACGGTGACAACCAGCTTGTCGTATGCCGTCGTGCCGGTTTCAGCAGTGTCGATGTGCAGGGCGAACGACAGGGTGGCCGCCGTCGCCGTCGATGGAATGAGCACCGCCTGCGTCAGCGTTTCGGTTGACGTCGTACCGTTGCCGCCCAGCCAGGCAAAGCGGCTGCCGTCGTAGGCGCTCTGGCCGGCGAAGGCGCCGATGGCGCCGGTGGTGCCGGCCCAGCCCGTGGTGCTGGACTCGAAACTGCCGTTGGTGACGCGCTCGGTGCTGCCACCGGCCGCCGCCACCGTCAGCGTCGCTGCGGCGCTGGTGGCGGTGGTGGGGGTGGTGGCCGAATCGGTCACCTTGACGCTGAAGGCAGCGCCATTGTCGGCCGTCGTCGCCGTCAGGCTGTAGCTGGCGGCGGTGGCGGCGCTGATGCTGGCGCCGTTGCGCAGCCACTGGTATTTGTAGGGCGCGGTGCCACCACTGGCGGTGACGGCAAAGCTGGCAGTGGCGCCGGCGGCAACCGTCACGCTGGCCGGATTGGAGCTGATCGTCACGCCGCTGCCGCCACTTTCGGCGACGTCGGTACCGACATTGATGGCGGCATACGCGCGCTGCACGGCAATGGCTTCTTTCGAGCCGACCCCGTACAGTTCCTGCGCCGCCGCCAGCACCTTGCTGCGGGCGTCCGCGTAGTTGGTCGACGCCGTAAATTTGGTGGTGGCCGCCTTGAACCAGATCCGGTAAGCCTTGTCGTTGCCGATGCCGGTCATGGCCAGCGGCGCCTGGGTCAGGTAAGAACTGTAGTAATCGCTGCTGCTGGTGGCGTTCGACCCCTGCGAGAGGAAATAGAACATGCGGTTATTCGGACCTGACGAATAGTGGACGTCGAGGTTCTTGATGGTGCTGCTCCAGGCATTCGGGCTCGAACCATCCTTGCTCGGCTTGTACAGCCAGCGCAGCGGCGTGCCCGTCTTGGAGATTTCTTTGCCGGTCATCCAGTCGTTACCGGCCGGGATCAGCGTGCCGGTGCCGCCATTGCGGGCATACGCTTCGACCATTTCGCCGTTGATGTCCGAACTCGATTCGTTCAAGCCACCCGATTCGCCCGAGTAGGTCAGATTGGAGGTGGCGGCGGTGACGCCGTGGCCCATTTCGTGACCGATGACGTCGATCGCCCCCAGGCTGTTGAACGAGGAACCGTCGCCGATATACATGCAGCGGCAAGTATCGTCGTAGTAGGCGTTGTCGTAGGCGGTGTTGACGTGGGCGGCGATATAGGTGGCCGTGTTATTGCCGTCGAGCGATTGCCAGCCCAGGGTGTTCTTCAGCATGTCGTAGGTATTCATCAAGCCCCACAGGGCGTTGACGGCGGCAGTCTGGCCATTGGCGTTGACGGTGGAACCGCCGGCAATGTACTGCTGGCCGTCGCCCCAGGTATTGGTGGTATTGGTATAGATGGCGCCGGCGGTGGTGCCGTGGTTGGCATTGGTAATGGCCATGCCGCCGTAAGTACCGCCAGTACCGCGCGTGGTGTCTTTCATGGAATAGGTGCTGCCCGACAGGGTCGTGCTGATCGGCACGGTGCCGTTGTACTGGCTGTAGCCGGTGCCGATCACGGTATGCAGCGCCGACCATTGCTTGAGCACGCGACCGTCGACGGCGCTGATGATGGTGTCGTGGAACACGGGGCGCTGATTGGCGGTGATCAGGCGCGTCTTGACCAGGTAGGCCAGTTCGTACCCCGTCACTTCATCGACCAGGTCCAGCGCGTTGAGCTGGGCCTCGGTCTTGTTGACGGCGGCCGCCACCCGCACCTGAGAAACGATGGGATAGACGATCAGCTCGGCATTCGTCTTGGCCGCTTCGCCGCTGTAGGGGCCGATGGCATTGGTGACGCGGGCGATGGCGTCGGCTGGCGTCAACGACGGCCGCGTATTAAAACTGGCGAAGCGGCCAGCGGTTTTTGCGGCGGCGCCATGGCCGAGGCCCGTGCGCCGTTCGGACACCGACTCGCTGACGATTTTGCCAGCATCATTGGTGACCACCACCGATTCCGACTGAAACACGCGCACGCCCTTGTAGGTGTGGGCCAGCCGGCTCACGCTCGAACCGCGCACGCCGGGGTGAAACGCTTCGAGCGCATAGCCATGATCACTGTCGAGACCGCGCTTGGCGTGGCTGGCGCTGATCTTGGCGACGACGGCGCTGGCCGCACTGGCACTGCGCGCGGCGACCAGGCTATCGGCGCCATTGACCCCGTTATTGCCATCGACGCGGGCGTCGGCGACCGGACCGTTCATCAGTTGCGGGCCAGCCAGTGCCTGGCTGCCTAGCAGCAGCGGCAAGGTGGCGAGCGTGGTGGCAAGCAGGGTTTTGCGTAGTTTCATGGGTGCTCCGTCGTTGTTAGAGTGAATCGACCTGGTCGCACGGTCGCCAGCGCTTATTCCATACCCGCCGCCGTGTCGAAAAATGACCATAATCGCCTCGTTTGGCCAAGTCAAAAAACTCATCAATTTGGACGGTTTGCCGATAAATGTTCAGTTCTAGACATTTATGTCGATGATTGTTCGACAATGCAGCGATGTCACCATTGAATGTTTGTTGATGACAGTCAATTACTGCTGTCTTTATGTACATACAAATGCGCGCCACGATGGATTGACTGTGGTCAAACTGCGACGATTTTTAAAATCATTATGCAAATTGATTACAACGGTTTTAGCGTGGTTTGCGTTTGATATATGTCAGATGTTTTGTATAACTAATAATTCGCCGAATATAATTCCAAATAAATCGCACCCTTAGTTTCCTCTGAGACATATATGCATGTCCCATGCCGGGGTCTTTAAATTTTACAAATTTCGCCATCATTTTCACAAAAACCCCTTGCCGATTCGATTGCATTTTTCGCCGGCGACGGTCTACACTCGTTAAAAATTTACACAAGATATGTGGCCCCAGCCGCGTCAGGAAGTCGGATCACCATGCGATCGATCGCCCATAAAGTGGAGCAATATGTGTCGGAGTCGCCGTTTTTGACGGAGGGCATTGCCACCGGCTTGCTCAATCTGTCCGAACTGGCGCGCCAGATGCGCCCGCGCCTGGAGTCCGAGATGTGGAAGCCGGTCGGCCAGGCCGCCGTGGTGATGGCGCTGCGGCGCATTTCCGAACGCCTGCCGCAACATGGCTTGTCGCAACCGATCGTGCTGGCGCCGCGGCTGGGTGAATTGACTACGCGCGCCGATCTGACCATTTCCACCTTCCGCCTGTCCGACGGCAGCACCGAATGCCAGCGCCACCTGCTGGCGCTGGCCGAACCGCATGACGGCGCCTTTGTGTCGGTCACCCGCGGCGTGCACGAGATGCTGGTGGTGTGCAGCGGCACCCTGCTGCACCTGGTCGAGCAGTCATTTAGCGAAGAACGCCTGCTGGCGCGGGTCGAGTGCCTGACGGCGCTGACCCTGCGCCTCAATCCGGAAACCCGCAAGACCCCCGGGGTCTATCATGCGGTGCTGAGAAAACTGGCATGGGACAAAATTGCCGTGGTCAACATGATGTGCACGTTTTCCGAACTGACCATCCTGCTCGAACAGTCACAGGCGGGGGCGGCGTTTTCGGTGCTGTCGAAAATCGTCGGCCATGAAGTGCAAGGTCGGCTGACCTAAGCGCCTTGCAGCGGCTAACTCACCGCCGGCTCGAGCAGGGTAATTGTCTGGCGCGCCGTGTCGACGGTGGCGCGCAGCCCCACCGGCACGGTGAACTGGTGGCGGATGTGGCCGATCGAATAGCCGCTCACTGCCGGGATCGACAGCGGCTGCAGGTGCAGGTCGAGCGTCTGCTCGAGCGTCAGCGACACGTCTTCCGGGCCGGCGCCGCAATTGTCGCAAATGCCGATGATGACGGCGGCGGCGTGGCGCAAGCCCAGCGCCAGGTCGAGCTGGGTCAGCCAGCGGTCGATCCGGTACGGCGCTTCGTTGACATCCTCCAGATACAGCAGGCCGTCGCGAAAATCCGCTGCATACGGGGTGCCAGCGAGCGCCGCCACCATGCTCAGATTGCCACCAATTAAGCGCCCCGTGGCGACACCGCCATGCACGGTGCGAATGGCGTAATGGGGCTCGCTGGCAGCGCGCACCGCGTTGTCCTTCGCCATCGGAATGGTGTACGTGGGCGCCGGGTCCATCAGCACCGCCAGCATGTGCTCGGTGGTGTAGGGCGACAGCGTCGAGCTGGCCACGGGCCCGTGAAAACTGACCAGGCCGGCGTGGCGCAGCAATGCCAGGTGCAGCACGGTGATGTCGGAGTAGCCGAGCAGAATTTTCGGATGGGCGCGGATCAGCCGGTAGTCGATGCCGGTCAGCAGAGAGATGGCGCCGGAGCCGCCACGAATGCACCAGATCGCCTTGACAGCGGCATCGGCGAACATGGTGTGCAAGTCGTCCAGCCGCTGGCGGACCGAGCCGGCGTAATTGCCATGCACGGCGCGCAGGTGGCGCCCGAGGGCGACCCGAAAGCCGAGGCCCTCGATGGTGGCGACCGCCTTGGCAATGGCGTCGTCGCTGGTGTGACCGGACGGCGCGATCAGGCCGATCAAGTCGCCTTCGCGCAGGCGCGCTGGTTTGATCAGTGGCATGGGGTGAGCAACATGGCCAGGGTGGGTGGCGGGGGCACGGCCGTCAGCAGCGGCCGGCATGGCGGCGCCCGTCAGCACGGCAGCGGCAAGGGCGCCACCGAAGCGGCGCCGGCTGGGAACTGCATTGACCATGGGTCCCCGCAATCATGTTATGAAATAAATTGTAAACAAAAAAGCGGCGGCACTGCCTCGCAGTCCGCCGCCCCTGACCCCTTGCGGTCAGATCAGAATGCGTACTTCGCTTCCACCGTCAGCGTGCGACCGCGCGGATCGGCCACCCGTGGGTCCCAGCCGGCGCCGACGACTTCGTCGACGTTGTGGGCGGTGAACGGTGGATCCGTGTTGAGCAGGTTGAGCACGCTAGCGGTCAGCGTCAAGTTTTTAAAGCCGGTGTACGTGGTCGACAGATTGTACGTGAAGTAGGCATCGACCTTCGGATTGAAGCCGGCCGGCGGGGTCGCCTTGCCGCCGTCGGGCAGCTGGTCCTTGTAGCCGGACGAGAAGTTTTGCGACAGCACGCCACTCCAGTCACCATTCGCCAGCGTCAGGCTCGAACGGGTTTTCCAGCGCAGGTACAAATCACGGGTGAAGAACTGGCCGACGTATTCCTTGTACGGCTGGCCGGCGATCTCGGCAAACTTGAAGCTTTGCGTGTAGGTGGCGTCGACGGCGGCGGTCCACTTGGTGCTGTCGACGCTGCCATTGCCGCGCAGGCCGATGTCGGCGCCGCGCGTCTTGCTGCCCGCAGCATTGATCCAGCCCGCTGTCACATACGAAATGGTGTTGTCGGGATTGCGGATGATGTTATTCGACAGCAAAACGGCATTCTGCAACACCACTTGCGGCGTACGGTTGAGGATCTTGTCTTTCGAGTTGATTGCCCAGTAATCGATCGATGCCGAGAAGTTGCGGAACGGCTCGATCACCATGCCGATGCTGCCCTGCTTGGACGTTTCCGGTTTCAGCAACGGGTTGCCGCCGGTGAAATAGGACAGGCGCGGAATCGCGCAAAACGCCGGATTGTTCGGGTTGGTCGGGCAATAAATCGGATCGGTCACGCCATTTGGCAATTCCTGGAACAGCTGGGCCGAATACAGCTGGGTAAAACTCGGCGCCAGGAAACCCTTGCTGGCCGAACCACGGAACAGCAGGAAGCTGGCCGGTTCAAAACGGAACGAGGCCTTCGGGTTGGTGGTGGCACCGATCACGCTGTAGTGATCGCGGCGCACGGCCAGCTGCACTTCGAGCGATTTCACGACCGGCACGATCAGCTCGGCATAGAAGGCCTTGATGTCGCGCGTGGCGGTGTTGAGCGCCGCATTGCCGGGCGAGAGCAGGATGGTGGTGGCGTCGACGTCCTGGGCAAAGCCGTAGCCTTCGCGGCGCAGATCCATGCCGACGGCGGCGGACAGGGCACCGGCCGGCAGCTGGAACAGTTCGCCGGAAATATTGGCGTCGAGCTGGGTCAGCGTGGTGCGGCCGTGCTGGAAGTGACCGCGGAACTTGGTCGCTTCGGTGGCGGCGATGGCGGCCGGGGTCTGGCTGCCGTCGACCGAGAAAGGATTGATGACGCCCGAACCCATCACTTTATAAAATGGCAGGGTGTAGACATAACCATCGGTGAGGTCGGTAATGGTCTTGCTGTAAGCGCGCGACAGGCCGGCGCGGTAATCCCACTTGCCGACACTGCCTTCGAGGCCAACCAGCACGCGCGCATTGTCGGTGGTGTTTTCCTGGGTACGGTCACCAATGATGTTGGCGCGCCATTTATAGATGATCGGCTTGGTCTTGTCGAAGGTCGAGATGTACGGCGACAGATCCTGGTAATAGGCGCCGCCCACCGGGTAGGCGTTGCCGTTCGCCAGCGACGAGGAAATCTGCAGGGGCGTCAGTTCCGACGTCACCCGTGCGCGCGAGGCGAGCACTTCGACGAAGGCGCGCGTGTCCTTGTTGAACTGGAACACCGTGCGGCTGAGCGCGTTGATCCGCTCGACCGGTGGCGCCATCACATAGTCGCCGCCGTAGTCGTAGGCGCAGGAATTGGTGGTGCGCAGCGGCGAGGTGGTGTTGCGCCACAGGTTGACGTTGTACTGCGACATGCCAGTCACCGTGTTGCACTTGCCCTGAAAACTGAGGGGATTGGCTTGCAGGTACAGGGTCGGGTCGCCCGGCAGCTTGTAGTTGGTGCCGAGCGCGGTGCCGGCGCCGGTGAGCTGGTTGGCGTACGGGGTGCCGGTGGTGTCGGGCGACAGGCCGCGCGAAGGCTGGTAACCGTTGGCGAAATCGCGCTGGCTCGATGCCAGTTTTTCATTCTTGTCGACGGTGACGCTGAGCATCGAGTTGAAGCTGTCGGTATCGAGGTTGCCGCGGCCGATCAGCAAAGAGGCGCGCTTCTGGGCGCCGCCCCCCTGCTGGGTGAACGAGCCGGTGCCGGAGACTTCATTGCCGACATAATTGGTGCGTAAAATAAAGTTGATGACGCCGCCGATGGCGTCGGTGCCGTAAATGGCCGACGCGCCGTCTTTCAGGATCTCGACGCGAGCGATGGCGCCCAGCGGGATCGCATTGAGGTCGACTGCCTTGCCGCTGCCGCCGTGGGTGGCGATGCGGCGGCCGTTGAGCAGCACCAGGGTGCTGTTGGGGCCGAGGCCGCGCAGCGAGGCGAACGAAGCGCCGCCGCTGACGCGGTCGGCGTCCGCGCCAAACACATTGTTGCCGGAGGTAGCGTTGTCGGCGCCGGTGCCGTTTGCCGAAATCGTACGAATGAGTTGCTCGGCGCTGGTGATGCCCTGCTTTTCCATGTCTTCAAAGGTGATGACCTGGATCGGCAAGGCGCCTTCCTTGGCGATCCGCTTGATGCTCGAACCGGTGATCTCGACACGCTGCATCGATGGCTGTGACGGGGTTTCCTGGGCGGCGGCGGGGCCGACGGCACCGATCAATGCGATCAGGTAGGCGAGTTTCTTTAACTTCACGACGGTATCTCCTAGAGTGCTTGCGCGTTGCCCTCCCCAGCGGGGAAAACATGGTGTTGATGCGTAATGTCTTTGCATTACGTTAATGTGACAAATTGAGAGTAAGCGCTGGCGCTTTGCCCCTGCTAATGAAATATGCGGGTCAAGCCATAACTTTTTGGAATGCGGCGTGCACCCCGGCGTGCACCCATTTGGGTAAATCGTTTGCGCGCCCTAGCGAGAAGGGCTAGCCACTTTGGTGCGGGTGCCTGTAGCGACATCCAGATACCGCCAGTTGGTGAACTCCACCGGGTGGCGCTTGTAGTTTTTAAGCCACGGTTGGGTCAGGTCGGCGGAGATCACATGGGTCAGCGGCACCCATGGATTGTAGGCCGCAATGAGCGCGTTCATCTCCCGGTACAGTTGCTGGCGCTGGGGAGAATCGCTGAGCGTTCGCGCCTGTTCGTAGCGGATGTTGTAGGCCGGAAGGTTAAAGCGGGCGTAGTTGGCACGCCCGCTGTTGGGGCCGTACAGCAACTGGTAAAAATTCTCGCCATCGGGAAAATCGGCGATCCAGTTACTCTCGAACATTTGCACGGTACCGAGGCGTGACGCCTTGATGATTTCCGTCTTCTTGTCGGTAATGAATTGCACGCGCAAGCCGATGGCATTTAAATTTTTGCGCCACAGTTCGTCGCGCAGGCGGCCACCGGCGGTCGCTTCGCTGTGCATGCGCAGGGTCAGCGCGGTGTTGGCGGGGGTGCGCCGAAAGCCATCGGCATCGCGCTGGCGGTAGCCGTAGCGGTCGAGCAGCGCATTGGCCAGGCCCGGATCATAGGGTACCGGGCTGCGGTAAGCCGGGTCGTAACCGAGCACATTCGGCGGCAGCGGCGACTGCGCCTTGATGGCGAACCCTTTTTTCAATACCCCGATGTCTTCGATGCTGTTGTAGGCCAGCGCAATGGCGCGCCGCAGCGCCAGCCGGTCCTTGCTCACCCCGCCCAGCACGGGGTCGTCCATGTTCATCCACATGTAATAGGTTTGCATCACCGGGAAGCGGTACAGCGTGATGCCGCGCGCCGCCAGCGCCGGTTTGAGCTGGCCGCGCTGGATCACCATGTCGGTCATCGATTCGGGCACTTGCTCAAGATAATCGTACTGGCCATCCAAAAGGCCCAGCATGCGGCCCTGGAATTCTTCGGCGATTTTCACTTCAACGCGGTCGACCAGCGGCAGGCGCTTGCCGGCGAGCGCGCGGGCGATCGCCTGATCGGCGGCAGTGACTGGCTGCGCACTGGTGCCAAACACGGCGCTGGAGGCGGGATTGGCC
The DNA here is from genome assembly GCF_049896725.1 of Massilia sp. PWRC2. Taxonomy (NCBI): domain Bacteria; kingdom Pseudomonadati; phylum Pseudomonadota; class Betaproteobacteria; order Burkholderiales; family Oxalobacteraceae; genus Massilia; species Massilia sp. PWRC2. The sequence goes on from NZ_JAFCUW010000006.1 coordinate 156,700, forward strand.
AGTAGGGTGATGGTGTCGCTGCGCTTCCACTGGCCGATCATGAACGGCCCGGTGCCGACCGGATGGTTGCCGACCTGGTTCGGATACGCCTCGACCACTTCGCGCGCCACCACGCTGGCGGCTGGCGTGGCCAGATAAAACAGGAAATTGCTGTCGGGCGCTGCCAGGGTGATGCGCAGGGTATAGCGGTCGGGCGCGCTGAGGCCGGCAATCGGAGTGCGGTAGCTAAAGCGCTCGCGCAACTGGTCGTCGCCGGCGATCTTGCCTTCGAATAAACTGAGCCAGGGCGAACGGATGGCCGGATCGTACAGGCGCGTCAGGCTGTAGACATAGTCGGCCGCCGTCACTTCGCGCGGTTGACCTTGAAACGCCGGGTCGCTTGTAAAGTAAATCCGCGGGCGAATTTTAAAGGTGTAGATCAAGCCATCGGCGCTGATGGAGGGCATGGCCACCGCCGTGTTTTGCCGCAGCGCCACCGGCCGCGCCAGGTAGTCGTAACGCAGCAGCGGGTCGAACAGGTTTTCCAGCAGGCTCAGCGAAGCGGCATCGGACGCCACTGCCGGATCGAGCGCCGTTTCGCTGGTCGACAAAAACAGGTGCAGCGTTTTCTCGGCCGCGTGGGCGGCGCCGGTCAACAGCATCAGGGCAGCGAAGTGTTTCAGTTTCATGACAGTTCCACGGGGTTCGGCGCCATCATAAGCGAAAGGCGGACGCGGCGGCGAGGCGTTTGCGTGCGTTGACAGATAACTTTTAGGCATGGCCAGCCGGCATAGTTTCATCATGGGCGCCGGCGCTGCGCCTATACTCTCGCTGCACGGCCGTGCTGATGCACGGGCTCAGGCATGTGCTCAGGCATTTGCTCACCCTCGTGCTCACCCTTGTGTTCCCCCTCAGGTAAACAGCGTATGGCTCTCAATTACATCTGGTGCGGCTTTTTTATTGTCGGCTTCATTGCCGCCGTCGGCCAGTGGCTGTTGCTTGGCGACACCGACATTTTCAAGCGCATCATCGACGGCACCTTCGATTCGGCCAAGATGGGCGTGATGGAGATCGCCCTGCCGCTGGCCGGCGTCATGACCTTATGGCTGGGCATCATGAACATCGGCGAAAAAGCCGGCGTGGTCGGCTGGCTGGCCAAAATCATCGCACCGTTTTTCTCCCGTATTTTCCCGGACGTGCCGCGCGAACACCCGGCCACCGGCCACATGGTGATGAATTTCTCGGCCAACCTGCTCGGCCTCGACAACGCCGCCACCCCGTTCGGCCTGAAAGCGATGGAGAGCCTGCAAACGCTCAATCCCGTCAAGGACACGGCCAGCAATGCGCAAATCATGTTCCTGGTGCTGCACACCTCGGGCCTGACCCTGATCCCGCTGGCGATCATGGCGCAGCGCTCGATCCTGGGCGCAAAAGACCCGTCCGACATTTTTATTCCCTGCCTGATCGCCACCTACGTCGCCACCGTCACCGGCATCATTGCCGTCTCGATCCGCCAGCGCATCAATTTGCTCAACGGCGTGGTGCTGTCCTGGCTGGGCGGCATGACGGCGGCAATTGCGCTGATGATCTGGTACTTCACCAATTTTTTGAGCAAGCAGGACATCGAACTGTTCTCGAAGGTGTTTGCCAACCTGGTGCTGTTTTCCATCATCATCGTGTTCATCGTCGCCGCCCTGCGCAAGCAGGTCAACGTGTACGAGGCGTTTATTGAAGGGGCCAAGGGCGGCATCCAGACCTCGCTGACCATCATCCCGTATCTGGTCGGCATGCTGGTGGCGATCAGCGTATTTCGTAACGCGGGCGTGCTCGGCTACATCGTCGACGCCATGAACTGGCTGTTTACTATGCTCGGCATCAACACCGACTTCACCCCGGCGCTGCCGACCGCGCTGATGAAACCGCTGTCGGGCAGTGGCTCGAAAGCGATGATGATCGATGCCATGAAAACCTATGGTGTCGATTCCTTCGTCGGCCGCCTCGCCTGCGTGTTCCAGGGCTCGGCCGACACCACGTTTTATATCGTCGCCCTGTATTTCGGCTCGGTCGGCATCCGCAAGACGCGCTACGCGATTGCCTGCGGCCTGATCGCCGACCTCGCCGGTATCATTGCCGCCATCTTTGTTGCCTACCTGTTCTTTCATTAATTGACAGGAATTCCCATGCTGCTTCGCCTGCTCGCTGCCGCCGTGCTGCTCACCTGCCTGCCGATCACGCAGGCGCAGGCGCAGTTGCCAGAAGTCGTCGCCAGCAAGATGGTGGCCAACAATATTCCGTTCGACGCCATCAGCGTGCTGGTGGTGCGCAACGATGTACCGCTGGTGTCGTTCATGGCCGAGCGCCCCATGCAGCCAGCCTCGACCATCAAACTGCTCACCACCCTGGTGGCGCTGGAAACGCTCGGTCCCGTGTTTCGCGGCCGCACCGAACTGCGCAGCAGCGCTGCCGTGCTCGGCCACACGCTGCAGGGCGACCTGGTACTGCGCGGCGGCGCCGACGCCGATTTCAGCGCAGAAGTGCTGCTAAGCATGCTGCAAACGCTGCGCAACCAGGGCATCGAGCGGATCGCCGGCAATCTGCTGCTGGACCGCTCGCTGTTTGCCCCCAGCCGCAGCGACGTCGGCGTGCCGCCCTTCGATGACGCGCCCGAAGCGTATTACAACGTCATCCCCGACGCCCTGCTGGTCAACAAAAACATGCTGCAGCTCGACCTGCGTTCGAACGGCAGCGCGCTGCGCCTGGCGCTGCAGCCGCAGCTGGACAACGTGGTGCTCGATGCCGACATGCGACTGGTCGACGGCGACTGCGCCAAGTGGGACGACGGCTGGCGCCCGCCCGAGGCGCTCACTGGCAGCGATGGCAAGATCAAGGTGCTGCTGCATGGCAGCTTCCCGAAATACTGCGCAAAAAGTTACAGCATCAACATCGTCGACCGCCAGCACTATGTCGACCGCCTGTTCCGTGCCAGCTGGCGGCGGCTGGGCGGGCGTTTCGATGGCGCCGTCAGCGAGGCGAGCGCGCCAGCCGACAGCGTGCTGCTGGCCGAGCACGTCGCCCGCGCCTTGCCGGAGATCGTACGCGACACCAACAAGCTGTCCGACAACGCACTGGCGCGCACCCTGTTTCTCAGCCTCGGCGCGCTGGAAAGCGACCCGCTGCTGGGCAGCCGGCCGCTGCCCCCGTCGGCGGACACCACGTATGTCAGAGCCGATGCTGCCGTGCGCAACTGGCTGCGCCAGCACGCCATCAACGACGCCGGCATGGTGCTGGAAAACGGCTCCGGGCTGTCGCGCCTCGAGCGCATCAGCCCGGCGCAACTGGGCGCCGTGCTGCAGGCCGGCCTGCGCAGCGACTGGGCGCCAGAGTTGATGGCCAGCCTGCCCATCGTCGGCGTCGATGGCACCATGCGGCGGCGTTTAAAGGACAGCCCGGCGGCAGGACATGCGCGCATGAAAACCGGCACCCTGACCGGGGTGGTGGCGGTGGCCGGCTATGTGCGCGACAGCCGCGGTCAAACTTGCGTGGTGGTGGCAATGATCAATAGCGATCAGGTGAAAAATGGCAAGGGAAGTGCGGTGCTCGATGTGCTGGTCGACTGGGTGGCACGGCTGCAGTGAGGCGGCTGGAGTGATGCGGTGCGGCGGGCAGCAGGGCGACTGCTGCCCGCAGGGTGCTTGTGGCAATTTTCTGTACCAGCTAAATGACCCGCGCATACGACTGCCGCACCCGATCGCGATCGCCGCAATCGTAATGCCACCACTCCGTCGAAATCCCCTGAAAGCCCGCCTGTGCCATGGCATCGCGCAGCAACTGGCGGTTGCCAATCTGACCGACTGTCAGCACGCCCCGTTCCACCATCACCGCTTCCAGCGCCGGATGCGACGCCGCCGTCAAATCATCAAAGCCGGTTCCCATATCGAGTTCCACGCCGTGCTGGTCGACGATGGTCACATCGAGCGCCATGCCGAACGAGTGGATCGAGCCGCGCTCCGGTGCCGCCAAATACATTTGCAGGTCGGTGCCGGCCAGCGCATCCCACAACTGCTGCTGCACGCGCTGCGGGCGCAGGGCGTCGAGCACCAGGATGCGGTGGCTGGGCGCACGCGCGGCCAGATAGGCGACCACGGCGTCGAGCGCGCTGGCGGCATCGGCGTGCAGCCAGGCGCAGTCATGCGGTGAATACAGGTCGCGGCCGACAAAATTGTCGAGGCCCGCATAGCGCAAGTCGATGTCGATGCCGGCAATGCTCGACAGGTGGCGAAAACGGCCGCTGGCAGCGAGGGCGTCGATCGGGATGGGACTGTTCATGGGACTAGGCGGACGTGAGACAGGCGCGCGCAGCGGCGCCGATGCTGTTGGCCAGTTCGCGCGCGCCGTGCGACAGCGGTGCGTGGCTGGCCGTTAATAAAAATAACTGGACGGGAATTTCCGGCGTCCACACGCGCCGTTCGATCTTGTCCAGCCCGGAGGCGGCGGTGAACGGATCGACCACCGCCATGCCGGCGCCCGCCTCCACCAGCGAGCGGGCGATCTGGTAGGTTTGCACCACCGTGTGAAACAGCGGCAGCACGCCCGCTTCCTCGCAGGCATTGACCACCAGTTCACCGAGCGGATCGTTGTCGGCGTGACCGATCCATTCGCCGGTCAACTGTTGCGGCGTAAATGGCAAGTGGCGTTCCGCTGCGCTCCAGCTGCCGCGCCTGGCGATTGCCATCATCGGCCCTGCGGCAATCGCTTCGGCGACGATGCCCGGGTGGCGCGGGTCTTGCAGCGACAGCGCCAGGTCCGCTTCACCGAGCCGCAATGTATTGACGATCTCGCTGGTATGAAAGGTCGCCAGCTCGCAGCGTGTGCTGGGAAACTGCCGGCGCCACGCCGACATCGCTGCCGGCAACACGCTGATCGCAATGGTCGGCGTCGCCACCAGCCGGATGGTTTCCACGACGCGTCCCTTGAGGCTGGCGGCGAGCCGGCGGATGCCCTGTAAATCGCGATGCAATTTTTCCGTTTCGATGAACAGGCGGTGCGCTTCCGGCTTTGGATAGAGCTTGCCACGCACGCGCTCGAACAGGGGCATGCCCAGCTGCAGTTCGGCATGCTGGAGCACCTTGGTCACCGCCGGCTGCGAGATGTGCAACACCTGGGCGGCACCACTGATGGTGCCGACCTGCATGATGGCATGAAAGACTTCGATGTGACGCAGACGCATGGACAGTTCCTCGCTTCGGTGGACCGCACCGGGTCCGCTGAGCCCATGAGCATAGCGGAAAAATTCTGGCGCGATGCGAATGACGTTCGGTGGCGGAAACGTGGGACTGGCAGCGCGGGGTGCCAGTCCCATCTACGCTGGCCGCACCGCCGGTTCAGGGAACGCTGAGCGCCGTGGTCATCACATCAAGCAGCGCCGCCGTCTCCGCATCGGGCGTGCCATCGATGAGCGCCGGCCGGTATTTCATCTGAAACGAGATCACGACGTCGCGCGTGGCCGTATCGAGCTCTGCCGTTTGCGGCGTCGCATAGCCGAACTGCGCCAGCCGCTTTTGAAACCAGCCGATGTCGGGCAACTGCGCCAGGTACACCGGCTTGAGCTCGGTGACCCGGGTGGCGTCCGGCCAGCGGATCAAACCGGCCTGCGCCAGCTGAAACCAGGGGAACATGGGACCCGGATCCTGCTTGCGGCCGGGAGCGATGTCGCTGTGGCCCAGGATATTTTCAGGCGGAATATTATTGCGCGCGACGATGTCCTTGAGCAGCACGATCAAGGCATCGATCTGTTGTTGCGGAAATGGATACCAGGTACGCACGCCGTTGGCATCCACGGTAAAGCCGGGGTTGACGATCTCGATACCGATCGAACTGCTGTTGAGCAGGGTGTAATTCTTCCAGTGGGACACGCCCGCGTGATTGGCCTGGCGCGTTTCATCGACCAGCCGGTAGGTGACGGCCACCGCTTCATTGGTCAGCAGGTAATGGCTGCTGACCCCCTGCTGGGTGAGGATTTTGATCGAATTCGGCAGGTCGCTGACGGTGTAATGGACAATCACGAACTTGGCGCGGCTGCTTTGCGCCTTGGCCGACAGCGAACTGTCGATGCGCGGTCCGGACGGGGTGGCGCAAGCGGCCAGCAACAGTAGTGGCAGCAGGGACAGGCACGATTTAACTGGCAAATTTTTCATTTTTTTGATGAGCAGGGGAAGTCGTTGGCCGCCAGCCTGGCGGCGGCCTGGTGGGCATGACCGACAGTGTGGGTCAATTTGATGGTCTCTGGCAAGGCAGCACGCATGGCTGCGCAGATGGCCGGATGCAAGGTGCTGGCGCGACCGCTGAGCACCACCGGCCGCGGGCCGTAGCGTTCGCTCAGTGCCCGCGCCAGCCGCGCCAGTTCGTCACCGGCGCGGTGCAGGATTGCCATGGCGGCGCCGTCGAACGGGGCGCTGGCGGCCACGGCCAGCGCCAGCCGTCCCACCGCACCGCGTTCCTGGCCATACATGAACTGGCGCGAACGGTCCCAGTCGCTGCCGCCGATGTGGTCGAACACGGCGCGCGCCATGGCCGACTGTTGCCAGGCGCCGGGACACGCGTCTTCGCGTCGCCAGATCAGGCGCAAGGCTTCGCGGGCAATCCAGTAACCGCCACCGCCATCATCGAGCAGCACGCCGCGCCCGCCCGCGCGCTGCAAGACGTGATCGAGGTCGATATACGCGCCGATCGAACCGGTGCCGGCGTAGATCAGATAGCCCTGGCCGGGGGCGAAGCTGTCGAGGTAGGCGATTTCGATATCGCTGCAGAGGGTGACGGCGGCAACCTCGACAGACAGCAAGTCGGCCAGCCACGCCTGCAGCTGCGCGCTGTCGCCGCCCAAGCCGGTCAGTCCGGCGCGCACGCGGCGCGGCGCACCGTGTGCCAGCACCGCCTTGCTGAGTTCTTCAACAATGGCGTACACCCGTTTGCGGCCCGCAGCGCTGGCCATTTGCAAGGCGGACAGGCCGGCCACCACGCCTTCGGCCAGCAGCACGCCATCGGCGCACGCCAGCGCCCAGCGCGTCTGCGTGCCGCCGGCATCGATACCGAGTCCCATGCTGTCCTTGCCGTGCGTGTGCGCCATGGCGTCCCTGCTGCCCGAAATATTCAGGATCATACCGAGTGTACGCCGGCATGGGCAGCCCGGGCATAGCGCTTTAATGCGTCAACATGATGAAAAGTTATGAGGTTCGCTAAAGCTGACATGGGACAGCGACCCTGCGGCGCCAGTCCCACTCATGCAATCGTCCAATCATTCAATCATTCAATCATTCAATCAGCCGCGCTATGACGACGCGGCCTATTTCCCCAGCACGGCCAGCGGCGCACTTTCATTGCCAAGACGGTCGACCGCATTGACGAACACGGCATCGGGCGCGCCGAGCCGGGGATCATCGCTGAGCAGCAAATCATCGGTGGCCACCGGCGTCACGGCAAAACGCCACTCGCTGCCGTAGCGGGTCCAGATGGCATAGGCGCTGTTGGCGCTGCCGGGCGCCAGCTTGAGCCGCACGCCGGCCGCTTCGCGCCTGGCGCGCACCTGCGGCGCACCGGGCACCGTCGCCCCCAGCCACGGCGTCGCCGGCACCAGCGCAGGCGCCAGGTAGTGGCCCGCCTTGAGCTGGTCGGCGATGCCCTTGCGGTTGTCCATCAGCGCAGCCATGCTGAAATGCACGTGACCGCTGGCGCCGGGGCGGCTGCGGGTCACCCCAATCTGCTGGACAATTTCGCCAGGCGCATACTCCTTGGCAGGCGCACCGATGCGGCTGGTGAACAGGCCCGGCCAGATGTGGCGTTGCTGGCGGTTCTGGCCGATCCAGTAATCGAGCAGCACGTCATACGCCTGCCCCTTTTGATCGATGGCCCAGTACAGTTGCGGCGACAAATAATCGAGCCAGCCGTTTTGCAGCCACAGTTCGGCGTCCGCATACAGTTTGTCGTACTGGCTAAAGCCGACGATCCCTTTCGGGCGCAGCGCCGGTTTACCCAGGCCGAACGGGCTGATGCCAAACAGCACCCACGATTTTTCATGGTGAATGCCAGTGTACAGACGCTCGATCAGGGTATTGACGTTCTGGCGGCGCCAGGCGGCGCGCTCGAGTTTGCCGCCGTCGGCCAGATAACGCTGCCACGACGGGCCGTCGGGAAAATCGACTTCGTTCTTGCCGGTGCTGCTCTCGAGCGCCAGCGCTTCGCCGGCGGCGCCAGTGGGCTCGATCGGGTAAGGATAAAAATAATCGTCGATGTGGACGCCATCGATGTCGTAGCGGCGCACCACGTCGAGCACGACGTCGACGGTTTGCTTGACTGCCGCCGCTTCACCGGGGTCCATCCACAAGGCCTTGCCGTAGGCCTTGACGATGGCCGGATTGCTGCGCGAAATATGGTTGCCGGCCACCGCCGACTTCGCCACCGTCTGGCGCGCCCGATACGGATTGAACCACGCATGCAGCTGCAAGCCGCGCGCGTGCGCCTGCGCCACCCAGAACGCCAGCGGATCATAGTACGGCTTCGGTGGCGTGCCCTGCGCCCCCGTCAGGTACTCGGTCCACGGCTCGATGGTGGACGGATAGATGGCGTCGGCGCTGGGACGCACTTGCAGCACGATGGCATTCATGTGCATCGACTTGGCGCGCTCGAGAATGGCAATGGCCTCGGCCTGCTGCTGGGCGCCATTCAGATTCGACTTGCTGGGCCAGTCGATATTGGCCACCGTTGACACCCAGACGGCGCGAAATTCGCGCGGCGCCGGTGGCGGCGTCAGCAGCGCAGTGCCGGGCGCGACGGCAGGGCGGACAGGCGCGCCAACGGCGGGGCCAGCGGTGGCAGGCAGCGGTGGCTTGACCGTGCTGCAGCTGGCCAGCAGGGCGCCAGCGCAAAAAATGGCCAGCGCCAGCGCGCGGCGTTGCGGCTTGAACTGCCGTCGTTGAGAGTTACACTGCACGTCGACTCCTGGAAATGAATGCCATGAGGCGCAGAGCATAAAGCAAGCGCACCATCGATGGCGCCCGCGCGCGCTGCGCGAGAAGTACCGGTTTACTTTTTGCCGAAGCCGGCATCGATGTGCACCAGCGCCGCCATAATAAAGGCGGGGATCGTCATCAGGCAGACATACAGGAAAAAATGCTGGTAACCGAGCAGCTCCTGCATTTTGCCGCTGATCATGCCGGGGATCATCATGCCGAGTGCCATCAGGCCGGTGCAGATGGCGTAGTGGGCGGTCTTGTGCAGGCCGTCCGACACCATCATCATGTACAGCATCATGGCGGTAAAGCCGAAGCCGTAACCGAACTGTTCAAGCGCCAGCGCGGCGCTGATGAACAGCAGGCTGTGCGGCTGGGCGCTGGCCAGGTAGACGAAGACCAGGTCGGGGAGGTGGACGGCAAACACCATCGGCCACAGGCAGCGTTGTAAGCCCAGCCGGGAAATGAGCACGCCACCGGCCAGCCCGCCCACCGTCAGCGCCAGCACGCCGACGGTGCTGTATGCGATGCCGACCTGGGCAGTGGTCAAGCCGAGGCCACCCGCGGCCAGCGGATCTTTTAGAAACGGCACGGCCAGCTTGAGCAGCTGCGCTTCACCGAGGCGGAAGGTCAATATAAAACCGAGGATCAGGCCGATATCGGGTTTTTTGAAAAAGGCGGCGAAGCTGGCAAAAAAGGCGTGCAGGGGATCGCTGCCGGCAACGCTGGGGACATCGGCCGCCGGCCGCGGCAGCGCCAACCGGTGGTACAGCGCGAGGGCGACGAACATCGCCGCCAGCACGCCGAACACCACCGACCAGGCAAAGCCGACGTCGCCCGTGCGCTCGGACAGTTTGCCGGCCAGGTAGACCAGCCCGCCCTGCCCGGCCAGCATGCCGCAGCGATAGAAAGTGCTGCGCACGCCGACGAAGGCGGCTTGCTGCGACTGGCGCAGGCCCAGCATATAAAAGCCGTCGGCGGCGATATCATGGGTGGCCGAGCTGAAGGCCATCAGCCACAACATGGCCAGGCTCATCTGAAAGAACGCGGGCAACTGCATGGTCAGTGCCACCAGCGCCAGCGCCGCGCCGATCAACAGTTGCAGGCTGACGATCCACCAGCGCTTGGTGCGGAACATGTCGACGAAGGGCGACCACAGGGGCTTGATCACCCATGGCAGATACAGCCAGCTGGTGTACAGGGCGATGTCGGTGTTCGACACCCCCATGTCCTTGTACATGACCACCGACAACAGCATGACAACGACATACGGCAGGGCCTGGCCGAAATACAGCGACGGCACCCATCGCCACGGATTGCTTGCCACCTCAGTGGCGGGTTTGCTTTGCATAACACTTTCACGGAATAACGCGGACACGCGATGATACGCACTGGCGGCCGCTGGCGCGGGGCAACACCCGCTTAATGTGCCAGCGCCTGGCGCACGCTGCCGCCCGCCGCATCGAGCCGGGCGCGCGCCAGCGCCACGCTTTCCTGCTGCCGCAGGGCGACGATGGCTACCTTGACGTGAAAATTGCACTGCTCCAGCACGGCGCGCGCGGCCATCTCGTCGGCACCGGTGGCGAACATGGTCAGTTGCACGGCACGCCGGACCAGCTTGGCGTTGGTGGGTTTCAGGTCGACCATCAGGTTGCCGTACACCTTGTGCAGACGCACCATCAGGGCCGTCGAAAACGTGTTTAAGGCCAGCTTTTGCGAGGTACCCGCTTTCAGCCTGGTGCTGCCAGAAATAATTTCCGAGCCGGTATCGAGGGTGACGCCAATATCGGCCTCGTTGGTCAGTGGCGCATCGACATTGTTGGCAAAGCCGACCGTCAGCGCGCCCACCGTGCGCGCCGCGCGCAGGGCGCCCAGCACATACGGAGTGGCGCCGGAAGCGGCCAGCAGCAGCACGATGTCGTTGGCGGTGGGCGCCGCTGCCAGCAGGTCGGCGGCCCCCTGTTCGAGGTCATCCTCGGCCCCTTCGACGGCGACGAACATGGCGCCGGCACCGCCCGCCAGCAGCGCGATGGCGCGCTCCGGCGGCCAGGAAAAGGTGGGGTAGAGCTCCACGCTGTCGAGCACGCCAAGGCGGCCCGAGGTGCCGGCCCCCACATAGATCAGCCGGCCGCCCGCTTCGATGCGCGGCAGCGCCGCCGTCACTGCGGCGGCAAGGCGCGGCGCCGCCAGGCGCACGGCGCGCACGGCAGCCATCTGGTCGTCGATCAGGGTGGTGACCAGCTCGGCGGTGGGATATTGGTCGAGTTCGGCGTGAGCGGCGGACGGCGTTTCGGTTTTGAGCATGGCGTTCTGACGGTGCGGGGATGCCGTCAGTGTAAGCCTAAGCAGGGGCCGCTTCCCATGAAAGGGTGGGCCGCGGGCATTCCGCGAGGTTATGCGCGTGACCACTATGCACGGCGCATCTCCGCCACAAAATCGTAATAATCATTGCGGCAATACGAATGGGTCAGTTCGACCGCCTGGCCCGATTCGAGGTAGCCAACGCGGGTAATGAACAGCACCGCCTGCCCTGGCGCGATACCCAGCTGGCCGGCCAGCGTGGCCGAGGCGTTGATGGCACGCAGGTGTTGCAGGGCGCGCACCGGCAGGTGGCCGCTGTGCGCCAGGTGTTCATACAGCGAGCCGCCGACCGCTTGCGGGCGCGGCAGCATGGTTGCCGGAATCACGCTCACTTCATAGGCCATGACGACATCGTCGGCCAGCCGCAGGCGCTCCAGGCGCGCCACCCGCGCGTGCGGTGACAGGCCCAGGCTGAGCTGCTCGTCGGCGCTGGCGCTGACGATGGCGCGCTGCAGCCAGCGCGAGCGCGGCCGGTAGCCCCGTTGCAGCAGTTGCTCGGAAAAACTCGACAGGTTCGACAGCGGCTGCTCGATGCGCGGCGCAATATAGTTACCGGAACCGCGCCGGCGCACCACCAGCCCTTGCACCACCAGCTGGTCGATCGCCTTGCGGGCAGTGACCCGCGACACCGCCAGCTGTTCGGCCAGCAGGCGCTCGGAGGGCAGGGCCTGGTCGACCTGGTAGCGGCCGGCCCGCACATCATCGATGAGCTTGCGTGCCACCTGCATGTAAAGGGGCGAGCTGTCGTGCTGGCCAGCATTGGCCTGGGGGGGGGTGACGGGGGCGGGCATGGACGACTTTCGGTAAAACGGACAGCGCACCTGCACAGCATATCAAAAAGTTATGCGGCGCTCACCGCAATTCATTGGCAGCCGCCCCCATCTGTCCGTATCCTGACTCATCGCCCGCCTTGCCGGGTCTACCCTGGAAAGCGAACCCATGCGCATCTCGAGGCGAACCATGCTGGGACTGGCACTAGTGGGCGCGGCCCATCCGCTGCTGCGCGCGGCCCCGGCCGGGTCGGCGGCGGCGCGCAGCGCCATCGACAGCAGCACCGACGACGCTCTCGCCGCCATCGCCGCCGACCCGGCCTGCGCACTGGCCAGCCTGTCGGTGCTGGCGCTCGGCGCCGGCCGGCCCATCTATGAGGCGCAGTTCGGCCTGCGCTCGATCGCGGCGCGCCTGCCCGCCAATGCCGCGACGCTCTACCGCATCGCTTCCGTCTCCAAGCTGATGACCACCATCGGCGTCATGCGCCTGGTCGAACGGGGCCAGCTCGACCTCGATGCCGACGTCGCCCGCTACCTCGGCTTTAGCCTGCGCAACCCCCACTTTCCCGCGCGCGCCATCACCTTGCGCGCCTTGCTGACGCATACCTCCTCGCTGCGCGACGACGGCGGCTATGCGTGGCCGCTGACGACCACGCTGGCGACGGGCCTGAACAGCGATGGCATCTGGGCCAGCAATGCCGCTGCCGGCGATTATTTCAGTTACTGTAATCTGGGCTGGGGCGTGATCGGCACCATCATGGAGCGCGTCAGCGGCGAGCGCTTCGACCGTTTGATGGCGCGCCTGCTGCTGGGGCCGCTGGGGCTGGCCGGCGGCTACTACGCGCCGGCACTGGCGCCGGCGCAGATCGGCAATCTGGCCACCCTGTACCGCCAGCGCGCCGTCGACAGCGAACGCTGGGACAGCAGCGGCGGCTGGATCGCCCAGGCTGACGACTTCCATGGCGTGCTGCCGCCGGCGCCGGCCGCCCTCGACAGCTATGTGCCGGGCACCAACGCCACGCCGTTCAGCCCCACCGGCGGCTTGCGCATCAGCGCGCGCGATCTCGGCGTGGTGATGCAGATGCTCATCGGCGGCGGCGTCCACCAGGGCGTGCGCGTGCTGCACCGCGCCACCGTCGAGGCGATGTTCGTGCGCCAGTGGACGTTTGAGCCAGCGCGCCAGAACGGCGACACCAGCGATGGCCTGTTTCAAGCCTGGGGGCTGGGCAACCAGCAGTTCATCGATGGCCCGGGCCAACGCTTGATTGCTGATGCCAGTGCCGGTGCCAGTGCGGGGGCGCCATTTAACGGCGTCGGCCACCTGGGCGACGCCTACGGCCTGCGCTCGCTGTTCATCGTCGACCGCGCGCGCGCCAGCGGCTTCGTGGTGCTGATCGGCGGCACCGCCAGCGATCCCGACGCCAAACAGGGGGCGCACAGCCGCCTGGCCGCCGTCGAAGAACGCGTGCTCGACGTCTTGTGGCAGCGCAGCCGCCATGGCTGAGCCGCGCTGCACATGCATGGCGGTTATGGCCGGACGCCGAGGATTCATTGGCGGCGCCGCCGCTGAGCCTCTAAGCTGGTCGTCCGACTTCTCAAAGTGACAACGAGTGACCATGAACGCCATGCAGGAAGCAATCGTAATCGGTGGCGGGGTGATCGGCCTGACCTCGGCCTGGTGGCTGCTCGACGCCGGCTACAGCGTGACCCTGCTCGAACGCGATGCGGTCGGCATGGCCGCCAGCTACCGCAATGGCGGCCAGCTGAGCTACCGCTACGTGGCGCCGCTGGCCGACGCCGGCGTGCCCTTGAAGGCGCTGCAGTGGCTGTTCCAGGAACACGGTCCGCTGCGCTTCAAGCCAGAGCTGGACCTGCGCCAGTGGCGCTGGCTGGCGCGCTTTCTGGCCAACTGCAATGGCGCCGCCAACGCCCGCACCACCGCCACCCTGCTCGAGCTGGGAGAGCTGTCGCGCCGCGCGATGGGCGAACTCGGTAGCGTGGTGCCGCCGCTCGCCTTTGGCTGGCGCGACGCCGGCAAGATGGTGGTGTACCGCTCGCCGTCGGCGTTTGCCGCCGCCGTCGCCCGCCCGGATGCCGATGACAGCCGCCAGGTGCTCTCGAGCGCCGAGTGCGTGGCGATGGAACCGGCGCTGGCCGCAGCCCAGCCACTGCTGGCGGGCGGCATTTTTAATCAAGGCGAGGCGGTGGCCGACTGCTACGCCTTTTGTGCGGCGCTCTCGCAGCAACTGGCCGCCCATCCGCGCTTCAAGGGCACCGTGCGCGCCGACGTCCATCGCATCGTCAGCGACGGCGCCGCGCGCATCAAGGGACTCGACACCAGCGCCGGACCGCTGGCGGCCGACCATTACGTGCTGGCCGCCGGCATCGATAGCCGCGACCTGGCCGCCGCCATCGGCCTGTATCTGCCGCTGTATCCCCTGAAAGGCTACAGCCTGACGGCGCCGATCCGCGCCGGCGACTGCGCGCCGGCCGTGTCCATCACCGACTTCGAACGCAAGGTGCTGTACGCCCGCATCGGCGACTCGCTGCGGGTGGCCGCCATGGTCGACATGGTGGGCGCCGACACCACCCTCGACCCCAGGCGGGTGGCCAGCCTGACCCGCCAGGTGCGCCAGACCATGCCGCAGGCGGCCGATTACGACCACATGACGGCGTGGGCCGGCCTGCGCCCGGCCACCCCCGACAGCGCGCCCATCATCGGCGCCACGCCGTACCGCAACCTGTGGCTCAACGTCGGCCAGGGTCCGCTCGGTTTTACCTTTGCCTGCGGCTCGGCCAAGCTGCTCGCCGGCGCCATGCGCGGCGCGCCGCCGCCATTTGACTGGCGCGGCCTGGCGCTGCGCTGAGCGGCGGCCACACGCAACAAATTTCAAGATTGAACTGTTGCTTAATATGTAATTCATCTACAATCCCCGCTGCCGAAATATTGTCGGCTAACAAAAAAACCAGGGATTACCATGATCAAGCATCGTTTGGCTGCCATCTTGCTGGCCAGCACCACCGCGGCCGCGCTGGCGGCGGACGTCACGCCGTACTACGCTGGCGCCGACCTCGGCACCAGCCAGTTCGACGGCCAGTCCGATCACCTCAGCAGCTATGGCGTGCTGGCCGGCTACCAGCTCAACCCCTATGTCGGCTTCGAGCTCAGTTTGCGTCGTCTGGGAGACGTGTATGTCTACACGCCCACCAGCGTCACCAAAGGCAATCTCAACCAGTCAGCCCTGTCCGTCATCGGCACCCTGCCACTGAATGCGCGCTGGGGCGTGCTCGGTCGCTACGGCCGCGTCCAGCTCAAGCAGCACGGCAACAACATCGACCCGTCGATGGGCAATGGCGCCCTGTTCGGTCTGGGCGTGCAGTACACCCACACGGCGGCGTGGGCAGCGCGGCTCGAAGCGCAGCGTCCGGCCAGCGGCATCAGCAATTTCAGCGCCAGCCTGTTGTACACGTTCTAAGCCCTGCGGGCGCAGCAGGGCGGGCCCGCCAAGCGGCCGCTTTTGGCGGATAATGCGCTTTCCATCTGCTGTCGTCCATGCCATGCCCGTGCCTCCTACCACCGCCTGCCCCTGCGGCGGCGCCGCTTTCGAGCGCTGCTGCGGCCCCTTCCTTGCCGGCGCCGCCGTGCCGCAAACGGCCGAGCAGCTGATGCGCTCGCGCTACAGCGCCTATGTGCGCGGCCTGGAAGACTATCTGCGCGCCAGCTGGCACGCCGACACGCTGCCGGCCGGGCCCATCATCGATGTCAGCGAACCGCCCCGGTGGCTGGGACTTGAGGTAAAATCTGCTTTACGTTTACGTCAACGTAAAGCAGACTTGCCGGAAACGCCAGACCACGCTAGCGTCGAATTTGTCGCCCGTTACAAGATCGGCGGACGCGCCCACCGGCTGCACGAAGTGAGCCGTTTCGTGCGCAGCAGCGCCGCCGATGGCGTCGCCCGCTGGTATTACGTCGACGGCAGTTTTCCCGACAAGCCGCCGCGCTGACGCCCGGCCCGCACCCGATCCGCCTCCACAAGGACAGCAATGCCCCATATCGACAGCAAGCTCAATCCCCGCAGCGACGACTTCCAGGCCAACGTGGCCGCCATGCAGGCGGTGGTCGACGATTTGCACGCCAAGGTGACGGCGGTGGCCGCCGGTGGCGGTGCGGCGGCGTCGGCCAGGCACGTCGCCCGCGGCAAGCTGCTGCCGCGCGAGCGCGTGCAAATGCTGCTCGATCCGGGCACGCCGTTTCTCGAACTGTCGCCACTGGCGGCCTACGCCATGTATGACGACGCCGCCCCCAGCGCCGGCATCATCACCGGCATTGGCCGCGTGTCGGGCATTGAATGCGTCATCGTCTGCAACGACGCCACCGTCAAGGGCGGCACGTATTATCCGATGACGGTCAAAAAGCACCTGCGTGC
This sequence comes from Massilia sp. PWRC2, assembly GCF_049896725.1. Taxonomy (NCBI): domain Bacteria; kingdom Pseudomonadati; phylum Pseudomonadota; class Betaproteobacteria; order Burkholderiales; family Oxalobacteraceae; genus Massilia; species Massilia sp. PWRC2. The sequence goes on from NZ_JAFCUW010000006.1 coordinate 173,239, forward strand.
GCAGGAAATCGCCGACCAGAACCACCTGCCCTGCATTTATCTGGTCGATTCGGGCGGCGCCAACCTGCCCAACCAGGACGACGTCTTCCCCGACCGCGACCATTTCGGCCGCATCTTTTATAACCAGGCCAACCTGTCGGCCAAGGGCATCGCCCAGATCGCCGTCGTCATGGGTTCGTGCACCGCCGGCGGCGCCTATGTGCCGGCGATGAGCGACGAGTCGATCATCGTCAAGGACCAGGGCACGATTTTTCTGGGCGGCCCGCCGCTGGTGAAAGCGGCCACCGGCGAAGTGGTCAGCGCCGAGGATCTGGGCGGTGGCGACGTCCATACCCGCCTGTCCGGCGTGGTCGACCACCTGGCGCACAACGACCTGCACGCGCTGTCTCTGGCGCGCACCATCGTTTCTAATCTGAACCGGGTAAAACCGCCAGCGGCCGTGCGCGCCAGCGTTGAACCGCTCTATCCTGCCAGGGAGCTGTACGGCGTCATTCCGGTCGATACGCGCAAACCGTTCGACGTGCGCGAAGTGATCGCGCGGGTGGTCGATGGCAGCGAATTCGACGAATTCAAGGCGAGATATGGCACCACGCTGATCTGCGGCTTCGCCCATATGTATGGCATGAAGGTCGGCATCATCGCCAACAACGGCATCCTGTTTTCCGAGTCAGCCTTGAAGGGCACCCATTTCATCGAGCTGTGCTGCCAGCGCAAGATTCCGCTGGTATTCCTGCAAAATATCACCGGCTTCATGGTCGGTCGCAAATACGAAAACGAGGGTATCGCCCGCAACGGCGCCAAGATGGTCACGGCGGTCGCCACCGCGGCCGTGCCGAAATTTACCGTCATCATCGGCGGCAGTTTTGGCGCCGGTAACTACGGCATGTGCGGCCGCGCGTTTTCGCCGCGCTTTTTGTGGATGTGGCCAAACGCCCGCATTTCCGTGATGGGCGGCGACCAGGCTGCCAGCGTGCTGGCCACCGTCAAGCGCGATGGCATCGAGGGCAAGGGCGGCGCCTGGAGCGCTGACGAAGAAGCCGCCTTCAAGCAGCCCATCAAGGAACAGTACGAACACCAGGGCCACCCGTATTACGCCACCGCGCGCCTGTGGGACGACGGCGTGATCGACCCGGCCGACACCCGCATGGTGCTGGGCCTGGGCCTGTCGGCGGCACTCAACGCCCCCATTGACGAGACCAGGTTTGGCCTGTTTCGCATGTAATATGCGCTTGCTGTTTTGTCTTCTCTTCTGCCCATGATCAGGATCGAATGAAAACGTCCGCCTTGGTTTGCTGCGGCCTGGCCGCCCTGCTGCTCTCAGCCTGCGCCGCGCACCAGCTGCGCCCCTACCAGGCGCCCACCGTTGGTGCCACCGCCACCCTGTCGGTTGCAGCCCTGGTCGGCGCCGGCATGCCCTACACGGTGCTGGCCTTCGCCGACGCCCAGGCGTGCAACGATCCGCAGCCGATCGCTTCCAACAGCGGCAGCGCAGCGACGGCGTCAGCGCCGCCGACCGGCGCGGCGCTGACCATCCGCGCCGGCCAGCTGGCGACGCTGGCGGTGCGCATGGGCAATGCGGCGCGCTGCGAAGTGATTGTCTCGTTCGTGCCGCGCGCCGGTCACAGCTATCGCTTGTCGGTCGACCAACAGCAGATGCGCTGTGGCCTGGGCATCGATGACGTCAGCGGCGGCGTGCCCGTGGCCGAGGCAATCGAGCGCAGAACGGCGCGCTTCGGCGCCTGCATCGCGCAGCCGGGACTGGAACAACTGCTGCGCGCACGGGCACCATCGACGTCGCGCGGACGCAGCCTCGACGACTTCAAAAACCTGTTGCCAGGAGCTTGAGATGGGCGCATTTGCATCAACCATGACGATGGTAAGGGAGATAAGGGTGATAAGGGTGATAAGGGTGATAAGGGTGATAACGGTGGTGGCGTTGTTCGCTGCCGGCAGCGCGCACGCCATCGCCCCCGACAAGCTCTATAGCATGCTGGCACCGAGTATCTGGCGCGTGGTCGCCTCCGACAGCGCCGGCAAGGCCTTTTCGCAAGGCAGCGCCGTCGTCATCGGGCCGGAAACCCTGCTCACCAATTGCCACGTGCTGGCCAAGGCCAGCAGCTTCGTGGTGCGCCAGGGCGCCGTCAGCGTGCCGGCCAAACTGCAGTACATCGACATCGAACGCGACATGTGCCAGATCAGCGCGCCCACCCTGAAGGCGCCAGCGGTGCGCCTGGGCGACAGCGACAAGGTGGCCGTCGGCCAGCGCATCTACACGCTGGGCAATCCGCTGGGGATGGAACTGACCCTCAGCGACGGCCTGGTGTCGGCGATCCGCAAGGATGACAAGCAGGCAATCCGCTACCTCCAGATCTCCGCCCCCATTTCGCCCGGCTCGAGTGGCGGCGGCCTGTTCGACGACGACGGCGCCCTGATCGGTATTACCAGTGCCGGCATGGACAAGGGCCAGAATCTGAACCTCGCCATTCCGATCGGCTGGCAGCGCGAACTGGCTGAGCGCAGCCGCGCGGCGCTGGCGGTTTACGCAAGCGGCGCACGCAGTGCAGCAGGCAGCGCAGCAGGCACGCAGGTCGCAGCGCGGCCGTCGACCCCGCCGCTGCGGGCACCCGAGGTGGGCCAGCGCCCGCCGCCGAGCGCGCCCGCGCCCGCGACCGCGGCCTATGCTGCCATCGACGACATCAACAAGCTACTCGCGGTCAATCCATTTGCGCGCGCCGCCTACGAAGAATTCCTGACCAGGCCACTGCCCCGCGCCTTCGCCCTCGGCGTGCCACGCGGCTGGTGGAGCGCCTGGACCACCACCCCGAAAAACCCGGCGGACGATCCGAATCCCGCCGTGCGCGTGCTCACTGGCTGCGAACGCTTTCACAACAGCCCGTGCGTGCTGTACGCCGTCGACAACGTCGTCGTCTATCAACCACGCCAGCCACGCCAGCGCGCCACCCCACCGACAGGCACACCATGATCAACTGGCAATCCATCGACATCACCATGCACGAGCGCGTGGCCACCGTCACCCTCGACCGCCCCGACGTGCGCAACGCCTTCAACGACGCCACCATCGCCGAACTGACGCTGGCGTTCGACGAACTCGGTCGCGATGAAGACGTGCGCGCCATCATCCTGGCCGCCAATGGCCCGGCCTTTTGCGCCGGCGCTGACCTGCACTGGATGAAGGCGATGGCCGCCTATTCGGACAGCGAAAACTACGACGACGCCCTCAAGCTGGCCACCATGCTGCGCACGATTTACCGGTGCCCGCTTCCGGTGGTAGCAAAAATCCAGGGCGACTGTTATGCCGGCGGTATGGGCCTGGTGGCGGCCTGCGATATCGCTGTCGCCGCCGACGGCGCGCAGTTCTGCCTGAGCGAAGTCAAACTGGGCCTGATCCCCGCCACCATCTCTCCCTACGTCATCAGGGCGATGGGCGAGCCGGCAGCGCGCCGCTATTTCCTGACGGCCGAGCGGTTCACCGCGCAGCAAGCGCAGCGCATCGGTTTTGTCCACGAACTGGCAGCGCCGGCCGACCTCGACGCGCGCGTGGCCGTCATCATCAAGGCGCTGGTGGCCAACAGCCCCAACGCCGTACGCCAGGCCAAGGCGCTGGTGCGCGACATGGCCGGCCGGCCCATCGATGACGCCCTGCTCGCCGACAGTGCGCGCCGCATCGCCGCCGTCCGTGCGTCCGCCGAAGGGCGCGACGGGGTGGCGTCGTTTCTGGAAAAGCGCAAGCCGTCATGGATCGATTGACCACCTTGGCCGGCAGCCCGGCCGCAGCCGACGACTGGGTGGCGCGCAGCCTGCGCAGCGTCTGGCATCCGTGCACGCAGATGCAGCACCATGAAACAGTGCCGCTGGTGGCGGTCAGCCATGGCCGCGGCGCCTGGCTGTTTGACCACGACGGCAAGCGCTATCTCGACGCCATCAGCTCGTGGTGGGTCAACCTGTTCGGCCACGCCAACCCGGTCATCAATGCCGCCCTGATCGAGCAGCTGGGCAGCCTCGAACACGCCATGCTGGCCGGCTTTACCCATGCCCCGGTGGTGGAGTTGTCCGAGCGCTTGTCGAACATGACGGGCAATGTGCTGGGCCACGCGTTCTATGCATCGGACGGCGCGTCGGCGGTGGAAATCGCCCTGAAGATGAGTTTTCATGCGTGGCGCAACCATGGCTTGCCGGCCAAGCAGGAATTTGTCTGCCTGGCCGGCAGTTACCACGGCGAGACCATCGGCGCTCTGGCAGTGACCGACGTCGCCCTGTTCAAGGATGCCTACGGCCCGCTGCTGCGCTCGGCGCGCGTGGTGATGTCGCCCGACGCCCGTGGCGCAGTGGACGGCGAGTCGGCCGCCGACGTCGCCCGCCGCGCCGCCCGGGATGTCGAAGCGCTGTTTGCCGAACGGGCCGAACACATCGCCGCCATCATCATCGAGCCGCTGGTGCAGTGCGCCACCGGCATGGCAATGCACGATCCCCTCTACCTGCAACTGGTGCGCGCGCTGTGCGAGCGCTACCAGGTGCACATGATCGTCGATGAAATCGCCGTCGGCTGCGGCCGCACCGGCACCTTTTTTGCCTGCGAACAGGCCGCCATCTGGCCCGATTTCCTGTGCCTGTCAAAAGGGATCAGCGGCGGCTACCTGCCGCTGTCGCTGGTGCTCACGCGCGAGGCTGTCTATCAGGCGTTTTATAGCAGCGACGTGCGCCGCGGCTTTTTGCACTCGCACTCGTACACCGGCAATCCGCTGGCCTGCCGCGCAGCCTTGGCCACCCTCGACATTTTCGCCAACGACGATGTGCTGGTGGCCAACCGTGCGCGCGCGGCGCGCATGACCGCTGCGCTCTCTCCCCTGGGCGACGACGCCCGTGTAATGCACCTGCGCCAGCAGGGCATGATCTGGGCGTTCGATGCCGTTCAAAACGATGCGGCGCGGGCGGCGACCTTTTCGCGGCGCTTTTTCAGCACCGCCCTCGAGCAGGAATTGCTGCTGCGGCCGATCGGCAAGACGGTCTACCTGATGCCGCCGTATATCCTGGCCGATGACGAGATCGACCTGCTGGCCGCGCGCACCATCGCCGTGTTCAATCAGGTGATGGCGCCATGACGCTCATCTCCCGGCTCGACCAGCGCCTGCGCGCGCTCGACGACGCCAGCCTGACGCGGCGGCGCCGCATCGTCGACACGCCGTGCGCGCCGCGCCTGCTGCTCGAAGGCCGGCCCCTGCTGGCATTTTGCAGCAACGATTATCTGGGCCTGGCGGCCCACCCGGCCGTCATCGACGCCCTGCGCGAAGGGGCGGCGCTGTACGGCGCCGGCAGCGGCGCTTCGCATCTGATCAGTGGCCACAGCCGCGCCCACCAACAGCTCGAAGAGCGGCTGGCGGCCACCCAGGCCGCCAGCATCCCGCACGCCCGCGCGCTCAGCTTTGCCACTGGCTACATGGCCAATCTGGCGATTCTGACCGCACTGGGTGGCGAGGATGACGCCACCCTGTTTTGCGAGTCGCTCAACCACGCCTCGCTGATCGACGGCGCCCGCCTGGCGCGCGCCAGCGTGCAAGTCTACCCGCACGCCGATGTCGCCGCGCTGGCAGCACTGCTGGAAGCGAGCACGGCAAACACTAAAATCGTCGTCACCGACAGCGTCTTTAGCATGGATGGCGAACTGGCGCCGCTGGCAGCGCTACTGGCGCTGTGCGAGCGCCACGGCGCCTGGCTGGTGGTCGACGACGCCCACGGCTTTGGCGCCCTCGGTGAACACGGCCATGGCGCACTGGCCCAGGCCGGCCTGGTATCGACCAACCTGATTTACATGGGCACCCTGGGCAAGGCCGCTGGCGTGGCCGGTGCCTTTGTCGCCGCCCACGCCAGCGTCATCGCCTACCTGATGCAGCGCGCGCGTCCCTACATTTACACGACGGCGGCGCCGCCGGCGCTGGCGCACGCCCTGCTGACCAGCCTTGACATCATCGAGGGAGATGAAGGCGCCAGCCGGCGCGCCCACCTCGATGGACTGATCGCGCGTTTTCGCTGCGCCGTGCAGGTGGCGCCGTGGACACTCGGCGCCTCTGCCAGCGCCATCCAGCCCCTCATCATCGGCGACAATGCTGCCGCCCTGCGCGCCGCCGCTGCCCTGTACCAGCGCGGCCTGTGGGTGCCGGCGATCCGCCCGCCGACGGTGGCTGCCGGCACGGCGCGCCTGCGGGTGACGCTGTCGGCGGCGCATACTGTCGACGATGTGGCGCAACTGGTGGCGGCACTCAACACGCTTGAAAGGCACTGACATGATTTCTTCGATTACCACCGGCCTGAACGATCCGGTCGACAGCGTCGTCGGTGTGGCCACCCTCGATCCGGCACACAAGGCGGCGCCACCGCTGGAGACAGCACCGGCGATCCAGGCAATCGGCTCGCTGCCGTGGCGTTTTTCGTGTTTTGTCACCGGCACCGACACCGAAATCGGCAAGAGCATGATCTCGGCCGCCATCCTGCACCAACTCGTCAGCAACGGCGTGCGCGCCTGTGGCATGAAGCCGATCGCCGCCGGCGCCGCCCTGCGCGACGGCGTGCTGCACAACGACGACGCCGATCTGCTGCGCGCGGCCGGCAACGTCCACCTGCCGGTCAATCTGACCACGCCATTCATGCTGCGCAGCGCGTGCGCGCCGCATATCGCCGCCGCCATCGATGGCATCACCATTACCGCGGTACCGATCATCGCCGCCTACGCTGAAATTGCCGCCGCCTCGGATGCCGTGGTGGTTGAAGGGGTGGGCGGCTTTCGCGTGCCGCTGGCCGACGACTTCGACACCGCCGATCTGGCCGCGCAACTGAATTTACCGGTGGTGCTGGTGGTGGGCATGCGCCTGGGCTGCATCAGCCACGCGCTGCTGACGGTCGAAGCGATCATCGCGCGCAACCTGGTGCTGGCCGGCTGGGTGGCCAACCACATCGATCCCGCCATGCAGTTCGCCGACGACAATGTCGCCGCGCTGGCCGCGCGCATCCCGGCGCCGCTGCTGGGCCGCGTGCCCTTCATGCCGGCGCCCGACCATGTGCAGGCGGCCGCCTGCATCGACCTGGCAGGGCTGCCCGGCTGGCCGCGCGCCAGCGACTAATTTATTTTATTTATACAGTAACGACAAGGAACACCCCATGAATGCGACTCCTCACACCATCACCGAACTGGCGTTTCACAAGCCGGCCGCCGCCATTACCACCGCGCCGACGGCGACCTGGCCGCTGGCGGACGTCATGGCCCTGTTCGACCTGCCATTTGCCGACTTGATGTTCCAGGCGCAGAGCGCGCACCGCAGCCACTTCCCCGATGGCGACGTCGAGCTGGCCACGCTGCTGTCAATCAAGACCGGCGGCTGCGAAGAAGACTGCGGCTACTGCCCGCAGGCAGCGCGCTACGACACTGGCGTCGAAGCGAAAAAAATCCTCGACATCGATACCGTGTTGGATGCCGCGCGCCAGGCCAAGGCGAATGGCGCCACCCGCTTTTGCATGGGCGCCGCCTGGCGCGGCCCGAAGGAGCGCGACATGGACAAGGTCGAAGAGATGGTCCGCGAAGTCAAGGCGCTGGGCATGGAAACCTGCGCTACCCTCGGCATGCTGGAAGAGGGTCAGGCTGACCGTCTGAAAAACGCCGGCCTCGATTACTACAATCACAATCTCGACACGGCGCCGGAGTTTTACAACAACGTCATTTCCACCCGCGAGTACCAGGACCGCCTCGACACTCTCGGTAAAGTGCGCAGCGCCGGCCTGAAGGTGTGCTGCGGCGGCATCGTCGGCATGGGCGAATCGCGCCTGCAGCGCGCCGGCCTGATCGCGCAGCTGGCCAACCTCAATCCCTACCCCGAATCGGTGCCCGTCAATCACCTGGTGCAGGTCGAGGGTACCCCCCTGCACGGCCTCGATCGGCTCGATCCGCTCGAATTCGTGCGCACCATCGCGGTAGCGCGCATCACCATGCCGCAGGCGCGCGTGCGGCTGTCGGCCGGTCGGCGCCAGATGGGCGAAGCGGTGCAGGCGATGTGTTTTCTCGCTGGCGCCAACTCGATTTTTTATGGCGATAAACTGCTCACCACCGACAACCCGGAAGCCAACGATGACCGCGCCATGCTGGAAAAACTGGGCCTGAAAACCCGCGCCGCGACGCTCGATGCCGCGCCGAAAGAGCGCTGCGGCTGCTAACGGATCACGTTCACCTCCCCTTTTCACCACCGCTTCGGAAGCCACGCATGTTCAAAAAAATCCTGATCGCCAACCGCGGTGAAATCGCCTGCCGTGTCGCTGCCACTGCGCGCCGCATGGGCATCAAGACCGTCGCCGTCTATTCGGCGGCCGATGCCGGCGCCCGCCACGTGGCACTGTGCGACGAAGCGGTGCTGATCGGGCCGGCCGCCGCCAGGGAAAGCTATCTGTGCGGCGACAAGATCATCGAGGTGGCGCTGGCCACCGGCGCCGCAGCGGTGCACCCCGGTTATGGCTTCCTGTCGGAGAACGCCGATTTCGCTGACGCCTGCGCGCAGGCGGGGCTGGTATTTATCGGCCCGCCGCCAGCATCGATGCGGGCGATGGGCTCAAAATCGGCCGCCAAGACGCTGATGGAACAGGCCGCGGTGCCGCTGGTGCCGGGCTACCACGGCGACAACCAGGATGCCGATTTTTTGCAGACGCAGGGCGACCGTATCGGCTACCCGGTGCTGCTCAAGGCGTCGGCCGGCGGTGGCGGCAAAGGCATGCGGGTGATCGAGCGCGCCGAAGATTTCAAGGCGGCGCTGGCGTCGTGCAAGCGCGAAGCGATCAGCTCTTTCGGTGACGACAAGGTGCTGGCCGAAAAATACCTGACGCGCCCGCGCCACATCGAAATCCAGGTGTTCGCCGACAGCCACGGCAACTGCGTCTACCTGCACGAGCGCGACTGCTCGGTGCAGCGGCGCCACCAGAAGGTGCTGGAAGAAGCGCCGGCACCCGGCATGCCGCCCGCGCGCCGCGCCGCCATGGGAGAGGCAGCCGTCGCTGCCGCCCGTGCGGTCGGCTACGTCGGTGCTGGCACCGTCGAATTCATCGCCAACCAGGATGGCTCGTTTTATTTCATGGAGATGAACACGCGCCTGCAGGTCGAGCACCCGGTCACTGAAATGATCACCGCTACTGACCTGGTCGAGTGGCAGTTGCGCATCGCCTTTGGCGAGCCGCTGCCGCTGCAGCAGCACCAGCTGACCATCCACGGCCACGCCATCGAAGCGCGCATCTACGCCGAAAATCCGGACAAGGGCTTTTTGCCCTCGATCGGCACCCTGCGCCACATGGATCTGCCTGCCGCCGTCAGTTTTATCGTCGGCGACGCCGGCGGCCAGCCGGCAGCGGTGCGCATCGATTCCGGGGTGCGCGAGGGTGACGCCATTTCGCCTTTTTATGATCCCATGATCGCCAAGCTGATCGTCTGGGGCGTCGACCGCCGCCAGGCGCTATCGCGCATGGCGCAGGCCCTGTCGGAATTCCACATCGTCGGCCTGGCCACCAACATCGCCTTTCTCAAGCGGCTGGTGGAAGGAGATGCGTTTGCCGGCGCCGATCTGGACACCGGCCTGATCGAGCGTAACAGCGCCACCCTGTTCCCGCCACCGCGCGCGGTGCCGGCCGCCGCGCTGGCGCTGGCGATTGCGGCGCTGCTCGAGAGTGAAAAAACCACCGCGCGCGCAGCCGGCTTTGCCGCCGACCCGTTCGGCAATGCCAACGGCTGGCGCTTGCATGGCGATGCCACCCGCAGCATCGCTTTTACGGACGACTTTAGCGCTAGCACCGCAGCGCACAGCTACCAGATCAAGCTGCGCTACCAGAACGACGGCTGGCTGCTCGACTTCGGCGCCATCGAGGTGCCGCTGGCGACCACTGTTACTACTGCGACCACTGCGACCAGCGGCGCCGGCGCCGAGTTGTCGCTCACGCTCGGTGACGCCACCGTGCGCGGGGTGGTACGGCGCGACGGCGAGCAGTTCCACGTCTTTAGCGGCGGCCGCCACTTCGTGCTGCACTACCTCGATCCGCTGGCCCATGCAGGCGAAGTGGAAGCGGCCGGCGGCCGCCTGACCGCGCCCATGCCGGGCAAGGTGGTGGCGGTGCTGGCGCAGGCGGGCCAGGTGGTCAAGAAGGGCGACGCATTGGTGATCATGGAAGCGATGAAGATGGAGCACACCATCGCCGCGCCTGCGGATGGCACCGTCGACGAGCTGCTCTACCAGGTGGGCGACCAGGTCGCCGATAGCGCCCCCCTGCTGGCGTTCACGCCAGCGTGAAGGCCGTTTCATGAAAGCGCGCATGCGACTGCTGCTCTACCGCTCTGATGGCAACACGGCGCCGTGGGTGCGCGATTTTCAGGCGCTGCTGCCGGCGCTCGATGTCGTCGTCTGGGACCAGGCAAGTCCCTGTCCACCGTGCGACTACGCGCTGGTATGGGGGCCGCCAGCGGCCCTGCTGGCGCAGCTGGCGGGCGTCAAGGCGATCTTTGTCGCCGGCGCCGGCGTCGATGCCCTGCTCAAGTTTGGCGATGCCTTGCCAAGTGTGCCCATCGTGCGGCTCGGCGACGCCGGTATGGGGGTGCAGATGGCCGAGTATGTGCTGCACGCGGTGCTGCGCTACTTCCGCCGCTTCGACGATTACGAGTCGCAGGCCAGGGATGGCGTGTGGGCGCCGCTGGCGCTACCTTCAAAAAGCGATTTTGCCATCGGCGTGATGGGCACCGGCGCGCTCGGCGCGCAGGTACTCGCTGCCCTGGCGCCATTCGGCTTTCCGCTGCGCGGCTGGAGCCGCCGTGCTAAAACCATCGATGGCGTCGCCATGTATGCAGGCAGCGCACAGCTGGGCGATTTTCTCGCCGCCAGCCGCGTGCTGGTGTGCATGCTGCCGTTGACGCCAGCCACCCATCACCTGCTCGACCGCGCCATGCTCGAACAGCTGCCGCGCGGCGCCTACGTCATCAATGTGGCGCGTGGCGCCCTGCTGGCCGAACCGGATTTGCTGACGCTGATCCGTAGCGGCCATCTTGCCGGCGCCACCCTTGACGTCTTTCGTAACGAGCCGCTGCCGGCGCCGCACCCGTTCTGGGGCGAGCCGCGCATCGCCATCACGCCGCACATCGCCGCGCTCACCGTGCGCGCAGACAGCGTGCGCCAGATCGTCGGCAAAATCGCCGCCCTCGAGCGCGGCGAGGCCATCGCCGACGTGGTCGACCGTACTTTAGGATACTGAGATGAACACCCAGCCAGCACTACCGAAAAGCGTCAAGATCGTCGAAGTGGGGCCGCGCGACGGCCTGCAAAACGAACCGCAGTGGGTCAGCGCCGCCGTCAAGATCGAGCTGGTCGAACGCCTGGCGCGGGCCGGTTTTCCCAACATCGAGGCAGCGTCATTTGTCTCGCCCAAGTGGGTGCCGCAGATGGCCAGCAGCGCCGAAGTGATGGCCGCCATCGAGCGCCGCCCCGGCACCATGTATTCGGCGCTGACGCCGAACATGCAGGGGTTTGATGCTGCGCTGGCAGCGCGCGCCGGTGAAGTGGTGATCTTCGGTTCGGCGTCCGAAGCATTTTCGCAAAAGAACATCAACTGCTCGATCGCCGCATCGATCGCCCGCTTTGAACCGGTGGCACAGGCGGCCAAGGCGCACGGCCTGCGCCTGCGCGCCAGCGTCAGCTGCGCCTTTGGCTGCCCCTATCAGGGAGCGGTGTCGCTCGATGCGGTGGCCGATGTCGTCGGCCGCATGCGCGACCTTGGCTGCGACGAAATCGACATCGCCGACACCATCGGCGTGGCCACCCCGCGCCATACGCAGGCGGTGATGGCACGGGCGGCGGCCACCTTTCGCCTCGACGGCATCGCCGGCCATTTTCACGATACCTACGGCCAGGCACTGGCGAACATCTATGCCAGCCTGGAAGTGGGGGTACAGATTTTTCACGCCTCGGTGGCGGGCCTGGGCGGCTGCCCTTACGCCAAAGGCGCCACTGGCAATGTCGCCACCGAAGATGTGATTTACATGTTGAACGGGCTCGGTATCCACACGGGCGTCGATCTCGACCAGGTGGTCGAGGCGGGCCTCTTCATTTCCGAGCAGCTGGGCCGCAAGGGGGCCAGCCGCGCCGGTAACGCGCTGGCGGCCAAGCGTACAAACCTATAAATCAAAACGACAGACGAAAAAAATCCCTGGCCGAGGCCAAGGATTTTTTGACTTGCCAAACAAAATCGGATCACCGCTTTTGTTTGCTTGTTTTGGTCGGAGTACAAGGATTCGAACCTTGGACCCCCTGGTCCCAAACCAGGTGCGCTACCGGACTGCGCCACACTCCGAGGAGCAGAACTATAACGGTAGAAGGCCGATTGGTCAAGGGCTGGTGCGCAGTTGCGTGCACAGTTAAGTGTTTTATCTGCGCTTCAGGCGGCGCCCTTGATGGCCAGCGCCCGTTCATACAGGGCGTTTTTCTTGCGGCCGGTGATCTGCGCAGCCAGGCTGGCGGCCTGTTTGACCGAGCATTCGAGCAGCAAAATCTGCAAGATGCGCTCAGCTTCCAGATCGGCAGCGTCACCGGCTTCGAGCGCGCCCTCGACCAGCACGACGAATTCGCCCTTTTCGCGGTGTGCATCGGCACCCAGCCAGGCGGCCGCTTCGCCCAGCGGGCAACGGTGAATTTCTTCAAACAGTTTGGTCAGTTCGCGGGCGAACACGATCTGGCGCTGCGGGCCGAACGCCGCCAGCAAGGCCCCGACACTGTCGACGATGCGGTGCGGCGCCTCGTAAAACACCAGGATGGCCGGCACCGTCAGCAAGGCGTTGAGCGCCGTCTCGCGCTGCTTGGCCTTGGCCGGCAAAAAGCCAACAAAATAAAACTGGTCGTTGACCAGGCCACTGGCCGACAGCGCCGTGATGGCGGCCGACGCGCCCGGCAGCGGCAGCACGCGCAAGCCGGCGGCGCGCACGGCGTCGACGATGCGCGCACCGGGATCGGACACCCCGGGGGTGCCGGCATCCGACACCAGGGCGATGCGCTGACCCTGCTGCAGGCGGGCGATCAGCTTGTCGGCCACTTCGCGTTCGTTGTGCTGGTGGGCGGCGATCAAGGGCTTGTTCACGCCGAAGCGGGTCAGCAGGTGGCCGGTGTTGCGGGTGTCTTCGCAGGCGACGGCGTCGCACAGCGCCAGCAACTGCAAGGCGCGCAGGCTGATGTCGGTGACGTTGCCGATCGGAGTGGCGACAACATACAGGGTTGCGGTAGGATAGGACTGTTGAGCCGCTTCGCCAATGACGGCGAGCTGGGCGATCTGGCTGGACTGGCTGGACTGGATATCTGTCATGGGGAATCTGATGCCGAAGAATGGTCTTGTTCTAAAGGGCCTGCTGGCCGCGCTGGCCGGCGCCAGCGTGATGTCACTGGCTGCCTGCAGCACGCCGTGCGACGTGCGATTGTGCGCGCCGATTGAGTCAAACACAAGCACGCCGCGTGCCGCCGAACCGGCGCGCCTGGCGCCGCCGCCGCGCGAACTGTCGCCGATGCGCACCATGCCGATCGACGGCCCGGAAGCAGCGGCCGCGACCGCCATGGCCGCCGCGCAGGAAGGTCCCAGTGCCAGTGCCAGCGCCAGCGCGCTGCGCATCGGCCTGATGCTGCCGCTACGCTCGGCCGCGCTGGCGGCGCCGGCCGACGCCCTGCGCGCCGGCTTCATGGCCGCTTTTGAGCGCGATGGCGCCGGCATCGAAGTGCACCTGATCGAAACGGGCGACAGTCCCCAGGAGACGCTCGACGCTTACCAGAACGCGCTGGCGCGCAACGATATCATCGTCGGCCCGCTGGCCCGCTCGGCGGTCAGCGCGCTCGCTGCCAGCAAGCTGGTCATCAAACCCACCATTGCCCTGAACCACCCGGAAGTGCGCGGCCGCGAGCTGCCGCCGAATTTGCTGGTGGTGGGCCTGTCGATCGACGACGAAGCGCGCCAGGTGGCCGAGTGGGCGGCGGCCGAGCAGCGCAGCGATCAAGCCGGCGGCGTGGCGCTGATCATCACTGGCTCGAGCGCCTGGCAACGACGCATCGCCAACAGCTTTGCAGCGCGCTGGAAGCAGCTCGGCCATGTCTCGCAACAGCTGGTGCTGGCCGACAGCAATGGCTACCTCAGTGAAGCGGCGCTGGCCCAGCTGCGCGGCCAGATCGAGGCGGCCGCGCCGGTGCTGCTGTTTGGCGCGCTCGACCCCAGCCAGGCCGGCCAGGTGCGCGCCGCCGCTGGCGCCGATCTGCCGTTTTACGGGACGTCGTCGGTCAATCCGGGCAGCGACCCGGCCACCAGCATCAATGAACTGGTCGGCGTGCGCCTGCTCGACCTGCCGTGGGAAGTGCAGCCGGGGCATGCGGCGGCAATGGTCTATCCACGCTGGCTGGGTCCACAGGGCGCGGCCAGCCCGACACTCGATCTGGACCGCCTGTACGCGCTCGGCATCGACAGTTTTCGCATCGCCCGCGAGATCAGCCTGCGCCAGGGCCGCAGTTTTAGCCTCGACGGCGTCACCGGCAATCTGACCATCGATTTTGGCCAGGGCCCGGCGCGCTTTGAACGGGTGCAGCGCACCGCAGTCTACCAGGGTGGCGGCTTTTCGCTGATCGCTCCCGCGGCGCGCTAAGCCGAGATAAGCCAAGATAAGCCGAGCTCACCATGGCGGGCAAGCGCCTCAGTCCAAAGCAGCTGCAGGGACGCGCTGGCGAACAGGCGGCGCTGGCCTACCTGCAGCGCCACGGATTGACCCTGGTGGAAGCAAATTTTAGCTGCGCCGGTGGCGAAATCGATTTGATCATGCGCGAAGGCGCCACCCTGGTGTTCGTCGAAGTGCGCGAACGGGCCAGCGCCAGCCACGGGGGCGCCGCCGCCAGCATCGGCCCCCACAAAACGCGCCGCATCATCCACGCCGCCCAAACGTTTCTACAGCGTTATGACGAGCTGCCCGCCTGCCGCATCGATGTCGTTGCCATCGATGGCGGCCGGCTCGACTGGCTGCAGGATGCCATCGAGGTGTGAACGGCGCCGCTGTGGTTGTAAGTAAGCTTTACAGCACTTGTGCTGTTCCTCCACCGCCTGCACTATAATCCGACCCTATGAATACACAACGCATCCTCGCCCATTTCCAGGAAAGCGCCGAGCTCAAGCTCAAGGCCGCGCCGCTCTTGACCCAGCCCATTTCGGCCGCGATTGACTTGATGTTCGGCGCTCTGTCGAATGGCAACAAGATTCTCGCCTGCGGCAATGGCGGCTCGGCCGCCGATTGCCAGCACTTTGCCGCCGAGCTGGTGGGCCGCTTCGAGCGCGAGCGCTTTCCGCTGCCGGCGCTGGCGCTGACCACCGACACCTCCATCCTCACCGCCGTCGGCAACGACTACAGCTACCGCGAGATTTTTTCGAAGCAGGTGCAAGCCTTCGGCCAGGCCGGCGACATCTTGCTGGCGCTATCGACCTCGGGCAACTCGGCCAATGTGCTCGCCGCCGTCGAAGCGGCGCTCGAGCGCGAAATGCGGGTGGTCGCCCTGACCGGCAAGGATGGCGGTGAACTGGGCAAAATGCTCACCGACGCCGACGTCCATATCTGCGTGCCGCACAGCCGCACCGCGCGCATCCAGGAAGTCCATCTGGTGGCGATTCACTGTATTTGCGATGGTATCGATGTCGCCCTGTTTGGAGGAGATGAACAATGACGAAGTCCCGCCCACGCGCAGTACGCCTGCTGCCTAATTTGATGCCTAATTTGATGCCTAAGCTGATCCTTGGCGCCGCCCTGCTGGCCAGCCTGTCCGGCTGCGTCGAAATGGTGGTCGGCGGCGCCGTCATGGGCGCCGTCGCCACCGCTGACCGCCGTACGCTGGGCGCGCAGACGGAAGACAAGTCGATCACCGTCAAGGCCGAACTGCGGGTGCCAAAAATCGCCGGCCAGGATGCCCACGTCAACATCGCCTCGTTCAACCGCAAGGTGCTGCTGACCGGCGAAGTGCCGGACGCCGGCGCCAAGGCCACCGTCGAGCGCGAAGTGCGCGCCATCGAGGGCGTGCAAAGCATCGAAAATGAACTGGAAGTGGCCGGCCCGTCGAGCTATACCTCGCGTTCGAGCGACGCCCTGATCACCACCAAGGTCAAGGCCAGTCTGGTCGACATGAAAACCATCTCGGCCACCTCGTTCAAGGTGGTCACCGAGCGCGGCGTGGTCTACCTGATGGGCCGCGTGACCCAGCGCGAAGGCCAGCTCGCTGCCGACATCACGCGCGGCGTCTCCGGCGTACAAAAAGTGGTCAAGATATTCGAATACATCACCGAAGACGAACTGCGCGCCATGCAGCCGGCCAAAACGCCGCTGTAACGCTCTATTGGTGTCAACTCGGTTAGAATCGGCAGCGTGACTGCCGATTTTTTTTGCCCCTCTTGAATGCACCCGCTGCCATGACCGCCTCCTCTGCTACTGCCTCCCGCCCCTGGCTCAAGCCCGCCGTCGCCGCCGTCGCCCTGCTCGGTGCGCTGGGGCTGGCGTATGCCACCTTTGCCAGCAAGACCCAGGCACCGGCGGTGACGTTTATTACCCTCGACGGCCACAAGGTGAGCACCGCCAGCCTGCACGGCAAGGTGGTGATGGTCAATTTCTGGGCAACCTCGTGCGCCACTTGCGTCAAAGAGATGCCGCAGATGGTCGATACTTACCAGCAGTTCAAGGGACAGGGCCTCGAATTTGTCGCCGTGGCGATGAAATACGACCCGCCGAATTACGTGCTCAATTACACGCAAACGCGCCAGCTGCCCTTCAAGGTGGCGCTCGATTCGAGCGGCGAGATTGCCCACGCGTTTGGCGATGTCGCCCTCACGCCCACCACCTTTGTGATTGGTAAAGATGGCACCATTCTTAAACGTTACGTGGGCGAACCGCAGTTCGATGAACTGCACAGTTTGTTGAAAAAGGCGCTGGCGGCGGGGTAATGGCGAGCGGCTGGATTTAAAACCCCGCCTGCACCGACAAGTACGCCCCCTTCTGATTGTTTGGATTGAACACGGTGATATCGCCCAGCACGGCATACGCCGCCGTCACCGACAAATTTTTGCTGGGAAACCAAGCAACAAACGCGTCGTAATACGCCTTTTCTTGATCGACCGCCAGATTGCGCGGTTTCATCCGGTATTCAAGGCCGGCCACCAGGGTGCGCCGGAGCAGGTACGCAGCCGACAGCTCCAGCCGGCCCTGATAGCGGTCGCCGCGGTCACCGCCAAAGCCCAGCAGACCCATCTGATTGGCCTTGGTGGCGCGCACGCTGGCGTTCAGTAAGACGCTGTGCTCGAACAGCAGCTTGGTGGCGGCGACATAATAATCGACGCCGCGCTCGTCCTGCGCACCCAGTTGCCGCACGCTGGTCACGCCCAGCGCCCCCAGCCCCGCCACTGCTCCGCTGTGCTTGATCATGGCGCCAATGGCAATTTGTGGCAGCAGGCGGTCCTGCTCATACACCGCCTCGCCCACCAGCTTGATCTTGATGCCGACGATGTCTTGCTTGAGGCGCAGCGCGGCGAGCGGTGCCACGCTGCCGCGCAGGGTCTGGCTCGCCAGCGACAACTCGACACGGTCGGCGATACCCACCGTCACGCCGGCAGTGCTGAGAGCATAATCGTCGGTGACGACCCGGGTGGCGTGCACATTCGCGCCCCAGCTGTCACGCGTGCCATAACCGGTGATCAGCGCCCACGGCACCAGGCCGCCACCGCCGGCACCTTCCACCGTGCTGACGCCGCCGGTGGCGAGGAACTTGCCCTGGTCGGGCGGCCACGCTTGGCGCGCATTGGCGGCGCCACACGCCAGGGTGAAGGCGAGCAGCGCGGCGACTGGCAACATCGATGGGAACCTGCTTAATTGCATGTAAACTCCTGGGACAGGGTTAAAATTCTATCCAAAGCTAACATTGCCCTCCAGCATTTTTTTGTGCTGGATACAAAACGACGTGTCAACGCGCCCCATTTGTGAATGTTTTGTTATGGTTCGTGTTGTATTTTTGTTTCTGATTGCTTAAGCTCGGCGCATGTCAGGATGGTCGCTGCCATCGCCTTGTTGTTTGCCACCCACTGGAAAGCTTGTTCGTGCCCACCGACATCTCCAATCTCGATCCCCAACAATTGAAAACCTGGCTGCAGGCCGCCGCCAAGCGCGACGCCGCCGCCTTTCGTTTGCTGTACGACGCCAGTTCGTCGAAACTGTTTGGCTTCGCCTTACGTATATTGAATAAGCGCGAACTTGCCGAGGAGGTGTTGCAAGAGAGTTACGTAGCGATCTGGAACAATGCCGCCAATTACCAGAGTCATCTTGCCGCGCCGATGACCTGGATGGCGACCATCGTCCGCAACAAGGCGTTCGACCACTTGCGGCGCACCAACAATACGGTCGACATCGATACGCAACAATTTGACAGTGAAGTCATCAATGCCCTACAGGATCCCCAACGCACGCCCATCGAGGCGCTGCAGATGAGCGGCGACGCCAAGGCGCTGGCCTGGTGCATGTCGGCCCTCGAGGGCGCGCACCGCCAGGTGGTGGCGCTGGCGTATTACCACGACCTGTCGCACAGCGAAGTGGCCAGCCAGATGAAGCTGCCGATCGGCACTGTCAAGACCTGGATTCGCCGCAGCCTGGAAAAGTTGCGCGTCTGTCTGGCCAAGGGGGAGCGGGCATGAACATTCGCAACAACCCGATCCTGCGCCAAAAGCTGGCCGCCGAGTACGTGCTGGGCACCCTGCGCAGTGGCGCGCGGCGCCGTTTTGAAAGCTGGTTGAGCCAGGACGCCGATTTGCGCAACATCTGCGCCGAATGGCAGCAGCGGCTGGCACCGATGGCCGAATTTGCCGGCCCGGTGGCGCCGCCACGCCGCCTGTGGGGCGCCATCGAGCGCCGCCTGGCCCTGAAGAAGGCGCCGGCCTGGCAGTTCTGGCACAACGACAACCTGCCGTTCTGGCGCAGCCTGGGCATGGTGTCGACGGCGCTGACGGCACTGCTGCTGGTGGTGGTGATGACGCGAACGGCGCCGGTGGCGCCAGCCATTGCCTATGTCGCCACGCTGGCCGACGACAAGACGCAAACAGCGATGCTGGTCACCGCCGACCCGGCGCACCGCGCCATGGAAATTCACCTGGCGTCGAACCTGGCGGTCGACGGCACCCACAGCCTGCACCTGTGGGCCGTGCCGAAGCAGGGTCATCCACGCTCGCTGGGCCTGGTCAGCGCCGGTCGCACGGTGCTGCCGCTGGGCGCCGGCGCGCTGGGCGACGATGTTGCCGTGCTGGCGGTATCGCTCGAACCGAAGGGGGGCTCGCCTGATCCGAACGGGCCGACTGGTCCCGTCATTTACAAGGGTGCGTGGGTGCGCCTGTAATCAGGCAGCAATGAGCGCAGGGGGGACTGGCACCGATGGTGCCGGTGCCATGCCGCAAGCGCCGCGCCCTCTCTTATTTGGTCACAATCTCGCGCTGCATCGGCGCCAGCTTCGCCACCAGCCGGTTGCCCGCCGCATTGGCGACACCGTGCTGTTCCATCGCCAGCTGCAAGTCTTCGGTCAGCGCATTAAATTGCGCATTGGTGATTTTCAGCCCGCCGTGACTTTCTTTCATCGGCTCGCCGCCATAGGTGCAAGGACCACCGGCGAGCGCGCACAACTGCTCTTCCAGACGTTTGCCCACGTGCTGCATGTCGGAATCGGCAAAGCTGTCCTTGATCCGTGCATCGGCCAGCACCATGGGAATCAAGGTGGCGACGATGTTGCGGATGCCCTGCTTGCCGCCAAGATCCCGGTACAGGCCATCATCAGCGCCGGCGCTGGCACCTGGAGCAGGCGCCAGCAAGCTCAGTGACAACAGCGCGGCGGCCGCCAGCGTCATTCGATCATTCATGCTCAACATCCTTATTTGGGGTACAGGATCATCTGCGTGCAGCGGAAGATCGCGATGGTTTTGCCGCTGGCGGCATTGCTGACGACGGCATCCCAGACCTGGGTGGTACGGCCCAGATGGGCCGGCTTGGCCACGCAGACGATGGCGCCGTCGCGCGCCGTGCCCAGGTGGTTCGACTTCAGTTCGATGGTCGTAAAATTGTTGGCGCCTTCGGGCAGATGCAGGCGGCAGGCGTAGCCGCAGCAGGTATCGGCCAGGGTCACCACGCTGCCCGCATGCAAAAAGCCATTCGGTGCCAGGTGGTGCGGCTGCACCGCCATGCGCGCCGCCACTTCGCCATTGTCGACGCTGGTAATTTCCAGGCCCAGGTAACCGGGAAAATAACCCTGGCCGAGGGCATTTAATTGTTCAACGGTGACAGCGGTGACGGCAGTGTGGCTCATGAGAATCCTGTGAAAGTGCGTGTGAGCCGTCATCTTAAAAGAGTTTTTGACGGTGCGTGGCAAATTGCCCCGCTACTCCGATAGTTCTTGCCAAACAGTAGTTTCGCGATAATTATCTTAAAGTAATAATTCCCCCCACTCTTGCCTGGACCCGCCATGGACGCCACCCGCCCTGCCGCCCCCGGAATGCTGCGCCTGCTGTGGGAGCGGCTGGTATGGCGCCCGCTTGCGTGGCTGGCGCTGCAGCTGTTTGGCCGCCTCGACTGGCAGGCGCCGCGCTGGGCACAGGCGCTGGCGGGCGGCGGCCGTCGTGTCGGCGCAACAGTGCGGACCCGTCCAGGCGCCAGCGCCGCTGCCGTGCTGCTGCTGGCAGCGGCGCTGGCGGGCGGCTGGTACGGCTATCGCTGGTGGCAGGCGCAACCGAAGCCGCTGGTGGTGACGGTCAAGGTGAGCGCCCCGGCCCGCACCGCCATCGAGCTCGACGACGCCGAGCAGCGCCAGCCGCACCCGCTGCTGCTCACCTTCAGCGAGAGCGTGGCGCCGTTGTCGCAGATCGACAAGGACGTCAGCACGGTGACACTGGCGCCGGCACTGGCCGGCAGCTGGCACTGGGTCAGTGACCGCCAGCTGCGCTTTGTGCCGAAAGACGACTGGCCGGCCGGCACCGACTACACGGTGCGCCTGCCGGCCAAGGCATTCAAGCCGCATGTGCGCCTGAGCGAGGATGCGGCGCAGTTCGCCACTGCCGCCTTCGCGGCAAAAATCGTGCGCGCGCAGTTTTACCAGGACCCGCTCAACCCGGCCGCCAAGAAGGTGGTGGTCGATCTCAATTTCAGCTATCCGGTCACCCCTGCCGAACTGGAAAAGCGCCTGGAATTGCGCGAAGACGAGCAGTCGAACGGCATGCTTGGCATCGGCAAGCAAACCACCCGCTTCACCGTCAGCTACGACAAGTTCAAGCTCAACGCTTCGGTGGTGTCGGACAATCTGCCGATTCCCCGCGACGGCGGCGTCATGCATTTCGCCCTGGCCAAGGGTTTAAGTGCGGCGCGCGGCTCGCCGCCACTGAAGGACGACCTGACTGGCAAGGTCGCCCTCCCTGGCCTGTACAGCCTGACCGTGGGCGAGATCGCCGCCCGCGTGGTGAGTAACCAGCAGAACGAACCGGAGCAGGTACTGGTCTTGAACACCTCCAGCACGGTGCACGAAAAAGTGCTGCAGCAGGCGGTCGCCGTGTGGCTGCTGCCAGATCAACAACCCAGCCAGAAAACCGCCGCCGATGCCGAACCGTTCGACTGGAGCAGCGTCGTCATCGATGACGCCGCCCTGCAGCAGGGCCAGCGCCTGGCGCTCGAAGCGGTACCCGCCGAGCGCGAATTTACCGAACTGCACAGTTTTAAATACAAGGCGCCGGTGGGCCGCTACCTGTACGTCAAGGTGGCCGCCAACATCAAATCGTTCGGCGGCTACGTGCTGGGCAAGGCGGTCGGCCGTGTGCTGCAGGTGCCGCCCTATCCGGCTGAACTAAAAATTCTCAGCGAGGGTGCGCTGCTGGCGCTGTCGGGAGAAAAAAAAGTGGCGCTACTGGTACGCGACCTGCCGGGCTTGAAGATCGAGCTGGGACGGGTGCTGCCGGCGCAGTTGCAGCACCTGGTATCGCAGTCGGACGGCAGTTTCGCCAAGCCGAATTTTAATGGCAGCTTCGGCGCCGACCACCTGGTCGAACGCTACGAGCGCAAGGTCCCGCTGGCGCTGCCGGCCGGCCAGGCCCATTACGAAGCGGTCGACCTGGCCGAGTATCTGAAGGGCGATGCGGACAGCGGCGCGCGGCGCGGCGTGTTTTTGCTGACGGTGACGAGCTACGATCCGAAAGCCGAGCAGCGTGCCGCAGCGGCGGCACAAAAGGCCCGGCGCCAGCCGGGCGAGGCGCCGCCCGCCAGCGACGGCGACGCGCAAGGCGAAAGCGAGGGCATGGAGGGCGAGGGCAATGGCGAGGGCCGGCGCGAGGACACCGGCAGCAAAACTGACCAGCGCCTGCTATTGGTGACGGATCTGGGCATCGTCGTCAAAAAATCGCTGGACGGCTCGCAAGATGTCTTCATCCAGTCGATCTATACGGGCAAGGCGGTGGCCGGCGCCGTCATCGACGTCGTCGGCCTCAATGGCCAGGTGCTGTTCAGTCAAACCACCGACGACGCCGGCCACACCCGCTTTGCCCGCATCGCCGGGCTGGCACGCGAAAAGGCGCCGTTGATGATCGTCGCCAGAAAGGCGGGCGACCTCAGTTTCATGCCGCTGGGCCGCGCCGACCGCGGTCTCGACATGTCGCGCTTCGACATCGGCGGCGCCCGCAATGCCGCCGTTGCCGACCAGCTGTCAGCCTATCTGTTCAGCGACCGCGGCATCTACCGCCCGGGCGACACCTTCCACGTGGCGATGGTGGTCAAATCGGCGCGCTGGAACAGCAGCACCAGCGGGCTGCCGCTGCAGGTCGACATCCTCGATCCGCGTGGCCTGGTGGTCAAGCGCGACACCGTCAAGCTGCCCGCCGACGGCATGCTGGAAACCTCCTACACCACCGAGGAGAGCGCGCCCACCGGCAGCTACAGCATCAACCTGCACCTGGTGCGCGACGACCAGGCCGGCGCGCAGATCGGCAGCACCAGCGTCAAGGTGCAGCAATTCCAGCCCGACCGGCTGAAGGTGAATGCACGGCTCGCTAGCGCCACCGGTAGCGCCGCCGGCGAGGGCTGGCTCAGTCCCAATCAACTCAAAGCGGTGGTCGAGGCGAGAAACCTGTTCGGCACGCCGGCGCAAAGTCGCCGCGTCACCGCCAGCCTGACCCTCAGTCCCGCCTTCCCGGCCTTTGCCCGCTACCCCGACTATCAATTCTACGATCCGCTGCGCGCCAAGGAAGGCTATCAAACCACGCTGGCCGAGCAGACCACCGACGCCGCCGGCGTTGCCAACCTCGAGCTGGGGCTGGGGCGCTACGCGCGCGCCACTTACCGGGTCAGCCTGGTCAGCCGCGTGTTCGAGGCGCAGGGTGGACGCGCCGTCGCCGCCGAGACCAGCGCGCTGGTCTCCGAGCTGCCCTATCTGGTCGGCTTCAAGGCCGACGGCGCGCTCGACTTCGTTGCCCGCGCCGCCCGCCGCAGCGTGACGCTGCTGGCCATCGATCCACAGGCGCAGAAAACCGCGGTGGCAGGTTTGACGCTGCAGCTGGTGGAAAACAAATTTGTCTCGGTGCTGACGCGGCAGGGCAATGGCACTTACAAGTACGAGTCGCGCAAAAAACAAGTGACGGTACGCGAGGCGCCGCTGGCGCTGGCCGCCACTGGCTACAGTCTGCCGCTCGACACCGCCACTGCGGGCAACTTCGCCTATGTGATCCGCGACGCCCTGGGGCTCGAACTCAATCGCATCGAGTACGCGGTGGCGGGCCGCGGCAATGTCAGCCGCAGCCTCGAACGCAACGCCGAACTGCAGCTCACGCTCAATAAAAAAGACTACGTGCCGGGCGAACAGATCGAGATCAGCATCAAGGCGCCGTATGTCGGTGCGGGCTTGATCACCATCGAGCGCGACAAGGTATTCGTGCACCAGTGGTTCAAGAGCGACACCCTGGCCTCGGTACAAAAAATCCGCCTGCCCAAGGATTTCGAGGGCAACGGCTACGTCAGCGTGCAGTTCATCCGCGACCCCGGCTCCGATGAAATCTTCATGAGCCCCATCAGTTACGGCACCGTGCCGTTTGCCACCAGCCTGGCCGCGCGCACCAATAGCTTGCGCTTGCGGGTGCCAGAACTGATCAAGCCGGGCCAGCGCCTCGACATCGAACTGAGCGCCACCAAACCGGCACGCGTGGTGGTATTCGCCGTCGATGAGGGCATCTTGCAGGTGGCCGGCTACAAGGCGCCCGATCCGCTGTCGCTGTTCTTCCAGAAGAAAATGCTGGAAGTGCGCACCTCGCAAATCCTCGACATGATCCTGCCCGAGTTCAAAAAACTGCTGGCCGCCAGCGCCCCCGGTGGCGATGCTGACGGCGCGCTCGGACGCAATTTAAATCCGTTCAAGCGCAGGCACGACAAGCCGGCCGTGTACTGGTCAGGGCTGGTCGACGTCAGCGCCAGCAAAACCTTCAGCTACACGGTGCCGGACACCTTTAATGGCGCCATGCGCATCTATGCGGTGGCGGTCAACGAGAGTGCCATCGGCACCAGCGCGGCGCGCACCCTGGTACGGGGTGACTTCGTGCTCTCGCCGAACCTGCCGCTGGCGGTGGCGCCGGGCGACCAGTTCGATATCAGCGTGGGGGTGGCCAACAACGTGGCCGGCTCCGGCAAGGCGGCGCCCGTGACGGTGAGCCTGACAAGCTCGGCGCACCTGGAAGTGGTGGGCAGCGCCAGCGCCCGGCTGACGATAGGCGAAATGCGCGAAGGGGTGGCCAGCTTCCGCCTGCGCGCGCTCGACGGCGCCGCTGCCCAGCTGGGCTCAGCCACCTTGCGCGTGACTGCCAGCGGCGCCAATCCCAACAATAGCGCGGTGCTGTCGACCGCTGTGTCGGTGCGCCCGGCGACGCCGCGCATTACCAGCACCGCCATCGGCAGCTTCAAGGGCAGCGCCGAACTGCCGCTCACGCGCAGCCTGTATGGCCAGTACCGCGTCAGCGAAGCGGCGCTGTCGACGGTGCCGCTGGTGCTGGCCAGCAGCCTGTCGGCGTATCTGGCCAGCTTCGAGCACCTGTGCACCGAGCAGCTGGTCAGCCAGAGCGTGCCGGCCATCGTGCTGGGCCAGCGACCCGAGTTTGGCAATGGCGCGGCGGCGCTGCCGCAGGCGCGCAGCATCGAGCGCGCACTGGCGCTGCTGCGCACCCGGCAAAATGCCGAAGGCGGCTTTGGCATGTGGAGCGCGGCCGCCGAGGCCGACGAATTCGCCTCCGTCTACGCCACCCACCTGCTGCTCGAAGCAAAAGAGCATGGCGCCAGCGTCCCTGACGACCTGCTGCAAAAGGCGCTGGCGTATGTGCGGACACTGGCGGCGAGCCCGTCGTCGACGCTGGCCGGCCTGCGCGTGCGCGCCTATGCCGCTTACCTGATGACGCGGCAAATGAGTGTCAGCTCGCCGGTGCTGGCGGCGATCCGCGAAAGCCTCGACCGGCGCTTCCCGAAAACCTGGCAAAGCGATCCGGCGGCGGCCTACCTGGCGGCGTCCTACCTGCTGCAAAAGCAGGACAAGTTGGCCAGTGAGCTGATCGACCAGCAGGTGGCGCGCCTGCTGCGCCGGCCGTCAGCAGCGGGCGCCACCGATGCGCCGTATTTTGTCGATCCGCTGGTGGAAGACGCCCAGAGCCTGTATATCCTCGCGCGCCACTTCCCGGCGCGGGCGAAGGCGCTGCCGCCGGAAGCGATGGCGGCCCTGGTCACGCAGCTGAACGAGAACCGCTACACGACGCTGTCGGCAGCCTATCTGACGCTGGCCTTCGATGCCTATGCGGCAGCGGTCGGGCCGGGCGCGCTCGGTAAACTAAGCATCACCGAGATCGACGCCAAGGGCAGCAAAAAGGCGCTGGCGCTGCCGAACAACCTGATGCCGCGCGCGCCCTTTGACGCTGGCAGCAAGCGGCTGCAGTTTGCCAACGACAGCGGCGTCACCGCCTACTACGCCGTGACCGAAGCGGGGTTTGACCGGGTGGTGCCGGTGGCCGACATCAACAATGGCATGGAGGTGCTGCGCGAACTGGTCGACAGCGCTGGTAAGCCGCTCACCAGCGTCAGCGTGGGCGACGAAGTGACGGTGCGCTTAAAATTTCGCGCCGTCGGCCGCGCCGTCGCCAACGTCGCCCTGGTCGACCTGATGCCGGGCGGGTTTGAACCGGTGCTGGAGACGGCAACGCCAGCGGCGCCGGACGATGGCGCTGCGGCCAGCGCGCCAGCCGGGCTGCCTGGTCTGGCCGGCAGCAAGTCAAGCTGGGCGGTCAACTACGCCGACGTGCGCGAAGACCGCGTGGTGTTTTACGGCTATGTCGGCATCGAGGCCGAGGAACTGAGCTACCGCATCAAGGCCACCAACAGCGGCCGCTTCCTGATTCCGCCAGCCTACGCCGAAGCGCTTTATAACCGCAGCATGCGGGCGCGTTCGGCCGCTGGCCAGTTCATCACGGTGACCGCGCCGGCAGCGAAGTGAGGTGGCGGCGTTCAGCGCGACGCTGGCGGGCAGCGCCGCTGCGATTGCTGCTGTGGCTGCTGTTGCTTGTCACGTTGCCGCTGCTGGCGCTGCGGCTGTGGCCCCAGCCGCCCCCGCGCCAGGCGGCGCCGGTGTCGAGCGCTATCTATGCGCGCGACGGCCAGCTCTTGCGGCTGGCACTGGCGGCAGATCAACAATATCGCCTGTGGGTGCCGCTCGCCGCCATCGATGCGCGCCTGCCGCAGGCGGTGCTGCTCTACGAAGACCGCTGGTTTTACTGGCATGCGGGGATCAATCCGGTGGCGCTGCTGCGCGCCGCCACCGCCTATGCGCGCGGTGGCGGGCGGCGCGGCGCTTCCACCATCAGCATGCAGCTGGCGCGCCGCCTGTACGACATGAACAGCCAGACGCCGGCGGGCAAGCTGCGCCAGCTGGCAGCGGCGCTGTGGCTGGAAGCGCGCTACAGCAAGCACGATCTGCTCGAGGCCTATCTGAACCTGGCGCCCTACGGTGGCAATATCGAAGGGGTGGCTGCGGCCAGCCTGATTTATTTTCACAAGCGCGCCGCCCACCTGACCCTGGCCGAGGTCTTCACGCTGGCAGTGATTCCGCAAAATCCCAACCAGCGCGGCGGCGCCGCCGGCGCCGGGCTGCAGGCAGCGCGCACGCGGCTGGCGGCGCGCTGGCTGGCGCAGCATGGCGACGGCGCCGCGCCGGGCACGCTGGCGGTGGCGCTGGCACCAACCAAGGCGCTGCCGTTCCTGGCGCCACACCTGGCCGAGCGCCTGCTGCGCGAGCGGCGCAGTGGCGAAATCTGGTCGGGCATTGATGTACGTGCGCAGGCCTCGCTTGAGCGCATCATCGGCCAGTTCATCGACAACCGCCGCGCCGTCGGCATCAACAATGCCAGCGCCCTGCTGCTCGATCGCGACAGCGGCGAAGTGCGCGCGCTGGTCGGCTCGAACGGGTATTTCGATGCCGGCATCGCCGGCCAGGTCAACGGCACCGAAGCAAAACGCTCGCCCGGCTCGACCTTAAAACCGTTTATCTATGCGCTGGCGCTCGACCAGGGCCTGCTCCATCCAGCCACCATGTTAAAAGACACGCCGACCACGTTCGGCCCGTTCAGTCCGGAAAATTTCGATGGCCGCTTCGTCGGTCCGATCAGCGCCCAGGATGCGCTGGTACGCAGCCGCAATGTACCGGCAGTTGCGCTGGCAGCGCGCCTGCAACACCCGAATCTCTACGATTTTCTGCAGCGCGCCGGTGTCAGCCGGCTCGCCAGCGAGCAGCACTACGGCCTGGCGCTGGCCCTGGGCGGCGGCGAAGTGACGATGGAAGAACTGGCGCGCCTGTACCTGATGTTGGCCAACGGCGGCGTCATGCTGCCGGTGCGCCATGAAGGCGGCAGCACCGCTGCGCGCGCCAATGCGCCACGCCTGCTGTCAAAAGAAGCGGCATTTATTACCCTGCAAATGCTGCGCACCAACCAGCGACCGGACACCCGCGAGGCGGCATCGCCGCCGGTGGCGTGGAAGACCGGCACCTCGTGGGGCTTTAGAGATGCCTGGAGCGCCGGCGTGTTTGGTCACTATGTGCTGGTGGTCTGGATCGGCAATTTTGACGGCGTCGGCAACCCCGCCTTCATCGGCATCGAGGCAGCCGCACCACTGTTTTTTCGGATCGTCGACAGCCTGCGCGCGCAAGGCCTCGACCGCCCACCGCCAGAAGCGGCAGCACCGGCCGGCGTCAGCCGCGTCGAAGTGTGCACGGCCAGCGGTGAGCTGCCCAACGCACTCTGCCCGCAGCGCTCGATGACCTGGTTCATTCCCGGCACCTCGTCGATCCGCGTGAGCACCCTGCACCGCGCCGTGCGCGTCGATGCCAGCGGCACCCCCACCTGCGCCCGCGGACCCGGCACCCGCACCGAGGTCTATGAATACTGGCCGACCGACCTGCAGCGGCTGTTTCGCGAAGCCGGCATGCCACGCCGCCAGCCGCCGCCGCCAGCACAGTGCGACAGCAGGGAAGGCGACGCTGACGACGCCCCCACCATCATCTCGCCCAACCGCGCCACCGTGTATTCGCTGCGGCTGTCGAAACCGGCACCACTGACCCTGCGCGCCAACGCGATGGGCGCCACCGACACCCTGTTCTGGTTCGCCAATGGCGGCCTGATCGGCAAGGCAGCGGCCGGCGCGGCGCTGGCCTGGACGCCACAGGTGGCTGGCCGCACGGTGCTGCGGGTGGTCGACCAGCACGGCCGCGCGGACAGCCGCGACATCGACGTCGAGTTTGTGCCTTGAATGGACAAGCCCGGCGTTGGTCATTTGAAGCGCGCGTGCTATGCTTTTTTTACTACCATTTTAGATAACGACGCCATGACTGTTGACCTTGAATCGGGCGGCGCGCTGGTGGGCGCAACGCTGGCAGCGAGCAGCATCGACGCTGCCGGCGGCAGCACCGCTGCGCCGGCCGAGCATGCCCATGCCCACGACGCCTGCGCCAACTGTGATGCCCGGTTGAGCGGTCCCTATTGCCAGCGCTGCGGCCAGAGCGCCCACCTGCACCATTCGCTGCTGCACCTGGGCGAAGAGTTCCTGCACGGCTTGCTGCATTTCGATGCCAAGGCCTGGCGCACCCTGCCCCTGCTGGTGTTCCAGCCGGGCCGCCTGACCCGCAACTACATCGATGGCAAGCGCACCCGCTACGTCTCGCCGCTGGCGCTGTTTTTGTTCATGGTGTTTTTGATGTTCTTTGTCGTCTCCAGCGTCACCCACGTCGGCAGCGGCGGTTTGCCGGGACCGCGCAATACCGTCGCCGCCGACGTCGCCGGCGCCAGGGTGGAGCTGGCCGGCGCCGAAGCGACGCTGGCGGCCGAGCGCAGCGCCGGCATCCCCACCGACAAGGCAGTGGCAGCGCTGGCCGCCGCCCGCGAGCGGCTCGACGACGCCGAATCGGCGCTAACGGTGGTCAATGACGCCGGCAATGGCCAGCTCGACAAAGTGGTCAGCAAGCTGCGCCTGAAGGAAGCGAAAATCGACACCAGCTTCACCAGTGTCGACCACGCCCTCAGGGGCGCGCTCGATAATCCCCAGCTGACGCTGTATAAATTAAAAAATGCCGCCTCCAAGTACTCATTCATGCTGGTGCCGATGTCGCTGCCCTTCCTGTGGCTGCTGTTTTGCTGGAAGCGCGCCATCACCATGTACGACCACGCCGTCTTTGCGCTGTACGCGCTGTCGTTCATGGCGCTGCTGATCATCGGCGTGACCCTGCTGGAGAAGGTCGGACTGTCAGGCCTGGCGCTCAACCTGCTGTGGATCGCCCCGCCGGTGCACATGTTCGTGCAGCTGCGCGGGACCTACCGCCTGGGCGCGATGAGCGCCCTGTGGCGCACGCTGGCGCTGCTGTTCACGTCGCTGGGGGTACTGGTGTTGTACCTGCTGCTGATCCTCACGGTCAGCGTGGCGATGTAGGTCAGACCCGGCGGCGCCGCGGCGGCCTGCTTGGCGGCGCCTGGCTGCCGGCGCTGCCGGTGTGTGCTGATTCACGCCGCTTCGGGCTGGCGCCGCCGCGCTGGCGGGCAGCGGCGTTCTGCTGCTGCAAAATCGAATCGACCCGCTCCGACGCCGTGCGCGACAATTGCTGCGCCAGTTCGATGCTGGGAAAAATCTCCGGCTCGCGGTACGCCACCCAGGCGTACGCCGAATAACGGCGGCAGGCATCTTCCACTTCCTGCAAATTGAGCCAGCGCAGCGACGCCCCTTCGGCGTCCAACCGGCACACCTTCTGCTTCGACAGGCACAGCGCCCAGTATTCCCACGCCGATTGCAGTGACGGCACCTTGCTCGACACCGGCACCAGCGACAGCATGAATTTCTGCGCCACCGACAGCGTCTCGAGGGTGTCGAGCCAGAGCGCACGCTCGGACTGGTCATCGGTGATCTTCGGATAAAAGAAGCCGTCGGGGACGTCGATGTTGTGGACAAAACGGCGCAGCAGCTTGACCAGCGAGCGTTCATTGGTGACGGCGGCGATACGGTGCAGCTGTTCGATCGAAGGCGCCACCGCAAAGCCGCTGGCGGCGATCGCCGGCAGCTGTTCCTTGAGCAGGGCGCGCATCACTTCATGGGTGTCGTCGTCATAGCCGGCCACAAAGCCTTCTTCATGGACGCCATAGCGGCCGGCGCGGCCGGCGATCTGGCGCGCCAGCGCCGCCGAGATTTCTTCTTCTTCGACGCCGTTGTACTTGACAGCCGTGGTCATGACGATGCGGGCGATCGGCATGTTCAAGCCCATGGCCAGGGCGTCGGTGCCGACCACCACATCGGCCGAACCGTCGCGAAAGCGCTCGGCCTGGGCGCGCCGCACTTCCGGCGACAGGTTGCCGTAGACGGTGGCCACCGACAGCCCCATCTCGGTGATCATGTCACGCCACTTGAGCACTTCGCGCCGCGAAAAGGCGATGACGGCGTCGCCGCGGCGCAGGTTGCGCAGCTTGCGCACCGCCACCGGCTCCATCGCCAGCGGCGCCATGCGCTTGAGTACATGCACCTCCAGCGGACAGTCGAGCCGCTCGGCCAGTGCTTCGATGGCGCGGCGCGCTTCCGGCGCCCCCACCAGGTAGACCACCGAGGCGGGCGCGCCACAGACGGCGGCGGTCCAGGCGGCGCCGCGGTCACGGTCGGCCAGCATCTGGATTTCATCGATGACGGCGACCTCCACCCGGGTGCGGGTGTCGAGCATTTCGACGGTGCTGGCGACGTGGGTGGCGCCGGCGGCCAGGCGCCGCTCTTCGCCCGTCACCAGGCTGACCTTGAGCGGCTGGCCGTGCACGCTGACCGCTTGCATGCGCTCGAAATTTTCCAGCGCCAGCAGGCGCAGCGGCGCCAGATAGACCCCGCTGGGCGCTTTGACCAGTGCTTCCATGGCGCGGTGGGTTTTGCCGGAATTGGTCGGTCCCAGCAGGGCGATGAATTTGCGCGGCATGCGGCTGGCCACCTCGAACGATTGCGGGTACTCGGCCAGGTTGATGCTTTGCTTGGTGCGCGCGGCATAATGCGCTTCCTGCTCGCGCTCGACCGCGTGGATGATGCGCTGGCGAATGCGCTCGAACACATATTCGGCCGGTTCGGCCGTCTCCAGGTCGGCCAGCGGCGACAGAAAGGTCATCGCATCGAAGTCGCAATCGTCGGCCAGCGCGGCGATCTCCCTGACGAAAGCGTCGACGTAGCCGTGCAGGGCGGCGATCGCCTCGACGCTGGCGCGTTCGAGCAGCAGCGCCTGCTGGGTGGCCGCATCCATCTTTCTCCACTTGCTCGGCTTGGCCAGCACGCCTTGCGGTGGCACCAGCTGCCACGGCACCCGCAAATCCTCGAAGCGCACCACGCCAGCAAAGCGCACGAAGACGCGGCCGTCGGCCTTGACCAGGGTCGCCCCCGGCGGCAGTGCCTGGGCCAGCTCGGCGGGCAAGGTGTCAAGGTCGGCAGAGTCAGTGCGGTCGAGATGTTCGGCGGGCGGAATCGGCATGGAAAAGGCTGCAAGTGGCGGTGCCGCTACTATAGCGCGCCGGCGCCGACTATCTAAAATAGCGTGTGCATGTCGAGCCGCGTGCCGCACAGATCTCCGTCGTAGCCGGGCAGCGCCGCCAGCACCTGGTGAAAGGCGCTGCTGGCCATTGCCGCCTGCGCCGCCAGCAGCAGGGGGGCGTCGACCGCGCTGCTGGCGCAGGCGAGAAAATACTGTTCACGAATGACGGGAATAAAATCGAGGTCGAAGCGGCGCGCCGCCGTCTCGACGCCAAAACTGACGTCGGCCATACCGCTGGCGACGTACGCCGCCACCGCCGCGTGGGTAAATTCGGCAGTCGCAAAACCGTTGATGCCGGCGTCGGCCAGCAGCAGTTCGAGCAGCACGCGCGTGCCTGATCCCTTCTGGCGGTTGACGAAGCGCAGCTCGGGGCGGCTCAGATCGGCCAGACCGGTAATCCCTTTCGGATTGCCCCTGGCGACAAAGATGCCCTGCATGCGGTAAGCGAGGTGAATGAGCGCATGGCGCGCCGGATCGAGCCATGGCCGGTACTTGGCCGCCGCCGCCTGTTCGAAGCGGCCCACCGGTAAATGAAAACCGGCCAGCTCGCATTCGCCGCGCGCCAGCGCCGCCACCGCTTCGCTGCTGCCACGGTACTTGATGTCGACGGCGGTGCCCTGCTCGCTCAGTTGCGCCACCAGCGCCGCCACCGCGAAGCCGTGCGACGCGGTGATGCGCAGCACCTGGGCGTCGTCGGTCATGACGCGCGCCAGTTCCTGCTGCAGTTCCGAGGCCAGGCTGTCGAGCATGGGGGTCAAGCGCGCGTGGATGCGGCGGTCGGCCCACATCAGCTTTTCGGCCAGCGGCGAGAGCACCGTGCCCTGCCCGCGCACCTTGAACACCAGTTCGGCGCCGAACTGGCTGGAGAACTGCTGCAGCAAGCCCCAGGCGTGGCGATACGACATGCCGCGCGCGCTGGCGGCCTTGCTGATGCTGCCCAACTGGCTCACCGCCAGCAGCAATTCGAGCAGCGCCGGCAGCGGCGTGGCCACGCCAACGGCATCGCGCACGAACCAGTCCGGCCGGATCTCCACTTTCATCATATGCAAAATTCTTCCTATTGAACGGCTTCAAAACCGGTGCTACCCTCAGAGCATCATCCCATACAACGACGTCATATATGTTTTGTAAAGCATATAACACGGACAAAAGAGACACAATGAAATCACCAGACCCCCTCACCGCCGATGTTTCATTCGACGACATTCTCGCGCTGCACGCCACCGATGGTGTGCTCGGCCAGGACCAGCTGCTGCCGGTGCTGCATGCGATCCAGGACCGCGTCGGTTACATTCCGCCAGAGTCGGTCGCGGCGCTGGCGCACAGTTTTAATATCACGCGCGCCGAGGTGCATGGGGTGATCACGTTTTACCACCATTTTAAAAGCGCGCCGCCGGCCCGCTGCACGGTGCAGATCTGCCGCGCCGAGGCTTGCCAGAGCATGGGGGGCGATGCCCTGCTGGCGCACGCGGAGAAGGCGCTCGGTTGCGGCCTGCATGCGCACAGTGTTGATAACGCCTTTGCGCTCGAGCCGGTCTACTGCCTGGGCCAGTGCGCAACGTCGCCGGCCATCATGATCAACGATGCCGTCCACGCGCGCGTCACCCCTGCCCGCTTCGACAAGCTGCTGGCCAACGTGAAGGAGGCCGTATGACTGTCTTTACCACTGTGCGCATATATGTCCCCGCCGATTCGGCGGCGCTGGCGCTGGGCGCCGACGATGTCGCCGCCGCGATAGTCCGTGAAGCGGCGCAGCGCGGTATCGCCATCGAACTGGTACGCAATGGCACGCGCGGCCTGCTGTACCTCGAGCCGCTGGTCGAAGTGGCCACCGCCAATGGCCGCATCGGCTTTGCCAATGTCGACGAGGCCGATGTCGCCACCCTGTTCGACGCCGGCTTTCACCAAGGCGACAGCAGCCATGCGCTGGCGGTCGGCCTGGTCGAGCAGATTGCCTACCTGGCGCGCCAGACCCGCCTGACCTTTGCCCGCAGCGGCATCACCGATCCGCTGTCGCTGGCCGACTACCAAGCACATGGCGGCTACCGTGGCCTGCGCCGCGCGCTGACCATGACGGCGGCCGACATCGTCGCCACCGTCACCGCGTCCGGCCTGCGCGGGCGCGGCGGCGCCGCCTTCCCCACCGGGATCAAGTGGAACACCGTGCTGCGCGCGCAAGCGCCGCAAAAATACATCGTCTGCAATGCCGACGAAGGCGACTCCGGCACCTTTGCCGACCGCATCGTCATGGAAAGCGATCCGTTTGTCCTGATCGAGGGGATGACGATTGCCGGCCTGGCAGTCGGCGCCAGCCACGGCTACATCTATGTGCGCAGCGAATACCCCCATTCGATCGCCGCCCTCAACGCCGCCATTGGCAGCGCCACCCGCGCCGGCCTGTTGGGCGCCAATATCGGCGGCAGCAGCAGCACGTTTACGCTCGAAGTGAGGAAGGCCGCCGGCGCTTACATCTGCGGCGAAGAGACCGCGCTACTCGAGAGCATCGAAGGCAAGCGGGGCGTGGTGCGCGCCAAGCCGCCGTTACCCGCGCTGGCCGGCCTGTTTGGCCAGCCCACCGTGATCAACAATGTGCTGTCACTCGCCTCGGTGCCCGTCATCCTCGACAAGGGTGCGCAGTTTTACCAGGATTTCGGCATGGGTCGCTCGCGCGGCACCCTGCCGGTGCAACTGGCGGGGAATATCAAGCGCGGCGGCCTGATTGAACTTGCCTTCGGCGTCACCCTGCGCGAGATCGTCTTTGACTACGGCGGTGGCAGCGCCAGCGGCCGTCCCATCAAGGCGATCCAGGTCGGCGGCCCGCTCGGCGCCTACCTGCCGGAATCGCAGTGGGATACGCCGCTCGACTATGAAGCGTTTGCCGCGCTGTGGGCGGTGCTGGGCCACGGCGGTATCGTGGTGCACGACGACAGCGCCGACATGGCCAAGCTGGCGCGCTACGCGATGGAGTTTTGCGCCGTCGAATCGTGCGGCAAATGCACGCCATGCCGCATCGGCTCGACCCGCGGCGTCGAAGTGATCGACAAGATTCGCAGCGATAGCGAGCGCCCGCAGCAAGTCACGCAGCAAGTAATCCTGCTGCGCTCGCTGTGCGACACCATGCTCAACGGTTCCTTGTGCGCGATGGGTGGCATGACGCCATTCCCGGTGCTGTCAGCGCTGAACCATTTTCCACAAGATTTTGGCCTGCCGGCCAGCGATGTCCAAGCCGCCTAGGAGCTTATAACATGATCGAAACCATCATCACCCGCGATTTCGGCACCCCTGCCAAGGCCATCACCGTGGCCACCGAGATGATCACGCTGACCATCGACGGCTTCCAGGTGACCGTCGCCGCCGGCACCTCGCTGATGCGCGCGGCCGCCGAAAACGCCATCAACATCCCGAAACTGTGCGCCACCGACAGCCTCGAGCCGTTCGGTTCCTGCCGTCTGTGCCTGGTCGAAATCGAAGGCCGGCGCGGCTACCCGGCGTCGTGCACCACCCCGGCCGAAGCGGGCATGGTGGTGCGCACGCAGTCGGCCAAGCTGCAGGAAGTGAGAAAAGGCGTGATGGAGCTGTACATCTCCGACCACCCGCTCGACTGCCTGACCTGCCCCGCCAACGGCAACTGCGAACTGCAGGACATGGCCGGTGCCACCGGCCTGCGCGAAGTGCGCTACGGGTACGACGGCGCCAATCACTTGAAATTAAAGAAGGACGAAAGCAATCCGTATTTTACGTTTGACTCTTCCAAGTGCATCGTCTGCAACCGCTGCGTGCGCGCCTGCGAAGAGACCCAGGGCACCTTCGCGCTGACCATCTCGGGGCGCGGTTTTGAATCGCGCGTTTCGGCTGGCCAGAACGAATCGTTCATGGAATCGGAATGCGTCTCCTGCGGCGCCTGCGTGGAAGCCTGCCCGACCGCCACCCTGACGGAAAAATCGGTGATCTGGCTGGGCCAGGCCGAGCACAGTATCACCACCACCTGCGCCTATTGCGGCGTCGGCTGCTCCTTGAATGCCGAAATGAAGGGCAATGAAGTGGTGCGCATGGTGCCGTCCAAAGACGGTAAGGCCAACGAGGGCCACGCCTGCGTCAAGGGCCGTTTCGCCTGGGGTTATGCGACCCACAAGGACCGCATCTTAAAACCGATGATCCGCTCAAAAATCACCGACCCGTGGAAGGAAGTGTCATGGGATGAGGCGCTCGATTACACCGCGTCTGAATTCAAACGCATCCAGGCCAAGCATGGCGTCGACTCGATCGGTGGCATCGTCTCGTCGCGCTGCACCAACGAAGAAGGCTACCTGGTACAAAAGCTGGTGCGCGCCGCCTTCGGTAACAACAACGTCGACACCTGCGCCCGCGTGTGCCACTCGCCCACCGGCTACGGTTTAAAAACCACGCTGGGCGAATCGGCCGGTACGCAGACCTTCAAGTCGGTGGAAAAGTCCGACGTCATCCTGGTCATCGGCGCCAATCCGACCGACGGCCACCCGGTGTTCGCCTCGCGCATGAAAAAACGGCTGCGCCAGGGTGCGCGCCTGATCGTCATCGATCCGCGCCGCATCGACCTGGTTCAGTCGCCGCACATCCGCGCCCAGCATCACCTGCAACTGCGCCCTGGTACCAACGTGGCGATGGTCAGCGCGCTGGCCCACGTGGTGGTCACCGAAGGCTTGATGGCCGACGAATTTATCGCCGAGCGCTGCGACCTGCGCGCCTTCGAGCAGTGGCGCGAATTCGTCGCCAGGGAAGAAAACTCGCCGGAAGCGACTGCAGCGATCACCGGTGTGCCGGCCGAGCAGGTGCGCGAGGCGGCGCGCCTGTTTGCCACCGGGGGGAATGGCGCCATTTTCTACGGTTTAGGGGTGACCGAACACGCACAGGGTTCGACCGCCGTGATGGCGATCGCCAACCTGGCCATGGTCACCGGTAACGTCGGCCGCGAAGGCGTCGGCGTCAATCCCCTGCGTGGTCAAAACAATGTGCAGGGTTCGTGCGACATCGGCTCCTTCCCGCACGAGCTGCCCGGCTACCGCCACGTCTCCGACACCACCGTGCGCACCATGTTCGAACAGGCCTGGGGTGTGCCGCTGCAGGCCGAACCGGGTCTGCGCATTCCGAATATGTTCGATGCCGCCCTCGATGGCAGCTTCATGGGCCTGTACTGCCAGGGCGAAGACATCGTGCAGTCGGACCCGAATACCCAGCACGTCACCGCCGCGTTAGAGGCGATGGAGTGCATCGTGGTGCAGGATATTTTCTTGAACGAGACCGCCAAGTATGCCCACGTGCTGCTGCCCGGTTCCTCGTTCCTGGAAAAGGACGGCACGTTTACCAATGCCGAGCGGCGCATCTCGCGCGTGCGCAAGGTGATGCCGCCGAAAGCCGGCTACGCCGACTGGGAAGTGACGGTGGCGCTGGCGAACCGCCTCGGTTATCCGATGCGCTACAAGCATCCTTCGGAAATCATGGATGAAATCGCGCGCCTGACGCCGACCTTCAGTGGCGTCAGTTACGCCCGTCTCGACCAGCTCGGCAGCATCCAGTGGCCGTGCAATGACGCCGCGCCGGAAGGCACGCCGACCATGCACGTCGACCAGTTCGTGCGCGGTAAAGGGCGGTTTATCATTACCCAGTATGTGCCGACCGACGAAAAAGTCACCCGCAAATTCCCGCTGATCCTGACCACCGGCCGCATCCTGTCGCAGTACAACGTCGGCGCGCAGACACGGCGCACCGAGAACGTCCGCTGGCACGCCGAAGACCGCCTGGAGATTCACCCGCACGATGCGCAGGAACGCGGCATCGAAGATGGCCAGTGGGTGGGCATTCACAGCCGCGCGGGCGAGACGGTGCTGCGCGCGCTGGTCACCGAGCGCATGCAGCCGGGCGTGGTCTACACCACGTTCCACTTCCCCGAATCGGGCGCCAACGTCATCACCACCGATAACTCCGACTGGGCCACCAACTGCCCCGAGTACAAGGTGACGGCGGTGCAGGTGATGCACGTGCAGCAGCAGTCCGACTGGCAGCTCGAATACGCGCGCTTTAATGAGCAGCAGCTTGGGCTGGCGGAGACGGTGGCGTGATCTGCGCCACCGAGCGCGCGGCCGCCACCGCTGCGCATGACCAGCATGCGCCCAGCGCGCGCATGGCGGT
Organism: Massilia sp. PWRC2; assembly: GCF_049896725.1. NCBI lineage: Bacteria > Pseudomonadati > Pseudomonadota > Betaproteobacteria > Burkholderiales > Oxalobacteraceae > Massilia > Massilia sp. PWRC2. The sequence goes on from NZ_JAFCUW010000006.1 coordinate 211,587, forward strand.
CACCCGCATGCGCGCCGGCGTGTGGGGCAAGGCTGACGATGCGCTGGCCGAAGAAGTGCCGGTGGCGCTCGAGTACAACGGCGTCTCGCATGCAGTGATGCTGGCGACGCCCGCCGACATCGCCGCATTCGCCCTCGGCTTTTCGCTCAGCGAGGGCATCATCGACACGCCTGGCCAGTTCTACGGGGTCGAGGTCGACCATGGCGCCGCCGGCATCACCGCCCACATCGAGGTGGCCAGCGCCGCCTTCATGCGCCTGAAAGAACGCCGCCGCAATCTGTCGGGCCGCACTGGCTGCGGCCTGTGCGGGGTCGACAGCCTGGCGCAGGTGATCCGCCCGATCGCTTACCTGGCGCCGACCCAGGCGCTGTCGGTGACGGCGATCCGGCATGCGCTGGCAGCGCTGAAACAGCAGCAGCCCCTGAACCGCTTGACCGGCGCCACCCATGCCGCCCTCTGGTGTGGCGGCGACGGCGCGCCGCGGCTGGCGTTCGAGGATGTCGGCCGCCATAACGCGCTCGACAAGCTCATAGGCGCTTTGCACGCCAATGACAGCGCGTTTGATCCCACCGACGGTTTTGTCCTGATCACCAGCCGCGCCAGCGTGGAGATGGTGCAGAAGGCCGCCACCGTCGGCATCGCCGCCATGGTGGCCATTTCCGCACCGACGGCGCTGGCCGCCCGCACCGCCCAGGACTGCGGCCTGACGCTGGTCGCCTTCGCCCGCGGCGACGACTTCGTCGCCTACGCCCACGGCATCAACATCGCAATGGAACCCCTATGAAAATTGATAACCTGATCACCATGGCCAATCAGATAGGCGTGTTTTTCGCGTCCTACCCGGACCGCGTCGAAGGCCGTACCGAGATCGCCAACCACCTGCAGCGCTTCTGGGCGCCGCGCATGCGCAGCGAGCTGTTTAGCTACATGGACGCCAACAACAGCGCCGGTCTCGATCCGATGGTGATCGAAGCGCTGATGGAGCACCGCCGCGACCGTATGGCGCCGCCGCCGCCGGGAGGCGATGCGGGTTAAAACAGGCATCACGCCGGCCGGGGATGCCGCTGGCTTATTCAGCGATGGTCACACCCGCCCCGTGCGCCTGCTCATCGGCGTGATACGAACTGCGCACCATGGCGCCGACGGCGGCGTGCACAAAGCCCATTTTGTAGGCTTCTGCCTCGAACATTTTAAAGACGTCCGGATGGACATAGCGGCGCACCGGCAGGTGCGAATTCGATGGCGCCAGGTATTGGCCGATGGTCAGCATCTCGACGTTATGAGCGCGCAGGTCGCGCATCACTTGCAGGATTTCTTCATCGGTCTCGCCCAGTCCCACCATGATGCCGGACTTGGTCACCGCGTTCGGGTACAGCGCCTTGAAATCGCGCAGCAGGTCGAGCGAGTGCTGGTAGTCAGCGCCAGGACGGGCTTCCTTGTACAGGCGCGGCACCGTTTCCAGGTTGTGGTTCATGACGTCCGGCAGGCCATCCTTGAAAATGGCCAGCGCCTTGGCCAGGCGGCCGCGGAAGTCTGGTACCAGCACTTCGATGCGGGTCTTCGGCGACAGGGCGCGCGTTTGCTGGATGCATTCGACGAAATGACCGGCGCCGCCGTCACGCAGGTCGTCGCGGTCGACCGAGGTGATGACGACATACGACAGGCGCAGGTCGGCGATGGTTTTCGAGAGGTTGCGCGGCTCGTTGACGTCGAGCGGATCGGGACGGCCGTGGCCGACATCGCAGAACGGGCAGCGACGGGTGCACTTGTCGCCCATGATCATGAAGGTGGCGGTGCCCTTGCCGAAGCATTCGCCGATGTTCGGGCAGCTCGCTTCTTCGCAGACCGTCACCAAGTTGTTGGCGCGCAGGATGTCCTTGATCTCGTAGAAGCGGGTCGAGGCCGACGCCGCCTTGACGCGAATCCAGTCGGGCTTCTTGAGGCGCTCGACCTCGGCGATCGGCACGATTTTAATCGGGATGCGGGCGGTTTTATTGGCGCCTTTTTGCTTGTCGAGGGCGTTGTAAACGGGGGCCGCGGCGGGTACAAGGGTGTCGGTGGTGTCGCTCATATGGCTGCATGGCCCTGCGGGCTCGGTTGGGGTTGTTCGGTAGGGACGGCGCTGTGCATGGTGGCCAGCTGGCGCACCAGCGCGCGCGCCAGTTCGGTCTGCACCTCGGCCAGGCTGGCATCGACGCCGACGCTGCGCATGTCGACCGTTTCCAGGCCGGCGTAGCCACACGGGTTGATCCAGCCAAACGGCGCCAGATCCATCGCCACATTGAGCGACACGCCGTGATAGGTGCAGCCGTTGCCACGCACTTTGAGGCCGAGCGCGGCAATTTTGGCGCCGCGCTTGGGGCCGTCGGCCATATAAATGCCGGGGGCGCCGTCAATGCGCATGCCGGTCAGATTATACGCCGCCAGCACATCGATGATGGCTTGCTCGATGCGGGTGACGAATTGGCGTGCGTACAGCTTGCCGCCCGGTTTGTTGCGGCGCAGGTCGATCAACAAATAAATGACCACCTGGCCGGGGCCGTGGAACGTCACTTCGCCACCGCGGTCGGTCTGCACCACGGGGATGCCGTTGGCCGCCAGCACATGGGCGCGATCGGCGCCCAGGCCCAGGGTGAACACCGGCGCGTGCTCGACGATCCACAATTCGTCAGGCGTGCCGGGCGCGCGCGCATCGGTGAAGGCGCGCATGGCAGCAAAGACGGTTTCGTAGTCGGCGCGGCCAAGATCGCGAACGATCGCCGGCGCGGAGTGGGTGGCGGACATGGACAGGCCTAGGGTTGGGGGCCCTGCCATTATAAGTCAGCAGCGGGACGCACGCTGCCTGCGCCGCCGCCGATGACAATCTGGCATGCTGCGGTGATCAACGCCGTCCGCTGCTGCGTCACATCACGATCTTGACCATCGGGTGGCCCGACAGCGCGCGGTACAGATCGTCGAGCTGGGTGCGGCTGGTGGCGCGTACCGTCACCGTCAGCCCCGTGTAGTTGCCCTTGGCCGACGGTCGCACTTCCATGCGGCCAGCGTGAAAGGTGGGATCGTGCTCGAGGACGACGTCGACGATGGTGACGGCGAACGCTTCGTGGGTCGGGCCCATCACCTTGATGGGAAAGTCGCTGGGGTATTCGATCAGCGATTGATCGGGTGGGATGGTTTGCATGGTTGCCATGGTATTCCAGTCAAAAGGGGCGCAGTAAATGGCGGAATTGGTGTGAATGTCGCCATTGTAGCCAGTGTGGCGGCAGACGGCGCCGCCCTGGTCGCCCGCTTAACGTTCGCCCCCCTCAACCGTGCGGCGGCGGTCGGGATTGCCGTGGTTACGCTCCTTGTCCGCCGCTGGCGGCGCCGCTGCGGGGGCGGGCGCGGCGGCAGCGGCGGCGGCGGCGGGCGCCGCGCGCGGCGCCGGCTGAGGTTGCGGTTGCGGTTGCGGTTGCGGTTGCGCCTGTGGCGCCGGCGCGCGCGGCATGCGGGCGCGTTCGTCGTCACGGGCGGCACGCTGGCCGTCGCGCTGCTGCTGTTCGCGCTGCTGACGTAGTTGCTGTTCCTGCTGTTGCTGCTGTTGCTGCTGTTGCTGTTGCTGCTGCTGTTGCTGTTGCTGCTGTTGCCGCTGCATCTGCTGCTGCTGATCGCGTTGCTGCTGATCGCGCTGTTGCTGCTCACGCTGCTGGCGCAGTTGCTGCTCCTGCTGTTGTTGTTGTTGCTGTTGTTGTTGTTGCTGTTGTTGCTGTTGTTGTTGCTGCCTCTGCATCTGCTGCTCGCGTTGCTGCTGATCACGCTGCTGGCGCAGCTGCTGATCCTGCTGCTGTGGTTGCTGCCTCTGCTGCTGTTGCTCACGTTGCTGTTGCTCACGTTGCTGTTGCTCACGTTGCTGTTGCTCACGTTGCTGTTGCTCGCGTTGCTGCTGCGGTAATGGCTGCTGTAACACAGGTGCCGCGGCCGGCATCGGCGGCGGCGTGCGACCAGCGCGGTCATCCCGGCCGTCGCGCCGGGGCTGCACGCCCTGGGCCAGCGGCGACGGTGCCGGTCCGGCCGCCGGCGGCAGCTGCAACACCGGGCCCGGCCCACCGCGCAATTCTGGCCGGCGCGGGCGGTTGCGGTCCCAGGCATCGCTGTCCATGCGCTCGCGCTGGACCACGACGCCGGCCGGTGCCGCCGGCGCCACCCCGGCGCCAGCTGGCACACTGAGCAGCGGCGCGGCGGTACGCGGTGCATTGCGCACGGCGACCGTGCCGCGCTGGCCGAACTGCGCCTGCGGCACCACCGTCAGGCCGGGACGGCGACGCTCATCGCCACCGTCGCGGCCATCGCGACCATCGCGGCCATCGCGGCCATCGCGGCCATCATGATCGCGATTGATGCGTTGCAGGTGTTCCGGCGCCAGCCGGTAGTGCGGCACGAAGGCGTCGCGCGGCGCCAGCGGATACCAGCCGGTCGCCGGCAGCGGACGCCGACCGCCGCCATTAAAATTCAGGTTCCAGTTCGATCCGCCAACCCAGCCGACCAGCGCCGGCGCCCACACCGGCCGCTCGGCCCGGCGGCCCGGTGCCCACGCCCAGCGCTGGTTGACCTGCACCCAGCGGCCATAGTGAAACGGCGCATAGCCCCACGGTGCGTTGTCGACCCAGGTCCAGCCAAACGGCGCAATCCATGCCCAGCTGCCGTCGCGGTAAGGCGCCCAGTCGGCCGCCACCGTGGTTGGCATCCACAGCGCGCCATATTCGGCGTCCTCGCGCCAGACGCCGTGACGGTCGAGGTCTTCGTAGCCGGTCATGTCGGTGGTGACGTAGCGCGCCGATACCGAGCGTTCCTCGTACTGGTCGCGCTGATACGACCAGTCGTCGAAGCCATCGCGCACGGCGCTGCTGCTGCGGATGTCGTCACCCACTTCGATGCGCTTGCCGGCGCGCACGATCAGCTGACCGCCACGGTCGTTGACCAGCGCGGTGCCCTGCAGCGCGGTGACAGCGGTAACACCGGGGACGCGCTCGCTGTCGACGCGGATGGCGCCCACTTCCTGCAGGCGCACCACGCCGTTGGGCGTGACCAGTTCAAAGCCGCGTACCAGGTCGGCGTTGCGCACGCGCACATTGATGCTGCCGTAGTTCAGGCGCAGGCGCACGCTGTCGTCATCGAGCTCGGTCACTTCCACCGAGCTGTCGCCATCGAGCCGCAGCGATGTCGAGCCGATGCGGATTTCAGTGCGCGCGCCGCGCGCGGTCGACACCATGTTGTGCGAGGTGACCGGCCAGTTGACCTGGGCGCCACTGGCGTCGTCGCCCACATCACCGGTGATGCGCACCTGGCCTTCGGCGACGGCAATGCGGCCGACCACCGACGGCGGATCGGCGGCCAGCACGACGGTGGAAGTAACGGCGGCGGCAAGCAGGGTCGCGGCGCGAAGCAGGCGGAGGGTCATGGCAGCCTTCAAGGAATGGCGGAGGAAATTAGCACATGCATTAACACGGGCGCGTACGGTCTGTCACCATGTAACGCCGCAGCACGCACGACGTGCACAGGCTTTACATTCAGTTGCAAATCAGGCGGGACTGCGCTTGACGAAAAACAGCGCGGCACCCACCAGCACCAGCACGCCGCCAAAAAAATGGTTCTGCTTGCGGATCGCACGCGGGTCGCGGAAATAGCGCTGCATCGACGCCGCCAGTCCCGCGTAGCCGTGCATGACGATGCTGTCGATGGTCACCATGGTGACGCCGAGAATGGCCAGCTGCGGCAGCAGCGGCGCATCCTTGGCGATAAACTGCGGCAGCACGGCGACCATGAAGATGATGCCCTTGGGGTTGGTGGCATTGGTCAGAAAGCCGGTCGCCACTCGGCGACCGAACGATGGCAGCGCCTGACCGCTGCCGCTGGCGAGCATGCCCGAGGGCGCCGCCCGCCACTGGCTCACGCCACAGTAAATCAGGTACAGCGCGCCGATGGTCTTGGCCAGGCCGAACGCCAGCGCCGACGCCATCACCAGCGAGCCAACGCCGGCCCCAGCGATGATAAACATCAGCAATAAACCCAGTTGCAGGCCCAGTACGGTGGCGCTGGCACGGCGCAGGCCGTAGGCCAGGCCATGCGACATGGCCATGATGGCGCCGGAACCGGGAGAGATGGCAATCACGGTGGCGGCGATGACGAACGTGATCCAGGTGGCAAGCGGCATGGAGGATAGGTGTAGAAATGCGGTCGAAATGCGGTAGCGCTGCGCTTACAGCCCGGGCGTCAAGCCGCAGCGGGAAACGACAAAACAACAGCCAACCGGGCAGGGCGCCGGCCGTTGCTAAAACACGACGGGCGCGCCGCAGCCGATGCCGCCAGCGCGCCCGTCGCCTGCAGCGGCAAGCTTACTTCTTCTTCGGATTGACGGCCGCCTTGAGGGTGGCACCAGCGGAAAACTTGGGCGACTTCGAGGCAGCGATCTTGATCGCTTCGCCGGTCGACGGGTTGCGGCCCTTGCGCGCGGCGCGCTTGGCGACGGAGAAAGTGCCGAAGCCGGTGATGCCGACCGTATCGCCCTTTTTCAGGCGCTCGGTGATGATCTGAATGACCGTGTTGATGGCAGCATTGGCGGCGGTACCGGTCATCTCGGTACGCTTTGCGAATTCAGCAATCAGTTCGCCTTTTTTCATAACTAACCTCCGGGATTAAAAGAGCGGGAAGATTAGCATAATTATTGCCGCACGGAGAAATTTCTCGCGGACGCGCAAGCAAGCAAGCCTGCCGGGCATTGGCCTGCGGCGTTTTCGGGACTGGCCATGGCGCCGCCGCCGGGGCGCGGTTCAGACAGTGTTCAGAGAGTGTTCAGACAGTGTTCAGACAGTTACAGGGTCGCTGTGCAGGCGCGCGCGCAGTGCCGCATTGATCAAGGTCTGATAGCCCTGTCCGCTTTTTTCCGACAGCGAACGAAACTGCGAGAGCACTTCGTCATCGAGGTAAATGGTGATGCGGGTCTTGCGTTTGACAGGGCGGGCACTGCGTAATACCGGTGCGGGCAGATCGAATACCGTGGTCATCGTTTTCTCCTCATGGTGGCGGCTGACGCACTGCAGCCGGTCAGTGAACCTACTATACGGCGACGCCGCCACGGCGCGCCCGAAAAGCGACGAAGTGCGTTTTTCGCTCCATGAACTGCAGATTTCCGGGCTGACCCGTGCGCGCCGACGGCTCGGTTAAGATGGCAACCCGGCCGATCGCGCGCACGCCAGCGATCGCAACTCTCAATCATGGAGCAGGTATGGCAAGCAGTCTTCTGGCATTAATCGACGATATCGCCAGCATCCTCGACGACGTCGCCGTCATGAGCAAGGTGGCGGCCAAAAAAACCGCCGGCGTGCTGGGCGACGATCTGGCCCTCAACGCCCAGCAGGTCGCTGGCGTCAACGCCGACCGCGAGTTGCCCGTCGTCTGGGCAGTGGCGCTCGGTTCACTGAAAAACAAGGCGATCCTGGTACCGACAGCGCTGGCCATCAGCGCCTTTGTGCCGATGGCGATTACGCCGCTGCTGATGGTGGGCGGCGCTTACCTGTGCTTCGAGGGCTTTGAAAAACTGGCCCACAAATTCATGGTCAGCGCGGCCGACGACGCCAGCCACCGCGCCGAACTGAGCCGCGCGGTGGCCGATCCGGCGCGCGACCTCGTGGCGCTGGAAGCGGACAAGATCAAGGGCGCCGTCCGCACCGATTTTATTTTGTCGGCCGAAATCATCGTGATTGCCCTGGGCACCGTCGAAAACGCCCCGTTTTCCCAGCAGGTGGCGGTGCTCATTGCGATTGCCCTGGTCATGACGGTGGGGGTGTACGGCGTGGTGGCCGCCATCGTCAAGATCGACGACGCCGGCCTGTGGCTGAGCCGGCGAGCGTCGCCACCCTTGCAGGTGCTGGGCCGCCTGTTGCTGGCCGGCGCCCCGCTGTTGATGAAAACCCTGTCAGTGGTCGGCACCGCCGCCATGTTCATGGTGGGCGGCAGCATCCTGATGCACGGGGTGCCGACACTGCACCACCTGGTCGACAGCGCGGCGGCGGCGGCAGGCCGGGTCGGCGCCATCGGCCCGCTGTTGCAGGCAGTGACGCCGACGGCCATCGATGCCGTCGCCGGCGTGAGCGCCGGCGCCATCGTGCTGCTGGTGGTGACGCTGGTCAAAAAATTATGGAAAGCCCGGCAGGCGCCAGCCTGAAGAAGCAACACTGCCCACGCAACCTTGTAATTGACACCGTGTTGTTATTTCTACCTTCTAATCGACTGGCCTTGAACAGCGCTGGCTGGGGCGCAGTTTCCCCACTATGCGCGGCTCAGTCAGGCGTTGTAGCGGACGCAAACTGGGACTGGCCGGGCCACGCTTGGCGCGACGTCGCCGGCCCCATGCATGCCAGGCTGAATGGCTTATTGGCGTTCTACGGCAAGCGCATCCAGGTCGGTCGGCTCCACCTGCTGCACGCCGTTGTTCTCAAAACGAAACGTCGACGACATCGCATACGCCGCCTTTCTCACCCGCATGATCGAGCCTATCGGCCGGTGCGCCGCCAGCGCGTGCCACGGATTAAAGCGCATGCCATCGTCGACCAGGCGCGAGAGCTGTTCGCTCCAGCCGGCTTGCGGCGCCATCTGCAAGCGCGCCACCGCCACGTAGGGACTGGCCTGCTGCGACCATTCAACCGAAGAATCTTCGATCGGCATGCTGGCCAGGTCGGTGCACAGTTGCACGCGCAATTCCCATTCGCCGCCGTGGTGGGCAAAATGGGCTTGCACCGCTTCGCGCAAACCGTTTTCGGTGTCGGCCAGGTCGACCTGGGCATCGGTCAGGGCGAGCAGCTCGGCGGCCACCGGGGCCAGTGAAAACTTCGCCATGTACGGGCCATACAGCACCGGCGCCTGGCTGAAATAGGTTTCTCCCAGCGGGTTGGTGGTGGGGTGGCCGCCTAGGCTTTTGAGCAGGCCGCTCTCGCTACCGACCGCCTCGAGCACCTGTTCGGCGCCGCGCAGCACGGCCGACAAGGCCACTTTCAGGCGCGGTGCCTTGTCGGTGGTGGGCGCCAGCAATTTGAGGTTGGCACCGAATTTTTTGGCGGTGGGGGCGGCAAACACGGGGCCGTTGACCATCACGAAATCCTGCGTCGCATCGTTCTCGCTGCCGTCCACGCGGGCGCCGGGCACCTTGACGAGCTTGAGCGCCAGTCCGCGCGGGGTCGATACTTTGTCGTCAAGCACGTCGCCCGGCGTGGTCGACAGCCGCACCACGGCGTCGTAGCTTGCCGGTGTGGCGAACAGGCCTTGCGCATACGCTGCTGGCAAGCCGTCGAGCACCCGCAAGCTGCCGCGCAAGATGCCGTGCGACTTCGCATGCACGCTGCGCAGCGCATGGCCGCTGTCGGCATACGTGATGGTGGAAATATGCCGGAGCGACTCGAGCATCTCGGCGATGGTGGCGGCCTCGCCCTCTTCGGGTACTTCAACATCTGGCTGATAGAGCACGGGCGTGACCGGCTCAGCTGGGCGAATTGTCATGTTACCTCCTCATTAATTTAACAAATTCATGATCGTCGCTCGACTGCGGGCCGTCGGTCCGTTGACGCACACATGGCGCCATCGGCTCATCGTCGGGATGGGGAATTTGATTGCTTAGGATCAATAAAAGACCAACGCAAATTGGTCAAACTTACACCATCGTTTCCACACGGAAATTATCTACCCATAAGGCATATCATGGAAGCACGCAAGCAGACCCGCCGTTCGTTTCACGCCGCCGCCCTCGGCCTGTTGCTGGGAGCGGCCATGCCGGCCACAGCGGCCCAGCCCGCGCTCGGTCCCGCCGGCAGCAGCACTGGTGGCGCCCGCAGCGCGCCGAAAACCTACGTCCTCGTGCATGGCGCCTGGTATGGCGGCTGGTGCTGGGAAAAAGTAGCACAGGCGCTGCGCGCCCAGGGCCATACGGTGTCGACGCCCACCTGTCCGGGGCTGGGCGAGCAAGCCCACCTGCTGTCAAAAGACATTTCACTAAGCACTTTTATTACGAGCATCACCAACCACATTTTGTACCAGGGGGTCAGCGACGTGATTCTGGTGGGTAGCGGCTTTGCCGGCGTGGTCATCAGTGGCGTGGCTGACCGCATTCCCCACCTGATCAACAGCCTGGTGTATGTCGACGCCATGGTGCTCGCCAGCGGATACTCGGTGTTTGAAGCGCAGCCAGCCGCCATCACCCGCCAGCGCCAGCAGCAGGTGCAAACGCTGGGCAAGGGACTGGCGATTCCGGCGCCGCCCGTCAACCACTACGGCAAGCTCGACACTGAAGCGGTGGACTGGGTCAGCAAGCGCCTCACGCCGCACCCGGTCGGCACCTATGAAGAAAAGCTGGTGCTGCAGCACCCGCTCGGCAATGGCCGGCCGCGTATTTATGTCGACTGCACCGCCTCGCCATTCGCCCCGCTGGTCGAGGTCAAGCAACAGTTGCGCGCGCAGCCGGGCTGGAACTGGATCGAACTGGCGGCCCACCATGATCCGATGATCACCGATCCGGGGCCCTTGTCGAGCCTGTTGGCGGGCGTGTAGCGCGGCGGCGCCGCGGCGGCTCAGGGCAATTTGGCGTGCGCGCTGCCGTCCTTGGGCGAAACGGGTATGATCCGGCCATCGTTCCACCGCACTTCACCTGCACCTCATCTGCCCCTCACCTACACCGGAGATCACACATGGCTATCAAGACAGAATGGATTCAACTCGACGCTGCCGATGGTAAATTCGACGCCTATGTCGTCACCCCGCACACCGGCAGCGGCCCCGGCATTGTATTGATCCAGGAAATTTTCGGGGTCAACGAACACATCCGCACGGTTGCCGAACAATATGCCCAGGACGGCTTCATGGTCATCGTCCCCGACCTGTTCTGGCGCAGCGAACCACGGGTCGAACTCGGTTACGACGAAAGCGGCTGGAAACGCGCGGTCGAACTGATGAACGCGACCGACAACGTCAAGGCCCAGGCCGATATCAGCGTTGCCATCGACGCCCTTAAAACGCGCGACGGCTTTACTGGCCCGATCGCTGCCATCGGTTATTGCTGGGGCGGCCTGATGTCGTATCACACGGCCGCCAATGGCCTGGTCGACGCTGCCATCTGCTACTACGGCGGCGGCATCCAGAACAGCCTCGATCGCGCCAGCGAAATCGAAGTGCCGGTGCTGATGCTGTTCGGCGAAGAAGACAGCCATATCCCGATGGACGCCGTGCACACGATCGCCAAGGCCTTCGAAGACAATGAACTGGTCGACATCGTCAGCTTCACCGAAGCCGAACACGGTTTTAACTGCAGCCACCGCGATTCCTACAACCAGCGCGCCGCCGTCGAAGCGCATGGCGAATCGCTGATCTTCCTGAGCGAAATGCTGCAAGACCAGGCGTAATCTTGACCAGCAAAAAAGCGGCCTGGCGGCCGCTTTTTTTATCGATCTGCAACTGGCCATGCGCCGCTGTCAACTGCCCTCGTAGCGCCCCGGCTTGTGCCAGGTGATCATCATGGCACTGAGGGCAATCCCGCTTAACGCCGACCAGCCCACCAGCGCCGGCGCTACCACCAGCAGCGAGACGGCCAGAATGACACCATCGATGGCCAGCTGCGAGCGGCCCGGATTGATGCCACATTTTTTGTACAGCCACATGGTGACGATGCCAGTGCCGCCGAGGCCAGCGCCGTGGCGGGCAAACGCCAGCACGCCCATGCCGCACAGGGTGCCGCCAATCAGGGCGGCGAAGGCCGGGTGAACATAGTTGACGATGAAGGCGTGCGGAATCAGCTGCAGCAAGGCCATGATGAGCACGCTGCCGAGCACCGACTTGACGGCGAACCGCCCGCCCATCGACAGATAGGCAAACAGGAAAAACGGCAGGTTGATCGCCATGAACAGCACGCCCACCGGCTGCGCCACCACATACGAGAGCAACAGGGCAATACCGGCGACACCACCGGTGACCAGGCCGGCGGCCTTGAGCATGGCGATGCCGATGGCGGCAAACAACACGCCAGCGATCAAGCCATAGACGTCTTCCAGCACGGTGTGCGGGACGGCGGCGCTGAGGGGAGCGGGACGCATGGGGTGAACGGCGGGCACGGCAGGCATCAGGCTGCGCGCGCGCGCAGCTGCGGGACGCCGTCGAAAAAATGGGCCAGGGGCGGGGCTGAGTGCATGTTGTTGTCCGTGCAGGTTGATAAAGCGAGCGCAAAAGTGCCGCAGCGGCGTTCATGGTGAAACGCTGGTGCGGGCTGACCGGTATTCGGGGCGCTGTCTCCGGCCCGTCCTTCGGTGTCGAAGCGGGGGAGCGCTTGCTGCATGGCTGACGTTCGGCGTGGAACGGCATGTCCGTTGGCAGCGCGCCAGTGTACACGGCGCGCTGCGGCGCATATTGTAGCGCAACGGCCGGCAGTTGACATACAGTTGGCATACAGTTCACCCACAACGTCCGGCCGGCCGGTCGTTGCCCCGCCACACATCCAAGGCTGCCGGTGCCTGCGCATTGGCAACAGCGCGCCCGCCCTGTATTGTGCATGCAGCACGGCGTCGACCGTTGTTCACCAACCACTGTTTTGAAAGACTTCCATGCACCGACTCGTTACCTCCGGCATCTGCGGCCTGGCCCTGCTGGCCCTCAGTGGCTGCGAACGCGCCAGCGCGCCGGCGCCTGCAACAGAGAGTGCAGCGCCGGCCACGACCGTCGCATTTCAGAAAATCGACAGCGTCGTCGGCACCGGCAAGCTTGCCGTCGCCGGTGCCACTGCCGTGGTCCATTACACCGGCTGGCTGTATGCACCGGCGGCAGCGGCGCAGCATGGCGCCCAGTTCGATTCGTCCAGCGGCCGCGCGCCATTTAGCTTCGCGCTCGGTGGCGGCCAGGTGATCAAAGGGTGGGATGACGGCGTGCAAGGAATGAAAGTGGGCGGCAAGCGCACGCTGATTATTCCCGCCAGCATGGGTTATGGCGATGGCGGCGCCGGCCCCATTCCACCGAACGCCAACCTGATTTTTGACGTCGAGCTGCTCGACGTCCAGTAAGGCCGGCGCAAATCGTCAATCCTTGCTGCCGGTCTTCCAGCGCAGGCCAAAGCCATATTTGGTATCGAGCAGTTGGTGGACACTGGTGCTGCCCTGCTGGGCAAAATAGTCGGCCAGCTTGGTCACCTGCAAAGTACCGCCGTGGTTTTCAATCAGGGCGATGGCGCACAGCGGCTGGTTGGCGCCCTGATCGAGGCGCACCTCGACCGGCGCCTGCCCGGCAATCTCGATGGTGACCACGCCGTCGGTGGCGCCCCAGTTGGGTGCGCCCTCATAAATAAAGGCGAAAATCAGGGCGCGCTTGATCTGGTCGAACTGGTCACCGTTGATGAACAGGTTTTCGCCGCTCGCCACGCTGCCGCTGCGGTCATCGCCTTCGAGCACGATGAAGGGCCGCTGCGCGTAATTGCCCCACTGCTTGCCGAGCGCCTGCACCAGGCCGGGGCTGCCGTCAGCCAGTTCGAACAGGCAGGCGAGGTCGAGATCGATACCCTTGTCAGGCTGCTTGATCAATTTCTCGAAAAACCCCGTCTTGGGGGCCAGCGCAGGCCGCTGGTTCCAGTTGAGGTTGACGCGGATGCGGCCATAGCTGCGCCCGCTGCGCTTGTCGAGCGCGACCTTGTCGCCGCGCTTTTCCAGCGTGACTTTAGATAAGGACAGCGGCGCGGGCGCGCCGACAGCTGCCGCCGCGGCGAGTGCCTCGGTGCCGCCGAAATGGGTCAGCAGCGCCGCCAGGCCGCCCTTGAATCCCTGACCGACGGCGCCGAAACGCCACTGGCCATCGCGCCGGTACAGCTCGGCGATGATGATCGCTTTTTCTGCCGTAAAATCGGCGCCGCTGAAGGCGAAGCGCACGGTCTCGCCGATGCTGATGGCGCTGGCGCCGATACTGCGCATGGTGGCCATGCCGGCGGCAGCGTCGATGGCGGCCGTAAACACCAGGCGGGCAATCGAGGCGGGCAGGGCGTCGAGGTCGATGGCAAAGCGCGCACCTGCGCCGCTGGGATCGCCTGAAAGATCGACGCTGATGGCGTTAGCGGGACTGGCTCGCTGATGAAAAAACACCATGTAGCGCTCATCGGCCAGGGTGTCGTTGGCATCAAGGCCAAAGCAGGCGATATCGACGCTCGCTTGCGGCGAGGGCAGCGTCACCAGCACCGTCAGCGGCGTACTACAGCCGAGATCGCTCAGCTTGCCTTTTTGTCCGCGCGAAAAACTGTGCATGGGTCCCGTACTCCGTCAATATGGTCGCTGGCTGTTCGCCGTCGACCATAGCACGGATTGAGGTTGCCCCCGGTACGCCAGCACAGCGGGCTGCGCCGGCATACTTTTACCATCAGCTGCCCAGGCGCAGCTGCAGGCCGGTGGCGCTGTAGGTCGGCGTGACCGTAAAGCCGTCGACGGTGATGGTGTCGAACTTGCCTTTCAGGCTGGCCGCGCTGATCACCATCAGGGTGTCGCCGGATGCTGGTTTGACGCCGTCCTGGAAGGTGATGCGCAAGCTGCCGCCGGCAATGGTGGCGGTGCCGGTGACGCTCAGGCGCCCCTGCTGGGCAGCGCCCAGGCGCAATTGCAGGGTCGCGCCGGCCAGCTGCGTATATTGACCGCCGATCACCAGCACGCCAGGAGCGTTGCTAAGCACGTTGGCGCCGCTGGCGACATACACGTCGCCGCTACCGAACGCGCTGCCCGACTGCGCTTCGAGGGTGCCGGCGTCGACTTGCGCGCCGCCAGTCCAGCTGTTGTTGCCGCCCAGCTGCAGCACGCCCGTGCCCTGCTTGACCAGCTTGCCGCTACCGCTGATGTCGTTGCGCCAGCGATCGGCGGCGTTGACGCCGCCTTTGCTGGCATCCATGTTGACGACGACATTGCCGCTAAAGGCGCCGTAACCATCGGCAGCAGCGAACAAGTTTAAACGGCCCCAGCCTTCAGCGTCGTCGAGCACCGGGTAGCCGGAACCGATGGCGGTGGTTTTGAGCACCACGCGGCGCTGGGCATCGTCGAGGTAAGGCAGGCGGCTTTCGAGCAGCACTTCGGCGCCCTTCGGCACCACTGCCGGCGCACCGGTGGCGCCGATGGTCGGCAAGCCATAAGTCATGCGGCGCAGATAATTGGCCTTGTTGGTGGCGTAATCGGCAAAGCGGTCATTGGCGGCGGTGCCCGACACCGCGTAACTGGCGAAGGTGGTGGCGCTGGTGTTGGTGGCTTTCATGAGGGTGTCATGGGCCTGGCTGAGGGCGGCGGCGCGGGTGGTGGCGCCGGCGGCGATCAGGTTGGCGGCGGCGATCGCTTGCGCCTGCACGCGGCCGCTGATCACATCGAGCGGCGAGTGCATGCCGGCGAGGATGCGGTTTTCACCGAGTTCGAGACCGCGGCCGACCAGTTGCTGATAGCGCTCGGGCAGTACGTAGGCCATGGCGACAGCGTTGCGGGTGGCTTCCGCTGCGTGACCGCTGGTAAAGCCGCCGTCGGTGTTGGGGGTGGTGCTGATGGCGGGCACCAGTTGTGGCAGTACCTGCACCGCGCTACTCCAGCGGAACGGCCGCGCGTATTTATAAAACCGCTTGGCCGGCTCGGTCGAACCGTTGGTGCCCATCGCATTGATCAGGTCGATGACCTTGCCGAATTCAGGGTTGGCATCGCCACCGATGCCGTTGTTGTTACCGCCATCATCGTATTTGACGGTGGCGGCATCGGCCGGGATGCCGTTGATGGTGGTGGTCTGGCGGCTGGCCGTGCGCCAGGCAGTGGTCAGCGGGCCCATCCCTTCGGTCACGCTATAGCCCTTGCCGCGGCGGTCATCGACGTAGGCCATCAAGACTTGCTCGGCGCTGCGGTTGGCGGTGGCCTTGACGACGTAATCGATATTCGCACTGTGGACGGTGGCATTGACGATGGTGCCGCCAGCGCTGCCATCGTTGGGCACGCCGGTCCAGGCGGACGCCGCCACTGCGGCAAAGCCGTCGACGGCGGGGGCAGGGGAGCCGGCATCGACCAGTTCGGTCAACGGTTTCCAGATCGCCAGCATGCCGCCGAGCACGCGCACACCGGCATTGGTGGCCAGAGTAGCGTAGCGGGCGTCGCCGCGCTGGTTGCTGGCGACACTGTCGACGAAGGCGGTGCCAGCCGGCACTGGGGCGGTGTCGGCGGCGCCCTGGTCAGCCGGTGCTGCTGGCACCACCAGGGCAGCGTCGGTGTTGTCCGAACCGCCGCAGGCGCTCAGTACGAGCAGGGCGCCAATCGACAGGGCAAGGGGGAGGCGGCGCAGGGCGGCACGATGGTACATGAAATAATCCTTCGGTGCGTTAGTGAGAGTTGGTTACAAAACCGCTGCGATGATACGAACGGTGTGTGACACCTTGATGACTGCGCCAAACTGGCGTTCGGTGCGCCAGCGCTGTCCTGCACTGTCGTACACTGTCGTACACTGTCCTGCAGTGTCGTGCTGTGCGCTGCAGTATCCGGCGGTGTCCTGCGGTGTCCTTATTTGTCATGCCGATTGTCCTGAACCGCACTCGCGATCCATTGCGCGCACTGGGACAATGACCGGGTCTACTCCAAGGAGCCATCCATGTCCAAGCACCGACAGTCCCAACGACCATTCTGGCTGCCTTGCCGCGCCGCGCTCGCCCGGCGGGGGCGATCATGACGCCGTATGCGAGCGGGCGAGGCAGCGCGCCGGCGGGCGTGCTGGAAGCGCGCTGTGACGCCCTGCATATCTGCCTCTTTGGCCGGGTTGCCGCTGACGGTGGCGAACGCGCGCTGGCTGAGCACGAGATCACCGCGCCGCGCATACGGGCCGCCGCATTGCTGACCTACCGCGGCGCCTGCGGCACGTCGCGGCAGATCCGGGTGAGCGACCGGCATGTCTCCATCATTCCCGCCGGCCATGCTTATACGGCCGAATGGAACGCCGACGCCGAGATCACCCGTTTGAGCGTCAAGCCGGGCTTTCTCACTGCGCTGGCCAGGGCGAACGGCCATCGCGGCGTTGAAATCATGCCCCAGTACGCTTGCGTCGATCCTTTCATGTGGCATCTGGCGCGCTCGATTGAACAACAAATGCGCAGCCGGCGTGTGCTCGAGCAGTCGTACGTCGAGTCGCTTGCTATGGTCATCGGCCAGCATCTGCTGGCGACCTATACGGATACCTCGCTGTCCGCGTCGAGCCCGGGCGGGCTGCCGCGCTACAAGATTCGGCGCGCCATCGAGTTCATTCGCGCGCACTTCAAGGAAGACATCGGCTTTAAGGATATCGCCGCGCAACTGGACATGAGTCCATTTCACTTTGCGCGCATGTTCAAGGAATCGACGCAGGAATCGCCGCACCAGTTCATCATGCGTTGTCGAATCGAAGCGGCCAAGAAAATGCTGATCGAAAGCGAGCAATCGATTGCCGATATCGCCGACGAGGTGGGCTACAAAAGCCAGAGTTATTTCACCACGCGCTTTGCCCGGCTGGTCGGCTTGACCCCCGCTGCATTTCGCAGCGCTCGCTAGCGAGCTAACCGGGGGTGATGGCGCGCTGGCCGGCGCTGCCATCGATTGACTAACCAACAGTAGATATGCTACCCTGCAGCCGAAGCGACATCAGCGTGGTGCCGAAGCGGCGCATCACTCCCGGTGGTTTGCATTGGTAGGCGAGGGGCGGGTGGCAGCACTGCAAAATATCGGTTCGACCGAGCACATTTATCCGGTCTACAAGATCGCGCCATTGATTGCGTACCTGCGCACTGCCGGTATGGCGGACCAGCTCGCACTCACGGGGGCCGGCATGACCCTTGACGATTTGCGCGACCCTTACTTTTGTATCTCACGGCGCCAGGTCGCCACCGTGTTCAACAATTTCCTGCGACTGGCGCCGCCATCGACGAGCCCGCTAAAATTGGGCGCCGCATTTCAGCTGACCGATTTCGGCTTTTTCGGTTACGGCTTGCTCAGCAGCGTCGACGTCCGCCAGGCGATCGCGTTCGGCATGGCATACCGGGAACTGGCCACGCCCATCGTCGACGTCGAGTTCGACGAATCGGGCGATCAGGCGGCGTGGATCATCCGCGCCCTGCCCGACTTCGCGCTGAGCCGCGCGATGCAACGCTTCGTCGAAGAGTACCAGAGCGGCATCCTGCTGGCAGTGCACAAAAACGTCACGGGCGATGCCTTCCAGCTGTGTTCAGCGCGCTTCGCTTTCGATGCGCCGGCCTCGCTGGCACCGTATCAAGGGCTGTTGAACTGTCCCGTCGAGTTTGCCGCCGCCTGCACCGAGTTACGGTTCGACAAAGCGTGGCTGGAACGCAAACCCATCGGCGCGCATGCCGTCACGTTCCAGCTGGTTACCGACGCCTGTCATGAACTGCTCGACCGCATCGACAACCGGCGTGGCATGGTTGGCGAAATCTACCGGCAACTACTGAGTCAATCGGGCCAGTTTCCCTCGCTCGAAGCGATGGCCACGCGCCTGCATGTGCACCCGCGTACGCTGCGCCGCAAGATCATCAGCGAAGGTACGACGTATCAAAAAATCATCGACGAGGTCCGCTTCCGGCTGGCCTCGACCTATCTGACGCGCACCCGGATGAACCACGATGCGATTGCCGAACGGCTGGGCTTGAGCGACGCCTCGAGTTTTCGCCGGGCGTTCAAGCGCTGGGCACAGCTGGCGCCCACCGAATTCAAAAAGCGCGCCTGACCGCGCCACCCCTGCCGATCTACCCGACGCCAGTGACGCCCTGCGCACAGGCGCGCTAAACGCGCATGGATGCGAAAGACGCCGGCGCCGGCGCGACCTATTATTGCCAAGGGCTGTGGCGAACGCGCCGCAGACCCGTTTTCCCTTACCGCAAACGGAGAAGTCACATGAGCAACCCGATCACCAGGGTCGCCGTCGTCGGTACCGGCATCGGCACCGGCATGATTGGCGCCAGCTGGGCAGCGCTGTTGTTGGCGCATGGCCTGCAGGTGAGCGCCACCGATATCGCAGCGGGTGCCGAGGCCGCATTACGGCACTACATTGACCAGGCCTGGCCCGCACTCGAACAGCGCGGCCTGGCCGACGGCGCCGACCGTGGCAACTTGCGGTTTACCACCGACCTGGCCGATGCTGTCGCTGACGCTGAACTGGTGCAGGAAAATGCGCCCGAGCGGCTCGAGGTCAAGTTCTCTCTCTACGACCAGCTCGACGCGCTGCTACCGGCCAAGACACTGATTGCATCGAGTTCATCGGGATGGACCATGGCGGCCATCCTGGCCAGCTGCCAGCGCCACCCGGAGCGCTGCGTGATCGGCCACCCGCTCCATCCACCGCACTTGATTCCGCTCGTCGACGTGGCCGGCGGTGCGCTGACAGCGGCGTCGACGATCACGCGTGCCACGGCGTTCTATGACAGTCTGGGCAAGCGCACCATCCGCCTGCACAGGGACCTCGCGGGCCATGGCGCCAGCCAGCTGGCGACCGCAGCAGCAACGACAGCAGCGCGCATTTTTACAAGCAGTGCAGCCCTGCGCTGACGGCGCAGCCCGCGGCGGCGCGCGGCCATGACAGGTGTTCGCGCAGCAGGCGCGCTGGCAGTTTCCTCATCCATCCGACAACGCATTTGACCTTTTGGAGAATCACCATGGACGTTCGACCATTCACTTGCCTGCTGCCCTTGCTGGGATTGACGGCGTTAATCATCGGCTGCGCCACCGATCAACATGTGGCTCCAGACAATGCCGTGGCCGGTCGCTCACGGGCCGATGTGAAGGCGGAGGCGATTGCCGAGACCAGGGAACACCGGGCCACCTTGACCGTGTCGGAGGAAGCGATTTTGAAAAAATAAACTGGCGGCTGCTGGTGGGCGCCATCGTTGGGCTGCGCAGCAAACGTATGCAGCCGCACCACTACGATGGTCACCACATCGGATGAAACACGCCGGTTTAGTAAAGTCCTGCGTTCCGATACCGGCGAACGCAGGCGACTTCGAGCAAAAAGCAGGCGACCAGGCCCGCAAGACCAAAGGCGCCCTGAACAAGGGCCGCTGCCATCAGGGGCAACACGCCGAGCCAACATACGAGCTGGTAAGTCAGGGGTAGCGCTTGATAGTGACGGGCTTTTTCAGGCGACCCTCTGAATTCATGTATCAGGATTTCTACACATATTCGACTGTCCGGTTTCGGCCCAGGCTGTGTAAAAACGTAAGCCGATGTAAACGAAACCTGATCGGTAAACGTTAAGCCAGTATCTCATCACTTGGGGTGCGAAATGAAGCGCTTTATCGAAGGTGCGGACCGCGGCCAGTCGACGATGCTCCCCGAGTTACTGGACGACTATGTCGACGCAGACAACCAGGTTCGGGTGGTCGATGTATTTGTCGATCAGCTTGACCTTGCCAGCCTTGGATTCGAGCGCGTGCAGCCAGCTGTGACGGGGCGGCCTGCCTACCATCCGAGCGTGCTTCTCAAGCTGTACATTTACGGCTACCTCAATCGGATACAGTCGAGCCGGCGTCTGGAGCGCGAAGCTCAGCGGAACATCGAATTGATGTGGTTGATCGGACGTCTAAAACCGGACTTCAAGACGATCGCTAACTTCAGAAAAGACAATGGCAGATCGATGCGCAATGTATGCCGTCAGTTCGTCATTTTGTGCCAGCAGCTTGATCTCTTTTCGGATGCAGTCGTCGCTATCGACGGCAGCAAATTCAAAGCGGTGAACAGCAGCGATCGCAATTTCACCGACGCAAAGCTGAAACGGCGGATGGAAGAGATCGAAGCAAGCATCGGTCGTTACCTGACCGAGCTCGACAGCGCCGACAGGCAGGAACCCGGCGCCGCAAAACCAAAACGCGTGCGGCTGGAAGAGAAAATAACGGCATTAAAATTGCAGATGGCCTCGCTCAAGGAAATGGGAGCAAAGCTTGTAGAGACTGGCGAAACACAGATCTCGCTGACAGATCCCGATGCCCGATCTATGATGACACGCGGTAGCGGCATCGTCGGCTACAACGTGCATACTGCAGTCGATGCGAAGCACCATTTGATCGTTGAGCACGAGGTGACCAACAACGGCAGCGACCGTGATCAATTATCTGCAATGGCCAAGAAAGCACGCAGCGCAATTGGAACAACAGAGCTGACGGCGCTTGCCGACAGGGGCTACTTCAATGGCAAGGAAATACTGGCGTGCCATGATGCCGGCATCTCCACCTTGGTGCCGCCGACGAAAACCTCAAACGCCAAAGCTGATGGGCGATTTGACAAGGCCGACTTCGTCTACGATCCGGAAAAGAATGAATATCGGTGCCCGGCAGGTCAATCACTCATTTGGCGTTTTGCGACCGTCGAAAAAGGGATGACGAATCATCGATATTGGAGCTCGAATTGCAAGGATTGTCCGCTCAAAGAAAAGTGTATGCCGAGTCCGCAGCGGCGCGTGACCCGCTGGGAACATCAGCACGTGCTTGAAAAGATGCAGGCACGTCTCGAACAAACGCCGGATGCGATGCGAATTCGACGTTGCACGGTTGAGCATCCATACGGCACCATCAAAGCCTGGATGGGGGCGACGCATTTCCTGACAAAGGGGTTGGAGCGCGTGAAGACGGAGATGAGCCTGCACGTCCTTGCCTATAACCTCAGACGACTGATCGCCATCCTCGGCATTGCGGATATGATGAAGGCCATCAAGGCTTTTATCCATTTGCGAGGCTTAAAAGCGGCGCTTCTGGCGATTGCCTCGGCATTTCGAAGGGGAAGTCCGATAAAACGATACAGCGCCGTACAACGCGTTTTAGCCCCTCAAATATAGCTTGGCGGCCCGAGCTTGCGATTGTGGGAACAGGATTGCGTTTTTACACAGCCTGGGCCGAAAGCGGAAGTACCTTCTAGGAACATGTCCACCTCGGAGTCTTGTGTCAAACATCACTGTTTTGTATCGAACGTTATTGTTTTTTGTCTGACTTTATTGTTCGTCCACACCCAGTCCGCTGACCATTCCAGCGTTATTCCACCGTCACCGACTTCGCCAGATTCCTCGGCTTGTCGACATCGGTGCCCCGCGCCAGCGCCGTGTGATACGCCAGCAACTGCAAAGCCGCAACGTGCAGGATTGGTGACAACAAGCCATAGTGTTCCGGCAAGCGAATGACGTGCACGCCATCGCCTGAGGTGATGCGCGAGTCGACGTCGGCAAACACGTACAGCTGGCCGCCCCGTGCGCGTACTTCCTGCATGTTCGATTTGAGCTTTTCCAGCAGGGCGTCATTGGGCGCGATGGTGACGACCGGCATTTCTTCGGTGACCAGCGCCAGCGGGCCGTGTTTGAGCTCGCCGGCCGGATAGGCTTCGGCATGGATGTAGGAAATTTCTTTCAGTTTCAGCGCGCCTTCAAGGGCGATTGGATAGTGGATGCCGCGGCCAAGGAACAGGGCGTTTTCTTTGCGGGCAAAGTCTTCTGCCCAGGCGATGATTTGCGGCTCCAGCGCCAGCACGGCCGACAGCGCCACCGGCAAATGGCGCATCTGTTTCAAATACGTCGCTTCGTCGGCGTCGGACAAGCGGCCGTTGACCTTGGCCAGCGTCAGGGTCAGCAAGAACAGCGCGGCCAGCTGGGTGGTAAATGCCTTGGTGGAGGCGACGCCCACTTCGACACCGGCACGGGTGATGTACGCTAGTGAGCACTCACGCACCATCGCGCTGGTGGAGACGTTGCAGATCGTCAGGGTGTGGCGCATACCCAGGCTGCGCGCGTGCTTGAGCGCTGCCAGGGTGTCGGCCGTCTCACCCGACTGGCTGATGGTGACGACCAGGGTCTTGGCGTTCGGCACGCTGTCGCGGTAGCGGTATTCGCTGGCAATTTCGACGGCGACCGGCACCTTGGCCACCGATTCGATCCAGTATTTGGCCGTCAAGCCCGCATAATAACTGGTGCCACAGGCAAGGATCAGGACGCGGTCGATGTCGGCAAACACCAGCGCGGCATTGTCGCCGAACAGTTCGGGGGTGATGCCGGCGACGCCTTCGAGGGTGTCGCCGATCACGCGCGGCTGTTCGAAAATTTCTTTTTGCATGTAGTGGCGGTAGGGGCCCAGCTCGGCTGCGCCGGTGTGCGCATGCACGGTTTTGACTTCGCGGTTGGCGGCGCGGCCATCGACGTCGACGATCCAGTAGCGGCCCAGTTGCAGGTCGACGACATCGCCTTCTTCCAGGTAGACGATCTGGTCGGTGGTGCCGGCCAGCGCCATGGCGTCGGAGGCGACAAAATTTTCACCCTGGCCAACACCAAGGATCAACGGCGAACCCTGGCGTGCAGCGACCACGCGGTGCGGCTCTTCGCGGCAAAACACGGCAATGGCGTACGCACCGTGCAAGCGCTTGACGGCCTGCTGGACGGTGTCGAACAAATCGCCGTTGTACATCTGGTCGACCAGGTGGGCAATGACTTCGGTGTCGGTCTGGCTCTCGAACACATAACCCTGGGCGCTCAGTTCGGCGCGCAGTTCGTCGTGGTTTTCAATAATGCCGTTGTGGACCAGGGCGATGCGGGCCGATTCTTCGGTGGGCGAAAAATGCGGGTGCGCATTGTGCGAGGCGGGGGCACCGTGGGTGGCCCAGCGGGTGTGGGCAATGCCAGTAAACCCTTGCAGGCCGATGTCGGCCATCTGGGTTTCCAGTTCGGCCACGCGCGCCGTGCTGCGCGAGCGCTGCAGGCGGCCGTCGACGTGCAGGGCGACGCCGCATGAATCATAGCCACGGTATTCGAGACGCTTGAGACCCTCGATCAGGATCGGGGTGATATTGCGCTGCGCTACCGCGCCGACGATTCCGCACATGATTGCCTCACTTGAATTAGATGAAAGAATTGTATCCTAGATGAAACTACATGAAATATGCTAACGAGTTCTTGCTGTTTATGAAATTTGCTGTCAAGCGTGTACCGCCATGAAATATAATTTCAGGATGCGTCATAATCCTTTTTTTAAGATGAGGTAACGCATGGTGCATAGCGATTTCGACGACCTTGATCGTCGTATTTTGAACACATTGCAGCAAGACGCTTCGCTCAACAATGCGCAATTGGCCGAACGGGTGCGGGTGTCGCCGCCGACTTGTTTGCGCCGGGTCAAGCTGTTGACCGATGCGGGGGTGATCACGCGCCAGGTGGCGCTGGTCGATCCCGCCAGGGTGGGCGCCCAGCTGAGCGCGATTGTCGAGATTTCGCTGGATGTCAATGCGGCCGAAAAAATGGCCGAGTTCGAGGCGCTGGTGGCGCTCGAACCCGCTGTGCTGCAATGCTATCGGGTGGCGCCGGGGCCCGATTTTGTGTTGATGGTGCAAGTGGCGGACATGCCGGCCTACCACGCGCTGGCGCACCGGCTGTTTGCCACGCACGCCAACGTGCGCAACGTCAAAACCTATTTTTCTACTTTTAGAAGCAAGTTCGAAACACGTATCGCCGTCTAGACAATGGGCGTCTGTTTACGGCTTGGCAATTTTGACGGGACGCTGCCAGCTGTCAATGGTGATTTGCCTGGCCCGTGACATGGTCAGTTTGCCCGCCGGCGCATTGCGCGTGAGCGTGGTGCCGGCGCCGATGGTGGCGCCGGCACCCACGGTCACCGGTGCCACCAGTTGCGAGTCGCTGCCGATAAAGGCGTCGTCTTCGATGATAGTACGGAACTTGTTGACGCCATCGTAGTTGCAGGTGATGGTGCCAGCGCCAATATTGACGCGCGCCCCCACCGTCGAGTCGCCGATGTAGGCGAGGTGATTGGCCTTGCTGTGGGCAGCGACGGTGCTGTTTTTGACTTCCACGAAATTGCCGATGTGGACTTCTTGCCCCAGTTCGGCGCCCGGGCGCAGGCGCGCATACGGGCCGATCTGCGCTTGCGGGCCCACCTGCGCCCCTTCGATATGGCAAAACGGCTTGATCTGGACGCCAGCGCCAATCGCCGAATTGACCAGCACGCTATGGGCGCCCACCCGTACGCCGTTCGCCAGCGTGACAGCCCCTTCGAACACGCAGCCGACATCGATGGTGACGTCGCGCCCGCAGGTAAGGCTGCCGCGGATGTCGATGCGGGCCGGGTCCATCAGGGTCACACCCTGCTCGAGCAGGGTATGGGCCAGGTTCAGCTGGTACCGCCGCTCGAGCTCGGCCAGTTGCACCTTGCTGTTGACCCCTGCCACTTCCCATTCTGCTGCGGGCTGGGCCGATACCACCGTCATGCCTTCGGCCACCGCCTTGGCGACGATATCGGTGAGGTAGTACTCGCCCTGCGCATTGTTGTTTGACAGTGAACTGAGCCAGTCGCGCAAGCGGGCCGTCGGCGCCACCATGATGCCGCTATTAATCTCGCAAATGCTGCGCTCGGCGGCAGTCGCATCTTTTTCTTCGACGATGCGCACGATCTTGCCGTTTTCGCGCACCATGCGGCCCAGGCCAAAGGGATTGGCCTGTTCCACCGTCAAGATGCCCAGCTTGTCATTGCCGGCCGCCACCACCAGGCGGCGCAGCGAAGCGGCACTGGTCAGCGGGACGTCGCCGTACAGGATCAGGGTGGGCACACTGTCGTCGAGCTGGGGCAGGGCTTGCATGACGGCGTGGCCGGTGCCCAGTTGCGGCTCCTGCAGGGCGGTATCGATGGCGGCGTGCGCACCGGTGTGTTGGCGGGCGACCATTTCGGGCACCGCGGCGCCGCCATGCCCGTAAATCACGCATAATTTGCCAGGTGAAAGTTCACGCGCTGTATCAATCACGTGTTGCAACAATGGCTTGCCTGCCAGCGGATGCAGCACTTTCGGCAGCGCCGATTGCATGCGTTTTCCCATACCGGCAGCGAGGATGACAACGTTCATGAGCAGCACTTTTGAAAGAGTTATATAGATGAAAAATTTTAACACGGCCCATCGCGTTGCCAGCCGACTTCGCCTGCTATTGCTGATCGCACTGATGGCCAGCGTGGCCGCCTGCAGCAGCATCCGCTTCACCTACAACCACGGCGACACCGTGCTGTACTGGTGGCTGAACAACTATCTGGACCTCGACAGCGATCAGTCCGGCTTCGTCAAACGCGATATCGACAACCTGTTCCAGTGGCATCGCAAGACCCAGCTCAAAGACTATGTGCAGCTGCTGCAAACGGGACAGCGGCAGCTGGGCGGCAGCATGACGGCCACCGATTTACACGCGAACTATGACCAGGTGCGTTCGCGTACCGAATTGCTCGCTTTTAAGGCACTACCCGAACTGGCCGACCTGGCGTTGACCGTCAAACCGGAACAGATCGCCCAAATGGAACGCAAGTTTGCCAAGAACAACGACGACTACCGTAAGAAATTCATGCGCGGTGACCTCGAAGAGCAGCAAAAGGCGCGCTTTAAAAAATCGATGGAGCAGTTCGACCTGTGGTTCGGCCATTTTAGTTCAGAGCAGGAAGCAGTATTGCGCAAGGCCTCCGATGCGCGCGCGCTCAATAACGATATCTGGCTCGACGAGCGGGTCCGTCGCCAGCAGCGCATCGTCGCCGTGCTGCGCAAGGTGCAGCGCGATAAACTGGGGAAAGACGCCACCGTCACCCAGCTGCACGGCCTGGTGCGCGAACTGTTCGATCGCATGGATGCGCCCGATCGCAAGGCGTTTTTTGACAGCTATGAAGAACAAACCATTCAAATGATATTGACCGCCGTCAAGATCGCCACGCCCGCCCAAAAAGCCCATGCGCAAAAACGCATGGCCGGCTGGATCGACGACTTTAATGTGCTGGCCACCCAGCCACAAACTTGAGCGGCCACTGATCGCGCCACTGCCAATGTTATAGTTGCGTTATAGTTGCGGCCATGCAAAAAAAGCCCGCCAAAGTCCCCGTTCACCGTCCGCCGCCACCGAAGCATGTGCGCATTATCGGCGGCGCCTGGAAACGCAGCCAGTTGCCCGTGCTCGATGCACTGGGCTTACGGCCCACCCCCGATCGCGTGCGCGAAACGGTGTTCAACTGGATCAGCCACCTGTGGGATCACAG
Organism: Massilia sp. PWRC2; assembly: GCF_049896725.1. NCBI lineage: Bacteria > Pseudomonadati > Pseudomonadota > Betaproteobacteria > Burkholderiales > Oxalobacteraceae > Massilia > Massilia sp. PWRC2. The sequence continues at coordinate 238,642 of NZ_JAFCUW010000006.1, forward strand.
CTGGCAATCGGCCAACGTACTCGACCTGTTTGCCGGTAGTGGCGCCCTCGGTTTCGAGGCGGCCAGCCGCGGCGCGGCTGCCGTCACCGTCATCGATGCCCACCCGCAGGTGGCGCGCCAGTTGCAAGAGATCAAGGAAAAGCTGCATGCCGAGACAGTCACGGTGCAGCGCGCCGATGCCTTGACGGCAGCGGCTTCGCTGGCCGCGCGCGGTGCCCGCTACGACTTGGTATTTCTCGATCCGCCTTACCAGCAGGATTTATTGTCAAAGTCACTGCCGCTGTGCGTGCCGCTACTCAATGCTGGGGCGCTGGTGTATGTCGAGTCGGGCACCCGGCTGCCCTTTCCCGAAGGGGCGCAAGAGGGCGATGCTGCGCCGCCCGCCTGGCTGGCGCCGTGGTTGCCGGTGCGCGAAGACAAGGCCGGCGTGGTGTTTTATTATCTGTTGCAACTGCGGACGACGCCGTAAGGATGCGGTCGATTGCCCGGCGCCGCTTGCGCCAACCTGGACAATCCCAGCCCCGTTATAGGGCAGATAATCCTTTTTCGGGCATAATGCGCCTTCTATATGAGTGCATCTTCAGGGAGCCGCAATGGTTGTAGCCGTATATCCAGGTACCTTCGATCCCCTCACCCGTGGCCATGAAGACCTGGTGCGCCGGGCGTCCGGACTGTTCGAGGGTCTGGTGGTCGGCGTTGCCGACAGCAAGAACAAGCGTCCCTTTTTCTCGCTCGACGAGCGCCTCGAAATTGCCAACGAAGTCCTTGGGCATTATCCAAACGTCAAGGTCGAAAGCTTTTCCGGCTTGTTGAAGGATTTTGTTCGCAAGCACGACGCCAGGGTGATCGTGCGCGGCTTGCGCGCAGTTTCCGATTTCGAATACGAATTTCAAATGGCTGGCATGAACCGCTATTTGCTGCCTGATGTCGAAACCCTGTTTTTGACGCCTTCGGACCAGTATCAGTTCATCTCCGGCACCATCGTGCGCGAAATCGCCATCCTCGGCGGCGATGTGTCGAAGTTCGTCTTTCCCTCGGTTGACCGCTGGCTACAAAAGAAAATCGTCAGCATGGCCGAAGCGGCCGCGATTGCCGCCGATATCGCCGCCCACGTGGCAGCGCAATCGGGCACCCCTTAAGAAACACGCCATGGCACTGCTGATTACCGACGACTGCATCAACTGCGACGTGTGCGAACCCGAATGCCCGAACGAGGCCATTTATATGGGTGCGGAGATCTATGAGATCGATCCGAACAAATGCACCGAGTGCGTCGGCCATTTCGATGAGCCGCAGTGCCAACAAGTCTGTCCGGTCAGTTGCATCCCCTTCGATCCGGCCTGGCGCGAATCGCCTGAACAATTGATGGTCAAGTACGAACGCTTGGCCGCCGCCAAGCTCGCCTGATCTCGAAAGCGCTCAGCGCTTGTTACCATTGGTGTACGCCCGTGCTATATTCGGCGCGCACGAACCCGGTAATTAAACAACAACGGAGACAACCATGGTTGCGACACGACTCAATCTGAAACACTGGTGCGCCGGCACGCTGATCGCCCTGGCCGTCGCCCAGGGCAGCGTTGCCGCTGAAGTGAATGGCATCAAATTCGACGACACCACCAAAGTGGCTGGCAAGGAACTGGTCTTGAATGGCGCCGGTGTGCGCACCAAGGTCATTTTCAAGGTGTACGCGGCGGGCCTGTATCTGGGCGAAAAGAAAAACACGGTTGCCGACATCCTCAAGCAGGAAGGCCCGCGCCGCGTCACCCTCGTCATGATGCGCGATGTCAGCTCGGCCGATTTCGGCGATGCCTTTTTGAAAGGCATCAGCGACAACACCGACGCCGCCGAAAAAGCCCGCTACGCCGGCCAGATCGCCAAATTCGGCGAATTGTTTGGCGCCATTCCCGGCGTCAAGAAGGGCGATGTCATGCACCTCGACCTGATTCCCGCTGCCGGTACCCAGGCTGAACTCAATGGTAAAAAACTGGGAGAAATTATCAGCGATCCAGGCTTTTACAATGCCATGCTGCGTATCTGGCTGGGTGACAAGCCGGCCGACAGCCACCTCAAGGGCGCTTTGCTGGGTGTGGCGCGCTGAGTGGCGCGCCAGCACGCTCAACAATAAAAAAGCGGCGCCGAGGAAACCCCGGCGCCGCTTTTTTTGGTGCGACTCGTATCAGCCGCGGGCGACGATCGAATGCAATTCCGCGGTCTGGCTGACGCCCTGCGCCGAATTGATGGTTTTTTGCATCAGCTTGGTGTCGCGCAGCCGGCGCCGGGCAGCCAGCGCATCGCGCGTCAGGCGCGGCCGCAACACCAGCACGGTGGCGCGCGCGATACCGCTCAGCAGGGGTTTGAACAACAGCGCCAGGGCGGCGGTGGCGGACACGCCGAGGATCAGGTTGACGATCGGCAGGACCGGCACGCCGGCAGCGGTTTGAAACATGCTTGAAGTGAACGACACGGTAGATCCAATGAATTAGCTTACTATCGAAGAACTATAGTGCAACGCAACATATAAATCTAATTCCAATTTTCAATACCGATTATATGAACGCTGAATGGTTTGATGTATATTGGCATTTCCATGCCTGCTGCATGAATTACCAACTCTTTTATTCTTGCCATGAGCTTTCTCACCCTTGATCTGAACTTGCTGCGCGTGTTCGATGCCGTCATGACGGAACAGAACTTGACGCGCGCCGCCGGCCACCTGGCGATGACCCAACCGGCAGTGTCGAACGCCATCAAGCGCTTGCGTGAAAGCCTGGGCGATGATTTGTTGATCCGCACCGCGTATGGCGTCAAACCGACGCCCCGTGCCGAGCAACTGTGGCCGGCCGTGCGTCAGGCGCTGGCGGGGCTGGAAGCGGCGGTGGCGCCGGGCACCTTCGATGTCTCAAAAGCCAACACCACCTTCCGCATGGCGATGGCCGATGCCACCGCCGCGTTTTGGCTGCCTTCCTTGATGCGTGCCATCGAGCACGAAGCACCCGGCGTCACCGTGCGCATGGTGCCCTTGACCACGCGCGAGCCGCGGCCTTTGCTGTTACGCGGCGACATCGATCTGGCTGTCGGCTTTTTTCCCGGGGTGGCCGCGCAGTTGTCGTCCGAGACCGGCTCGCCCGTGCGTCATGAGCGCCTCTATTCAGGGCGCTATGTGTGTGTGATGCGCAAGGATCATCCGCTGGCCAAGCAGGAATTGACACTCGACCGTTATGTTACTGCTAACCATTTATTGGTCAGCTTTTCGGGCCGCGCCCATGGCTTGACCGACGAGGCGCTGGCCCAGCTGGGGCGCGAACGCCGTATTTTATTGACCGTCAACCAGTTTTTTACGGCTGGCCGTGTGGTCGCCAATTCCGACCTGATCACCGTGTTACCAAAACACTTGATTGCGTCGACCGGTACCGCCGACGCCCTGGTATGGCGCGAATTGCCGTTCAGTTTGCCGGCGGTGCACATTGACATGCTCTGGCATGAGCGCGATGCGCGCAGTCCCGCCCACATCTGGCTGCGCCGGCATTTTGAAAGCGTCAATCTGCGCGCAGCGCCGTCGCACAAGGTGGCGGCCAAGCTGCAGGATTAAGCACGAAAAATGGCAGCCGCAGCAGCTCAGCGAATCGGCAGCTTGGTGGTATTTTTGACTTCTTCCATCACCGCATAGGTGTGGGTTTCACGCACGCCTTTTTGCAACAGCGTTTTGCCGAGAAATTCGCGGTAGGCCGCCATGTCTTTGACACGCGCCTTGACCAGGTAATCGAAGCCACCTGCCACCATGTGGCATTCGAGCACTTCAGGGATCAGCTGCACGCTGTTTTTAAAGGCATCGAACACTTCCGGCGTGGTGCGATCGAGCACCACTTCAATAAATACCAGCAGCGAGACGTCGAGCAACTGCGGATTGAGCTGGGCGGTGTAACCCATGATGTAGCCCAATTCATGCAATTTGCGTACCCGTTCAAGGCAGGCGGCGGGCGACAGATTGACCCGCGCAGCCAGTTCGACGTTGCTGATACGGCCGTCATTTTGCAGTTCGGCGAGAATTTTCTTGCTGATCTTGTCAAGCATGCGGGTGCACTCCCAATATAAATATTATTTGGTTAAATTGTCTCACCAAAAACTATCTATGGCTAGCATTCCGTAATACCAGAATTAATCCAGAAGAAACCCCACTACAATCGAATCAATTTTTTGGCGTCCGGCGCCGCGCGATGGCCTGCGTGTGCTGCTGGCTCTGTGACGCGCGTTGTAACGCGCTTTGTAACGTATTTTGTAACCTTCCTTTCCTGTTGCGGTGTTTGTCTGTTTCAACACAGCTGTTTCGTACCGTTCTTGCCTATAAAGAGTTCACCATGAATATTGCCGCCCCTTCGGCCGTGACCGACCTGCCGTTTGCCGCCTTGCTCGCTGAAATCAAACCGCCGCAATCGGCACTGCGCGCCGCCGTCACCGCTGCCTACCGGCGCGCCGAAGCCGATGCCGTGGCGTGGCTGCTCGGTGAGCGTGCGCGCGCCAATGAGGACGCCGCCCCGCTGGCCCATCGGCTGGTCGAGCAAGTCCGCGCCAAGCGCACGCGGGCGTCGGGCGTCGATGCCTTGATGCATGAGTTTTCCCTGTCGTCGGAAGAGGGCGTTGCCCTGATGTGCCTGGCCGAAGCCTTGCTGCGCATCCCCGACAGCGCCACCGCTGACCGCTTGATCGCCGACAAGATCAGCAAGGGTGACTGGCGCCGCCACCTGGGCGAATCACCTTCTCTGTTCGTTAACGCCGCCACCTGGGGCTTGTTGATTACCGGTAAATTAGTCGGCAGCAACAGCGAGCAGGGCCTTGGTTCTGCTTTGACCAAATTGATTGGCAAGGGCGGCGAGCCGCTGATCCGCAAGGGTGTCGATCTGGCCATGCGCATGCTGGGCAACCAGTTCGTCACCGGCCAGACCATCGACGATGCCTTGAAAAACAGCCGCCCCAACGAGGCGCGCGGCTACCGCTATTCGTACGACATGCTGGGCGAAGCGGCGCTGACGGCGGACGATGCGCAAGCGTATTACCAGTCTTACGAAACGGCCATCCACGCCATCGGCAAGGCCTCGAACGGCCGCGGCATCAACGACGGCCCCGGTATTTCGATCAAGTTATCGGCCCTGCATCCCCGCTATAGCCGGGCCCAGCATGCGCGCGTGATGAATGAATTGCTGCCACGCGTGCGCACCCTGGTGCTGCTGGCCAAACAGTACAACATCGGCATCAATATCGATGCGGAAGAAGCCGAGCGCCTGGAGATTTCGCTCGATTTGATGGAAGCACTGGCCTTCGATCCGGCATTAGCCGGCTTTGGCGGTATTGGCTTCGTGGTCCAGGCCTATCAAAAACGCTGCCCCTTCGTCATCGATTTCCTGATCGACCTGGCGCGCCGCAGTGCTCGCACATTCATGGTGCGACTGGTCAAGGGCGCCTATTGGGATGCTGAAATCAAGCGCGCCCAGGTCGATGGCATGGCCGGCTTTCCCGTCTACACCCGCAAGGTGTACACCGATGTCAGCTATCTGACCTGCGCCCGCAAGCTGCTGTCGGCATCAGCGAGCCTGTATCCGCAGTTTGCTACCCATAACGCCCACACCCTGGCCGTTATTTATACTTGGGCAAAAGCCGACGGCATTGACAATTACGAGTTCCAGTGCCTGCACGGCATGGGCGAAACCCTGTACGACCAGGTGGTGGGCAGCGCCAATCTGAACAAGGCGTGCCGCATTTATGCACCGGTCGGTTCGCACGAAACCCTGCTCGCCTACCTGGTGCGGCGTTTGCTGGAAAACGGCGCCAATTCGTCATTCGTCAACCAGATCGTCGATCCGCAAGTGTCGATCGCTTCGCTGATTGCCGACCCGTTCGAGGTGGCGGCGCGGCTCAATGGCGCGCCCCATCCAGCCATCGCCCTGCCGCGCCAGTTATTTGGCAGCGAGCGCGCCAATTCGGCCGGGCTCGATTTGAGCAATGAAAATGTGCTCACCGCGCTGGCAGCTACCCTCAGCCGCCCACGTAGCTATGCGGCCACGCCGCTGATCGCTGCCGCGTTTGAAGCCGAAACAGCCGCGCGCACGCTGCGCAATCCCGCCGATCACCGTGACATCGTCGGCAGCGTCACCGATGCCAGCGCCGCCCAGGTCGACGCGGCACTGACCGCCGCCAGCGCTGCCGCCCCCTCCTGGCAGGGGCAAAGCCCGCAGATGCGCGCCGCCCTGCTGCTGCAAGTGGCCGACCTGTTCGAAGCGAACTGCCAGGAATTGATGGCGCTGGCCGTGCGCGAAGCAGGCAAATCGTTGCCCAATGCAATCGCCGAAGTACGCGAAGCGGTCGATTTCCTCCGTTATTATGCGCACCAGGCCGCCACCAGCGCGCCGTCGACGGCGCTGGGAACGGTGGTGTGTATCAGTCCATGGAATTTCCCACTGGCGATTTTTACGGGACAAGTGGCCGCCGCCCTGGTGGCCGGCAATGTGGTGCTGGCCAAACCGGCCGAGCAAACCCCCTTGATTGCGCACCGCGCCGTCGAGTTGTTTTACCAGGCCGGTATGCCGTTCGCTGCACTCCAGTTATTGCCTGGCCGCGGCGACATAATTGGCGCTGCCTTGACTGCCGACAGCCGTGTGCGCGGGGTGATTTTTACCGGTTCGACCGAAGTGGCGCAATTGATTAACCGCACCCTGGCAGCGCGCAGCATCAAGGAAAACATCGAGATCGCCCTGATTGCCGAGACCGGTGGCCAGAATGCACTGATCGTCGATTCTTCGGCTCTGCCCGAGCAGGTGGTGCAAGACGTCCTCAGTTCGGCATTCGACAGTGCCGGCCAGCGCTGCTCGGCCTTGCGGGTGCTGTTCTTGCAGGAAGAAATTGCCGATAAAACCATCCGCATGCTCAAGGGTGCGATGCAAGAGTTGCGCGTGGGCGTGCCCGATCGCCTGGCTACCGACATCGGTCCCGTCATTGATGCCGAAGCGCGCGACAGTTTATTGGCCCATATTGCCCGCACCAGGGCGACCGCACGCGCGTATTTTGCCCTCGAGTTGCCCGCCAGTTTGAGCGAGCACGGTACCTTCGTCGCCCCCACCGTGCTGGAAATCGGATCGCTGGCCGAATTGACCCACGAAGTGTTCGGACCCGTGCTGCACATCATCCGCTACCGCCGTGCCGATTTGCCGCAACTGGTCGAATCGATCAATGCCAGCGGTTTTGGCTTGACCCTGGGCGTCCATTCGCGCATCGATGAAACCATCGATTTTATAAGCCAGCGCGCCCATGTTGGCAATATCTATGTAAACCGCAATATTGTCGGCGCCGTTGTCGGCGTGCAGCCGTTTGGTGGTGAAGGCAAATCGGGCACCGGCCCCAAGGCCGGTGGTCCCCTGTATCTTAAACGGCTGCAACTGGCGGCGTCCGAGCTGCCGGCCGCCGGCGCGCGCGCGCCAATGCCGGTGCTGGATGCTCTGGCCGACTGGTCTGGTGCGAACGGCCACGCCGGCGTCGTCGCTCATATTCGACGCTATCAACAGGCAAGCGTACTTGGCGACAGCATCGTTTTGCCCGGTCCTACGGGCGAGCGCAACACGCTCGCTTTTGCTGCGCGGGGCCTGGTGCTGTGCGCGGCCGGTAGCGCGGCCACCTTGCTCAATCAACTTGCCGCTGTATTTGCCACGGGCAATCGCGCGGTCGTCTTGCGCGAACAGTGGATGGTGGGCTTGCCGCCAGCAGTGTTGCAGCACGTCCAAGTGGTCGACACGCTGGCAGCTGCCACTGGCTTCCAGGTGGCACTGGTCGATGCGCAGGCAGGCGCGGCGCTGGCAACGCCGCTGGCCAGTGGCGATGGTGCCCTGGTCAGCCTGATCACTACCACTGCCGAGGCTGCCATTCCCCTGTGGCGCCTGGTGGCTGAGCGCGCGTTGTGTATCAATACCACTGCGGCCGGCGGTAACGCCAGTTTGATGACGCTGGGCGTTTAATTGAGCGTGTAATCAGGCAACTGGACCGGATTGCCGGTCCGGCTTGCAACTGGGCTTGCAACTAGGCCCACAACTGAGCTCGCAAAAGCGTTGAATAATATAAAACGCATACTGGGCGGCCACCGCCTGCACGAAGTGCAGGAAATCGGTGGCCGCTGCTTCATTGGCGTTGTCGGAAATCGTGCGCATCACAGTAAACGGCACGTTCAAGTCGAAACATACCTGGGCCACCGCCGCCCCTTCCATTTCTACCGCCAGCAAACCCGGATGGTTGTCCCTGAGGCGGGCGATGCGTGCTGCGCTATCGATAAACTGGTCGCCACTGGCCACCACCCCCTGGTGTACGCGCACTTGCTGTAGACCAAACAGATGGCGATCAGCCAGGCTGATGGCAACTGCCAGATCGCTGGCGACGAAGCTGGTGCTGGCCTGCAACAGGCGCTTGGTCAAACAACGGTCGCTTTTAAAATAACTGATCCCCGTCAACGGTACTTCGTAGGCGGGGAACAGGGGACTGGCATCCATATCATGCTGCACCAGGCAATCGGCGACAACGATGTCGCCCACTTGCACCCCATTGCCACCTGAACCGGCCACGCCGGTGAATAACAGGTGAGTTATCCCAAACTTTTCCACCAACAAGGTTGCCGTCATGGCGGCAGCGACCTTGCCGATCCGGGACAGCACGCACACAGCGTCGATCCCCCACAAGGTGCCGGTGGTGTAGTCACGGCGGCCGTGGATGTGCGTGGTGGCCCCTTGCATGGCTTCTACCAGCCCTTGTTGCTCTTCCTGCAGGGCGCTAATGATGCCGAGACGGCCGATTGGATGGCGATTCATGGTGTCGGTGGCGTACAGACGATGTTAAAAAGCGGCTTGCCAGCACTTGTCCACTGCTTCTGGTTGTTTACTGTTTTATACAAAGATAGGTATACAAAGGTAGTAGTAATAGTAGGCATCGATGGCTTCTGTGGATAAGTCACTAATTATCAACAGCTTCAATGGTTTACGCGATTGACAAGAGGACTTGAAAACATTGTATCGAAGGGGGACGGTTGTTGGACAATTTTGCGACGGTGTGACTCTGACCAGGTTTTGCACAACTAGCCCTGTGGATATCCAACAGCTTATCCACAAGCGGTGTGGCAAGGGCGTTTCTGGCTCTGGCTTTCTTTTGTTGGCTTTCAGCATTTTTTTTGAAATTTAACAAAATAGTCACTTTTTTGAAGCGGTCGCGCTTTCGCGCTTTTTCGGTTTTTTTTGTTTTTTGCTCTTGTTTTGTTTACTTAACAAAGTAGGTATACAAGTTTAGTAGTAGTAGTTAACACTGCCCGTTTTCTGTGGATAAGCCCATATTTTTCCATTAAATCAAGCGCTTGCGGGTTGTACAAGGGTGTTAACGATTCTGTATGATGGCAGAAGCAATTCTGGACAAAAATAGGGCTGTGCATAAAATGGGGTTTATCCACAATCGGTGCCTGTGGATATTCAGACACTTATCCACAGGAGCCCCCATGGATGCCCTAAAACTGTTCAATTCGCGACGCCTGCCCGTCATCCAGGGCCCGATGGCTGGTGGTTTTTGTACGCCAGAGCTGATTGCTGCCGTCTGCAATGCTGGCGGTCTTGGTAGTCTGCCCGGCTCGCTCCTCTCTGTCGCCGCCTTGCGCGATCAGGTCGCCGCCATTCGCTCGTTGACCAATCAACCGTTTTTTTTGAATTTTTTTGTGCAATCGGTGCCCGCGCCCGATGACAGTGCCATCGCTGCGGCCAGCCAATTGTTGCGTCCCATCTGGCAGCAACTGGGCTGGGATGAACTGCCGCGGCCGTCACAGTGGTGCCAGGATTTTCATGCCCAGTTCGAGACCTTGCTGGAATTGCGCCCGGCGCTGGCCAGTTTTACCTTCGATATCCTGTCTTCGCAGCAGGTGGAACGCCTGCACGGCGCCGGCATCCTGGTGCTGGGGACGGTCACCACGGTGGCCGAGGCAGTGGCCTGGCAAGCGGTCGGTGCCGATGCGGTGATCGCCTCGGGCATCGAGGCCGGTGGCCATCGCGGCACCTTTATTGGCCGTCAGGAGGAGGCAACGCTGACGGCGCGCGAATTGTGGTCGCAGGTGGTCGCTGCCGTGCGTCTGCCGGTGGTTGCTGCCGGTGCCATCATGGATGGCCGTGATATCGGCGCCGCGCTGGCGCTGGGGGTCAGCGCCGTGCAAATGGGCACCGCTTTCCTGGTTAGCGATGAAGCGGCCGTTCACCCTGCCTATAAACAGCGTTTGTTGTCGGCCAATGCACAGACGCGCCTGACGCGGGCGATTTCTGGCCGCTACGCGCGCGGTATCGAAAATGACTTCATGCGCGAGATGGAAGCCGTCGAGCAGCAAGTTCCAGCGTATCCTGTACAAAATGCGTTGACGGGCAGCATACGGGCGGCGGCGGCCGCCGCCGGGAATAGCGAGTTGATGTCGCTATGGGCCGGCAGCGGGGTGAACCGGGCGCGGCCGATGTCGGTGGCCGCCTTGATGAACACCCTGGCGGCGGAGATGACTGCAACATCGTTAAAATAATATAAAACAATATAAAACAAGGAGACAGGCTTGGAATCGGCAGGACACTACGACTATATTATTGTCGGCGCAGGAACAGCTGGCTGCTTGCTGGCCAATCGCCTCACGCGCAACAAAGACCATAACGTCCTGCTGATCGAGGCGGGCGGCAAGGACGATTATTTGTGGATCCACATCCCGGTCGGCTACCTGCACTGCATCGGCAATCCCCGTACCGACTGGCTATACAAGACCGAACCGGACACTGGCCTGGGCGGCCGTTCCTTGATGTATCCGCGCGGAAAAGTGCTGGGCGGCTCGTCGTCGATCAATGGCATGATTTATATGCGCGGCCAGCAGGGCGACTATGATCACTGGGCGGAACTGACGGGTGACGCTTCCTGGCGCTGGGACCAGGTATTGCCGTTGTTCATGCAAACCGAACACCACCACGGGGGCGCCAGCGCCCTGCATGGCGCTGGCGGCGAGTGGCGGGTGGAAAAGCAGCGCCTGTCATGGCAGATTCTCGATGCCTTTCGTGATGCGGCCGGTCAGACCGGTATCCCGAAAATCGACGATTTTAATGGCGGCGACAACGAAGGCAGCGCGTATTTCGAAGTCAACCAAAAGCGCGGCATCCGCTGGAACACGGCCAAGGCGTTTTTGCGTCCTGTCGCCGGGCGTCCGAATTTAACCATCATGACGGGCTGTCATGTCGAGCGCCTGATCATTGAGCACGATGCCAGTGGCGCCGCGCTGTGCCGTGGCGTCGAGTTCAGCGGTGGCGGCCGGCGCTTTCGCGCCGATGCCGCACTAGAAACCCTGCTGGCGGCTGGCGCCATCGGTTCGCCCACCATCCTGCAATTGTCGGGAGTGGGGTCGGCGCCCGCGTTGCACGCACTGGGGATCACGCCTGTGCACGAGCGGGCAGGTGTCGGCGAAAATTTACAGGATCACTTGCAGCTGCGCATGGTGTACAAGGTCAGCAAGGCCAAAACCCTCAACACCACGGCGGCCAGCTGGTTCGGCAAGCTAAAAATTGGCATGGAATACGCGTTGCGCCAGAGCGGACCGATGTCGATGGCGCCGTCGCAGCTGGGGCTGTTTGCCAAGTCCGATCCCGCGCAGCGTTCGGCCAATTTGCAATATCACGTGCAGCCATTGTCGCTGGAAAAATTTGGCGATCCCTTGCACCCGTTTCCCGCGTTTACGGCCAGCGTGTGCAATCTGCGTCCCACTTCGCGCGGTCACGTGCGACTGGCCAGCAGTGACAGCACGGCAGCGCCGAAAATCGTCCTCAATTACCTCAGCACCCTGGACGATCGCACGGTCGCCGCGCACGCCCTGGCCTTGACCCGCCGCATCGTGGCGGCGCCGGCGCTGGCGCAGTACGGCCCGGTCGAATACAAGCCGGGTGCCGCCTACAGCAGCCAGGCGCAGCTGGCTGAAGCGGCCGGCGTGATCGGCACCACCATCTTTCACCCGGTCGGCACCTGCAAAATGGGGCGCGCCGACGATCCGCTGGCGGTGGTCGACAGCACTCTTCGAGTGATCGGCGTGCGCGGCTTGCGGGTGATTGATGCTTCGGTGATGCCAACTATCACCTCTGGCAACACCAATTCTCCCACCTTGATGATCGCGGAAAAAGCCGCGCAGTTGATTATCGCCGCGGCTTGCTAAAGTAGCGCTGCGCTGACGTGCGCACTTTCTTAAAAATTTGCAATAAACTGCCTTAAAACGCCCTAAAACAGGGCGCAAGCCTCGTATTTATACCGTATTGTGACGACCAGGGTATCTGTGTATTATCGGGTGATAATTAACACAGCAGTATCATAAAGTTATTTCGGAGACACAATGACTGACGTCATATTGGAAACCCGCAACTTGACCAAAGAGTTCAAGGGTTTCACGGCAGTAAGTGACGTGAATTTGCGCGTCGAGCGTGGTCATATCCATGCGTTGATCGGCCCCAACGGTGCCGGCAAGACCACCTGTTTTAATTTGCTGACCAAATTCCTGGTGCCCACTTCCGGCGCCATTTTGTTCAATGGCAAAGATATTACGGCCGCCGCGCCGGCGCAAATTGCCCGCATGGGCGTGATCCGTTCGTTCCAGATTTCGGCCGTGTTTCCCCACCTGAGCGTGCTGCAAAATGTGCGCATCGGTTTGCAGCGCCAATTGGGCACTTCTTACCATTTCTGGCGTAGTGAGCGCTCGCTCTCACAACTGGACGATCGCGCCATGCAGTTGCTGGCCGAAGTCGATTTGACCGAGTTTGCCGACACCATCACCGTCGACATGCCGTATGGCCGCAAGCGGGCACTGGAAATTGCCACCACGCTGGCCATGGAACCGGAATTGATGCTGCTCGACGAGCCGACCCAGGGCATGGGCCATGAAGACGTGCACCGCGTCACCGAGTTGATCAAAAAAGTGTCGGCGGGCCGCACCATCTTGATGGTCGAACACAATATGAATGTGGTATCCGGCATCTGCGACAAGATCTCCGTGCTACAACGGGGCGCCATGCTGGCCGAAGGCAGTTACGCCGAAGTGTCCAAGAATCCGCAAGTGATGGAAGCGTACATGGGCACGGTTGATGTCGCGCTGGAAGGAGCCCATTGATGGCCGCAGCACTCGAAATTAGCAAGTTGCAAGCCTGGTATGGCGAATCCCATATTTTGCATGATGTCAATTTGACGGTGAACCAGGGCGAAGTCGTCACCTTGCTTGGCCGCAATGGCGCGGGGCGCACCACCACCATGCGCGCCATCATGGGATTGACGGGCAAGCGTAGTGGCTCGATCAAGATCAATGGGGTCGAGTCGATTGCCATGGCGACCCATAAAATCGCCCACCTGGGGGTCGGTTATTGTCCCGAAGAGCGCGGCATTTTTTCGTCGCTGTCGACCGAAGAAAACTTGATGCTGCCGCCGGCCCTGGCCGGCACCGCCAAGGGCATGTCGGTGCAAGAGATTTATCAGATGTTTCCAAACTTGTATGAACGGCGCAATAGCCAGGGCACCCGCCTGTCCGGCGGCGAACAGCAGATGCTGGCGGTAGCGCGCATCCTGCGCACCGGCGCGCGCCTGTTGCTGCTCGATGAAATTTCGGAAGGCCTGGCGCCCGTCATCGTGCAGGGCCTGGCCCGCATGATTGTCGAGCTGAAAGCAAAAGGCTACACAATCGTCATGGTGGAACAGAATTTCCGCTTCGCCGCACCACTGGCGGACCGGTTTTACGTGATGGAGCACGGTCAGATCGTCGAGACCTTCGCTTCGTCTGAATTGAGCGCCAAGATGCCGGTACTGACCGAGCTGCTGGGCGTTTAAGAGTGCAGCAGTGCAGAAGTGCAACAGTGCAGTATTAATTAATAATATCCTCACGGAGACAAAATGAAACGTAACGTTATTGCTGTCGCAGCCAGCGCGCTGTGCGCACTAGGCCTGTCGACCTCGGTCCAAGCCCAAATTTCTGGCGACACCATCAAGATCGGCATGATCACCGACCTGTCGGGCACCTATTCCGACGTTGACGGCAATGGCGGCGCCGAAGCGGTCAAGATGGCGATCGCCGACATGGGCGGCATGATCAACGGCAAAAAAATTGAATTTGTCGTCGCCGATCACCAAAACAAGGCGGATATCGCCGCCAGCAAGGCGCGCGAATGGTTCGACCGCGATGGCGTCGACATGCTCATCGGTGGCACAAATTCGGGCACCAGCCTGGCCATGGCAAAAATCGCTGCGGAAAAGAAAAAAGTGTTCATTTCGATCGGCGCGGGCTCGGCCCGCCTGACGAATGAAGAATGCACCCCGTTCACCATCCACTACGCCTATGACACCATTGCCCTGGCGCGCGGCACCGGCTCGACCATCGTCAAGCAGGGCGGCAAATCGTGGTACTTCCTGACGGCCGACTATGCGTTTGGCCAGTCGCTCGAAAAAGACACGGCGGAAGTTGTCAAAGCCAATGGCGGCACCGTGATGGGCAGCGCCAAGCACCCGCTGGCGGCATCCGACTTCTCGTCCTTCCTGCTGCAGGCGCAAGGATCGAAAGCGCAAATTCTCGGCCTGGCCAATGCCGGCGGCGACACCATCAATGCCATCAAGGCAGCTAACGAGTTTGGCATCACCAAGACCATGAAGCTCGCTGGCCTGCTGATGTTCATCAACGATGTGCACTCGCTGGGCTTGAAGATGACCCAGGGCATGTATCTGACCGATGGCTGGTACTGGGATCAAAACGACCAGACACGCGCCTGGTCGAAGCGTTATTTTGCCAAGATGAAAAAAGAGCCATCGATGCTGCAAGCGGCTGATTATTCCGCCGCCATGAATTACCTGGCCGCCGTCAAAGCGGCTGGCACCGATGATCCTGAAAAAATCATGGCACAAATGAAAAAAACGCCGATCAACGACATGTTCGCCAAGGGCGGCGTGATCCGTCCGGACGGCCGCATGGTCCACGATATGTTCCTGATGCAGGTCAAGACCCAGGCTGAGTCGAAGTACCCGTGGGATTACTACAAGGTCGTCGCTACCATCCCTGGCGCCCAGGCGTATGCCACCAAGGCCGAGAGCAAATGCGCGCTGTGGAAGTAATGTAAGGGGTGGCCCGGCCGTCGCCGGGTGATAGTCAAGGAAGCGGGTCGCGTACCCGCTTCTTTTGTGATGGCCCGCTCGATTGCTGCTGTTTTACCTGAATTGTTCACGTCACTGTTTTATCAAGTCGTTCGATCTCACCGTTGCACGGCTTGCTTTGCGCTTGCGCCGTTTTGCCCCTGCGCAAAACGGCGTGTTCTTTTGTCCACGCCGGTCCCCCGGTGTTTTTGTACTGTGATGCCATGGAAATCTTCGGCGTTCCGCTTCCTGCCATGATGAGCCAGCTTTTGCTGGGACTGGTCAACGGCTCTTTTTATGCCATGTTGTCGCTGGGTTTGGCTGTCATTTTCGGCTTGCTCAACGTAATTAACTTTTCACACGGTGCGCTGTACATGGTGGGCGCGTTTCTCGCGTTCATCGGCGTCACCACGCTGGGCCTCAATTACTGGGTGATGTTGCTGGTCGCCCCTTTGATCGTCGGCATCTTTGGCATCGTGGTTGAAAAATCGATGCTGCGCTGGCTGTATAAACTCGACCATTTATATGGCTTGCTGCTCACCTTCGGCATCACCTTGCTGCTCGAAGGGGTGTTCCGCTCGTTCTTCGGCGTCTCCGGTCAGTCGATCGAAGTGCCTGAGTTATTGCAGGGCGCCACCAACCTGGGCTTCATGGTGATGCCGAATTACCGCGCCTGGGTGGTCGTCGCGTCGCTCAGCGTTTGCCTGGTCACCTGGTTCGTGATTGAAAAAACCAAGCTGGGCTCTTACCTGCGCGCCGGTACCGAAAACCCCAAGCTGGTTGAAGCATTCGGCATCAACGTGCCGCTGATGGTGACCCTGACCTACGGCTTCGGCGTCGCCCTGGCCGGCTTTGCCGGCGTGCTGGCCGCGCCTATCATTAATGTGACCCCGCTGATGGGCTCGAATTTGATCATCGTCGTCTTTGCGGTGGTGGTCATTGGTGGCATGGGGTCGATCATGGGCTCCATCCTCACTGGCCTGGGCCTGGGCATCATCGAAGGATTTACCCGCGTGTTTTATCCGGAAGGTTCGGAAGTGGTGGTGTTTGTTGTCATGGTCATCGTCCTGTTGATCCGTCCTGCCGGCCTGTTCGGCAAAGAGAAATAAGGAGTCACCATGAACCGTAAAATTGGTTTTGCCATCGCCCTCGCGGTGGCCTTAATCGCCCCCTTCGTCGGTTACCCGGTGTTCCTGATGAAGTTGTTGTGCTTCGGCCTGCTGGCCTGCGCCTTTAACTTGTTGATCGGTTACACCGGCTTGCTGTCGTTTGGTCACGCCGCCTTTTTTGGCGCCGCCGGTTACTTTACCGGCTACGCGCTGACCACCCTCGGCTTGCCAACCGAGATCGGCATCCTGGTCGGCGTGCTGGTGGCTGCACTGATTGGCCTGGTGATGGGCTGGCTGGCGATTCGGCGCCAGGGTATTTATTTCACCATGATCACCCTGGCCCTGGTCCAGATGGTGTATTTCGGCATGCTGCGGGCGCCATTCACCCACGGCGAAGACGGTTTGCAAGGGATCCCGCGCGGCAAGCTGCTGGGCATGATCGATCTGGCCAACGACACCACCATGTATTACTTTGTGCTGGCCATCGCCATCGCCGGCTTTGCCCTGATCGTGCGCATCATCCATTCGCCATTCGGTCAGGTGCTCACCGCCATCAAGGAGAACGAGCCGCGCGCCATTTCCCTCGGTTACGACGTGCACCGCTACAAGCTGACCGCCTTCGTGCTGTCGGCCGCGCTGGCGGGCCTGGCAGGGTCCACCAAGGCCGTCGTGCTGGGCTTTGAGACGCTCACCGATGTGCATTGGAGTATGTCCGGGCTGGTCGTTCTGATGACCCTGGTGGGCGGTATGGGCACGCTGGTCGGTCCCATCCTTGGCGCGTTTATTATCATTGCCCTGGAAAACAAGCTGGGCGACCTTGGCAATTTTATTGCCCGCAGCACCGGCATCGAGTGGTTTAGCACGCTCGGCGAATCGGTGGGCATGGTCACTGGCCTGATTTTTATCGTCTGCGTGCTGCTGTTCCGCCGTGGCATTGTCGGCGAAATTGGCGCTGCCATCGCCGCCGCCGCCAGAAGAAAACGCGCCGCCTGAAGGGTATGCAGGCAGCGTCAATAAAAAAAGGGACCGGCGCTCGCCGGTCCCTTTTATTTTGCCCATTCAATTGGATGTATGTCTTTGAAAAGCAGCACGTGTTCGCTCCCAGCACGGTGTTGCGTTACCGCTTCTATGTGCGCTTGCCCAAGGTGCAGACCAAAGGTGTGCAAAAGTTGAGGAGACGCTCTCGTTGTTAAAGGAATAGCGTACCCAGTAGCGCATTGCCCGAACACAGCACAAGAGCGCCCAGTGCGGCGCAGTTGATGACGACGCTGATGCGAAATGCAGTTTGAAAAGACGTTTTCTTCGATTTGTGCCGTAGCAGGTGCTGCGCCAACAGTGCGCCAGGCCAGCCACCAGCGGTGCCCAACATAAGCAATTTTTTCTCGCTGGTTCTGCGGCGTTGGGCGCCGGCAGCGGCCTTATCACGCCCATACACGATGAATGTAAGGAGGCTCATAGCCAGATAGGTGCCGAGGACGACTGCCGCCAATTGCTGCAACAGCACCAATGCGGCGAGCACCACCATAAAGATGAGCGCCATCATAATGGGCAGTGCGCCAGTTTGTCGCGGCACCTTGTGGTTGCCGCCGATGACAGCGTACGCGACGTCGGCTGCGCACGGCCGGCCCTGCGGTTTATTCCCCAGCACATAGGTGACAATCGCCGTGCAGTAGGGGCGCGGTAATCCGCTCTTGAATGAGTGGATGTGCACAAACACGGGTGGACCGCCACCGTTGGGCGCGATGAATCCGTATCCCTGCTCGTCTTTCCAGCTGCTGATGGTTCCCTGATAGCGGACGGGTTTGCGACCTTGCATGGTTTCGGGCTCGGGTGGAAATTGAAATTATGGTATCAGGTTTTTGCTAGGCAATTCGCGGCGTCTGATTGGCAAGCTGAAAGCCAGGCAGGATGAAGCGTTGCGAAATCGCCGGGGGGCCGTGGCGGCGCTGGTCGGGCAGGCTATCAAGTTGCCCGCAGGGTGGTGACATCACGGGCGTTGTTCAGCGAGCGTATGGCGTGCCATCCTTGCGCACAAATGTTCAGCCGTGCGGTTCGCGTACCGACTTCACATCGTCGCGTGGATAGCTGACGCTGTCGTCGGCCTGGCGGTCGCCCACTTCGAGGTAGCAGGCGGTCTCTCGCGTGCGGTTCACCAGCATGTGCGCGCGGCCGCCGGCCGCGAAGCCGGCGCACATGCCGGCGCCGATGATGCTTTCGTCGGTATCACGGATCAAGGTCAATTCGCCACTGAGCACATAGATCCACTCGTCCTGCACCGAGTGAACGTGCATGAGCGCCGAGCTGGCGCCCGCCGCCAGTCTGACGTGGTTGACGCCAAAACGCTGGATGCCGAACGGATCGCCCAGTGGCCGCTTGACGCGGCCGCTCATCAATGCAGCAAATGGCGGTGGGTAATGTGATGGCGTGCTGCGCGGCGTCGCCACGGCGGCGATCAGGGCAAACGGGACCATGGGGTCGGGGCCTGGCATCGTTGGTACTCCACGCTGAAAAGAGAGTGAAACTGTAGCTCAGGCGTTTCAGCAGCGCTAGTGGGGATACTTGTTAGCTGTTTAATTACAAGGCCGCCGCATAGATCGCGCGCGCATCGTGCCAGCTGACGGTGCGCGGATTGTTGCCCAGCAGGCGGGTCTGCAGCATGGCGGCGTCGGCAAGACCGTCGAGATCGGCTTCGCCAATGCCGACTTCCGACAGGCGCGTGGAAATACCAGACTGACTGGCAATTTGTTGCATCGCAACAATAAGGGCATTGGCGCGCGCTTCCTCACTGCCGCTTGCATGGGGGGCGACGATGGCAGCGAGTTCAGCATATTGCGCAGTCGCATGCGACAAATTAAATCGCAGCACATGGGGCAAGACCAGCGCATTTGACAGTCCGTGCGGCACGTGAAAAATGCCACCGACCGGGTAGGCCAGCGCGTGCACGGCCGCCACCGGCGCATTCGAAAACGCCTGGCCTGCCAGGCACGCACCCACCAGCATGGCTTGACGGGCGTCCAGGTTGTCGCCGTGTTTGCAGACGAGCAGCAGATTGTGCGACAGCAGCTGCAAGGCTTGCTTGGCCAGGCTGTCGGAGAGCAGGTTTTTTTTGTGCCGGCTGGTGGTCGCTTCGATTGCGTGGACCATGGCGTCGATCGCAGTTGCTGCCGTCACCAGTGGCGGCAAGCCGAGCGTCAGACTGGCGTCGAGGATGGCGAGATCGGCGTAGAGCTGGGCTGCCACCACGCCCGTCTTGGTGGTGGCACCCGTCGTCACGATGGCGATGTTGGTCACTTCCGAGCCGGTGCCGGCGGTGGTGGGGATTTGGACAAGGGGCAGGCGCGCACCCCTGACGTTGCCGATGCCGTAGATCTCGGCGATGGGTTGATCACTGGCGGCCAGCACGGCGATCAGCTTGGCGACGTCCATCGAGCTGCCGCCGCCAAAGCCGATGATCAAATCGGCTTCGGTGGCGCGTGCGCGCGCGACGGCGTCGAGCACCACCGCTTCCGGAGGATCGGCCACCACCTCGCTATACGTGTGGACAGCGATCCCGTGGTGCCGCAGATTGGCGATGGGTCCCGCAAGCAATCCCGTGCGCAGGAATCCGGCATCGGTCACTACCAGGGCGGTGCGCACCTGTGGAAAGCGTTCCTTGATGATCGCGCCCAGTTGGGCGGTGGCGCCGCTGTCTGCAATCAGATGGGGAACTGTACTGAATTGAAATGGGTTCATGGCGGCTATGGTGGGGGGTGGTGCTTCAAGCTTACACCAGCCGCTGTTCCACGTGGGACATGGGGATGCGAGACCACTGACAATTTCTTGAGTACAATTGTGTTTTACCCAAAGTGAGTTGCTGTGGAATATCTGGTGCTTGCGGTGGCCGCCTTTGTGGCCGGCCTGGTTGATGCTGTGGTGGGCGGTGGCGGTTTGATTCAATTACCCGTCCTGTTCTCGACCTTCCCGCGCGAGTTGCCGGCGACCCTGTTGGGCACCAGTAAGCTCGCCGGGGTGTTTGGCACCAGTGCCGCCGCCGTCAATTACGCCCGGCGGGTGAGGGTGGCGTGGAGTGCGGCGGCGCCTGCTGCGATGGCGGCATTTGCCCTGTCTTTCGTTGGCGCCTGGACAGTCACGCGCGTTCCTGGTGAATTCGTCCGCAACCTGCTGCCGCTGATTTTGATTGCGGTTGCCATCTACACATTTCGCAAGAAAGATTTTGGCGCGACCCACGCGCCCCTGCACAGCGGTCAGCGCGAACAAGTGATGGCCTTGCTGGTCGGTGCCGGTATCGGTTTTTATGACGGTTTTTTCGGCCCCGGCACTGGCAGCTTCTTGATGTTTTTGTTTGTCCGCTTTTTCGGCTTTGATTTCTTGAGCGCGTCCGCAGCTGCCAAGGTGGTCAATGTTGCCTGCAACGTCTCGGCCTTGTTATGGTTCGGCTATAGCGGTCACCTGCTGTGGCAACTGGGCTTGATGATGGCGCTGTGCCAGGTCGCCGGATCGCTGGTGGGAACGCGCCTGGCGATCCGTCACGGCAGCGTGTTTGTGCGCCGCCTGTTCCTGGTGGTGGTGAGTGGACTGATCCTCAAGACCGGGTTTGATGCCATCAAGCGCCTGCTGTGAGTGTTACTGTTTCACGTGAAACAGTGTGCCGCCGCCTTGACGAGACTGTTCCACGTGAAACAAGGGGCGCGTAAAACTGACCACTTTCGCTACCAATATGTGCGTCAACGGTCTAAAAACGGGACAGCTGCGAATTTTTGAGGCAAAAGACTCTATAATCAGGGCTCATTTCCTTCGCTTTACGCTCCCAACATGCAATTTCCCACTGAATTTGACGTCATCGTGGTCGGCGGCGGTCACGCCGGCACCGAGGCGGCCCTCGCCAGCGCTCGCATGGGCCAGGCTACATTGTTGCTAACGCATAACATCGAGACCCTCGGGCAGATGTCGTGCAACCCGTCCATCGGCGGCATCGGCAAGGGCCACCTGGTCAAGGAAGTCGATGCCATGGGTGGCGCCATGGCGCTGGCCACCGACCTGGCAGGTATCCAGTTCCGCATCCTCAATTCGTCGAAGGGGCCGGCGGTGCGCGCCACCCGCGCCCAGGCCGACCGCATTTTGTATAAGGCGGCGATTCGCGAAAAGCTGGAGAATCAACCGAACCTGTGGCTGTTCCAGCAGGCCGTCGATGACCTCATCATCGAGGGTGACCGCGTGGTGGGGGCTGTCACCCAGATCGGCCTGCAGTTCCGCGCACGCGCCGTGGTGCTGACCGCCGGTACTTTTTTGGATGGCAAGATCCACGTCGGCTTGCAATCGCACTCGGCCGGCCGTGCCGGTGACCCGCCCGCCATCTCGCTGTCGGCCCGTCTCAAGGAACTCAAGCTGGGGCAGGGCCGCCTTAAAACGGGCACGCCACCGCGCATCGATGGCCGCTCCATCGATTTTTCGGTGATGAGCGAGCAGCCCGGCGACCTCGATCCGGTACCGGTGTTTTCCGTGATGGGCAACACCACCATGCACCCGCGCCAGATTCCGTGCTGGATGACGCACACCAATGCACGTACCCACGACATCATTCGTGCGGGCCTCGACCGCAGCCCCATGTACACCGGCGTCATCGAGGGCGTCGGCCCCCGCTATTGCCCCTCCATCGAAGACAAGATCCACCGCTTCGCCGGCAAGGATTCGCACCAGATTTTCCTCGAGCCGGAAGGCTTGACGACCCACGAGTATTACCCCAACGGTATCTCGACCAGCCTGCCGTTCGACGTCCAGATCGCCCTCGTGCGCTCGATGAAAGGGATGGAGCACGCCCACATCCTGCGTCCCGGTTATGCCATCGAATACGATTATTTTGATCCGCGCGGCCTGAAAACCTCGCTTGAAACCAAGGCGATTGGCGGCCTGTTCTTTGCCGGCCAGATCAATGGCACCACCGGTTACGAAGAAGCGGCAGCCCAGGGCATGCTGGCCGGTATCAATGCGGCGCGCCTGACCCAGGGCAAGGATGCCTGGGTACCGGCACGCTCGGAAGCGTATCTCGGCGTGCTGGTCGACGATCTGACCACCCAGGGCGTGCTCGAACCGTACCGGATGTTTACCAGCCGCGCCGAGTTCCGTTTGAGCCTGCGCGAAGACAATGCCGACATGCGCCTCACGCAAATCGGCCGCCAGCTCGGGGTGGTGGGCGACGTTCAGTGGCAGGCGTTTGAGACCAAGCGCGAAGCGGTGGCGCGCGAGCTGGAACGCTTGCGTTCGACCTGGGTCAATCCGCGCGTGCTCGCTGCTGCCGAATCGGAGCGGGTAATTGGTCAGGCGATCGAGCGCGAATACTCGCTGGCCGACCTGCTGCGCCGGCCCGGGGTTGGCTACGACAGCCTGATGAGCATGCTCGGAGTGGAAGGGCAGGCGCTGGCCGGCCCTGGCGTGCGGGACGCTGCCGTGCGTGAACAGATCGAGATCCAGCTCAAGTATGCCGGCTATATCGATCGCCAGGCCAAGGAAGTCGAACGCCACGACCATTACGAAAACCTCAAATTACCAGACGGTTTTAATTACCTCGACATCAGTGCGCTATCGATCGAAGTGCGCCAGAAGCTCGACAAGCAGCGCCCGCAAACCCTGGGCCAAGCCTCGCGCATCTCTGGCGTGACGCCGGCGGCCATCTCGCTGCTGCTGGTGCACCTGAAAAAACGCGGTGCCAAGGGTTTTATCACGCTCAACGAGGAACTGGCCTAATGACGGCGATCAAAGCACCGTTCAACCGCGCCGCCCTCGCTGCCGTGCTGGAGAACGGCAGTGCGGCGCTGTCGCTCTCTCTGTCCGGCCAGCAGCATGCGCAGCTGCTTGATTACCTCGGCTTGCTGTTCAAATGGAACGCCGTCTATAACCTGACGTCGGTACGCGATCCCCTGCAGATGGCGACCCTGCACCTGCTCGATTCGCTCGCTGCCGTGCCGGCGTTTGCGGGTGCCAGCAATGTACTCGATGTCGGTGCCGGTGGCGGCTTGCCCGGCATCGTGCTGGCTATTGCCCGGCCCGACATGCAGGTGTCGCTGATCGACACGGTGCACAAGAAAACCGCGTTTTTAAAACAGGTCAAAGCCGAACTGGGGCTGGCCAACGTCACCGTCTACACCGCCAAGGTGCAGGACGTGGTGGTGCCTGCACTGTTTGACGTCATCACCTCGCGCGCGTTTGCCGACTTGTCCGATTTCGTCACCTGGTCGGGCCAGCTGCTGGCCGACGGCGGCCGTTTTATTGCCCTCAAAGGGGTGGCGCCAGCAGAAGAGCAGGAGCGTCTGCCGGCACCGTGGAAAGTGAGCCGTTTGCAGCCGTTGCAGGTACCGGGACTGGACGCCGAACGCCACCTGATGTTTATCGAAAAATTAGTATAAAACGTATAAACGGTATATATCATTTATTCCGTTTATATTTAACATATAAAATAAATTATTTATACGAACTAAACGGTAATACTTTTTGTATTGCTTTCAACTCATGCGTCGACTCTAACAACATACATGGCCAAAATATTTTGCGTAGCAAATCAGAAGGGCGGGGTGGGCAAGACCACCACCAGCGTCAACCTGGCCGCTGGCCTGGCCAAGCTCGACCAGCGGGTGCTGCTGGTCGACCTTGACCCGCAGGGCAATGCCACCATGGGTGCCGGCATCAACAAGGCCGGCTTGACGGCGTCGACTTACCAGGTGCTTCTGGGCGAAGCCGATGTCGCCGCCGCCCGCCAGCGCTCTGAGGCGGGCCGCTTCGATGTGCTGCCGTCGAACCGCGAACTGGCCGGCGCCGAAGTCGAAATGGTCGAACTGGACCAGCGCGAACGGCGCCTCAAAGACGCCCTCGCCGCGGTCGATGCCGACTACGATTTCGTGCTCATCGATTGCCCGCCGGCGCTGTCGATGCTGACCTTGAACGGCCTGTGCGCCGCCCATGGCGTCATCATCCCCATGCAGTGCGAGTACTACGCGCTCGAAGGCTTGTCGGACCTGGTCAACACCATCAAAAAAGTGCATGCCAATCTCAATCCCGATCTGAAAATCATTGGTTTGCTGCGGGTGATGTTCGATCCGCGCATGACGCTCTCACAACAAGTCTCGGCCCAGCTCGAGCAGCATTTCGGCGACAAGGTGTTCAATACCATCATCCCGCGTAACGTACGGCTGGCCGAAGCGCCCTCGTATGGCCTGCCGGGGGTGGTGTTCGACCCTGCCTCGAAAGGGGCGCAGGCGTATATCGCCTTTGGCGCTGAAATGGTCGAGCGCATCAAGTCGATGTAAGCGGCAGCGCAGACGCATTCGCACTCACCCTTGCGCAAAAAATTCTGAAAGAAGCAGCGAACATGGCAACCAAAAAACTCAAGGGCCTCGGCCGCGGCCTCGACGCCCTGCTGGGCGGCGACGATTTTAATGACAACAAAAGCGCCGAGCTGCCCTCCAAGCTGGCGATCACCCTGCTGCAAGCCGGCCAATACCAGCCACGCACGCGCATGGACGAGGGCGCCCTCAATGAACTGGCGGCATCGATCAAGGCGCAGGGCGTGATGCAACCGGTGCTGGTGCGTCCGCTGGCGTCGCAGACGGGCGCCGTGCAGCGCTACGAAATCATCGCCGGTGAGCGGCGCTTCCGCGCGGCGCAGATCGCTGGCCTCGATACCATCCCGGTGCTGGTGCGCGCGGTCGACGACCAGACTGCCGCCGCCATGGCGCTGATCGAAAACATCCAGCGCGAAGATCTCAATCCGCTCGAAGAAGCGCAGGGCATCGCCCGCCTGATCGGCGATTTTGCATTTACCCATGAACAGGCAGCGCAAGCGGTGGGCCGTTCGCGCTCGGCCGTCTCCAATTTATTGCGTCTCATTAATTTGGCGCAACCGGTACAAACCATGCTGATGGCCGGCGACATCGACATGGGCCATGCACGCGCGCTGCTGGCGGTCGACCCGGCCACCCAGATCAGCCTGGCCAGCCAGGTGGTCAGCAAGCGCCTGTCGGTACGCGAAACGGAAAAACTGGTGGCCCGCACGATGGCCGACGCCGCCAACCCGCCGGCGGCGCGCATCAAGGAAAAATCGGGCGATATTGCCCGCCTGGAAGAAGAATTGTCAGACAAACTGGCCACCCCCGTCATCTTTAAGATGGGCAACAAGGGACGCGGCCAGATGATCATTGACTTTGCCGACCTCGACATCCTTGATGGCGTTTTGGCAAGGTTGCGCGCCTAAGCGCAGGGTGCGCCCGGCATTGCTTATAAAGCTAGAGTTGCTGTCGGTAAGTCATTGACCTTGAACAAGAATCTTGATTGTCCGACCATCGCGCAATATTGACTGCACCGTAATGGAACACCTGCCGGGCCAGCGTGGTTTTTGATGCGTCTTGCGCCCTGACAAAGTGCGTCAACGTTTGACGCGTATGTGCATAGACCTTATAATCCCGCTGATTCACGCAATCTCACCATACGCAACACAGCTTTTATACGCTGCGAAAAGAACAAAAAATGTTGCGCTTAGTTTCCCTGCAATTGTTGGCAACGATCGTGGCCGGCCTCATCGCCGCTCTGCTCGGTGGCTGGCCCGCCGCTGTGTCGGCAATATTGGGGGGGGGGTGCTGTGTCGTTCCCAACGGTTTGTTTGCCCTGCGCCTGTTTGCCAACGCGCGGCGACCGGGCGGGGCGAACCCGATGACCTTCATGGTCGGGGAATTTATCAAGATTGCATTGACGTTGACTCTGTTGGGAGTCATCGCCTGGCTGTACCGCGATTTGAACTGGCTGGCATTAACCTGCGGCTTCATCGTGGCACTGAAAAGTTACATCATCTTATTGTTTAGGCGCTAGACATGACTACTGAAACCGTCGCTGCAGGAGCACAACCAGCAGGCGAGCACGCGCTCACTGCCGGGCAATACATCACCCACCACCTGGGGCACATGCGCTCGCAGGCCCAGCCGGGGATTATTGATTTTCACGTCATTAACTATGACACCATCCTGTTTTCAGTGATCACGGCGCTGCTGGCGTTTTTCTTGCTGCGCATGGCCGCAAGCCGCGTCACCTCGGGCGTCCCGAGCCGCTTCCAGGGCGCCGTCGAGTCGCTCGTCGAGCTGGTCGAAGACCAGTCGAAAGCCATCGTCCACGGTGACCGCAGTTTTATTGCCCCACTGGCGCTGACCGTGCTGGTCTGGGTCATCCTGATGAACTCGATCGACTTCCTGCCCGTCGACTTCTTCGCCACCATCTTCCGCTTGCTCGGCATCCACACTGCCGAAGGCCATGAGCCGTTCTTCCGCTCGGTGCCAACGGCGGACCTGAACGGCACCTTCGGCATGGGCATCGTCGTGTTTGCCTGCATGATTTATTACGGTATCAAGGTGCAGCACCTGGGCGGCTTCATCAAAGGCCTGTTCACTGCACCGTTCGGCGCCCATCCTGCGCTGTGGATCTTCAATTTTGGTTTGAACCTGATCGAGTACGCGGCCAAGACGGTCTCGCTGTCGATGCGACTGTTCGGCAATATGTTTGCCGGTGAGTTGCTGTTCCTGTTGATCGCCCTGCTGGGCGCTACCTGGATTGGCGTGACCACCCAGAGCGTTGCGCTGGCCGGCTTGCAGGTGTTGCTCGGTACGGGTTGGGCACTGTTCCACTTGTTGATCGTGCCACTGCAGGCGTTCATCTTCATGATGCTGACCCTGGTGTACATCGGTCAAGCGCATGAAGGTCACTAAGCAGGAACGGGTGGAATTGTAAGAATCGTAGGAAATGTAGTCTCTGTAGTTTTAACTTTAACGTTTTATTTTTTTGATTATTTAAGGAGTTTTTGATGACTAACATCGCTTTCGTAGCACTGGCTTGCGGCTTGATCATTGGTTTGGGTGCTATCGGTGCATGTATCGGTATCGGCATCATGGGCGGTAAGTTCATCGAAGCTTCGGCACGTCAACCAGAATTGATGAATACCCTGCAAACCAAAATGTTCCTGCTGGCTGGTCTGATCGACGCGGCGTTCCTGATCGGCGTTGGTATCGCAATGATGTTCGCTTTCTCGAACCCATTCGGCGCTTAATCGTCAATTCTCAATAGCCGGGCGCGCAACTTTGCCTGCCCGGCGTATGTCATTCTGAGAAGGAAAAAGCTTTGAACTTAAATTCGACAATGTTCGTCCAGGCGATCGTCTTCCTGATCCTGGCGTTCTCGATTGCAAAATTCGTCTGGCCGCCGATGATGGCAGCGCTCGACGCACGCGCGAAGAAAATCGCCGACGGCCTGGCCGCCGCCGACCAGGGCAAGCAAGCCATGGCCGCCGCTGAAAAACGCGTACAAGCCGAACTGGCTGGTGCCCGTGACGAAGGCCAGAAACGCATCGCCGACGCCGAAAAGCGCGCGACGATGGTGGCTGACGAAATCAAAGCCAATGCCAACGCCGAAGCGGGCCGCATCATCGCCCAGGCCAAGGCTGACGCCGATCAGCAAGTGACCAAAGCCCGCGAAGAACTGCGCGCGCAAGTTGCCGGCCTCGCCGTCAAAGGCGCCGAGCAAATTCTGAAACGTGAAGTGAACGCAGCGGCCCACGCCGACCTGTTGTCGCAACTGGCAACCGAGCTGTAATCATGGCAGAACTCGCAACCGTCGCCCGTCCTTACGCCGAAGCGCTGTTTCGTGTCGCCCAAACGGGTGACATGGCGGTCTGGTCCACTCTGGTGAGCGAGCTCGGCAACATCGGCGTCAATGCCGACGTGCAGGATTTCGCGCGCAACCCCAACGTCACGCCGGCCCAGGTCGCCGAGACGTTTGCCGCGCTGATCCAGTCGCCAGTATCGGCCGAAGCCACCAACTTCATCGCCATCCTGATCGAAAACCGCCGCATTGCCCTGCTGCCTGAAATCGCCGCGCAATTCGCCGTGCTCAAGAATGCACAGGAAGGCGCCGCCGATGCCCACGTTACCAGCGCGTTCGACATGTCGAGCGAGCAGGTCACCCAGCTGGTGGCGAGCCTGGAAAAGAAATTTGGCCGCAAGCTCAACCCGACCGTGACAGTGGATGCCTCGCTGATCGGTGGTGTGCGCGTGGTGGTCGGCGACGAAGTGCTCGACACCTCGGTACGCGCCAAGCTGCAACAGATGAACGTTGCGCTGACGTCGTAAGCGACATCGAACCAGCACTCGCCGGCATCACGCCCTTGCCCTACGCACAAGAAACTATTAGGAGTTAGCATGCAACTTAACCCATCTGAAATCAGCGAACTGATCAAGAGCCGCATCCAGGGCCTCGAAGGTTCCGCTGAGATTCGTAATCAAGGCACGGTTATCTCCGTGGCCGACGGTATCTGCCGCATTCACGGTCTGTCGGACGTGATGCAGGGCGAGATGCTGGAATTCCCGGGCAACACCTTTGGCCTGGCCATGAACCTCGAGCGCGACTCTGTCGGCGCCGTGATTCTGGGTGCTTACGAGCACATCTCCGAAGGCGACACCGTCAAGACCACCGGCCGCATCCTCGAAGTGCCGATCGGTCCTGAACTCAAAGGCCGCGTGGTCAACGCCCTCGGTCTGCCGATCGATGGCAAGGGTCCGGTCAACGCCAAGCTGACCGCCCCGATCGAAAAAATCGCCCCGGGCGTGATCGCCCGTCAATCGGTGTCGCAGCCAATGCAGACCGGCTTGAAATCGATCGACTCGATGGTACCGATCGGCCGTGGTCAGCGCGAGCTGATCATTGGTGACCGCCAGACCGGTAAATCGGCAGTGGCAATTGATGCGATCATCAACCAGAAGGGCCAGAACATGACGTGTATCTACGTCGCGATCGGCCAGAAGGCATCGACCATCAAGAACATCGTGCGCTCGCTGGAAACCCACGGCGCCATGGAATACACCATCGTCGTCGCCGCTTCGGCGTCGGAATCGGCCGCCATGCAGTACATCAGCCCGTACTCGGGTTGCGCCATGGGCGAGTACTTCCGTGACCGCGGTGAAGATGCACTGATCGTCTACGATGATCTGTCCAAGCAAGCCGTCGCTTACCGTCAAATCTCGCTGCTGCTGCGCCGTCCACCAGGTCGCGAAGCCTACCCTGGCGACGTGTTCTATTTGCACAGCCGCCTGCTCGAGCGCGCAGCCCGCGTGAACGCCGACTATGTCGAAAAGTTCACCAACGGCGCTGTGGTTGGCAAGACCGGTTCCTTGACCGCCCTGCCGATCATTGAAACGCAGGCAGGCGACGTTTCCGCCTTCGTGCCGACCAACGTCATTTCGATTACCGATGGCCAGATCTTCCTCGACACCTCGCTGTTTAACGCTGGCGTGCGTCCAGCGATTAACGCCGGTATTTCGGTGTCGCGCGTCGGTGGTGCTGCCCAGACCAAGGTCATCAAAAACCTGTCCGGTGGTATCCGTACCGACCTGGCCCAGTACCGCGAACTGGCTGCCTTCGCGCAGTTTGCGTCCGACCTCGACGAATCGACCCGCAAACAGCTCGACCGTGGCGCCCGCGTCACCGAGCTGCTCAAGCAGGCACAGTACTCGCCGCTGTCGATCTCGCTGATGGCCGTGTCGCTGTTTGCAGTGAACAAGGGTTACTTCGACGACATCGAAGTCAAGAAGGTACTGGCATTCGAAGCTGGCCTGCATGGCTACATGAAGACCAAACAAGCCGCCCTCCTGGCCAAGATCGAAGAAACCAAGCAACTCGACAAGGATGGCGAAACCGCCATGGCTGCCGCTGTTGCTGACTTCAAGAAATCCGGCGCATATTAATGTTTTGATGGCGCCGCCGTCGTTGGGCGGCGCCGGATGGCGCAAAAGGAGTAAGGACTCATGGCATCAGGCAAAGAGATACGAGGCAAGATCAAGAGCGTAGAGAATACGAAGAAGATCACCAAGGCGATGGAAATGGTCGCCGCGTCCAAAATGCGCAAGGCGCAAGACCGGATGCGGGCCGCCCGTCCCTACAGTGACAAGATTCGGAATATCACCGCCAATCTGGCCAAGGCAAATCCGGAATACACCCACCCGTTCATGGCGCAAGCCAAGAGCGGCAAGGCGAATGCCGTTGGTTTCATCGTCGTCACCACCGACAAGGGTCTGTGCGGCGGCATGAACACCAACGTGCTGCGGATGATGACGCAGAAAACGCGCGAGCTCGAAGCAGCTGGCAACAAGATTGAAGCGGTTGCCATTGGCAACAAGGGTTTGGGTTTTTTGAATCGGGTTGGCATTCGCGTGGTATCGCACGCCGTGCAAATCGGCGATACGCCGCACCTGGAAAAGTTGATCGGACCTGTCAAGGTCATGCTCGACGCCTACCAGGAAGGCAAGCTCGACGCCGTCTACCTGTGCTACACCAAGTTCGTCAACACGATGAAGCAAGAGCCGATGGTGGAGCAGTTGCTGCCATTGGCCGCCGACAAGCTCGAAGGCGACAAGGGAAATCATTCCTGGGATTACATCTACGAGCCGGAAGCGCAAACCGTGATCGACGAGCTGCTGGTGCGCTACGTGGAAGCGTTGGTCTACCAGGCGGTTGCTGAAAACCTCGCCTCCGAGCAATCGGCGCGCATGGTCGCCATGAAGGCGGCAAGCGACAACGCCGGTAGCGTCATTGGCGAGCTGAAACTGGTCTACAACAAGACCCGCCAGGCAGCGATTACCAAAGAACTCTCTGAGATCGTCGCCGGTGCGGCAGCGGTCTAAACCCGATTTAAACTAAATATTGAAGGAACGAACATGGCTGATGGCAAAATCGTTCAGTGTATCGGCGCGGTGGTGGACGTTGAGTTCCCACGCAATGCAATGCCGAAAGTCTTCGACGCACTGAAAATGGCAGGCTCCGAGCTGACCCTGGAAGTACAACAGCAGCTCGGCGACGGCATTGTCCGTACCATTGCACTGGGTACCTCCGACGGTCTGCGTCGCGGCATGGCAATCCAGAACACCGGCAAACCCATCATGGTGCCAGTCGGTAAAGCGACCCTCGGTCGTATTCTGGACGTGCTGGGCAACCCCATCGACGAATGCGGTCCCGTCTCGCACGAGCAAACCGCATCGATCCACCGCGTGGCCCCGGCCTACGACGAATTGTCGCCGTCGCAAGACCTGCTGGAAACCGGCATCAAGGTGATTGACCTGGTGTGCCCGTTCGCCAAGGGCGGTAAAGTCGGCCTGTTCGGCGGCGCCGGCGTCGGCAAGACCGTCAACATGATGGAACTGATCAACAACATCGCCAAGGCACACTCGGGCGTGTCCGTGTTTGCTGGTGTCGGTGAGCGTACCCGCGAAGGTAACGACTTCTACCACGAGATGGCCGATGCAAAAGTGGTCGATCTGGAAAACCCGGAAAACTCGAAAGTGGCTATGGTCTATGGTCAGATGAATGAGCCGCCAGGTAACCGTCTGCGCGTCGCGCTGACCGGTCTGACCATCGCTGAATCGTTCCGTGATGAAGGCAAGGACGTGCTGTTCTTCGTCGACAACATCTACCGCTTCACCCTGGCCGGTACCGAAGTGTCGGCACTGCTCGGCCGTATGCCGTCGGCCGTCGGTTATCAGCCAACCCTGGCCGAAGAGATGGGCCGTCTGCAAGAGCGCATCACCTCGACCAAGACCGGTTCGATCACCTCGATCCAGGCCGTCTACGTGCCAGCCGACGATTACACCGATCCGTCGCCAGCGACCACTTTTGCTCACCTCGATTCGACCGTTGCCCTGTCGCGTGATATCGCCTCGCTGGGTATCTACCCGGCCGTCGATCCACTCGATTCGACCTCGCGTCAGCTCGACCCGCTCGTCGTCGGTCAGGAACACTATGACACCGCGCGCGCCGTCCAGGGCACCCTGCAGCGTTACAAGGAATTGCGCGACATTATCGCCATTCTGGGCATGGACGAACTGGCACCGGAAGACAAACTGCTGGTCGCTCGCGCCCGTAAAATGCAGCGTTTCCTGTCGCAGCCGTTCCACGTCGCTGAAGTGTTTACTGGTTCGCCAGGTAAATATGTGTCGCTGAAAGATACGATCAAGGGTTTCAAAATGATCGCCTCGGGCGAACTCGATCACCTGCCTGAGCAAGCGTTCTACATGGTTGGCACGATCGAAGAAGCCATCGAAAAAGCCAAGAAGCTCGGTTAATTCGACTTTTATCCGACATCCGATAGGACACACATGGCACATACCATTCACGTTGACGTCGTCTCCGCCGAGTCCCTGATTTTCTCGGGCGAAGCAGAGTTCGTCGCGTTGCCGGGTGAGTCGGGTGAGCTGGGGATTTATCCCAAGCACACCCCGCTGATCACCCGCATCCGCCCGGGTGCGGTACGGATCAAGAAGGTCGGCAGCGATGAAGAAGAACTGGTCTTCGTCGCTGGCGGCATTCTGGAAGTGCAACCGAACGGCGTGACCGTTCTGGCTGACACCGCCATCCGCGGCCACGACCTTGACGAAGCCAAAGCACTCGAAGCGAAGAAACTGGCTGAAGAGTCGATGGTCAACAAGGACTCGAAAATCGACTACGCCAAGGCGCAGTCGGAACTGGCGACCGCAATCGCCCAACTGGCGGCCATCGCCCGCCTGCGCAAGACCAAGTAATTGTTGGTTTGCACAAACAAAAGGCAGCTTCGGCTGCCTTTTTTATTGCGTGTTTCACCCAATGTGCGGCAGACGACTGGCCGGGCCACGCCTGGCCGGGCCACGCTGGCACCTGCGCTGCCGGTGGCAATTTTTCGTCATCCGCCACCGCCTGTCCGAATCGGTCCCCATCGTGTCCCGATCCCGTCTTTCGCCCGCTTGCTCCGCGCCGTAAGATCATGCCATCATCCACCCCACGGAAACGGAGCTTCACCATGAAAACCGCACTGCTCGTCATCGACGCCCAAGACACCTTCAAGCACACGCCGTACTGGTCCGATGCGGACCTGCCCGAGTATCTGGCCCGGCAACAGGCCTTGATCGACGGCTGCGTCGCCCGCGACGTTCCCGTGGTGCAGATTTTTCACGTCAGCACCAAGGGCCCGTTCGCCGTCGCCGAGCACGCCTGCACCCTCGACGGTTTGACGCTCTCGCCGACCGTTACCTTTCATAAAAACGTCCACAGCGCGCTGACCGGCACCGGCCTGATGAGCTGGCTGATCGCCCACGGTATCAGCCGCCTGATCATCAGCGGCATCCGCACTGAACAGTGCTGCGAAACCACCACCCGCCAGGCAGCCGACAGCGGCTTCCAGGTCGATTTTGTGAGCGAAGCGACGCTCACCTTCGCCATGCAGCACGCGCGCAGCCAGCGCCGGTATACGCCCGCAGAGATCCGTGAACGGACCGAACTGGTCCTCGAAGGGCGCTTCGCCCGCATTGCCAGCGTGGCCGAGGCGCTCGCCGCCCTCGACAGCGCCGCCGCCCTTTAAGGACCGCATGCTAGCGCGCGCCACCCCGGTGTTGTTCGTGCTGCCCCAGCACGTACTGATGCTCGATCTGGCGGGACCGGCCGAGGTATTGCGGGTGGCGTCGCAACTGCAGGCCGACGAGGTGGGGCAGGCGCCCCCGCGTTACCAGCTCAGCTTTGCGGGACCGGCGGCCGCCATACAAAGCTCGATCGGTTTACCGCTGGCCGGGCTGGCGCCGCTGCCCGCCACGCTGGAAGCCGGCACCATGATCGTGCTGGTGGGCGTGGCCGGCAGCACCGATCTGGCCCTGCGCCAGCAGATCGACGCCGCCAGCGCGGCCGTCGCCAGCTGGCTGCGCCAGGTATTTAGTAGCCGCGAACACCAGCTGCTGTGCATTTGTTCGGGCGCCCTGATCGCCGCCCGCGCGGGCTTACTCGACGGCCGCCGTTGCACCACCCACCACAGCCTGTGTGCATCGCTGCAGGCGCTGGCGCCGCGCGCCAGCGTGCTGGAAAACCGTTTATACGTCGCCGACGGCGCCATCTGGTCCAGCGCCGGCATCACCGCAGGTATTGACATGATGCTGCACGTGCTGAGCGAGCAGGCCGGCCCGCGCGCCGCCGCCGCCGTCGCCCGCAAGATGGTGGTGTACATGCGGCGCGCCGGCGCCGATCCGCAACTGTCGGCCTGGACCAGCGGCCGCAACCACCTGCACCCGGGCTTGCACCGCGTGCAGGACGCCATCGCCGCCGATCCCGCGCGCGAGTGGGGCGCCAATGAGATGGCGCAGCTCGCCTGCAGCAGTACGCGCCACCTGTGCCGGCTGTTCCAGGAATACACGCACGGCAGTCCACTCGATCATGTGCACCGGCTGCGGGTGGCGCTGGCGCGCGAGCTGATCATGCAGTCGTCGCTCGACCTGGAAAGCGTCGCCCGGCAGACCGGGCTCGGTTCGGCGCGCCACCTGCGCCGCATCTGGGGCAAGTACCATGCGACGCCGCCATCGGCGCTGCGCCAGGGCGATGTTCACTGAGGCGTGGCAGCACGCCGCCCCATAAAATGCTACGCTGTTAATACTTTTAACTGCGCCCATAGCTTCCATGAAATCGATCAGCGACATCCTGCAAGACGCCAAGACCATCGCCGTGGTCGGCATGTCCGACAAGCCCGAGCGGGCCAGCAACGAAGTGGCCGCTTACTTGCAAGACGCCGGCTACCGCATTATTCCCGTCAATCCGCTACTGGCTGGTCAAACGGTACTGGGCGAACGGGTCTATGCCAGCCTGGCGGACGCTGCCACCGCGCTGCATCGGGACGGTATTGCGATCGATGTGGTCGACTGCTTCCGCAAGGCAGAAGACATCGACGCCATCGCCCGCGACGCCATTGCGGTACGCGCCGGCGCCCTGTGGATGCAGCTCGGTATCGAAAATCAGGCCGCCGCCGATGTCGCCAGCGCCGCCGGGCTGGCCGTGGTGATGAACCATTGCATGAAACTTGAGCACCGCAAACTGCGCGGCGCGCTGGACCAGGCATGAAGCTGCGCGAGCGCCTGCGCGCAGGCAAAAATTTCAAGTTGCGCGAAGAAGATGCCGACGACAAGCCCTTGCGCGATAAAAGCAATGGCGACTCGAAGGCCGCCACCAAGGACGAAGAGCGCGCCGCCACCGAGCTTGCGAGCGGCCAGATCGCCGCCTTGCAGGAGATGCTGTACGCCCAGCGCAAGCACAAGGTACTGCTGGTATTGCAGGGCATGGACACGGCCGGCAAGGACGGCACCATCACCGCCCTGTTTCAGGCGATTAACCCGATGGGCTTGCGCGCGGTGGGTTTCAAGGCGCCTTCGCCCATCGAGCTGGCCCACGATTTTCTGTGGCGCATCCACCCGCACGTGCCGGTGCCCGGTGAAATCGCCATTTTTAATCGCAGCCATTACGAAGACGTCCTCATTACCAGTGTGCAGGGCATGATCGACGACAAGGAGTGCAAGCGCCGCTACCAGCACATCATCGATTTTGAACGGATGCTGGTCGAGACGGGCACGCAAATCATCAAGATTTTCCTGCACATTTCCAAAGACGA
The DNA here is from genome assembly GCF_049896725.1 of Massilia sp. PWRC2. Classification (NCBI taxonomy): domain Bacteria; kingdom Pseudomonadati; phylum Pseudomonadota; class Betaproteobacteria; order Burkholderiales; family Oxalobacteraceae; genus Massilia; species Massilia sp. PWRC2. The sequence continues at coordinate 274,381 of NZ_JAFCUW010000006.1, forward strand.
GCAGCGCGCGCGCCTGCAGGCGCGCATCGATGACCCGAACAAGCAGTGGAAGTTCGACCCGAACGACCTGGAACAGCGTAAAAAATGGGACGACTACCAGCAAGCCTACCAGCGCACCATCGTCGCCACCGACACCGAGCAGGCGCCCTGGTACGTCATTCCCGCCAATTCGAAGACGCACCGCAACCTGTTGATCTCAACGCTGCTGCTGGAAATTTTGCAAGACTTGAATTTGCGTTATCCTGATCCCCAGCCCGATGTGGGCAAGATCAAGGTGGTCTAGCTCTGCTGCCCTGCACTCCCGCTCTCACTTCTCACTGGAATGACCATGCTCAAAATGACCTTCGCCGCCGTGTTATCCCTGTCGACCGTGCTCGCCGCCGCGCCCGCCTTTGCCCAGACGCCTGCCGCTGCTGGCAAAGCGTGCCCCGCCATCCTGCACCAGAGTTTTAATCGCCTGCAAGATGAAGCGCCCCAGGATCTGTGCCAGTACGCTGGTAAAGTGGTGCTGGTTGTAAACACCGCCAGTTACTGCGGTTTTACCAGCCAGTACCAGGGACTGGAAAAACTGTATGCCAAATATGGCAAGCAGGGGCTGGTGGTGCTGGGCTTTCCATCGAATGATTTCGGCAAGCAGGAGCCGGGCAGTTCGAAAGAAATCGCCGACTTTTGCTACAACACCTATGGCGTGAAATTTCCCATGTTCGCCAAGTCGTCCGTCAAGGGCGCTGCCGCCAATCCCCTGCATGCCAGCCTGATCAAGCAGACCGGCAAGGAGCCAGGCTGGAATTTTACCAAGTACCTGATTGACCGTACTGGCAAGGTGGTCGAGTATTTCCCCAGCAAGGTTGAGCCGGAAGACAAGGTACTGGTGAGTAAAATCGAAGCGGCGCTGGGCTCGTAAGCCTTAGAGCAAATATGCCCGCAGCGGCCCGCGCAGGGCGTTGCACACCACGATCTCGTCGGCCGCCTGCAGCATGGCGCGGCTGATCACCGCCTCGCGCGCCTGCCACGCAGGGTCGTCGAGCAAGACGGCGCGCATCACGCCCGGCAGCACGCCGCAGGCCAGCGGCGGCGTCAGCCATGCGCCGCCGCTGCGCACAAACACATTCGAGCGGCCCCCTTCGGTGAGTTCATCGCGCTCATTGAAAAACAGCGTGTCAAAGCCGCCCGCCGCTTCGGCCGCGCGCCAGGCATCGTCGTAGCGCGCGCGCACGCTGGTTTTATGGCGCAAAAATACGTCGGCGGCGGCCATGCAGTCGCTCGCCAGCAGCAGCCCCACCGGTTCCTGCACGGGGGCCAGCGGTGCTGCCTGCACTGACAGGGCGCCGTCCGCCTGCAGCGCCAGCCGCAGCCGGTAAGCCTGGTCAAGCGCCAGCGTGGCGCAGCCATGATCGACAGCCTGGCTGGCGACGCCGTCATCGAACGGCATGCCAAAATACCGCGCCGATGCCGCCAGCCGCGCCAGATGGCGTGCGGCGTGGCGGGCGCCCGTGCGGGCATCGGCGTGGATGGTCTCGAACAGTTCGAACGCGGGCGCCAGGCCGGTCAGAAAGCGCGCCTTCAACTGGCACTCGGCGTATTCGTCAGCAGGGTCGCTGTCGTAGACGATGCCGGCGCCCACCCCCATTTCACCGCGCCGCACGCCATCGCCTGGCGCCTGCAGGCTGAGGGTGCGGATCGGCACCGACAGGCAAAAGTCGCCAATAGCGTTGCCTTGTTTGGGCGGGTCGAACCAGCCGATCGCTCCGGTATAAATGCCGCGCGGGGTACTTTCCAGTGCATAAATGATTTCCATGGTGCGCCGCTTGGGTGCACCGGTGATCGAGCCGCACGGGTACAGCGCAGCGAACAGGTCGGCCAGCGTGATGTGCTGGCGCAGGCGCGCACGCACGGTCGAGGTCATCTGCAGCACGCCGCTAAAACGGGTCACTGTAAACAGCGCGCTGGCGTCGACGCTGCCGGTGGCGGCGATGCGCCCCAGGTCATTGCGCAGCAGGTCGACGATCATCAGGTTTTCGGCGCGGTTTTTCGGATCGGCCGCCAGCGCCTGCGCGCGCGTGGCGTTGACGCCATCGTCGTCGGACGCGGGCGCGGTGCCCTTCATGGGCCGCGCCGTCAAAGCCCCATCGGCATGGCGGACGAACAGCTCGGGCGAGAACGATAGCAGGGCGCCGCCATCGGGCAAGGCCACCAGCGCGCCATACGGCACCGGCTGGCGCGCGCGCAGACGGGCGTACAGGGCGAAGATGCCGCCATAGGCATCGAAGCGCAGGCGGTAGGTGTAGTTGACCTGGTAGGTGTCGCCGGCGGCGATGTAGTCGTGGATGCGGGCGAGGGCGGCGTCAAACTGCGCCTGGTCGACGCTCGCTGCAATGGCGGCGATGCCGGCCACCGCATGGTCAGGATCGGCTGCCTTGCGCCCGTCGAGCCACTGCGCCACCTGCGCTGGCGTCATCAGATCGCAGCGCTCGAACAGCAGCACGGTCGCCAGCGCGCCATCGACCGGGTGGCTGGCGATGCCGAGCAGCTGGCCGCCCAGCTCATAGGTCAGCAGCGGCACCGCATACAGACCGCGCGCCAGCGCCGCTGCCATCTGCGCCAGCACGGCTGGCCAGTGGTCGATCGTGCGGCAGGTGAGGGTGCCCGCATGGCCGGTGTAGAGCCGCGAGCCGGTGCCATCGACCGCAGCGTCGGCGCTGGCATCGTCGAGCAGGGCAAAGCAGTCAGGGACGTCGTTCATCAGCACCGCTTTATCGAATTACGCCGCCAGCAGCAGCGACACCTGCAGGGCAAAGCCCTCGGCCGGATGTTGTTTAAAACCGCTCTTGGCGTAGCGGTGCCAGCGGCCGACGATATAGCTCACCAGCAGGCTGGCGCGGGCGGCGACGTCGGCCTCGTTGCCGTGGCCCTGGCTGGCAGCGATCCGCAAGGTTTGTTTGAAGGCCAGTTCGAGCTTGTCATAAAACTGGTTCATGCGCAGCTGCAGGCGCTCGTCTTCGCCGACCAGGGCGTCGCCGATCAGCACCCGCGTCATGCCGGCATTGTGCTCGGCAAATTGCAGCAGCATCTGCAGGCTGGCGTGGGCCTGGTTGACGCCGCTCTCTTCGCGTTCGGCGATGCGGTTGATCAGGCCGAACACGCTGGCCTCGATAAAATCGATGAGCCCTTCGTACATCTGCGCCTTGCTGGCGAAATGGCGGTACAGCGCAGCCTCGGATACGGCCAGCCGCGCGGCCAGCGCCGCGGTGGTGATTTTTTCGCTTTTCGGCTGTTCCAGCATGGCCGCCAGGGCCTGCAGAATTTGCGTTTTGCGTTGTCCCGGCTTGGTGCTGGCCATGTGCTCTCAATGAAAAGTGAAGGGATCAATCAGGGATCAATGTTCAGCGCAGCAGGTGCAGGCGGGCGGGCAGCTGACGCACCGATTTTACTTTGACATTGACGTAAGCGGGCCTTTTTAGCATGCGCGCCAGGCTGGCGCTGCCACTGGCGTCGCGCACCCGCAGGTATTGCGTGACCCAGGCGGTGCGCATGCCCAGCTGGCGCGCCGGGCGCAGATTGGCCAGGGTGTCTTCCACCAGAATGCAGCGGCCAGCGGCCAGGCCGTGCTTGCGCAGCAGGCGGCGCAGCATCAGCTTCGATGGCTTCGGGCGCAGCTGGCGGTGCACCTGCATGTCTTCGATGGCGATGTGGCGCTCGAAGTGACGCTGCAGGCCGAGCTGGCGCAGCACCGCGCGCGAGTACAGGCGCGGCGCATTGGTGAGCAAAATTTTACGGCCCGGCAGGCGCCGCAGCAGGCGGCCCAGACCCCGTTCGAACTGCATCAGGCGGCCCAGCGCAGCCGCGCTGCCCAGCGCGTGCGTCTCTTGCAGAAAATGGGCGGCGTCGACCTGGTGGTGGCGCACCATGCCCAGCAGGGTGGCGCCGTAACGCTGCCAGTAGCCGATGCGGGCGGCATCGATCTGCGCCTGGGTCGGCGCGCCATCGACGTTGGTGAGCACGCGGGCAATATACACATTCATGTTGGCGCTAATGGCCGGAAAAATGGCGTGCGAAGCGTCGTGCAGGGTGTTGTCGAGATCGAACAGCCAGACGGGGGCGGATGCGGGTATATTTGGCAAGGGCGAGCTCAGGTGAAAAGCGCGTGGCGACAATCGGCAGTCAATGGCGACGGGAGTGGCATGGGGCAGATTATAGTGGGATGGTGTGGATTGCTGCTGGCGCTGCTGTTTTCGAGCGCCGCCGGCGCCACCGAGCGCGGCGCCCTGTTCAAGGTCAGCGGCCACGGCCACACCGTGTATTTGTTTGGCACCATGCATGTCGGCCAGGCCGATTTCTATCCGTTCGAGCCGCGCCTGGCGGCGCTGCTGGCCGCCGCCCCCACGCTGGCGCTGGAAATCGATCCGGGTCTCCCCCCCGAGGTGGCCGCACGCGCGCTGCAAAAATATGCGCTGGCGCAGCCCGCTGCTGCCACCCCGCCGGCACTGGCGGCGCGCCTGTCCAGCGTGCTGGCGCAGGCCGGCATCGATGAACACAGCATGGCCCCCTACAAACCGTGGCTGATTGCCATCGCCCTGTCGGTGGGGGAATACACGCGGCAGGGTTACGACACCGCGCTGGCGGTCGACAGCCAGCTGGCGGCGCTGGCCCGGGCCCAGCATGTGAAGGTGATTGAACTCGAATCGCTCGATACCCAGCTGGCGCTGTTCGACAGCCTGCCAGTGGCGACGCAATGGGCCTTCCTTGAGCAGACCATCAGCGAGATCGAATCGGGCACCCAGGGCGTGCAGGCGCGCCAGATCGCCCTGGCCTGGGCCAGCGCCGACCGCGCCGCGCTCGAGGCCATCGCCGCGCGCTTCGATACCGACAGCACGGTGAGCGGCCGCTTCATGCGCGACGTGCTGCTCGATGGCCGCAACGGCGGTCTCACCGACGCCATCGTCGCCCTGCTGGGGCGCGAAGACAATAGCGTGGCGGCGATCGGCGTGCTGCACCTGGTGGGACCACGCAGCGTGCCGGCGCTGATGCGCGCACGCGGGCTGACGGTCGAACAGGTATATTGAGCAGTAAAAAAAAGCGGAGTAAAGAGCGAACTGAATGGCGGACTAAAAAGCGCGGGAGGGTGCTGCAGATGGTGCCCTTGACGTGGATCGAACACGTGGCCTCTCCCTTACCAAGGGAGTGCTCTACCACTGAGCTACAAGGGCATGTGGTGGGATGTCGAACAGGCTACTGCGCGGTCCGCCATCGCGTTTGCGTTGCTCGCCGTACGCTGGTACGGCTGCGCTGCTCAACGCGATGGCGAACCGCTCGCGACGCTTTTTCGACATCCTGTGACGCCGGTTGTAATACGTTTCCGGCGCCTAAAAAACTTAGTGCGACCGGATCATAGTGCCAAACGCCTGTTCGGTCAAGACTTCCAGCAGCAGCGAGTGCTCGATGCGGCCGTCGATGATGTGCACGGTGTTCACGCCCGACTTGGCGGCGTCGAGGGCCGACGAGATTTTTGGCAGCATGCCACCCGAGATGGTGCCGTCGGCGAACATCTCATCGATTTCGCGCGCTGACAGGTCGGTGACCAGATTGCCCTTCTTGTCCTGCACGCCGGCGATGTTGGTCATCATGATCAGCTTTTCCGCTTTCAGGATTTCGGCGATCTTGCCAGCGACGACGTCGGCGTTGATGTTGTAGGCCTGGCCGTCCTGGCCGAAGCCGATCGGCGAGATGATGGGAATGAAGGCGTCGTCCTGCAGCGCCTTGACCACGGCCGGGTTGATGGCGTCGATTTCGCCGACAAAACCGATGTCGAGAAACTCGCCCGGCTTTTCGCGGTCCGGCATCGACATGCGGCGCGCGCGGATCAAGCCGCCGTCCTTGCCGGTCAAGCCCACCGCCTGGCCGCCGTAGTGGTTGATCAGCATGACGATGTCTTGCTGGACTTCGCCGCCCAGCACCCACTCGACCACTTCCATGGTCTCTTCGTCGGTGATGCGCATGCCCTGCACGAAGGTGCCCTGCTTGCCGATTTTTTTCAGCGCGTTGTCGATCTGCGGTCCACCGCCGTGCACCACCACCGGATTCATGCCCACCAGCTTGAGCAAAATGACATCGCGGGCGAAGCCGTGCTTGAGGCGCTCGTCGGTCATGGCGTTGCCGCCGTATTTGATGACGATGGTCTTGCCGTGGAAGTTGCGGATGTACGGCAGCGCCTCGGCCAGGATTTGCGCCTTGATCTGGGGAGAGACGGCAGCCAGGTCATTCTGCTGGGCAGCGGTGAGGGGGGGCAGGGCAGCGGTCATGGCAGGTCCGAAAGAAATTTGTCGAGATTCTACAGGCAAGCGGAGCTCGCCGTTGCGCATTATAAAGCGCGCATGTTGTATTTTAATTCGTCATCGTCTAAGGTGCACCCCTATGCTCCCCATTTACTCTGTTGCCGCGTGCTGCGCGGGCCGGCCCACATGAGCGCCTGCAGCCGCTGCGGCGCGCCGTTCGACTGCGCCATGGTCGATGGCAGCCGCGCGCCGTGCTGGTGCATGGCGCTGCCGGCGGCGTTGCCGGTACCGGGCCCGCTGGCAGCGTGCTGGTGCCCCGCGTGCCTGTACCAGCACATGGCCGAACTTGAAAGGGCGCGCGCCGCCGCAGCAGCCCCCGACCATTAACGCTTGGTCTGAAAAAACCGCATCATTTCACGGCTGGCGTCAGGCCCCTTGCCATCGGTATAACTGCCGCGCGCGCTGCCGCCCGACCAGGCGTGGCCGGCGCCGTGGATCAGCCACTGTTCTGCCTGCGGCGTGCCATCGGCGTGGCGGTGTACGGTGCGCGTGTAGGCATGGCCTTCGGGCACCTTGCCCGGTTCGATGACGATATCGCGCGCACCCTGGCGGCCCTGGGCGATGACGGCGTCACCGGCGGCCGGCGAGACGGTGGTATCGCGGTCGCCATGAAAGACGATGATGGGGGTGGCGCGCCCGCTCGTTGCCGGCGGCGTGCCGAACCTGCCCTGCATGGCCGCCAGTGCCGATGGCAGGTCGTGCGCGGCGGCAAATGGCAAGCCCGAATGGACGCCCACCGCCGCATACAGGTCCGGGTACACCGTGCCCATGATGGTGGCCATGGCGCCGCCGGCCGACAGCCCGGCCACGTAGACCTGCGCCGCATCGACGTTGTGGCTGGCGATGATGTCGCGGGTGATGCCGGCGATGATCGAGGGCTCGCCCTGGTCGCGCATCTGGTCCTTTTCGTGAAACCAGTTCCAGCAGCGGCTCGAATTGGCTTGCTGCGATTGCGCCGGATAGGCAACCAGGCAGCCCAGTTCTTCGGCCAGCTGGTTCATCTGGGTGCCGCTGGCGAAATCGACCGGGTTCTGGGTGCAGCCGTGCAGCATCACCACCAGCGGCACCGGGCGCAGGCCGTCGTAATTGCTCGGTTCATATAACTTGTAGCTGCGCGTGCCGGCGCCGTTGGTATGGCTGCCATCGCTGAAGGTGCCCGGCAAAGCTTCGGCGGCGGCGTGGCTGCCACCCATGGCGGCGTGCAGGTCGAAGCTGGGCATCTCGAAGTGCGGCATGGTGAACGCCGCTTTGCCGGCCTCGCTGGCGCGGTCGAGATTGGCCATCATTTCTGGCACCAGCTTGCGCATCATGGTTTCATAGGCTGGCGTTGAGGGTGGCGCTGGCGCTGCTGCTGCCTGCGGCTGCGGCGTTGCAGCGGCCGAGGCCGGCGGCGAATTGATGTCACGCATGGCCGGTACTGGCGTTGTCGCTGCAGCGGTGGCCGCACGACTGCCGTGCAGCACCCGCGCGATGGCGGCGGTGGCGGCGGTCGGACCCTGCGTCAGCAGGGAGCGGGTTGCCTGGCGCATGCCGGCAATGAGTTTGTCGTTCAGTTTCATAGGGCCTTCCTTTGTCGTCGCATTTATAGAATGCGGCCTGCCAGTGCGGTTTTCACTGCCGTGCTGGCATGCAGTGAGCCCAGCACGAAAATCGATTCGATCGTCGCCACCGCCAGTTCGGCAGTGACATCGCTGGCAATGCTGGCCATGCCCAACACCTGGATTTGCAGGCGCTCGCCTCTGGCGCGCGCCGCTTCCAGATCCACCCGCGAATAATGGTGCAAGCCGAGCACGAGACTTTTCCGTGCCACTGTTTGCCTGACCACTTCCGCGTGGGTGTTGAGCTGATTGCGAATGGCCGTACGGATCAGGTCCGTCCGGTTCGAATAAAAGCCTTCATTGACCAGCAAGTCAATCTGGCCGAGATCGATCAGGCCGAGGTTAATCGTGATTTTTTCCGAATCTTGCGTCTTCGGTCTTGTTTCTCTGTGCTCCATCATCGCCATCGGGGTCCCTGTTTTGTCGTCGTGGCATCCATATACCATCTGTGTGGATGGTATTTTACGCCAGTTCGCGTGCATGGCAAGCGCGATTCGATTGGATACGCTAACCTAGCTACATGAGCTCATCACTACAAGCAGGCCTGCGCTTTAGCTGGCGCTACACCGTTCCCGAACGCGCCAGCGTGCCGGCGCTGTACCACGACACCGATTTTTGCCGCGACATGCCAGCCGTGCTGGCCACCGGTTACCTGGTCGGCATGATGGAACTCGCCTGCGTGCACGGCATCATGCCCTTCGTCGACTGGCCGCGCCAACAGAGCCTGGGCACCATGGTCAATTTCCGCCACCTGGCGCCGACCCCGCCCGGCATGGAGCTGCGTATCGAAGGCGAAGTGCTGGCGGTCGATGGCCGCCGCCTCACTTTCCGCGTTGAAGCGTGGGACAACCTTGAACGGGTGTGCGAAGGCACCCATGAACGCATGCTGATCGAGCCGCAGCGCTTTGCCGCCAGGCTGGCCAGCAAGGTGGCGGCGGCGCAATTGTCCTCGCCGCTGTCTTCTGCCCTGCCACCGCCGGTGCCTGCATGAGCGGCCCCTCCATGCGCTCCGGCGCGTCGTCCACGCTGCCGCCGGAACTGCAAACGCCGGTGCCGTCGCCGTGCGTGAGCCTGTGCCAGATGGTCCCCAGCACCGGCCTGTGCAGCGGCTGCCTGCGCACCCTCGAGGAAATCGTCAACTGGGGCAGCGCCGACGACCATTACAGGCGCGCCGTCTATGCCGCCATCCGCCGCCGCGAACAGCATCTGGAGTTCCGTTAAATGCATCGCTACCAAGGCGCCCAGCCAGTGTCCGGCCCCGCCTATGCGGGGCCGTTTAAAATCGTCTCGACCGTCATCGTACTGGTGTTGCTTGGCTATGGCTTTGCCATCGCCCTGCGCTTTCCCCTGCTCAGTTACGGCTTCGGCGTCAAGCTGGTGCTGGTGGGCGCCACCTCGCTGCTGATCGCCAGCTGGTACTGGTTCATCCGGGGCACCACCACCATCGACGCCGACGGCATGCGCCAGAGCGCCATGATCGACAAGCGCGTGCGCTGGGACGAGGTGCGCAGCGCCAAGATGCTGGGCGTGCCCTTCCTCGGCTGGCTGTTCCCGCCACGCCTGGTGGTGCGCAGCAGTAACGGATTTACCACCTTCAATGGCGGCTCGCAGGCGCTGCTGATCGAATTTGCGAACATTGCGCTCGCCTCGCAGCGCCAAGACCCCGCTGCGCCATGAGCACGCCAGCGCTGGCGCTGCCGCCGACGATGCGGGTGTTCGAGCGCGGCTGGCTGTCGTCCAACAACATTTTATTTAGCGGAGACCATGGCAGCGCACTCGTCGACAGCGGCTACCTGAGCCACGCGGCGCAAACGGTGGCGCTGGTCGAGCACGCGCTGGACGGTCGGCCGCTCGATCTGTTACTCAACACCCACCTGCACTCCGACCACTGCGGCGGCAACGCCGCCCTGCAGGCGCGCTACCCCGACTGCATCACCGCCATCCCGGCCGCCGAGGCGGCAGCGGTGGCAGCCTGGGACGAAGCTGCCCTCAGCTACCGCGCCACCGGCCAGCAATGCGCCCGCTTCGGCTTTACCCGCACCATCGCCGCTGGCGACACGCTCACGTTGGGCGAGCTGGAATGGCAGGCACTGGCCGCACCCGGCCACGACAACGCCGCGCTGGTGTTGTATTGCGCCCGCCATGCCATCCTGATTTCCGCCGACGCCCTGTGGGAACACGGCTTCGGGGTGATTTTTCCCGAGCTCGATGGCGACTCCGGTTTTGCCGAGGCCGCCGCCACCCTGGCGCTGATCGACAGTCTCGATGTGCGCGTGGTGATCCCCGGCCACGGCGCGCCATTCACCGATATACAGGCGGCGCTGGCGCGTGCCAGCTCGCGCCTGGCGTACCTGCGCGCCGACCCGCGCCGCAATGCCGACAATGCCGTGCGCGTGATGCTCAAGTTCCTGCTGCTCGAGCGCCGCCAGCTCAGCATGGCCGAGGTGACTGCCATGTTCGAGCACAACCCGCTGATGGCCGGCGCCCGCCGCCGCTTTCTCGGCGGCGACGCTGCCGCTGCTGCCGAACACACCGCCGCCGCCCTGGTGCGTGCCGGCGCTGCCCGCCGCGATGGCGTGTTGTTGATTGACTGCGTTTGATTGTCTGCGCTTGATTGACTGCGCTTGATCGGCGGTGCTTGTTCAACTCCGGCCGCACGCCGCCGGCGGCGCATTAAATTCCCGCACGATCGTTCTTTTTTAAGCCATAATGTGCTGGCTTATTTCCATCCATCCATCCATCCATCCATCTTCAGAGAGTCCGCCATGGCGCTGCCGATCGCACTGCAACACCTGTCCATCCCCGTCATCGCCTCGCCGATGTTCATCGCCAGCGGCCCGGCGCTGGTGGCGGCCCAGTGCAAGGCCGGTATCGTCGGCTCATTCCCGGCCCTGAACGCGCGCCCGGCCGAACTGCTTGACACCTGGCTGACCGACCTGAAGACCGAACTCGATGCCTACCGCCTGGCCCATCCCGACGCCATCGTCGGCCCGATCGCCGTCAACCAGATCGTCCACCAGTCGAATGACCGCCTGGCCCACGACATCGAGGTGTGCGTGCGCCATCAGGTGCCGATCATCATCTCGTCGCTGCGGGCGCCGCCGAAAGAGATGTTAGATGCCATCCACAGCTACGGCGGCATCGTGCTGCACGACGTCATTTCGATCCGCCATGCGCATAAAGCGCTCGAAGCGGGCGTCGATGGCCTGATTCTGGTGGCCGCTGGCGCTGGCGGCCATGCCGGCGCGCTCTCGCCGTTCGCCCTGGTCGGCGAAATCCGCAAATTTTTCAAGGGTCCCATTGCGCTGTCGGGTGCCATCGCCACCGGCGACGCCGTGCTGGCCGCGCTGGCCATGGGCGCCGACTTTGCCTATATCGGCTCGCGCTGGCTGGCCACCAAGGAGTCGAACGTGTCGGACGACTACCGCGACGCCATCGTCGAGTCGAGCGCCGCCGATGTCGTCTACACCAACCTGTTTACGGGGGTGCACGGCAATTACCTGAAAAAATCGATCGTCAACGCCGGCCTCGATCCCGATGCGCTGCCCGAATCGGACAAGAGCAAGATGAGTTTTGGCTCCGGCAGCGCCAAGGCCTGGCGCGATATCTGGGGCGCCGGCCAGGGCGTCGGCCTGATGGACGATGTGCCGACGGTGGCCGAGATGGTGCAGCGCCTGATCGCTGAATTTGACGCCGCCAAGGCCCGTCTTTCGCTGTGAGTTTGCGGTGTTGCGCTGGCGCGCCGGATCGACCGGCCGCCGCGCTGTCGTTCGCTGTGGTGCAATCGCGTCAACGGTAATCGCGGCGGTCTTCGATCACGTTACCGTCGTCAGCCAGGCTGCCGGGCGCCGCCCAGCACACTTCGCCGCGCAGCTTGGTGACGTCGCGGATCGAGGCCACCAGCGCCGCCGTCTGCGCTGCATCGAGTGGTGCTGGCGCCTCGCAGTGCAGCGTCATCACATCGTTGGCCATGCGTCCCGTCACCACCAGGCGCGCCTTGCTGATGGCCGGGTGGCGCCGCACGATGTCGGCCACCTGCGCCGGGTGGACGAACATGGCGCGCACCTTGGTGGTCTGGTCGGCCCGTCCGAGCCAGCCGCGCATGCGTGCGTTGGTGCGCCCGCACGGTGACGGCGCAGCGTCGACCAGCATGGCCGACATGTCGCCAGTGGCAAAGCGGATCAGCGGGTAGTCGGCGTTCAATAGCGTCACCAGCACTTCGCCGATGTCGCCCGGCGCCACCAGTTCGCCGCTGCCGGGGCGGACGATTTCGACGATGACGTCTTCGTCGAGCAGCAGGCCGGGATTGACCACGCCATCGGTGGCGGTTTCATAGGCGACGCAGCCGATATCGGCCGAGGCATAGGTTTGCAGCACCAGTGGCACACCGTGCGCGTGAAACCAGCTGCGCAGCGATTCGGGCAGCGCCTCGGCGCCCATCAGGGCCTGCTTGACGCTGCTGATGTCGGCGTTCATGTCGCGCGCTTTTTCGATGATGATGCGTAAAAATGACGGCGTGCCGATGTAGGTGTCGGGGCGCAGGTCGACCATCGCCTGCACCTGCATTTCGGTCTGGCCGGCACCGGCCGGGATCACCGTGCAGCCGATGCGGGCCGCGCCGCCTTCGACCATGAAGGCGGCCGGCGTGAAGTGGTAAGAAAAGCAGTTTTGCAGCAGGCCGCCGGCGCGCACGCCGGCCGCGTACATGGGACGGGCGAAGCGCCACCAGTCGGCGCCGCTCCCTTCCGGATCGTAGATCGGACCGGGCGATACATACATATGACGCAGCGCGCGCGGGGCAGTGGCGGTCAGGCCACCGAAGGGCAGGTCGGCGCGCTGCAGGTCGTGCAGCTGCGCCTTGCGGGTGACCGGTAGCGTTGCCAGCGCCGCGCGGCTGTCGATGGTGGCGGCATCGACTCCGTGCAAAATGCGCGCCCAGCCGGGCGCCTGCTGGGCGCGCGCCACTAGCTGCGGCAGGCGCGCCATCAGTGCGCGTTCGCGCACGGCCGGTTCGCGCGTTTCCAGGCTGTCGAGGGTGCTGTTCATGGCGTCCTTGCTGTCAATGTCGGTGGCGGAGTGAGTCGACTTCAGGCCAGCCAGCGCTTGCGGCGGCGATAAAATTTCATGTCCTTAAAACTCTTGCGGCCGGCGCCGGAGACACCCAGATAAAATTCCTTGACGTCTTCGTTGGCCGCCAGGTCCGCCGCCGCCCCTTCCATCACCACCCGGCCGTTTTCCAGGATGTAGCCAAAGTCGGCGTAGCGCAGCGCCACCGTGGTGTTCTGTTCGGCCAGCAGGAACGACACCCCTTCGCGCACATTGAGGTCTTTGACGATGTCAAAAATCTCTTCGACGATTTGCGGGGCGATGCCCATCGATGGCTCGTCGAGCAGGATCATCGATGGCTTGGCCATCAGCGCGCGGCCGATCGCACACATCTGCTGCTCGCCGCCCGAGGTGTAGCCGGCCATGCTGGCGCGGCGCTCCTTCAGGCGGGGAAAATAAGCGTACACGGCGTCGAGCGACGCCTTTTGATCGGCGCGCGAATCGCTGCGCGTGTAAGCCCCGGTCAGCAGGTTTTCTTCGATGGTCAGGTGGCCGAAACAGTGGCGCCCTTCCATCACCTGCGACAGGCCACGCTTGACCAGTGCGCTGGGCGTCAACTGGTCGATTCGCTCGCCATTAAAACGCACTTCTCCCTTGGTGACGTCGCCGCGTTCGCCGCGCAGCAGGGTCGAGATGGTTTTTAGGGTGGTCGATTTGCCGGCGCCGTTGGCGCCCAGCAGGGCCACGATTTTCCCCTTCGGCACCTGCAGCGACACCCCCTTGAGTACCAGGATGACGTGGTCGTAAATGACCTCGATGTTGTTCACCGAGAGGTAGGGCAGGCTGTCAATCGTCATGGTCGGTGGTCGGTGGTCGATGGTTGATGGTTGATGGTTGATGGTTGATACGGCGGCGCGGCGTGATGGCGACGCGCCGCTGGGGTAGGCAGGCTTGCCTAGTTCAGGCAGGCCGGGGTGATTTTCTTTTCCGCCGCATATGCCAGCGACGATTCTTCCAGCAGTCGGCGGGTCAGCGCGCGGTCGCCCACCACCCAGTTCGGGGTGATCGCCTTCCACGCCTTGCCATCCCACTGCTGCACCTTGACGGCGCCCGAGCCTTCATGGTCGTCGCAGCTGGTTTTCACGGTCGGGAACATGCCGAAGGCACCCAGCGCCTTTTGCCGTGCTTCATCGATGTTCAAGTGTTCCAGGCCCCAGCGCACCTGCTCGCCCGTCATCACTTTGCCCTTGCCGTATTTCTCCTGCGCCGTGCGGATCGCTTCGGTCCACAGGATCCCCAGCGTCATGCCGCGCATGTGATAGACGGAACCGATGCGGCTTTGTTCGGCCAGATCTCCCTTGCCGGTGGCGTAGATTTTCTTGCGCAGTTCGTCCAGCACCGGGTAGTTACCTGGCGTATTAAACGTCATCGACGTGTAGCCCTTGGCGGCGTCGCCCGATGGCACCGTGTCTTCTTCGGAACCGGCCCACCACACGCCCAGCATTTTCTCGCGCGGGAAGCCGTTGCGCTGGGCCGTCTTGATGGCCACCGAATTCATCACCCCCCAGCCCCACAGGATCACGTAGTCCGGCTTGGCCTGGCGGATCTGCAGCCACTGCGACTGCTGCTCGCTGCCGGGCGGCGTCACCGCCACCTTGATCAGTTCAAAGCCGTGCTCCTTGGCCAGGGCGTCGAGCACCGGCATCGGCTCTTTGCCGAACGGCGAATCGTGGTACAGGTAGGCGATTTTTTTGCCTTTCAGTTTGGCGTAGCCACCTTCCTTGTCGCCGAGGTACTTGATCATCGCTGCCGCCTGGTCCCAGTAGCTGGTGATCAGCGGGAACACATACGGGAACACCTTGCCGTTGGCGGCGTCCGAGCGGCCATAGCCCAGCATGGTCATGGGGATCTTGTCGGTGGCGACGCGGTCGAGAATGCCGTAGGCGATGCCGGTTGACAGCGGATCGACCAGGGTGGCGCCACCGTTTTTGGTTTTCAGACGCTCATAACACTCGACCCCGCGCGACGGGTTGTACTCGGTCTCGCACTCTTCCCAGGCGATCTTGACGCCATTGATGCCGCCGTTGGCATTGACCAGATTAAAGTAATCGATGGCGCCGCCATAAAAGCCGGAGCCGCCGGCGGCGTAACTGCCGACCCGGTAGGACGGCAAGGCCACGAACTGGTCGGCGGCGATGGCGCCGTTGGCGGCGCCGGCCAGTGCCGCGCACAGCAGGATGTTTTTAATCGTATGTTTTATGGTGCTCATTGTCGTCTCCTCAAAATCACTGCACTGGTGCTGCTGCCATCGCCTTAATGGGGAAAAGGCCACAGGCGCAACTTCTCTTTACCCACTTGCCACAAGCGCGCCAGACCGTGCGGTTCCACGATCAGGAAAAAGATGATCAACGCGCCAAACACCATCAACTCCAGGTTCGATGCAAAGCTGGTCGGCAGGCCCAGCCCATGACCGACGATATTGAGCATCACCGGCAGCAGCACGATGAAGGCGGCGCCGAGGAAGGAGCCGAGCACCGAGCCGACGCCGCCGATGATGATCATGAATAAAATGCGGAACGACAGGTCGAGGTTATAGGCTTCCGGCTCCACCGTGCCGAGGTAGGCAAACGCGTACAGAGCGCCCGCCACGCCGCAATAAAACGAACTGACGGCAAACGCCAGCAGCTTGGTGCGCAGCGGCCGAAAGCCGATCACCTCGGCGGCAACATCCATGTCGCGCACTGCCATCCACGAGCGTCCCACGTTCGAGCGGATCATGTTCTTGGCCAACAGTGCCAGCACGCCGACAATCACCAGCACCAGCAGGTATTTGCTCTGCGGGCTGTTGAACTGGTAGCCGAGGATCTGCATTTTTTGCACCGTCACCACGCCGGAAGCGCTGTAATTGGTCAGATACGGGATCTTGGTCAGGCACCAGACCACGAAAAACTGTGTGGCCAGGGTCGACGCCGCCAGATAAAAGCCGCGCACCCGCAGCGACGGCAAGCCGAACACGATGCCGACCACCGCCGCGCACAAGCCACCGAGAACAAACGCCAGCAGCAGCGGCATGCCGGGGACGCGGGCGACAAAGTTAAAGGCGGCGTAGGCGCCGACCGCCATGAAGGCAGCGCTGCCGAGCGAGAGCTGGCCGCAGTAACCGGTGAGGATATTCAGACCCAGCGCCGCCAGCGCAAAAATCAAAAAGGGGATCAACAGCGCCGACAGCAGATACGGGCTGGCCAGCAGCGGCACCAGCACGGCGGCCACCAGCAGCACGATGGCGATCGCATAGCGGTCCTGGCGGATCGGGAAAATCTGGTTATCGGCTTGGTAGCTGGTTTTAAATTGCCCGGCTTCGCGGTAGAGCATCAAATCCTCCGGATCAGTTTTTCGCCGAACAGGCCTTCCGGCCGCACCAGCAGGAACAGCAGGGCCAGCACGTAGGGGAACCAGCCTTCGATACCACCGCCGACCAGCGGACCGAGATAGACCTCGGCCAGCTTTTCAGAGGCGCCGATGATCAGGCCACCGACAATCGCCCCCGGCACCGAGGTAAATCCGCCCAGGATCAGCACCGGCAGCGCTTTTAAGGCAATGAAGGTGAGGGCAAACTGCACGCCGTTGCGGGCGCCCCACAATAACCCTGCCACCAGCGCCACCAGCCCCGCCACCGACCAGACGATGGCCCAGATGCGCTGCAGCGGAATGCCGACCGCCAGCGCGGCCTGGTGATCGTCGGCGACGGCGCGCAGGGCCCGTCCCACCTTGGTTTTCGAAAACAGCAGCGCCAGCGCCGTCACCATCAGCGCGCAGATGGCGGCGGCGCTGACGTCGAACTGCGAGACGATGATATTGAAACGGTCCATCAGGAAGGCGATCGGCACGTCTTCGATGGGCAGGTCGAGTTTATGGACTTGCGAGCCCCACAGCAGCTGCGCCAGGCCCTCGATAAAAAACGCCAGGCCGATGGTGGCCATGAACAGGGTGATTTCCGGCTGATTGACCAGCGGTCGCAGCACCACTTTTTCAATCACCAGTCCCAGCACGATCATGACGACGCTGGTCAAGGCAATCGCCAGCCACATCGGCACGCCCCACTTGTCGACCATGCCAACGCAGGTGAGGGCGGCAAAGAACACCATCGCGCCCTGGGCAAAGTTGAACACCCCCGAGGCCTTATAAATGAGCACAAAGCCGATCGCCACCAGGGCGTACATGATCCCCGAGAGCAGACCGCCGATCAGCACTTCAAAGAAAAAATTCATCTGTCGTCCTGTCAGTGAGCCGCGCCGAGGTAGGCGCGAATGACCTCCTCGTTGGCGCGCACGGCGTCGGGGGTGCCGTCGGCGATCTTGCGGCCGTAGTCGAGTACCACCACGCGGTCGGAGATATCCATCACCACGCCCATGTCGTGCTCGATCAGCACGATGGTGGTGCCGAGCTGGTCGTTGACGTCGAGGATGAAGCGGCACATGTCCTGCTTTTCCTCGACATTCATGCCGGCCATCGGCTCGTCGAGCAGCAGGATGTCCGGTTCTGCTGCCAGCGCCCGTCCCAGTTCGACGCGCTTTTGCAGGCCGTAGGGCAGGCGTCCCACGGGCGTCTTGCGAATCGCCTGGATTTCCAGAAAATCGATGATCGCCTCGGCCCTTTCGCGGTGGGCGATTTCTTCGCGCCGCGCCGGTCCCAGGTACAGCGCCTGCAGCAGAAAATTCGAGCGCATTTTGAGGTTGCGCCCGGTCATGATGTTGTCGAGTACCGTCATGCCCTTGAACAGCGCGATATTCTGAAACGTGCGGGCGATCCCCGCCTTGGCGGCGGCGTGGCAATCCATGTTGCGGCGCGCTTCACCGCGCAGGGTGATGCGGCCCTGCTGCGGGCGGTAGACGCCATTGATCACGTTGAGCATCGATGACTTGCCGGCGCCATTCGGACCGATGATGGCGCGGATCTCGTGCTGGCGAACGTCGAACGAAATGTCGGTAAGCGCCTTGACACCGCCGAACGCCAGGCTGATGTTGGCGAGGTCGAGGATCACCGGGCCGATGTGGCGGCCGGCGGCAGCTGGCAGCGCCGCTGGCCGATTCGCTGGCCGATTCGCTGGCAGGTTCGCTGGTGTGTGCATCATGCCACCGCCAGTGCCGGATAGCTGGCCGCCGTGCAGATGCGCAGGTCGGCGCTGGCGCTGCCGACGCGGCCATCTTCAAATTTGACCTGGGTGCTGATGAACTGGCTGGTCTTGCCCGTGTAAAGCGCATCGATGAGCACCGCGTATTTACTGGCGATGAAGGTGCGGCGCACCTTGCGCGTTCGGGTCAATTCGTCGTCATCGGGATCGAGTTCCTTGTGCAGCACCAGGAAGCGGCAGATCTGCGTACCGGCCATGCCGTCCTCGCGCGCGAGGTCGCCATTGACCTGTTCGACGCATGCGCGCACCAGCTCATAGGTGAGGGCGTGGCCGGCCAGGTCGGTGTAGCCGGCGTAAGCGACGTTGCGGCGCTCGGCGTAATTGCCGACCGCCTCCATGTCGATATTAATGAAGGCGCACACCTCGTCGCGGCCATTGCCGAAGGCGACCGCCTCCTTGATAAACGGGAAAAATTTAAGCTTGTTTTCGATGTAGTTGGGGGCGAAGATGGCGCCGCCATTCATCTTGCCCACATCGGCGGCGCGGTCGATGATTTTTAAGTGGCCGTCGCGGTCGAACACGCCGGCGTCGCCCGTATGAAAATAGCCGTCGGCGTCGATCACTTCGCTGGTCGCATCGGGCCGTTTGAAGTAGCCCGTCATGGTGGCGGGCGACTTGACCAGCACCTCGCCGCTGGCGGCGATTTTCACTTCGACGCCGGGCGCGGGCAAGCCGACGCTGTCGAACTTGATATTGCCGTCCGGTTGCAGGCAGACGTAGGCGCAGGTTTCGGTGGAGCCGTACAGCTGTTTTAGATTGACGCCGATCGAGCGGTAAAAGCGGAACAGGTCGGGACCGATGGCGGCGCCGGCGGTGTACGCCACCCGCACGCGCGACAGGCCCAGCACATTTTTCAGGGGCCCGTACACCAGCACGCTGCCGACGGCGTACTGCAGGCGGTCAAGCGTGCTGACGGCCTGGCCGGCGAGCAGGGCGGCGCCGCAGCGGCGCGCCACCGCCATAAAATGGTGGAACATGCGGCGCTTGATGGCGCTGGCGTCTTCCATGCGGATCATCACGCTGGTGAGCATGTTTTCAAACACGCGCGGCGGTGCAAAATAATAGCTGGGGCCGATCTCGCGCAAATCGGTCAGCACGGTGTCGCCCGATTCCGGGCAATTGACGGTAAAGCCGGCCACCAGCGCCTGCGCCAGCGAAAACAGGCAGTCGCCCACCCACGCCATCGGCAGATACGACAGGATGTCTTCGCGATCGCTCAAGCGGTCGAAGCCGACCCCACCGCTGCCGGCGGCCAGCAGCGCCGCGTGCGACTGCACCACCCCTTTCGGTTTGCCGGTGGTGCCGGAGGTGTACAGGATGATGGCGGCGTCGCCGCCGCTGCCCGCTTCGACGGCGGCGTCGAAGCGGCCCGGGTTGGCGCTATCCCACACTTGCCCCAGTTCCTGCAGGCGAGAAAGCGACAGCAAACCGCTATGGCTGTAGTGGCGCATGCCGCGCCCATCTTCAAAGACGATCTGGTGCAGCTGCGGGCACAGCGCTTTGAGTTCGAGCAGCTTGTCGACTTGCTCCTGGTCTTCGGCCACCGCAAAGCCGATCTCGGCATCGTTGAGCACATACGCCATGTCGGCGGCCGGGGCATCCTGGTAGAGCGGCACCGGCACCCCGCCCAGGCATTGCGCCGCCAGCATGGCCCAGTACAGGCGCGGCCGGTTGTCGCCGACGATGGCCAGGTTCATGCCCCGTTTAAAACCCAGTGAAGCCAGGCCGCAGGCGATCAGGCGCACCTCGACATTGACCTGCTGCCAGCTCCAGCTTTGCCAGATGCCCAGGTGCTTTTCGCGAAAGGCGGGGCGGCCCGGCCGCTGCTGGCCGTGGTTGCGCAACCGTCGCGGAAAGGTGTCCATGCGGGTGCCCGATTGGGTATCGCTAGCTGCTGCCACTGCGTCTCCTTCAGTCTGCGCGCGGTCCTTCACGACAGTAACCGGCGCTGTTTTTGTGCTGCTTTTGTGTAATGATAGTAGCTTGCGCAAGGCCTTCATGTTGTCTTTTGGGTGACAATTGCCCTACTTTCGATGGTGCGTCGCACAATGTCTGCCAACCCGGTTTCCCTGCTCGATCACCTGCGCGCGACCATCTGGTCACGCCGCCTGACGCCGTTTGAAATGGCGCGCGTCGAAGCCGATTGCTACGAACAGTTCGTGCCGCGCGGCGGTTATGTATGCCGCAAGGGCGAGCCGATTACGACGTGGGTCGGCATCGTCGACGGCCTCGTTAAAATTAACAATTTCTCGGCCGCCGGCAAAAGCGTCACCTTCACCGGCGTCACCCCCGGCAGCTGGTTTGGTGAAGGCTCGCTGCTCAAGGATGAACGCCGGCGCTACGACGTCATGGCCCTGCGCGACACCCGGGTGGCGCGCATGCCGCGGCCGACTTTCGAGTGGCTGCTCGAGACGAGCCTGCCCTTCAACCGCTTTTTGCTCATGCAGCTCAACGAGCGGCTCGGCCAGTTCATCGCCCAGGTCGAGAGCGACCGCACCCTCGATGTCGACACCCGGGTGGCGCGCTGCCTGGCGGCGCTGTTTCACCCGCACCTGTATCCGGGACTCGAAGCGCTGGTGCAGCTGTCGCAGGAGGAAATCGGCTACCTGTCGGGGGCCTCGCGCCAGCGCGTCAACCAGGCCTTGCAGTTGCTCGAAAAAGAGGGCATGTTGCGGCTCGATTACGGCGGCATCCGCATTCTCGATCTCGAGCGCTTGCGCCTGTTTCAGGCCTGAGCTGCAGCGCCGCCGCGCAGCGGTTGGGAGTATCATACGGGGATGACCAAGCAGATGACTATGCAGATAAATACGCCTTCTCTCGCCGCCGCCGCCGCCGCCGCCGCCGCCGCCGGCCGCGCCGATACCCTGGGCCGGCTGCGCGCCGCCATGGCCGCCGCCGGCGTTGCCGCCGTGCTGATTCCGTCGGCCGACCCGCACCTGTCCGAATACCTGCCGGGGCGCTGGAAGGGCCGCGAATACCTGTCGGGGTTTACCGGCTCGGTCGGCACCATGATCGTCGGCGCCGACTTTGCCGGTGTCTGGACCGATGCCCGTTACTGGGACCAGGCTGCCGTCGAACTGGCCGGCAGCGAAGTCCAGCTGATGAAAATCGCGTCCGGCGCCAGCCTGCTGTACATCGACTGGCTGGCCGAACACGTGGCCGCCGGCGCCCAGGTCGCGGTCGACGACCGCGTGCTGGGACTGGCCACCGCGCGCGTGCTGGGCGACGCCCTGACGGCACGCGGCATCACTGTGCGCCGCGATCTCGACCTGCTCGATGCCGTCTGGAGTGAGCGTCCCGGCCTGCCCGACGCCGCCGTGTTCGAGCACGGCGCGCCGTACGCCAGCAGCAGCCGCGCCGAGCGGCTGGCGCTGGTGCGCGCCGCCATGGCAGCACACGGCGCCGACCGCCATCTCATCTCCACCCTCGACGACATCGCCTGGCTGTTCAACCTGCGCGGTGCCGACGTCAGCTTCAATCCGGTGTTCTTGGCCCACGCGCTGATCGCGCCACTGTCTGCCACGGTGTTTGTCGGCGCCGGCAAGGTGCCCGCTGATCTGGCGGCGCGGCTGGCCGTGGACGGCGTCGTCATCGCGCCCTACGAACAGGCCGCCGCTGCACTGACCGCGCTCGATCCTGCCAGCGTGCTGCTGATCGATCCGCGCCGCGTCACGGCCGGCATGCGCGCGGCCGTGCCTGGCGCCGTCAAGGTGATCGAGGCGATCAATCCCAGCACCGTGGCGAAATCGAAAAAATCGGCCGCCGACATCGCCCACGTGCGCGCCACCATGGAACACGATGGCGCTGCCCTGTGCGAATTTTTCTCGTGGCTGGAGCCGCGCCTGCTCGACGTTCGCCGTGGTCCGTTGACCGAACTCGATGTCGACACCCATATCTGCGCCGCGCGTGCACGCCGGCCCGGCTTTGTCAGCCCCAGCTTTGCCACCATCGCCGGTTTCAATGCCAACGGCGCCGTCATGCATTACCGCGCCACCGAGCAGGCCCATGCCGACATCGAAGGCGATGGTCTGCTGCTCATCGATTCGGGCGGCCAGTACCTCGGCGGCACCACCGACATCACCCGCGTGGTGCCGGTCGGCACGCCGTCGGAGGCGCAAAAGCGCGACTTCACGCTGGTCTTAAAAGGCGTGATCGCGCTGTCGTCGGCGCAGTTTCCCTCTGGCACCCGCTCGCCCCTGCTCGACGCCATTGCCCGTGCGCCGATCTGGGCTGCCAGCGCCGACTATGGTCATGGCACCGGCCACGGCGTCGGTTACTTTTTGAATGTGCACGAGGGACCGCAATCGATATCGCCCACCACCATGCCGGAGCCGCACACGGCGATGCAGGCGGGCATGATCACCTCGATCGAGCCGGGCATTTACCGGCCCGGCCGCTGGGGCATTCGCCTGGAAAACCTGGTCCTCAACGTCGCTGCCGGCAGCAGTGAATTTGGCGATTTTTTGCGCTTTGAGACACTCACCCTGTGTCCCATCGACAGCCGCTGCCTCGACCTGGCGCTGCTGCGCGAAGATGAACTTGACTGGCTCAATGCCTACCACGCCGAAGTGCGGCGCCGCTTGCGTCCCCACGTCGATGGCGCCGCGCTGGCATGGCTCGAACTGCGCACCAGGGAGATCTGATGGCCAGCGCCCGTTCCACCCGCGCCAGCAGCGCCGTCGACCGCCTGAAAAACCGTAGCGGCCAGCAGGGCTGGTCGATGTCGATCACCGGCGACGGCCTGTTTTATATCAGCGAGCTGCCCGCTGCGGCGCCGCTGTGCGCGCCGCTCGAACTGGACGACTTCGTCCGCTTCGTCAATGCGCTGGGGCCGCAGATCGCCCGCCGGGTCAGCAAACTCGATGTCAAATTCGAACAGCAACTGGTGAAAAAGCCAGTCGCCAAATAAGGCCATGCCGACCCAGGCCATGCTGGCGGCGTACTGGACCGCCCACCAATTGCAGGTCAACGGCATCATCGTCCTCAATTTGCTCGGCGCCCTGCTGCTCGGGCTGATGGTTGGCTACGAGCGCTCCTACCACGGCCGCGCCGCCGGCATGCGCACCTACGGCATCGTCTGCATGGCGTCGGCGGCGCTGACCATCATTGGCGGCTATCCCGATTTATGGTTCGGCGGCCATGGCGGTGCGCTGATCGTGTCGGACCCCACCCGCATCATCCAGGGCGTGGTCACCGGCATCGGCTTTCTGGGCGCTGGCGTCATCATGCGCGAAGGTTTTAATATCAGCGGGCTGACCACGGCGGCCTCGATCTGGGCCTCGTCGGTGATCGGCATCCTGGTCGGCATCGGCTTTTATGCGGCGGCCATCGTGCTGGCGGCGCTGTCGGCCGTCATCATGATCTATCTGCAGCACCTCGAAGCGTGGCTGCCGTCGCGCCATGCGGTGGCCATCATGCTCAAGTTCAAAAGCGAATACATCCCCCGTGAAGGCGTGCTGCGCACCCTGATGCTCGAACGGGGCTATGATTTCGCTGGCGGCTCGCTGTCGATCGGCGCCGTCGGCGGCGCCCAGGAATGGCGCTTTGTCGCCGTCGCGCTCTCGCGCAGCAGCGGCGTCAGGTTGTCCGAGCTGGCCGATGAACTGAACCGCTTCGATGGCCTCGACAGTTTTCAGCTGGCGCACGCGCGCAACTGACATGCCCTTATCAGGATTGCCCATGCAAGCACAAGACGTTCTCGATTTCTGGTTTTTACCGGCCAGTGACCCGCAATACGGCGGCGAGCGGCCACAGTGGTTCCGCAAGGACGACGCCTTCGATGCCGCCATTGGCGCGCGCTTTGGCACCGTCATCGATGTGGCCGTCGCCGGTGGCTTGCGCGAGTGGGATGCGGGTGGCCCGGAAGGGGTGCTGGCGCGTATCCTGGTGCTCGACCAGTTCACCCGCAATGCGCAGCGGGGCCAGCCGGCGTCGTTTGCCGGCGACGCGCTGGCGCTGGCCGCTGCCACGGCGCTGGTCGACAGCGGCGTCGATACCCGCCTGACGCCGTACCAGCGCTGGTTCGCCTACATGCCATTCGAGCACGCCGAAGACGCCCGCATGCAGGAGCGCGCCGTCAGCCTGTTTGCGGCGCTCGCCGGCGTCGACGCCCGTTGTAACGGCGCCCTCGACTACGCCGTGCGACACCGCGCCGTGATCGCCCGCTTTGGCCGCTTCCCGCACCGCAATGCCATCCTCGGGCGCGCCTCCAGCGCCGATGAACTGGCTTACCTGCAGTTGCCCGGCGCCGGTTTTTAAATGACCCCGCCCGCCGTGCTCACCCTCAACCTGATCGGCGGCGGCCAGCTCGGTCGCGCCATGGGCCGGCTGTTCGCCAGCAGCGGCGCCTGCATCGTGCAGGACGTGCAGACCCGCTCACTGGCCAGCGCCGCCGCCGCCGTCGCCTTTATTGGCGCGGGCCGCGCCGTCGCCCCGCAGGCGCCGCTGCGGCGCGCCGACATCGTCCTGCTGGCGGTGGCCGATGACCAGATCGAGGCCGCCTGCGCCAGCCTGGCGGTGGCGGCCGGCATGGTGGTGTTTCACTGCAGCGGCGCCAGTTCGTCGGCGCTGCTCGCTGCTGCTGCTGCCGCTGGCGCCTACACCGCCAGCGTGCACCCGGTGCGCAGTTTTGCCGATCCGGCGCGGGTGGCGGCCGATTTCGACGGCACCTTTTGCGGCGTCGAGGGCGATGCGCGCGCGCTGGCCGTGCTCGCGCCGCTGCTGGCAGCGATCGGTGCGCGCAGCGTGCCCATCGATGCGGCCGCCAAGACGGTCTACCACGCCGCCTCGGTATTTGCCGCCAATTACCTGGTGACGGTGATCGACGCCGCCCTGCGCGCCTACCGCGCCGCCGGCATCGACGACGCCGTGGCGCGCCAGCTGGCGGCGCCACTGGCCACCCAGACGCTCGACAACGTGCTGCGGCTCGGTGCCCGCGCCGCCTTGAGTGGCCCGATCGCCCGCGGCGACCTGGCCACCGTCGAGCGCCAGCAGCGGGCGCTCGAGCAATGGGACCCGGCCACCGGCGCGCTGTACCGCGCGCTGGCAATTGCCACCACCGAACTGGCGCAGCGATGATGCGCCCCGCTACCGGCGCCGACCGCGCCGCCATCATGGCGCTGTACCGGCGCGTGGCGGGCGTGCCCGACGGGCTGGCGCGCACCCCGGCTGAAATCACGGCCGCGTATATCGATGGCTTCATGGCGCGCGCCGCCAGTGACGGCGTCGAGCTGGTGTGGGAAGCGAACGATGGCAGCGGCCAGCTGCTCGGCGAGATCCACGCCTCGTCGCCCGGCATCGCCTCGCTGGCGCACCTGCTCACCGACCTGACCATCGCCGTCGACCCGCAGGCGCAGGGGCAGGGCGTCGGCCGCGCGCTGTTTCAGGGCTTGCTCGAGCACGTGCTGCTGCAGATGCCGCAGATCAGCCGCGTCGAGCTGTTCGCCCGCGCCAGTAACCGGCGCGCGCGTGCTTTGTATCTGTCGCTTGGTTTTGTCGACGAAGGCGTGCTGCGCCGCCGCGTCAACAATGCGCGCGGCGAAGCGCAAGACGACACCATCATGGGCTGGCTGCGGCCGTGAACGGGCCGGACCTGTTGACGGCCGCCGATGCGCTCACGCCGATCGCCGTGCGCGACGGCCGCCTCGCTTTCATGACGCAGTTGCCGCTGCCGCTGTCGAACGCCGCCGTGCTCGAGCAGCTCATCGCCGAGACCGACTGGCGCAGCGACACCATCACCTTGTGGGGCAAGCAATTCCTGCAGCCACGCCTGACCGCCTGGTACGGCGAGGCCGCCTACCGCTATTCCGGCCTGAGCCTGGCGCCGCAGCCGTTTACTGAACTGCAGCTGCGCATCCGCGCCGCCGTCGAAGCAGCCACCGGCTGCACCTTTAATAGCGTGTTGCTCAATTATTATCGCGATGGCCGCGACAGCATGGGCATGCACAGCGATGACGAAAGTTCGCTGGGGCACGAGCCGGCGATCGCCTCGGTCAGCTTTGGCGGCGCCCGCACCCTGATTCTTAAACACAAGGCCAGCGGCGAGCGCCTGCGCCTGGCGCTGACCGATGGCAGCCTGCTATTGATGGCCGGCAGCTTGCAGCAGCACTGGTCGCACGGCATCAACAAGACTGCAAGCGAGGTCGCCGGGCGTGTCAATCTGACCTTTCGCCGCATCGTTTGAGCACTGTTGGCGCTCTCGTCACTACTTACATCTGATATGCATGGCGGCGCGCGCCGGCGCACGCCAGATGCCGCTTTATTTGATTAAATTCGTCTAAGTTTCACCAAAAGACAGTGATCTGCTGGCATTGCCTCTTGCAAATAAGTGAATGTCGGGTCAGTTATTTTCGATTTTGCTTACATTCCCTTACATTTCTTACTGAATCGCCGAGGACGTGGCCCTTCCGGTTTGCTATCTTGACTATCTCGCGATTCATTGTGAATGGCGAGCCAGACGATTAACCAGTTCAAAGGATCTCGCATGAAAAAGCTCATTCTCGCCCTCGTCGCCGCAACGGCAGTCATTGGCTCGGCACAAGCAGCCCAACCCGGCCCCTACGTCGGTGTCGGTATCGCCAACGCTGATCACAGCGCCTCGATCCCGGGCACCTCGGCGTCGAGCAGCGACGGCTACAAGTCGTCCGGCAAAATTTTCGGTGGCTATGAATTCGACCAGACCTTCGGCGTTGAGGTCGGCTACACCGATTTCCGCAGCTCGGATTACAGCTACACCCTGAACGGCGTCAACCGCACAGGTTCGAGCGACGGTAAATCCTATTATGTCGCTGGCAAGGCCAGCGTGCCGGTCAACGAACAGTTCTCCGTGTTCGGCAAGCTGGGCGCCGCCAACAACAAGCGCAACTACAGCGACTCGCTGCTCAGCGGTGACGAAAGCAAAACTGAACTGTATGCCGGCGTCGGCGCGCAGTACAACTTCAACCCCAAGGTTGCTGTGACGCTCGAATATGAGCGCTATGGCAAAAACCAGAACATCGGCGCCAAGTCCGATGTTATCACCCTCGGTGCCAAGTACTCGTTCTAAGCTGCCGGCCTGACGTCGCCGACGTCGTACCAAAAGCAAAAGCCCGCCGGATCGCTCCGGCGGGCTTTTTTGTTGGCAGCGATGCTTATACCGTCAGCGGCTTGTAGCGAATCCGCTTTGGCTTGGCGCCTTCTTCACCGAGGCGCTTTTTCTTGTCCGCTTCGTATTCCTGATAATTGCCGTCAAAGAAGGTGACCTGCGAATTGCCTTCGAAGGCCAGGATATGGGTGGCGATGCGGTCGAGGAACCAGCGATCGTGGGAAATTACCATCACGCTGCCTGCGAACTCGAGTAACGCGTCTTCCAGCGCGCGCAGGGTTTCGACGTCGAGGTCATTTGACGGTTCATCGAGCAGCAAGACGTTACCGCCCTGCAGCAGGGTTTTTGCCAGGTGCAGGCGGCCCCGTTCACCACCGGACAGGTTGCCGACGATCTTTTGCTGGTCCGAACCTTTGAAGTTGAAACGACCGAGATAGGCGCGCGACGGCATGTCGAAGCGGCCCACGGTGAGCGTATCGGCGCCGCCGGCGACGTCGTCGAACACCGTCTTGCTGTTGGCCAGGTCGTCGCGGTTCTGGTCGACGATCGACACGCGCGCCGTCTGGCCAATCGCCACTTCGCCACTGTCGGGCTGCTCTTTGCCCGTGATCATCTTGAACAAGGTCGATTTACCGGCGCCGTTGGGGCCGATGATGCCGACAATGGCGCCTGGCGGCACGGTAAACGACAGGTTGTCGATCAACAGGCGGTCGCCGAAGGCTTTCGAAACGTTCTTGAACTCGATGACTTCATTGCCCAGGCGCTCGGCGACGGGAATGAAGATTTCCGAGGTTTCATTTCGTTTCTGGTATTCGTGCTCGGACAATTCATTGAAGCGCGCCAGCCGGGCCTTGCTCTTGGCCTGGCGTCCCTTCGGATTCTGGCGCACCCACTCGAGTTCCTTGGCGATGGTTTTTTGACGCGACGATTCGGTCGCTTCTTCCTGCTTGAGGCGGTTGCTCTTTTGTTCCAGCCAGGAGCTGTAATTGCCCTTCCAGGGAATGCCATGACCGCGGTCGAGCTCGAGAATCCATTCGGCGGCGTTGTCGAGGAAATATCGATCGTGGGTGATGCCGACCACGGTGCCGGGAAAACGCAACAGGAACTGTTCAAGCCAGTCGACCGATTCGGCGTCGAGGTGATTGGTCGGTTCGTCGAGCAGCAGCATGTCGGGTTTTGACAGCAGCAGGCGGCACAGCGCCACGCGGCGCTTTTCACCGCCCGAGAGCACACCGATTTTCTGTTCCCACGGCGGCAGGCGCAGCGCATCGGCGGCCATTTCCAGTTGCAGGTTGAGGTTGCCGCCATCGGACGTCGAGATGATCGCTTCCAGACGCGCCTGCTCGGTGGCGAGCGCATCGAAATCGGCGTCTTCATCGGCATAGGCAGCGTACACGGCGTCCAGTTTGCCTTGCGCCTCGAACACTTCGCCCAGGCCCGATTCAACCACCTGGCGTACCGTCTGCTCGGGGTCGAGCTCCGGTTCCTGCGGCAGGTAGCCGATGTTCAGGCCCGGCATGGGTACCGCTTCACCCTGGATGTCGGTGTCAATGCCGGCCATGATTTTAAGCAGGGTCGATTTGCCGGAACCGTTCAGGCCCAGCACGCCGATCTTGGCACCCGGGAAGAAGGACAGCGAGATGTCTTTGAGAATCTGGCGCTTGGGCGGGACGATTTTGCCCACGCGGTTCATGGTATAGACGTAATTGGCCATTGGATTGGAATGCTCTGAGGACGGGAAGGTGCACAGCATACCGGAAAAGGGGGGCGGGCGGCCACCCCGCGGCCCTGTCAATCCTGTTTGCGTGCGCGCCACAAACCTTCGGCTGCGTACAGCGCCAGCGCGCTCCAGATCAGGCTAAAGCCAACCAGCCGGTCAGCCGTGAACGCTTCCTGGAACAGCCACACGCCCAGCAGGAACTGGATGGTGGGGCCAATGTACTGGATCATGCCCAGCACGGCCATGGGAATGCGGCGGGCGCCGGCGGCAAACATCAGCAGCGGAATGGCGGTGATGGGGCCGGCAGCGACCAGCAGCCAGCGGGTGCTGTCGTGCGGCGTGCTGATAAACACGTTGGCGCCGTGCACGGTCAGCCAGCCAACGTAGCCCAGCGCCAGCGGAAACAGCACCATGGTTTCAAAAGCGAGCCCTTCGAGCGCACCGAGGGCGGCGGTCTTGCGCAGCAGGCCGTAGCCGCCGAAGGTGGCGGCCAGCGCCAGGGCGATCCACGGCACCGTGCCCGCCTGCCAGGTCAGCCACAGCACGCCGGCAGCGGCCACCGCGATGGCGGTCCACTGCAGGCGGCGCAGGCGCTCGCCCAGCACCACGTAGCCCAGCATGATATTGATCAGCGGATTAATAAAATAGCCGAGGCTGGCGTCGATGACGTGGCCGTGGTTGACCGACCAGATATAGATCAGCCAGTTGACACTCAGTAACAGGGCGCTGGCAACGAAGCTGAACACCACGCGCGGCCGCCTGATTACTTCCGGCAACCAGCGCCACTGGCGCCGCACCGTCAGCACGATGACCAGAAACACCAGCGACCATAGCACGCGGTGCGCCAGGATCTGCCCGGCCGGTACCTCGTTGAGGGCGTGAAAATACAGGGGAAACAAGCCCCAGCTGAGGAAGGCCAGGGAAGCGTAGATGATGCCGGTGCGCATGGAGGGACGATCGAAGATTTGCCGGTTGACATTATCTCCGAATTGAACGGACCTTGCCGATTAGCATCCTCAACGCTGGTCTGGACCGATAGACAGTCTCAGCGTACCGATTGCACCACAATTTCCAGCTGCTTGACTGAGCGCACGATGTTGCAACGAGCTACACTAGCGGGCCGCCAAAGGATCAGGCGGCGGCGTGCCCGGGCAGCGCCTGAACTGCCTGTGGACAAAGCTGTGGGCAAGCCTGGTAAAAGCGGCTGACAAGCTGGTGATAAGCGGTTGATAAGCTGGTGATAAGTGGCCGATCAGCTGGTGACAAGCTTGTGGACAAGCCTGTGTACAAGCACCGATGGCAGGCTCTTGTGGCCAGCAGCACAGGCCGCCCGCGCGTGGTCGATCGTGGCGCGCGACCACAGCAGCGGCGTTAGGGCAGACTTGCGCCAGCCCCTGCTGTGCCACTGCAAAACCTTGCAACTTTGAGAGAACCTTTTGTGAACCGAAATCCACTTGCAATTTTCACCATGTGGGACTATTGTGCGATGCACCAAAACAACAATATGGTGCAATCTTGACCCCAGAACACAAGAAAGCCAGCCTGGCGACCATGACCCTGGCCGCCGTCGGCATCGTCTACGGCGATATCGGTACCAGTCCCCTGTACACCCTCAAGACCATTTTTGATCCCGAACATGGTCTGGCCCTGAATACCTTCAATCTGCTCGGCGTGTTGTCCCTGATTTTCTGGGGGCTGACCATGATCGTCGCCCTCAAATACGTCACCCTGATGCTGCGCGCCGATAACCGCGGCGAGGGCGGCATCATGGCGCTGATGGCGTTGACGCTCAGCTCGGTAACGCGCTCGTCCAAATGGTTCACGCCGCTGCTCATGCTCGGTGTGCTGGGCGCCACCATGTTTTATGGCGACAGCGTGATCACCCCGGCCATTTCCGTGCTGGGCGCCATCGAGGGCCTGGAAGTGGCGGCGCCGGCGCTGTCGCGCTACGTGGTGCCGCTGACCATTGTCGTGCTGGTGGCGCTGTACTGGGCGCAAAAGCATGGCACGGCCGGCATTGGCCGCTGGTTCGGGCCCATCATGGTGGTATGGTTCGCCGCCCTGGCCATCATGGGCGTGATCAACATCGCCGCGGCGCCGCAAATCCTGGCGGCCTTAAATCCCCTCAACGCCCTGCTGTTCATGCTGGAGAACCGCTACATTGCCTTCGTCGCCCTGGGCGCCGTGGTGCTGGCGTTCACCGGCGCCGAAGCGCTGTACGCCGACATGGGCCACTTCGGCAAGAAGCCGATCCGCGCCGCCTGGTTCATCGTGGTCTTTCCGGCGCTGGCGCTGAACTATCTTGGCCAGGGCGCGCTGCTGATCGTCCATCCGGAAGCGATTGCCAACCCGTTCTTCCAGCAGCTGGGACCATGGAGCGTCTACCCGCTGGTGCTGCTGTCGACCATGGCGGCGGTGATCGCCTCGCAGGCGACCATTTCCGGCACCTTCTCGATGACCAAGCAGGCGATCGCCCTCGGCCTGTTGCCGCGCATGCGCGTGCTGCACACCTCCGAGAGCGAGATCGGGCAGATCTACATCCCCGCCGTCAACTGGCTGCAGCTGATCGTGGTGCTGCTGGCGGTGATCGGTTTCGGCTCGTCCGACAAGCTGGCCGGCGCCTACGGCATTGCGGTGACCGCCACCATGCTGTGCACCACCGTGCTGACCTTCTTCCTGACCCGCTTCCGCTGGCATCTGCCGCTGTGGGTGTGTTTCGGCGCCACCGGCTTTTTCCTGGTCATTGACTTCATGCTGTTCTCGGCCAGCACCCTCAAACTGCTGCATGGCGGCTGGTTCCCGCTGCTGCTGGGCGCCGTGTTGTTTACCGTGATGGTGACCTGGAAGCGTGGCCGCGAACTGGTGTTCGAAAACCTGCAGAAGCACGCCATCCCGCTGGAAGATTTTCTGGCCTCGCTGTTCGTGGCGCCGCCGGCGCGCGTGTACGGCACCGCCATCTTCCTGCGCGGCGAAAGCGACGGCGTGCCGCACGCGCTGTTGCACAATCTGTCGCATAACAAGGTGCTGCACGAGCGCGTGGTGTTCCTCACCGTGCACATGCGCGAGCTGCCGTGGATCCCCGCCGAAGAACAGGCCACCGTGGTCGAACTGGGCCACAACTGCTACCAGATCAATGTCGAATACGGCTTCAAGGACGAACCGGACATTCCCAAGGTGCTGGCCCAGTGCGAGCGCCTTGGCCTGCCGTTCGAGATGATGGAGACATCCTTCTTCATCGCCCGCCAGACGGTGATCTCGGCGCCCGGCGGTGGCATGGCGCCATGGCGTGAACACCTGTATGTGGCGATGTCGCGCAATGCGCGCGGTGCCGCCGACTACTACCAGATCCCGCCGAACCGGGTGATTGAACTCGGTACCCAGGTAGAAATTTAAGGCCCTCTTTACCTGAATTTACAACTTGACGACAGGCGGCGGTAGATTGCCGCCGTGCCCCTCTGCTACACTTGCAGCGCACTTTTTAACCAAGGATTTCCATGAATTTCAAGCTTCCCCTGATCGCCGCGTTTGTTGGCGCCTTGAGCCTGTCGGCCTGCGGCGGCGGTAGCAATAGCAGCACGCCGACGACCTCCGTCAGCAGCCCGGCCAGCCTGGTCATCAACGACATTACCGTCGGCACCGGCGCCACCGTCACGGCCAGCAGCAGCGTCACCATCAACTACACGATCTCCCTGTATAAGGCCGATGCCGCCAACTTCACCGGCACCCAGATCGAAACCGGTCCGTACTCGTTCACGGTGGGTGTCAACACCATTGCCGGCGTCTCGGCCGGCATCGTCGGCATGAAAGTGGGCGGCCGCCGCGTGCTGCTGATTCCCGCCAGCCAGGCTTACGGTTCCGCCGGCTCTGGTGCGATTCCGCCGAACTCCGGCGTGGTGTTCGATATGACGCTGGTCAGCGCGAAATAAAATACCCAGCGCAGCGCGTAGTAAAAAAAAGCGGCCGCTGCGACGGGCCGCTTTTTTTCGGGGCTGCGCCCTAGCGCCGCGGCGCCCGCCCAGCCATGCGCGCCCAGAAGGCACGGCCGACCGTCGCGCTGTGCACGAGCAGTCCCAGCACGTGCAAGGCAATCAAGCCAATCAGGCACCACGCCAGCACCCCGTGCAACTGCTCCATTCGCTCCTGCCACAGGGGGGAAGCGGCCAGCGGACTGGCAAAGCGGATCAGGTCGAACACGCCGATCGGGCGGCCGCCGAACCACTGCATCAGCACGCCGCTGACCAGCATCGCCGCCAGCGTCACCATCAGCAACAGGTGGGCGGTGCGCGCCAGCGCCATCAACGGCGTCGGCGTGCGCGACAGCAGCCGCCAGCCGATGCGTAGCGCCACCAGTGGCAGCAAGCTGGTGCCGATGGCGATGTGCAGGGTGCGCCAGAAGGTGCGTGCGCTGCCGGTGGGCAGATCAATAAACACCAGGCCAATGGCCAGCATGGCCAGGATCAGGAGCGCGCCCAGCCAGTGGTTGATCCGTGAGACGGCACCGTAGGCGTGGGCAGAGTCGCGAAGTCGCATGCGCGCTCCTGTTTCATTAAACCCCAATTATGCGCAATGAATTTCCTGCACGCAACAAGGCCTGTAACAATTACGCGCCCTTTGGGATTATCGCAACATATCGATGTGCATGATGCCGTCTTCTTCATACGGCGCGCTGATGGTGGTAAAGCCAAAGCTGGCGTAAAAGCGTTCGAGGTACTGCTGGGCGCCGATTTTGATGCGCGCCTGCGGATACAGGCGTGTCAGCTGCGCCAGTCCCTTCTCTACCAGCGCGCGGCCGGCGCCGCCGCCGCGGGCGACGCTGGTGGTGAGCACGCGGCCGATCGATGCCTCGACGTACTTGGCGCCGGGCGCCAGCACTCGCAAATACGCCACCAGCTGGCGCTGACCATCGACCACGGCCCAGCCGAGCAGGTGGTGGGCATCGGTGTCAAGGCCATCAAAATCGTTCCACAGGCACTGCTGCTCGAGCACGAACACGTGCAGCCGCGCCGCCATCATGGCGTAGACGTCGTGGTTCGTGAGCTGATTAAAACTGGCCCATTGCCAGTCGATGGGGGAGGCGCTGACGGCGGCAGTATCTTCACTCATGCGGCGGTTTCAAATCCTTCGAGAACGTTGACGACATTGATGCCCAGTTCGGCGACGGCGTAGCCGCCTTCCATGACGAATACGGTGGGCAGTCCGAGGTGGGCAATTCGCTCGCCGACGCGCAGGTAGTCGCCGCTTTGCAGTGCAAAATGGGTCAGCGGATCGCCGGCGAAGGTATCGACGCCGAGCGAGACGACGAGGGCGTCGGCGCCGAACGCGAGCAGCTTGTAGCAGGCTGTCTCGAGCGCGGCAAACCACTGCGCCGAGGTGCTGCCGGCGGCCAGCGGCAGGTTCATGTTGTAGCCGGCGCCGGCGCCTTCTCCCGTTTCGTCGGCGTGGCCCAGATAAAACGGGTAGTCGCTGCGCGGGTCGGCGTGAATCGACGTAAACAGCACGTCGCTGCGCTGATAAAAAATGCTCTGGGTGCCGTTGCCGTGGTGGTAGTCGATGTCGAGGATGGCGACTTTACGGGCGCCGTCGTCGAGCAGGTGCTGGGCTGCCAGCGCGGCATTGTTGAGGAAGCAGTAGCCGCCAAAAAAATCGGCGCCGGCGTGGTGGCCGGGCGGGCGCGTCAGCGCAAAGGTGCCCCGTTCGCCCAGCCGCAGCGCGTGGGCGGCGTTGACGGCGCAGTCGGCGCCGGTCTTGGCGGCGATCCAGGTGCCGCTGGTGAGCGGTGTGCCGCTGTCCATCGAATAGAGCCCCATGCGGGCGGCAAAATTGTCTGGCTCGATGTCTGCACGCAGCGTGCGGATCGGCCATACCGAGGGAAAGGCGTCGCGCGCGGCGTTCTCTGGATCGAGCGCCAGCCAGTCGCTCCAGGCATTACGCAAAAAATGCAGGTAGCGCGGGGTGTGGATTTTTTCCAGCGACGTCAAGGGCACGCCGTGCGGCGTGACGATCTGACCGAGCCCGCGGCGGCCGAATTCGGCCACCACCATGTCGGCCCGTTCGGGCTGTTCAAAGGCGGGCACCAGCGCGCCGCGAAACATCTCGTGGCGGCCGCGGTGCTGTGCGTGGTGCTCGTTATAAAAAGCCAGCATGCGGTCCTCGCAAAAGTAAGCAGGAAGTGAGCCGGCAGGGCCGACCAACCATCACTCACAGCATAAAGTACTGGTGTTGTAGGCCGCCACAAAATCGTCGAAGGCGGGGCCGGGCGCCGCCTCGATGGCGGCCTGTTCGGCCAGCGACGCCGCGCTCATCTCGTCGAACAGCGCCAGCTCGGCCGGCATCAAGGGATCGTGGCGGAAGAACGCCGCGTGCAGTTCGCTCTGGCGCAGGCCGAAAGCGGCTGACGAGCCCAGTGCCGTCACCTCGGCCAGCACGCGCGCCGAGGGCGTCAGTGCCGGGTTGTCGATCTTGGCCTGCTGGGTCGCCAGCGAGGCTGCATGGACGCCCGCCTCGTTGTGCTGGACGTCGAGCAGGGCCGCCACCGGGGCGATGCGCTGCAGCAGTTCGCCGGCCCAGTCGCGCAGGGCGATCTGTGCATCGCCACGGGTGAGCAGCAAGCCCGGACGGCGGCCTTCCTTGACCGTGTGGGCGAAATTGCTGGCGTTGGCGGCGCTCTCGTTGACGGTGACGACAGGGCTGTCGTCGAGCGCGCAAAACAGCAGGAAGGCGTCGAGGAAGCGGCCGGTTTCCAGGCTGATGCCGACCGGCTCGAACGGATCGACATCCATGCAGCGCACTTCGATGTACTGCACGCCGCGCCGGCACAGCGCCTGGATCGGCCGCTCGCCCGTTTTGATCACGCGCTTGGGGCGGATGGTCGAGTAGTACTCGTTCTCGATCTGCAGCACATTGGTCGACAGCTGGATCCAGTCGCCGTCCTTTTTGGTGCCCAGCTGCTGGTAGGGTGCATACGGCCGGTTGACCGCATCCATCAGCGTCGAGACATAGCTTTCCAGGCTGTTTTCGTGCGGCGTCAGGCCCGACTGGGCATCGTTCTGGTAACCCAGGTCGCTCATGCGCAGGCTGGTCGCATACGGCAGGTACAGGGTGTCACTTGATAAGGTCTCGAGCTTGTGCGGGCGGCCGCGCAAGAAATCGGTCGACAGTGCCGGCGAGGCGCCGAACAGGTACATCAGCAGCCAGCTGTAGCGGCGGAAGTTGCGGATCAGGGCGATGTAGCTTTCCGACTGAAAGTCGCGCATCGCGTGACGGCGCTCCTGCGCGATGCCTTCATTGGCCGACAGCAGCTGCCAGAGGGCGTCGGGCAGCGAGTAATTGTAGTGAATGCCGGCGATGCACTGCATCGCTTTGCCATAGCGCAGTGCCAGGCCGCGCCGGTACACGTGCTTGAGCATGCCGATATTCGAGCTGCCGTAGTTGGCGATCTCGATGTGCGCTTCGTCGGGCAGTTCGCATGGCATCGATTCGCTCCACAGCATCTCGTCGCCCAGCTTGGTGTAGGCGTAGCGGTGGATGGCGTCGAGCTGGTTGAGGGTGATGCTGATGTCGTGTTCGGCCGGGGTGATGAATTCGAGCAGCGCTTCGGCGTAGTCGGTGGTGATCTGCGGGTGCGTCAGGGCGGCGCCGAGGGCGTGCGGGTGTGGCGTTTGCGCCAGCTTGCCGGCACGGTCGACGCGCAGGGTTTCGCGCTCGATGCCGCGCAAACCCTGGCCGAGCAGGGCGCGGTGATCGTCATCGTCAAGCAGTGCCAGTCGGCGGGTCAGGAGGTTCGGCACGGGTCTATCCTTTCAGGTACTGCATCTAAATATGGTGTCGGCATTGCGATGCGCGCCTAAGAGCGCCTAACAAAACCTGCATGACGGCGTGGCTCAGGCTTGCCGCACGGTCGTACCGGGTTCGCCGTCGCGCCTTGTTTCGAAGGTTTTGTCAGGCGCTCTGCAAATCGCTCTGCAAATCGCTCTGCAAATAATTGGTGCAGAGATTAACCGAAAACCGCCTTCTTCGCCCGCGCCCCTGTAAAAACTGGCGCTATTGCGCTGGCGCCGGCGCTTTGGTGCCGGCGCCCGCTGCCGCCAGCGTGGCCTGCTGCCAGCGCTCGACTTGCCGCTCGAGCAGCGCCAGCGGCAGGGCGCCGTTGTCGAGCAGCGCCGCGTGAAAGCGGCGAATGTCGAAGCGCGCACCGAGCCGTTCCTGCGCCCTCTCGCGCAAGGCCTGCAAACGCAGCTGCCCCAGTTTATAGGACAGTGCCTGGCCAGGGGCGGCAATATAGCGGTCGACCTCGACTTCGTTGTCGGCGTGCGCATTGGCGGTGTTGGCATTGAGGTACTCAAGCGCTTGCTGGCGGCTCCAGCCCAGCGCGTGCAGGCCGCTGTCGACCACCAGCCGTGCCGAGCGCAGCAAGTCCGAATTGAGATGGCCAAAGTCGGAGAACGGCTCGCCATACATGCCCAGCTCCGCCCCCAGGCTTTCGGCGTACAGTGCCCAGCCCTCGCCGAACGGTGCATACCAGCCGTAGCGGCGAAACGCCGGCAGCGCCTCGAGCTGGCGCGCGCGCGTCACCTGCAGGTGGTGGCCGGGCACCCCTTCGTGCAGCACCAGCGTCTCGGTTTCCCACAGCGGGCGGCTGGCCAGCCGGCTGGTATTGACGACGATGGCGGCGGCGCGCACTTCGCTGGCCGCCTCATAATAGGCGGCGCCCTGATCGGCGGCGCCGGCGTCGATGGTGCGCACCTCGAGCACGTCGGCCGGCACGTTGTCGAACAGGCGCGCAGCGGCCGCATTGGCGCGCGCCAGCTGGCGGCGGTAGCGTCGCACCAGTTTGTCGGCATCGCTGGCGAACAGGCGCGGGTCGCTGTTGGCAAAGGCGGCAAACTGCGTGAAATTGCCCTTGAAACCGGTGCGGGCGATGGCCGCCCCCATCGTCGCCTGCAGGCGTGCCACTTCGCGCAGACCCAGCGCGTGCACGGCCTGCGCCGTCAGCGCGGTGCTGTCGCTGAGCAGAAAACGGTAGTACTCGGCGCCCCCTGGCATGGCCAGCATGCCGACGCTGTCGCGTGCCTGCGGCAGCGCTTCGAGGCGCACGTAGTCTTCCAGTTTTTGCAGGGCGGGGATGGCGCGGTTGTTGAGGGCGCCGGCGCCGGCGGCGGCCAGTTCGAGCCGCACGGGAGCGGCAATGGTGGCGACGATTTCGCGGAACGGCCGCTCCAGCGCGCCGCCGGGGACACTCTCGCGTAACTGGCGCAGCAGCTCGGGCACCAGGCGCAGGCTGGTTTTCGGCGCGCTCCAGCCCAGCTTTTGTGCTTCGCGCATCTGCTCGATCAAGCCGTCGACGTGGGCCGGCAGCGCGTCCAGCCGCGCCAGGTAGGCGCGGTAGTCGGCTTCGTCTGTAAATGGCATTTGTACCACCAGGCGCGGCAGGGTCAGGTGCAGGCCGTCCTGGTTGGTGAGCGGCGCATAACGGTAGGGGTACAGAGCGGCGGCGCGCACGCGCCGCTCTTTCTGCTCGATGAAGACGTCGAGCGACAGGCCGGTGGCGGCGTCGAGTTGGCCGTCGCTGGCGGCGAGCAGCTGGCGCGCCTGCTCAAGTACCAGTTTTTCGTGGGCGCTGGTGGCCAGGCTGGCCGCCAGCGAGGTGTCTGACAGAAGGTGATGAAAACGCTTCTGGCCCAGCGCCGTGGCCAGCTCGGGCTGGTTTTGCAGGCGCCACTGCCAGTCGGCGGCGAACAGCGCGTGCGCCTGGCTGTCGGCGGTGTCCGTCAGTGGCGCCGGCGTGGCCACCCCCGCGCGCGCCTGCAGGGGCAACAGCAGGATGAGCGACAGCGACAAGAATGGCACAAGCAGGGCGTGCATGGGGACTCTGGGCATGCGGGCTATCGTAGCAAACATGACGAGGGCGGCGCGCCAGCCACGGCCATCTCAGGGGGCAACGCCGCCCGAGACCCGTTCGATGGCGGCCAGATCGCACCATGACTGCACCGCGCTGAAGCCGAACTGCAGCAGCAGCGCGCGCACGGCGGCGGCCTGGTCGTAGCCATGTTCGAGCAGCAGTACGCCGCCACTGACCAGGTGATCGCCGGCGCCGGCGATGATGGTGTGCAGGTCGCGCAGGCCATCGGCATGGTCGGTGAGGGCGTCGACCGGTTCGAAGCGCAGGTCGCCCTGCGCCAGGTGAAGGTCGCCGCTGGCGATATACGGTGGATTGGCGACGATGACGTCAAAGCGTGCCAGCGCTTCGCCATCGAGGGCGCCATACCAGTCGCTCTCGAGCAAGCGCACGGCGACGCCGTGGCGGGCGGCGTTGGCGCGGGCGACAGCCAGGGCGCTGCTGCTGGCGTCGAGCGCGCTGATGGCGGCGTCCGGGCGGCTGTGCGCCAGCGCCACCGCGATGGCGCCGCTGCCGGTACCCATGTCGAGCAGCGTGCCGCCTGGCGGCAGGCGCGCCAGCGCCAGCTCGACCAGCAGCTCGGTGTCAGCGCGCGGAATCAGCACGGCGTCGTTGACGGCGAAGTCGAGGCCATAAAATTCGCGCTTGCCGACGATGTAGGCGATCGGTTCGCCGGCCAGGCGGCGCGCCACCAGCGCATTGATCGCTGCCGCATCAACGGCGCTGACGGTGTTCTGCGAACCGGTGATCAGGCCGACCCGCGTCAGGCCGAGCGCGTGACCGAGCAGGATGCGGTTTTCCAGCGCCACCAGCGGCAGCGCCGCCTGCGCCGCCGCCACCGTCATGCCGGCAGCGACGCTCATCGCTGGCGCCGCGCCAGCAGGTAGATCAGGCTGAGCGTGATCAGCACGAACGACAGCGCCGACCACTGCGGGATCGATAAGCCGAGCAGGGTGTCGCGGGCGTCTTCGCACAGGCCATCGGCCTTGAACAGCCAGGGCAGCAGGGTGGCGCTGGGGATTTTGTTGAGCGCCGTTTCCATCGGGTCGATGCCGCACGACAGACCGGGGTGGGCCAGCACCCACAGGTGTTTGCCGACCACGCCGAGGCCACCGAGCGCGCCGATCAGCGCCAGCGCGGCGCCGGCTTTCGGTTTGCCAGCCCAGGCGCCGATGGCGCAGCAGACGGCGACGGCGAGGAACAGGTAGCGCTGGATCACGCACAGGGGGCACGGCAGCAGGCCCTTGACGTGCTGCAGATAGAGGGCGACGGCAACCAGGCCGAGGCAGACGGAGGCGAGGGCGAGCAGCAGGCTACGGAGACGGATCATGGCAGGATGTGAGGAAGAGGAAAGGGAGACGATTTTCGCATGGTTTTGCGGGGCCGATCAGCGCTGGCGGCAGCTTTAAGGCAGGCTTAATTGGCGACCCGAGTTGGGACCGCTACCGGGCGCAGAAGGGGGCTGGTGCGCAGTCACCTGTCCGCATGCGCCGCACCGACCACCATCGATGCTTACTCCCCCAGCGCCGCCAGCAACTCCGCCTGATGTTCGGCCGCCAGCGCATTGGTCAATTCGCTCAAATCGCCATCCATGATGAAGTCCAGTTTATATAACGTCAGGTTGATGCGGTGATCGGTCATGCGCCCCTGCGGAAAATTATAGGTGCGAATGCGCTCGCTGCGGTCGCCCGAACCGATCAGGCTTTTGCGGGTGGCCGCCTCTTTCGACTGCTGCGCGCGCAGCTGCACGTCCTTGATGCGCGCGGCCAGCACCTTCAAGGCTTGCGCCTTGTTCTTGTGCTGCGAGCGGTCGTCCTGGCATTCGACCACGATACCGGTCGGCAGGTGGGTCAGGCGCACCGCCGAATCGGTCTTGTTGATGTGCTGACCACCGGCGCCGGAGGCGCGGAAGGTGTCGATGCGCAGGTCGGCCGGATTGATGTCGACATCTTCGACTTCGTCCGCTTCCGGCATCACCGCCACCGTGCAGGCCGAGGTGTGGATGCGGCCCTGCGTTTCGGTGGCCGGCACCCGTTGCACGCGGTGGCCGCCCGATTCGAACTTGAGCTTTGAATAGACACCATTGCCGACCAGGCGCACGATCACTTCGCGGTAGCCGCCCAGGTCGGACGCCGATTCGGACACCATCTCGACCTGCCAGCGATTGCGCTCGGCGAAGCGGCTGTACATGCGCAGCAAGTCACCGGCGAACAGCGCCGACTCGTCGCCACCGGTACCGGCACGGATCTCGAGGAAGATATTGCGCTCGTCGTTGACGTCCTTCGGCAGCAGCATGGTTTGCAGGTCGATTTCGAGCGCCGCCAGGCGCGCCTTGGCCGCTTCGATTTCTTCCTGGGCGAATTCCTTCATGTCCGGGTCGCCCAGCATCTGCTGCGCCTCGGCCATGTCGGCGCTGGCCTGGCCGAACTGGCCGTACAAGGCCACCAGCGGGCCGATCTCGGCATGCTCGCGCGTCATCTTGCGGTAATTGTCCATGTTGGACGTGGCCGTCTCACTGCCCAGCAGTTCGTCGAGTTCGACAAGGCGGTTGGCCAGTTGATCCAGCTTGGCCAGCATCGATGGTTTCATAGGGGGCTTCGGAAAGAGAGAGGGGCAGCGTCATTCAACGATGCCGGCAGCGGCCGGCGCCAAGCGGAAGGTCAGACGGTGGCGCTAACGGTGGCCGCGAAACAGCTGCGGCAGCAGCGCCGCCAGGCGCGCCCGTTCGTCGCCTTCGGCGCGGTGCAGCGCCTGCTGCGGGCCGTGCAGGAATTTCGCCGTCAAGCCTTTGGAGAGCGCTTCGAGCACTGCTTCGACGTCGTCGCCGCGGGCGAGCATTTTGCGGGCCCGTTCGAGTTCGATCAGGCGCAGCGCCTCGCTCGATTCGTGCAGGTGCTGGATTACCGGTACCACCGCGCGGTCGCCGACCCAGTGCATGAACGACTGCACGCGCGTCTCGATGATCGCTTCGGCTTCGGCCACTGCCGCCTGGCGGTGTTCCATGCCGCTCTGGACCACCTGGCCGAGGTCGTCGACGGTGTACAAAAAGACGTCGTCGAGCCGGCCCACTTCCGCTTCGATATCGCGCGGTACCGCCAGGTCGACCATGAAGATGGGCTTGTGGCGGCGTGCCTTGATGGCGCGCTCGACCAGGCCGAGGCCGATCAGCGGCAGCGACGACGCCGTGCATGAAATGACGATGTCGAAGCTGGCCAGCTGCTCGGGCAGGGCGGCGAGCGTGATGGCGCGGCCGCCAAAGCGCTGCGCCAGCGCTTCGCCCCGTTCGAGCGTGCGGTTGGCCACCGTGATCGACTTCGGCCGCTGGGCGCCAAAGTGGGTGGCGCACAGTTCGATCATTTCGCCGGCGCCGATAAACAGCACGTTCTGGTCGCCCAGCTTGTCGAAGATGCGCTGCGACAGGCGCACGGCGGCGGCCGCCATCGACACGCTGTGGGCGCCGATGGCGGTGGTCGAACGCACTTCCTTGGCCACCGAAAACGAGCGCTGGAACATCTGGTGCAGATAGGTGCCCAGGCCGCCCGCTTCATCGGCCATGCGCACCGCGTCTTTCATCTGGCCGAGAATTTGCGGCTCGCCCAGCACCATCGAATCGAGGCCGGACGCGACGCGGAAGGCGTGGCGCACGGCGGCATCCTGCGGCAGCATGTACAGGTGCGGGCGCAGGTCGGCAACGTTGAGCTTGTGATAATCGGCGAGGAAGTGGGCACTCGCATCGAGACCGTTGGGGACCCGGCTGGCTGCGTACATTTCGGTGCGGTTGCAGGTCGACAGGATGGCCGCTTCGTCGGTGCCGTTGTGGTC
This sequence comes from Massilia sp. PWRC2, assembly GCF_049896725.1. Taxonomy (NCBI): domain Bacteria; kingdom Pseudomonadati; phylum Pseudomonadota; class Betaproteobacteria; order Burkholderiales; family Oxalobacteraceae; genus Massilia; species Massilia sp. PWRC2. The sequence continues at coordinate 317,067 of NZ_JAFCUW010000006.1, forward strand.
AAAGCGGGCAAACCAGCCGCGCGCGGCGCGCACCGCCTGACCGAGCTGGTCAGGCGCCAGCGCCAGCTGCTCGCGTAGCGAGACCGGTGCGGTGGTGTGATTGAGGCCGACAGCGAGCAGTTGCATGTAAAAGGGGAGCGACGGGATAACGGCCCATTATAGCGCGGCTGTGGCGGCGGGGCGGCGGGGCGGGCGTCTGGCCGTCGTTGCCGTTCAGTTAAACAAAAATGGGACAGCCACCTTTCAGTGCCAGTCCCCAAGCGGCTGGGGCGACTGGCACCCAGGGTGCCGGTCCTATGCGTGCTTGACTGAACCGGATAACGGCCTAGCCGCCCATCTTCTCGAGGCGGTAGCCGTAACTGTAGACTGGCACCAGTCTGAAGCCATTTTCAGGGCGCAGGCGCAGCTTGTTGCGTACCCGCGAGACGTGGGTGTCCATGGTGCGCGACGGCACGGCGGTGTCGCGGATCCACACGGCTTCATGGATGAAGGCACGCGACAGGGGCCGTCCGATATTGCGGAAGAACAACAGCGCGAGCGAAAATTCCTTGTGGGTGACGTCGATCACGTTGCCGTCGATCAGCAGGCGGCCCGGGCGCGTCTCAAACACGTAGGGGCCGAATTGCAAGTGCTCGGCGCCGTTTTGCGACGGGTAGGCACGGCGCAGCAGCGCCTGCACGCGGGCCAGCAATTCGCCCCGCCGCAGCGGCTTGATCAAATAGTCGTCAGCGCCGGCGCCGACCCCTTCGACGATGTCGTCTTCGGCTGAATTGTTAGTTACAAACATCATCGGCGTCTTCGACGGCAGTTTTTCCTTGGCCCGGCGCAGCACCTCGCTGCCTGGCAGGTCACTGACGTTCCAGTCAAGGATCAGCATGTCGGTACCGTCCTTCTTCAGGCCGCCGAGTAACTCCTTGGCGCTGTCGAAGGACTGGCAAGTGTGGCCGGCACCGGAGAGCACCTGGCAAATAAGATCCGCTTGGGCGGGATCGCTATCGAGAACTGCTATGCGCATAATGGGGTATAAAAGGGCAGTGGACACTGAGATAAAAGTCTTACTCTAAGTAAGCTATCTTTTGCCGGAATATAACAGACATTTACAAACGTAGTGCTAATTTAAGTTTCAGTTTTTTGTATCCAGTGGTGACTTCGCAGGCGTGCAAATGAAACGCGTCGTCAAAGGTATACTCAACAAACAAGGTTTTCAATACCCGGTGTTGTTAGCTAGATTATTTCCAAAAAGTGAGGAAGCAAGCGATGAACGAGGCACAAACGGGTGACTGGAGCTTAATTCCTGGTAACGATCAGGCACTGTTGACAGTGCGCGAGCGTTGCCGGCAGATGGTGCGCCGGCGCGCCATGCTGGCGGCCGGCTTTTCCGCCGTGCCGCTGCCGGGGCTCGATCTGGTGTCGGACCTGACGCTGTTCACTGGTCTGATCGAGGAGGTCAACAGCCAATTTGGCCTCAGCGAAGGGCAAATCCTGCGCCTGCAGCCGAAATACCGCCTGCTGGCCTACGAGGCGGCGATCGGCGTCGGCGGCATGATGGTGGGGCGCCTGGTGACCCGCGATGTGCTGCTGCGGATCTTTAAAAAAGTCGGGGTGCGCATCGCCAGCAAGACGGCGGCCAAGCTGGTGCCGGTGGCCGGCTCGGTGGTGTCGGCGGCGATTGGTTTTACGGTGTTTCGCAAGCTGGGCTACCAGCACGTCGAAGCGTGCGTGCGGGTGGCTGAACAGTTGAACCAGGCGCGCACGCTGGGCACCTAGGGCACCTGGGTGCGGCGGCGGCGGCCCGGCCGCGGCTGAACCCCAGCCGGTCCACGGCAAGGCACTGGCGCCTGCCTCAGGCGTCCGGCAGCACCACGTTCACTTCGAGCACTTCGAGGTTGCCCTGACGGTCGAGCGAGAGCTTGATATCGTCGGCGCTGACCTTGGTGTACTTCGAAATGACTTCGATCAGCTCACGGTGCAGGGCGGGCAGAAAATCCGGCCCGGCGCGGCTGCTGCGTTCGCGCGCGATGATGATCTGTAGACGCTCCTTGGCTTCGCTGGCGCTTTTGGCCTTGGGCGGGAACAGGAAGGAAAGCAGGGCCATCTTACTTTCCTCCGAAAATACGCTGCAGGAAGCCTGGCTTTTCGTAGCTGGTAAAACGCAGCGGCAAGTCTTCGCCGAGGAAACGCGAGACCACGTCTTCGTACGCTTCAGCAACGTCGGTGCCCTTGAAGTGAATCGCCGGGTTGCCCTGGTTGGAGGCGTGCAGCACCGATTCCGATTCGGGGATGATGCCGATCAGGGGAATGCGCAGGATTTCTTGGACGTCCTGGTAGGACAGCATTTCGTCATTCTCGACCCGCTTCGGCGAATAGCGGGTAATGAGCAGGTGTTCCTTGACCGGCTCGGCGCCGCTCTGGGCGCGCCGCGACTTGGCCTGGATGATGCCGAGGATGCGGTCGGAATCGCGCACCGACGACACTTCCGGATTGGTGACGATGATCGCTTCGTCGGCGAAGGTCAGCGCCATCAGGGCGCCGTGCTCGATGCCGGCCGGCGAATCGCAGACGATGTATTCGAAACCCATGTTGATCATGTCGTGCAACACGCGCTCGACGCCTTCTTCGGTGAGGGCGTCCTTGTCGCGCGTTTGCGAAGCGGGCAGGATGAACAGGTTGTCGCAATGCTTGTCCTTGATCAGCGCCTGGTTGAGGGTCGCTTCACCATTGACGACGTTGATCAGGTCGTACACCACGCGGCGTTCGCAGCCCATGATCAGATCGAGATTGCGCAGGCCGACGTCGAAGTCGATCACGGCCGTCTTGTGACCGCGCGAAGCCAGACCGGTGGAAAAACTGGCGCTGGAGGTGGTCTTGCCGACCCCGCCCTTGCCGGAAGTCACAACAATAATTCGTGCCACGGATAAATCCTTTTCAATAGGGGGTCAAGGGCGCGCGATCGGGCCGAGCGAGCGGATATCGATGCGGTCGCCCACCAGGCGGATCTGCACGGGCTGGCGCGCCAGCTCGGGCGGAAAGCCGTCGTCGAACGTGCGGTAGACGCCGGCGATCGACACCAGTTCCGGCGTCAGCGACAGCGCAAAAATGCGCGCCTCGGCGTTGCCCGAGGCGCCGGCCAGCGCGCGCCCGTGCAGCTGGGCGTAAATATGGATACTGCCGTCGGCGATCACTTCGGCGCCGTTGTTGACGGCGGCGGTGATGATCAAGTCACAGCCGCGCGCGTAAATACGCTGGCCGGCACGCACCGGGGTGTCGATGATCATGGTGCCGAGCGCCGGCGCGCTCGACACCGGCGTAGCGGCCGGTGCCGCTAGCGGTAGTGGCGCGGCGGCCGGCGTCGGTACCGGCGCCCGCACGCCGCTGCTGCCATCGTCGAGCGACAGGCCGTGTGCCTTGATGGCCGCAGCCATGTCGGCGCTGGCGCCGCGCACGGCGACGGCGTTCAGGCGGTATTTTTTGAGCAGATCGACCAGCGCGCGCCAATCGATGGGCGGCGCCGTCGCCGCAATCGCGCTGATGTCGATGACGGCGAACTCGTCATCGAAAAAGTCGGCCACGCCGCCCGTCATCTGCTTCAAGGCGGCGTCGATGGCCAGCGCATCGGCGCTATGCAGGATGGTCGAAATGGCGACCACCGTGGAAATCTTGATTTCAATCGGCAGGGACGGACTTTTTGGCATACACGCTTTTTACGGGGGGCGGAGGAAGGCCCATTTACTGAAGGCACGTGCATTCTACTGTGAAATTTGCCGGATGGGGAGCTTCGCCATACACGTTCTGGGCGGCAATAAAGCTTTCTGGAAACAGTCAGAGTTTGAGATGGATCAGCAATTAATGCGATCGGGGTAATCCCACCTCGTTATACATAAGTCTTGGCATTGGCTCGGTCGCGTAATTTCTCCATCGTTTTGGCTGCAACGTAGACATCCTTCATTCCGAGCCAGATAGTCTTGACGCCGGGTTCGCCGT